>CAZIUL010000031.1:0-46321 GCA_964542475.1 uncultured Phycisphaerales bacterium | reverse complement strand
GCATGCCGTTTCTTCTGGAGGGCGGCACTCTGTTGCCGCCTCTTCGTTCCGGCGGCTGACGGAGCGGCGCCCTCCATGCCGCCTCTTCTCTTCCCTGAACTCCAGAGCTATCGCTTTTCTCCGACAAAAACGGTGCCAGCCAACCATCGCTCCCAGCGGCGGCAGGCATCGATCTGTTTCTCGGTGAACTCTTCCTTGGGCGTGGCAACGATATAACCGTGGGCTTGCCCTGTCCTCAGCCGCATGGCGCGGGCCGAGGCCGCTCGGACACGCGAATTCGGGCTCTGCATGCCGGCAAGGAGCTCTTCCAATGTCCTTGAATACGCATCATCCGAAAGCAGGTCGTGCCCGAACCAGCCCGTCAGCCAATCGACAAACTCAGCCCCCTCGAAAGAGGCGTTCACGCCCACCGCAATCAGGTTTGCGGTCAGGCCGAACTCGAAAAAGCCCCGGTCCGTGATTAGAAAAAAATCGTTCAGATACTCCCCATAGCCACCATCGCATGGAAAAGGATGACTGATGCTCAGAAGGGGATCGCCTGTCCGGAACAGCTCGTGAAAGTAAAACGGAGAGAGACCGAGCTCCACCCGGTTTTCGCTCCAGCAGGCGAACCTTCCTTCGGTGACACCAAACCAGTCGCCGGTGTATGAACCGAACCCGACCTGCAGCAGTTTGGTTGCGCGCACATTGCCTTCCAAGCCTACAGATATTCCGGCGCTCAGCTCGCACATCTCCGCAGCGTCCTTCAGGCGGTCTTCGAGATAGCCGGAACAAGCTGTCGATGCCAGCAGCACAAGAAATGCTAAAAAAGACGTGGTTTTCATTGTTCAAACCATATTCGAAGGAAAGGTACCCACTCATCGAACCGCCCACACGGGCGATAAAAACAAAATAGCAAATCCTGACAAACGCCTCCATCTAAATCCGATTTTCTCTCGTGATCCGGATTCTAACCCGCTTGTTTCATGCTCATCTGCCGCGGCGGAAGAGGATTAATGACGCTCTGTTTTTTCGGGACAACCGCCGAGCAACCCGATACAATCCGATATCAAAACCATCCTATTCTCGGCATGGAACAAGTGATGAAAACGATCAGATGCGCAAATTGCGGCCATGCAGCTCCGATAGGCAAACCGTGCCCGCGCTGTGCCGGTAAGGCAGCCCTTGCCGATAAGTTCCGCACACCCGCGCCAAAAGGCGGCCTGTTCGGCGGCTACGCCGCGGGGTTCGGCTGTTATCTCGCGGGATTCGGGTTCCTCGGGCGCAACCCGTGTCTTTTCAAATACATCATCATCCCCCTGCTTATCTGCATCGTGATCTTCGCAGGCCTGATTTTCGGCTGTGTCTGGATAATAGATCCGATGCTCGGTTTTCTGGATTCCGAGTGGATTTCCATGCTCGAGTGGCTTCGCTTGGCGCTGTACGCGCTCTTTTACGTCATGCTCGTGCTTTTTTTCGTTCTTCTGAGTTTCTTTTTGACGCTCATCTTATCCACGGTAATAAACTCGCCGTTCTACGACATCCTTTCGGAGAAGGTGGAGGAGTTATACCTGGGCAGGCGGTTCGATGAGAGGTGGTCGTGGGAATACGTGAAGCGGATGATCATCATCCCAATAAGGGAATCGTTGAAGCTGGCCCTCTATCAGCTCGGCATCTCGATCCTGCTCTGCATCATCTCGCTTCTCTCGGCCGGCCTGGGTGGGGTGCTTTTCGCTTTGGCCGGACCGTACATGGCTTCGCTCACGATCTTCGATTTCATCATGGCCCGCAAGTACTACAACCTGAATGAGAAAAAAAACTTCATGCGAAAAAACACGGCCTTTGTGATGGGGTTCGGTACACCCGCATATTTCCTGCCCATCTTGACTCCTTTTGCGGTTATCGGGGCAACACTGGGCTTTCTCGCCTCGCCGAACAAATAACGGAAACGTTCCATGAAAGGAGTTCGCGCATAGATGTTCTCTTCCCCCCGCCTTCTGCATGCTGCGAGCGACCTGAACCCGGCGAAAACTGCCCGGCCAACATTGAAACGCTGGTGTGTGGCCACCCTGGTGTTTCTTGTGGGGCTGGCTGTCTTCGTCTGGAAGGTGAAGATCGCCGGGCCGATCGCGTTCATCGGCCTCGCGGATCCGGCGGGGTACGCGGAGATGGCCGACTCCCTGATCTCGGGACGGATGCTCGAGGTGGACTACATCTCCATGCACTTTCGTAAGTTCAACCCGGGCATCTCCCACCCTGAAGACACATGGCCTCCCTTCTACTCCTTCCTGATCGTCCCTTTCTTCCTGTGGCTTGGAAAAACCGCGTTCGCGGCAAAGCTGCCCTCTCTTCTGATATCGTGCTTCGGCCTTCCGCTCATGACCAGCGCGCTGGCCCGCAGGGTAACCCGCTCCGAAACCGTCGCGCTCGCTTCCGCCCTCTCCATCCTCCTCTACGAACCGGTCTTCAGCTGGTCGCTCTTCGCCCTTGCCGACCTCGTTCTCGCGTTTTTCGTGATCTGCGCGACCCTGTTCGCACTCAAGGGGATCGAAAATCCGAAATGGTTCCTGCCGATGGGAGCGGCCATGGCTCTCGGCTTTTACTCGAAAGGGCTCGCTCTGATCATAGCGCCCGCTTTCGTTTGCTTTTACATTCTCCACGCGATGCGCCCGCGGCCCAGGCCGTTGACCGGCAGGCACCACCGCTTCTTCATCCTTGGGGCGGTTCTCTTCGTGCTCCTGCTGATGCCGTGGCTGATAAGGAACACGATCCTTTTCAAGGACCCGCTCTACTGCTCGCACAAACACGTTGCAGGCTACGTGGGCTGGGAGGATTGGAAAGATCACTCGTACGGGCTTTACTGGGACAGGGAACCGCCGGGCGCGTTCGACAAGATCAGTCAGCCGAGGCGCCTTCTCGAAAAAAGCATCGAGTTCTTCCTGCTCGATCTCAGGCTTCTTTTTCTTCAGAAAGACTCGCGTATTTTCGTGATGGGCGATCTGTCCCCGGGGCCCTTCACATTCCGCGACATTTCAACCTACTGGATCGGTATCCCGGCCGCGCTCGGGATGCTGCTCTACCTCTTCTGCGCAGCGTACCGGGCCCTGCTGCGGATGCGCCGGGTTCAGCCGGACCGCTCCCGCATCCTGAACGCTGTCGAGCCGTACGCCTTGCGGGAATACGGTCTGTTCATCCTGATCGGCCTCTTCCTGGTCGCGTTTCTTTCGATGCTGTGGATTCCGAACCCGCGTTACAACGTCTCCATCATCCCGATGGTGATGATCATGGGGTGGGCCACCCTGCGCACGATAACCGGCCAAATCCTGTCACGGACACGCTTGCCGCGTTTTGCCGCGGGAGCCCTGCTGCTCGCCCTTTTCGCTGTCTGGGCACATCAAGAGCACACTGACCTCGTGTACGCGCGAAACAATGCAATGCACCCATGGAAAGAAGGCGGCAAAACCTGGACCATGATGGCGGACTGGATCAAGCAAAACATTCCAGGGTCAGTGATAATGACAAGCCGCCCCTGGGGCGTCCATTTCTCATCTGGAAACAAAACGGTTCAGCTCCCGTTCGCCCGCATCGAAGATTTAATCAAAGTGGCAAAGTACTACAACGTGACACACATCATTCCGGACAAGGATCACCTCGGGTTGCTTCCGTTGACAAGAGGGATCGTCCCCGGGTTCAAGGAGCTTCACCGGGTGCGTGACAATGTCCTGTACGAAATCGAATACGCCAAGCTATTAAACCTCTAACTTTAATTTTTCGGCGCGGATTGTTATACAGCTTGACGATGGTCCTGAAGAACAGGTTTTAATCTCTCATTTTCCTGGAGTTTATTCATCGATGAACGAAACCACCCATTCAGCCGGGTCCGGCTCCGACGGAGGGCTAGAAGCCGCTGAAAAACAGAACCTTGAAAGGCTGGACAGGCTGAGCCGAAAAGGAGTGCTTTTTCCATGCGGTACTGAAGGCGTTTTCATTGGAGGGGAAGTTGATCTCGGCCGCATCGAGGAGAGGGCATCGATCCACCCCGGAAGCCGCATCACCGGAAAACGGAGCCTGATCCGGAGCGGAGCCTCAATCGGATCCACAGGGCCGTGCGTGCTCAACAATATGGTCCTCGGCAAGGATGTACGCCTGGGCAGCGGCTCGTTCGACAGCTCTGTGCTTCTCAACGGCGCAAAACTCGGTTCATCGATCAGGGTCCGCGAAAACTGCCTGCTCGAAGAGGGGGTCGAGCTGAGCTTCAGCGTTGATGTGAAGCACACTTTTCTTCTGGCCAACGTTGTTCTCGGCAGCGAGATCAACTTCTGCGATGTGTTCATGTCCGGCGGGACAGGGCGAAAAGACCACAGCGAGGTGGGAAGCGGTGTCATTCACTTCAACTTCACGCCTTTCGGCAGGTCAGGGGATAAGGCAACGGCATCGTTGATCGGGGACGCGGTGCGCGGCGTGTTTTACAATTCGCCGAGAATATTCATAGGCGGGCACACGAGCCTTATCGGCCCGTTGAAAATCGGCTACGGATCTGTTGTTGCCGCGGGTTCTCGCCAGGTTGCGGATGTTGGAGAAGGCGTCCTCTCCTTCGGCTCCGGTGGAGATCACGGCGAGGTACAGGGCTTTGATTTTCTCCGCTACAAGAGCATAGCGCGTAAGGTGAAAAACTGCATAGAGTACATCGCGCAGCTCGCAGCGCTCTGGCACTGGTACTGCCACGCCAGATCGTGCGCGGCCCGCTCGCCCCTGGAACGCGAGATCATGGGCGAAGCTCAAAAAATCATCGCCCGCGGGATCGAAACGAGGACGGACAGGCTGGACACCCTCCACAACAACATGGACGAGTCAATCGCGCGAAACGAGGCTCTCGGTGAGGATGCGCTTGTGCGACAGCAGCGCGGCTTTGTGCAGTGGTGGCCCGGCGCGCGCGAGACCCTTCTCGGGTTCGAAAATGCCCGGGGGGACGAGGCGGCCCGCGACATGCTGATTAAAAAGCTAAACGATAAAAACGCATCGTTCAAAGACGATTTCGTCGGCCTCGTAAGCCATGGCCTTGACGATGAGGCCAGGAATAAGGGGATCGCTTGGCTCGGGAGCATTGTGGATGGTTTGAGGGGGACGCCGTAGAGCGGCTCGCGAACCGCCCGTCCGGATCCGAACCCGATCCCAGCAGAGGGTGAAAAATTTTTCGCCCCTACTGCAGGACCGCCTCGATTTTCCGGACCATGTCCCGGCGCCCGGCTTTTCGTGCGAGGCTCAACGCTTTCCTCAGGCTCGCCTTTCCTTTTTCGTGTTCTCCGGTGCTCAAGTAAAGGGAGCCGAGCTTGTAAAGGGCGTTCAAGAAATCCGGATCCAACTCGATCGCCGCGGAATAGTGCGTCACAGCGTCTTCATTGTTTCCCTGCTTTACAAGCACGTTCGCCAGGTTGTAATGGGCGCTGGCGTAATCGGGCTCCAGGGCAAGCGCCGCCCTGTACCCGGCTGCCGCTTCGCCGAGCCTTCCAAGCGCCTCCTGAGTCGCAGCCATGTTGTTCATTGCCTTCAGGTTCCCGGGGTCGAGCTCGAGCACCCTGTGATAATGCCCCAAAGCCTCTTCGTACCTCTTCTTGCAGTACAGTGCGTTGGCCAGGTTGCCATGCGCCTCCGGCAGGCCGGGCTTCAAAACAAGCGCCTTCGAGCAAAGCTCCATTCCCTCGTCCACCTCTCCACGCGCCACAAGGATCTCGGACAGGTTGGTCATGGCGATCCACGCGGAAGGGTTCTTGGATAGTGTGCGGCGCCAGAGCACCTCCTGGCTCTGGTAAAGAGCGGTCTGGCTGCTGCACAGTCCGCCGAACACACACAAGACCACCCCTAACGAAGCAAACCCCGCCACCCCGGCCTGTGAGCCGAGCCTTCTCAAGGCAGCCGCAACAGCGGCGGCAGCCACGGCTATCAACCCGATGCTCGCATGGTACTGGAAATGGTCTGCCACAAACGAAAACCGCATGGGGTAGACATTAAAAAAACCGAGCGCCGGCAGCAGCGTGCCGATGAAAAAAAGCGTTCCAACCAGGGGCCCCTTGCCTGTTTTGCGCCTCATGGTCCACAAAACAAGGACAGCCCCCGCAAGGCACACGGGAAACAGGTACTGCCACAATGCGCTGGTATCGATCTCCCAGCGGGGATAGATGAACATGAGGTTCGCGGGCCAGGCAAGCTTCCACGCGTAAAACCACGGAACCCTCCCGGCAACAAGGCAGCGGGCAAGGAAGGACAGGGACCACTCCGTGCCGCTTGCGCCCACGTGGGTTTCTTCCATGACAGCGGTCAGGCATCCCATCAGGATTCCGAGCACGAAAAACGGAACTAGCGGGACAACGTCGCGCGGACGGATGCTTTCCTTCTTCCACCACAGCACCAGCAGGATCGCTGCGGGCATGGTGCAGGCAACCGTCTTGCTGAGCAGGGAAAGAGAAAAAAGAAAACCGGAAATCACGTACATCCCCAGCTGGCGCGCCGAGCCTCCGGACAGGGATTTTTCCCCGGAAGAAACCGGAGCAGGCAGGGCGAATCTCAGGTAAACCAATGCGGAGGCGAGATAAAAAAAGAGAGACAAGACGTTCTTGCGTTCGGTTATCCACGCGACAGATTCCACGTGAACGGGATGGAGCGCAAAAACCGCAGCGGCCGCGAACGCGCCCGGAACGGACAGCTTGCGCAGCACGAACCAGAGCAGCACCGCGTTCAAGGCGTGAAGCAGGATGTTGGTGAGATGGTATCCGTAGGAGTCGAACTCCCACAGGCTGTGTTCGATCCAGAACGTGGTGAACACGAGGGGGTAGTACTGCGGTGTGGCCGGTTTCAGCGCGAAAAAGGCGTCAGGCGACCTTTCGATGCCGAACCAGATGTCTTTCAGCCCGGAAGCGTTTTTGATCGTGGGGTTGTTGATCAAATACTGGGGATCGTCCCATATAAAACCGCATTCAAGCGCCGGCGCGTAAGCGATTGCAGCCGCGACAAGTAAAAAAACAGCACCGCATACAACCTGCGCGATGCGCTCCCGTCCCTTTACACCGAACAGGAACGGGAGTTCCTCCTTTCCGGCTTCACCTTTGGCTCTCTTGTTATTCCGGGCTTTCCGTCGGCCCATCCATTACTCCCCAACTTGGCCCAGGTCAGTCCAAATAACCGAGCTCCTTCAGCCTCTCCATTACCTTTTTTTCGTCTGAATCGCTTATCTTATCTCCCTTCAGATCGGTTGTTTTCATATCCTCGATCTTCTTCTTATACCCGGAAATCCACCCCTTGTTATCGGAAGCGATGTTTTTTCTCTCGCCGGGGTCTGCTTCAAGGTCATAGAGCTCTTCCTCGAAATCGTCCCTGAACGGCGAGTATATGTACTTGTATTTGTTATCCACCCTGAGACCGGCAACCCAGTCTTTCTTGTCCGGGATCACGGTACCGACAGCCTCGATTAATGCGTCCCTGTTGGTTTTGTCATCGCCCTTGACTATCGGCATCACGCTTTTTCCAGATATGTCTCTGTTATAGTCCAGCTCGAGAAACTCCGCTATTGTTGGAAAGATATCTATCTGCCTGACCTGTACCATCGAATTTCCGCTGGGTAAAATGTCTTTGTCGCGGAATATCAACGGGATCTTCACCAGGATGTCATATACGCCATAACCGTGCCCGACCTGAATTCCCCTCATACCTTTTGAAAACGGTTTTTTTGTCAGGTTGTGCTTCAGCATGAATTTGAATATTTTTCTCCTAATTTTTCTCTGCCGCTTGTCCAACGATGATTTTGCAATTTCCTCTCCGTGGTCTCCGGTTAGCACAACTGCTGTATTGTCATCCAGATTCCCTATTAGTTTCCCGACATACTTGTCCACGCTTGATAATGATCTTGCATAAGTGGTTGAACCGCACTTTCTGTTGTCGCACTCGGGAAGAACCTCCCTGGGTTCATGGGGCGGCCAAATGTGCAGCATAACGAGCCATGGCTCCTTGTAATGATTTTTCAGCCTGGCTATGAACCGGTCCCCCCAGCCGGTGTGTATTGTCATCTTTCTGGTTCTGTGATTGTATTCATCGAAGCCCTTGGCAAGCCCGATCTCGGAACCTAGTGGGCCGGTCAACTCCGCGTAGGTGTGATAACCATTCTCCTGCATTGTTTGGGGGAAGGTCACCATCTCCTTGCCCAGGCTGTAGCCGGAGTGGCTCCTGACGCCGTTTTCAAACGGGTACATTCCCGTGATCAAGCTCGAGAACGAGGGCGTTGTCGTGGTTGTGGATGCTATTGTGTTCAGAAAAGAAAAACCTTCCTCCCTGAGTTTATCCATGTTTGGGATGAACGCCTTATTCTCGTAAACAAAGTCCGCCCTCAAGCAATCAACAACCACAAGCAACACGTTCTTTTTTTTCATATAACGCTCTCTCTTCGAGGTATCTACCCGGCCCTGACGCTTTTTATTCAGCATGCGTCCCGCTGAGGCTGCCTGGTATCCCATCTGGGGTCGTACGGTTTGTCAAGACAGAAAAAACGCCGGTACAAGAAGAACACGGGGATCGGACCTGTAATGGGAAAAATGCCGGGATCGCTTGTTCCCCTCGTGTGTCGCTGAGGCTCACCCGGGCAACCCCGGCTTGACCTTGATCAACCACTCCTTGCGGATGTTAACCGTGCCGGGTTCAGCTCCGCGGGGCTTGGTCACGAAACATGCCCTGGTGCAGGAAACCGCAACCGTTCCCCCGGTCCTGGCCTTGCTGTGGTACGCGGCAACGGCAGCGGCTGCCTTGACGGTTTCCCGGTCCGGCTCCTCGTTTTCGCATACGCGCAGGATCACATGGCTTCCAGGCATCCCCCGAACATGAAACCACATATCATTCGGTCCGGCCGCTCGCAGACTCAGGTGATCGTTGTCAGCGCTGGTCTTTCCGGCAAGAACTATCCACCCGCCGGGAAGTTCGTACTCCCAAACATCGGGCTGTTTTCTTTCCCAGGCCTTCTCTTTTCTCGACACGCGCCCACTCCCGGACCTTCAATGCCGCAACATCGAACCGGAAAAACAGTTAACAATTATTCCCGTCCCGCGCCAGGACGAATTGCAAACAGGGCGAAGGGGTTTTCGCCCTTACCCGCATGTTTCATACTAATCTACTGCGGCGCCGTAAACTGCGCTGTGGCTGCGTTTCATGGCAGGAGACGATCCTCAGCCTGTAATTAACAGGCCTGCGGCCGTCTCCTGCCATGCGCCTTGCCACAACACAGTTTACAGCGCCTCGCTACGATGAGTATGAAACATGCGGGCTTACAGCTTTTTCACAGCATCCGCCTCGATCTCGAAAAGAAGGTCGTCGCGGCAGATGTCGCAATGGACCGGCACGACAGGCAGAGCCGGAAGGCTTTGGCCCTCGCAATAGCGGATGAAGGCGGTCAAGTACTCCGGATGCTTGAAATAGGCGATCGCTCTTGTCAGATCCTCCCAGCCCATGCCCCGGGATTCGAGAATGGCTCGAACCACCTCCATGGTCAGGCTTACCTGGGCATCTGCATCGCCCACATGCAGTGTCTTCCCCTCGGGTTCTATGCTCGCCGTCCCTGATATCCACAAGCAGTGCACGCCCGAAAGCTCTGCCTCCACAGCGCGGCTGAACGAGCTTCCGTATTCCAGCGCCGGGCATTGTAGCGGCGAAGCAACCGCCCTTGCGCGCGCCGTTTCCTTTTTGGGATCGATTGCGATCAGGCCGGCTGCCAAGGCCGCGCCCGCCCGGTTCCGCCCGCCAACCCCTGTTGAAGCGGGAACCAGGCCGTCATACACGCTCCTGTCCTTGAAAAACCGGTCCCTGGCCTTGTTGAACTCCCCGTACCAGGAAAGGATATCGCGGTTGAAGAACCATGTGCGCACAACCCGGCTGAAATCCATTCCAGCCGATCTCAGGGCTGCTTCCATCAGCTCCAAAACGGAACGCGTCTGAGCGGAACGATCGCTCGACGGATCATCCGGCAGAAGCCCCCCGAGGCGGCACACGGAAGCATCGTCGTAATCGACAACCGTTCCAACGACCACGCCGTCCATCTCCACCGGTTCAACAGGTGCGCCTGATACCGCATGAACCTGGACCCCGGCCATGTCGGTTGCTGCCCCGTCCACACACTCTTCGACCCAGGTAACCGGCCAGCGCAAAGCACCAAACGCAGTCTCGAGCGCAGCCCTTCCGCGATCGCGGGCGTCCGGAAAACCAAACACCTCCTGGGATATGATCCGAGCACCTTTCCCCTTGATCGCTTTTGCAGCCCTTTTGAAAAGATCGCCATGGCTCTCGCCACAGATTCGCGTTGCAGTAATGAAATGCTCCTCGCGCGAGGCGATAGCATGGCTGATCATGTCGATCCCGAGCCGGACTTGTCTTTTCATGTTCACTCCGAACAAAAGCATCCGGTTCGTCAAAGAGACAGAACATACTCGACCAGGTCGCTCGTCTCATCTTCGCTGAGCTCGGATACGGCCCCGTGCATGTCGCCGCGGTTGTGCTTCTTGAGCATGTCACGCATTGTTTCGGCACGACCGTCGTTTAGCCAGGGACCGGTCCTCCAGGTCTCGATGAGCGTTGGTGTGTCGAGCTTGGCGCCTTTTTCCCTCCGCTTGCCCGTTCCAACATCGTACGCCTTGAGGTCGGTATAAATCGGCCCGGGGTGGCAGACAGCACAGCCCGACTTGAAAAAATGTTCTTTTCCCCGCTCAGCAGCAGCGCTCAGTTTCCCGTCTTCGAGAAACGGGCTCGGCACAGGCCTGATCGACTTCAGGTACGCGTCGATCGCTTCAGCATCCTCTTCCGGCCGCACTGCAAACTGGATGTGCCTGATCCCGGCTCGGACCGCCATCTTCGCGTTGTCGCGGATGCCGGTGATCATCATGGGCGGGGTATCAAACACGAGAAGCAGGCTTTTCGTGTTCTTGTGGTTTCCCATGCCGTCGTTCATAAGATCCCAGTTGAGCCCGTCCGCCCTGGCCCCGGGATGGCAGCTCGCGCAGCTCTGCCACCTCTGGAAACAGAGCATGGCGTCATTGAAACAGATCTCGCCTCTTCTCGCCATTGTCGGCGCCTGCCTGTCCGGAGCAAGCGGAATTGAAACGGGTTTCTGTGAAATGTCACTCCCGCCCAGATCCACGGCGCTTATCGAATCCGTGAAATACTCCGCAACGTATACAACATCTCCGTTCGCAACGAGGGCGCGCGGACCTTTTCCTGTGAGAGGAAAGCGTTTCTTGATGCCAACGAGAAAAGAAAGGTCGACCTGAACATCGTCCGGCCCGGATGTAACTGCTGTCACCTTTTCGCCCGAGGCCGCCCGATCGAGCCGGTCGTGAAGCGCGGCTTGCTCAATCACACAAAGCTCGTGCGTGCCTGCAAGAGCCACGCACACATAACCGCCTGTGCCGGCTCCTGTGCAGACCACTCCCCACGGGTTGGCAGCGCCCAGATCCACGTCATCGAGAAGCACTGTGTTCAGCAGCGCCTGCTTTTTTACGTCGATTACGCTCAGCGCGTTCGTGTTCATCCACCCGCGCTCCAACTGGGTCGTGGGAAGCTGATACCTGGCCAGCACGTGGGTGACATATACGTATTTCCCGTCCATGGAAAAACAGACGCCCCTGACCCCTGTGGAGCCGTTTGGAAGCTCTATTGTGTTCGCTACTTTCATTTCAGCGGTGTCTACTATCGAAACCACGGCTGCCGTGTAATATCCGTCGGCCGGACCGCCTGGGAGATGGTTGGCAACGTAAAGAAGTCCTCCATCCGAGGTGAGCGCCGCTGCGACCGGCTCGCGAACAACCGCGATGCGCGCGCACTCATTCCCGGACTCGATGTCGATCACGGAGATGTCGTTGTCGAACCGGTTGCACACGTACAGTGTTTTTCCATCCATTGAAACCACAGGCGCGCAGGGGGTATGCCCGGCATGCATGGAACCGATGACCTCGCCCTTTTCGAGATCGATCACGTGGACCTTTCCATCTGGTGAAGCGCCTGTCACAAAGAGGCGTGATCCATCCGAAGAACATGCCATACCGCTCGGCGGCTGCGGCAGCTCGTAAGCATTGATCACCTCTTCCCGCGCCGTGTCCATGACAGCCACCCGGTTTGCCGTGAACTCGGCAATATAAAGCCGCTGACCGTCCACACCCGCGGTCAGGCAGCAAGGGGAAAGGTACTCCGCGCCTGCGGGATCTTTCCCGCTGCCAGGCCAGGCGCCGCTGAGAAACAACGCGCCCACACAGGCAAGAACAACCATCGGGAACGGTTTACTTTCTATCACTATCGGTCCTCCTTTTGTTACATGCCCGCCCGGATGCGGGCTGCCACAGGCGGCTGTGATTATCTGTCGTACACCTTTTCCCTGGTTCGGACCGCATCGAGGCTTTTGCGCTCCTCTTCGCGAAGAGAAAGATATTTTTCCACACGACCCCTGTCAAGAATACACGGTATGAACCCGGGGCTGTCCGCCCGCGGCTTCTTTTCAAGCATCGTTCGACCGGTTTCGATTATTCTGAGCGCCTCCTTGTACTCAGGCGATTTCCTGTCGGCGATCCGTCCAAGGCACGGGCTCAGGCCCGGCCGGTCAAAGCAGACCTGCGGCCCGTTGTTCGTGTTGTGCGCGGCCAGGTTAAAGAACGAAACCTGTGTGAGCTCCGCCAGGCGCTCGATCAGGCTGTTGCCAACAGGCGAGCGGCCGGCGAGGTTGTCCGGATATGCGCTTTCGTATTGCGGGTAGTAAGGTGCGTTGATGTCGATCCACGTTACCACGCGGTCGAACTCCTCCGCGCTCAGCTCGACATCGTTGTGCCCCCCGAGTATCTTCTCAACAACAGGGCTCGCGCACGCCCCCCACGAGAACGGCTCCTGGATCGGGTGCGGTCCCGCGCCTATCACGTTTATGTATTTTTTCCGCCAGAGCTCGTTGTACGATGCATTGAAAAAGAGGCCTCTGTCCCCGGCTAGAACAAGTTTCTCACCGGCCTCCTTGCCGAAATCGTGGCAGCCCGCGCAGGCTTTGTCAAAAACAGGCTGCACCTCCTCCATGTAGCTGAACAAACGGGGAGGACCGTGCCAGCCATCAAGCCCGCTTGGAGGGCGTTGAAGCGCTAGAGGAGCGCTCCGCTGGACGGACGGCGATGCAACAAGCCTAGGCTCGTGGCATCCCACACAGCCCGTGACCTCTCCCGGTTGAATCAATGTTCCGCTTCGCATGGACTGGATCATCATGCCGTTCTCGTCCAGGAGCTGGAAATAAACGAATCTGCCTGCAGGAACCTCGAAGCATGCGGACCCGTCTTCCTCCACCGCTACCGTGCCGAGAATCCGCTTGTTGTTGAAGTCGTGCCAGTTCATGCACGGACAATGAACCCCCTGCCCGCCCCACTGGGTGTGCGTCCAGGACCGTTTCTCCGGCGACTCCACCACGCGAAGCTGTTTCACCGCGCCGCGGTCGACACCAGCCATGTGGGTCCCCTTGTAGACATCAGCCACGTAAAAGGTTCCCGTGCCGCTGCTGAAGTATCCTCTTCGCGACGGGATGCGCGGCGGCCGCTGCCGTGGGCAAAGCGGCATGGGATCGAAACAACCCGGCGCCTCGCCATGAAGAAGGGTTTCGTTTCCGAGGGCATCGAGGAGATAAATCCCCATCTCCTCGCCGTTGCCTGTCATGCGCGAACAGAGGATGAGCTTGTCGCTCAACGGCCACGGATCCTCGTACCTTGGCCTCACCTGTTTGAACGTGTCGTAGTTTCCCTTTCCGACCAGGTCGGCCGCGTCCGCGGGCCATGTGCGCACCACCGGTGCGCGGCCGTCCACTCCAAGCCTGCGGTCGATAACCGCAAGCGCGCCCCAGGGCCTGTCGTGGCACGATCCGAAAACGCACACCACCTGCTGCGTGCCGGGGATTGCACGAGCGTCGATCACGCCGCCCGGTGAATTGGTGTTGTTCCCCCAGTAAACCGCGGGGTTCGTGCCGTCCGGGTTCACTGTCCAGAGCCCCTGCGCGTCTCCGAAGTTGCGGTCCACGTACTCCCACCGGTCGTAGAGGATGCGGCCGTCCGGCAGGAGCGATCCGTGCCCCTCGAAAAGGGTGCTCCTGCCTATCTGGATGATATTCGCGCCGTCCCGGTCCATGCAGAAAAGGTTCGCCATGATGTGGCGGTTGCACATGCAGTACTTCGGCTCGCGGGTCGATGAAAACGCGATCCGCCCGTCCGGCATGTAAAACGGGTCGATGTCCGTCACACCCGGAGAAAAAGTGAGCTGCCTGAGTCCTGATCCGTCCGCGCTCATCTCGTAGATGTGGTAGTCGTCTTCCACGTTTTTCCGCATCGAGAAGAGTATCTTCTCGCCGCTGAAATGAACCTCCAGGTCGCGGATGACACCGTCCGGCGCACGAAGCAGTGTTTTCACCTCTCCGCGCCGACCCTCCTTGAAGCTGATGGTCTTGATCGCGCTTGCACCCGTAAAGCTCTTGGTGTTGATCTCCCCTGTCTGGAACATTGTTGCCGTGTTGTGGTGGTCCGGCTTGTACTGCTTTCGCACAACGAACAGGATCGGCTGCGCGCTCACCAGAGGATCAACAACCACGTCCTCTGAACCGGAACGTGCTGATCCCGCCGCTTCCCGGCCCAGAGCTCGCAAAGCCCCTGCAATGAGGCAGGCATTGATCAGGGCAACAAACAGGACACGGGTCCACAAGCTGTTCCGGTACATGCAACACCTCCGTTTTCGTACAACCATAGCAGTATAACACGGATCAATCCCTTGAAACGAATGAATCTCTCTTTTCCGTTCAAGGGGTGCCTTTGCTGAATTAAGAGGCGGCAACAGAGTGCCGCCCTACAGTTGAAACGGTCTGCGACGATTGGGCAATGGAGGGCGGCTGCTCCGTCAGCCGCCGTAAACAAACCCCACCGCATATTTACTGTAAATTTCCTGAAACCTTCTCACCCACCCACTGTTTATTTAAACCGTGCGCACCTTCCGATTCAGAAGCGTTCCAAGACAACACATGATGAAATTTGAAAAAGGAGAGGTCGCATGTCAAAAAAACTAGTATTGAGCTTCCTGGCAGCAGGCTTGTTCTGCCTTGCGCCGGTAGCATCCGCGCAGGGGAACGGACCCGGTTCAGCACCTGTGAAGAAGCCGGATATTTGGGCTGATGGAGCGGGGTTCGTGCATATCGAATGCATAGGGCACCTGGAACTCGGCGGCTGCGGAAAAGGAGTTCTGCTGATCGCCAACGCAGATAAAACGAAGATAAAGCTCCAAGGCAAGGGAATGGTATTCCATTTACCCAGTGCAAATATGATGGTTATCCTCGGCTTGAAAGGCAAAGTTGAGCTGACAGGGAAAAAGGTGAAATTCACATTTGTTGGAGGTGCGGTCAAGTTAGGGGTTCACGGAAAAGGCGTTGCCTGGCTCCAGGGAAAGGGAATATTGAAGATCGCGGGTCATCCCGCTGAAAAATGGCCGCTTAAAAAGGTCAAGAAGTACAAGTTCTAACAACCGGATTGGAAACACAAACAAAGCATGCGTGGCCGCGCTTCAACAGATGGGCGCGGCCATGCATGTTTTATTGTGTAAACTGATATGCGGGCTGTTTGATTACTTTGCTTGAATAACATACCTTTGTGAACGGTTTGCCTTTTTTGTCTCGGAGGAGCCCCCTTCGCGGGCGCTCAAGTTATGCTGTAACCCTTGAGAGGCTTTACCATGACTAGATCCCTTACACTGGTCCTTACGGTTCTCATCATCGCATCTGCCGCCCTTTCGAGCTGCGGTGAAAGAGGGTCGAAACCCTCTTCAGACCGCCTGACCGTGGCTGTGATCCCAAAAGGCACGACCCACGAGTTCTGGAAGTCCGTTCACGCGGGAGCGGAAAAAGCATCGCGCGAGCTTGACATCGACATCATCTGGAAGGGGCCGCTCAAGGAGGATGACAGGAACGCGCAGATCGAGGTGGTCGAGAACTTCGTCATCCGCGGCGTGTCAGGCATCGTGCTCGCTCCCCTCGATGACATGGCCCTGAGAAGACCCGTGCAGAGCGCTGTGAAAAACAACATCCCCGTGGTGATCATCGACTCCGGCCTGAACAGCGATGACCACGTCAGCTTCGTTGCCACCGACAACTACAAGGGTGGGGAGATCGCGGGCAAACACATGGCAAAGCTCCTCAACAAAAAAGGGAAGGTCGTGATGCTCCGGTACCAGGAAGGCTCTGCCAGCACCATGAAACGTGAGCAGGGCTTTCTCGACGCGATCGGGAAGCATGAAGAGATCGATGTGGTCAGCTCGAACCAGTACGGCGGCGCAACAACCGAGAGCGCGTACAAGGCCGGCGAAAACCTTATCGCGCCTTTGAAAGACTCATCGGGCCGGCTGACCATCGACGGGATCTTCTGCCCCAACGAATCAACAACATTCGGAATGCTGAGAGCCCTCCAGAACGCGGGCCTTGCCGGAAAGGTCGCCTTTGTCGGGTTCGACAGCTCGATCAAACTCGTGGAAGCGATGAAGGCCGGACAGATAAACGCGCTTGTCTTGCAGAACCCCCTGCGTATGGGGTACCTCGGGGTTAAAAAGATGGTCGAGCACCTCAACGGCGGCATCGTGGAAAAAAGGGTCGACACCGGGGTGATGCTGGTGACTCCCGAAAACATGGGCGATGAAGAGACAAAAGAACTCCTGCAACCCGACCTTACCAAATGGCTCAAATAACAACCTCACCCGTTCGGATGCCCGGCAGCAGCCCACGCCTCGAGATGCGGGCGATGTGCAAGCGGTTCGGCGCTACAGTCGCGCTCGATGATGTCGGATTAGCGGTCAACCCGGGCGAGGTGCTGGGGCTCGTGGGAGAAAACGGCGCCGGCAAGAGCACCCTGATGAAGGTGCTTTCCGGAGCCATACGGCCTGAAGCAGGGTCCATGAAGCTCGATGGAAAAGCCTTTCTGCCGAAGAATCCTCTTTTAGCGCGGCGCCTCGGCGTGGCCATGATCTACCAGGAGCTTTCGCTCTGCCCCCACCTCACGGTAGAGGAAAACATCGCTCTTGGAGTAGAGCCCGCGCTCTTCGGAATCATCAGCCAGGAGCGTGTAAGGCAGCGTGCTACAGGAGCGCTTGAGCAGCTCAACCATCCGGAGATCCACCCCTTGACAAGAGTCGAATCGCTTTCCCCCGCCGCCCGCCAGCTCGTGGAGATCGGGCGGGCCATTGCCACCGGATGCCGGGTACTCGTTCTGGACGAGCCAACGAGCAGCCTCTCGGAAAACGATGTCTTTCGCCTGTTCGAGCTAATACGCCGTCTCAGGAAAAACGGTCTGGCCGTCGTCTACATCTCCCACTTCATCGAGGAGATAAAGGAGGTAACGGACAGTTTTCTTGTGCTCAGGGACGGCAAAACCGTGGGCAGCGGAAAAACAGCAGACGCCGGAACCGACGAGATAGTGCGGATGATGACCGGCAGAAGCATGGAGAGGATGTATCCGCGCTCGTCCAGAAAACCAGGGGATGCAGCCATCGAGATCGAAGGCCTGGCAGGCGTGGTAAAGCCGTCATCGGCAAACCTCGTTCTCCGCCGGGGGGAGGTGTTCGGGATCGCCGGCCTGGTTGGAGCCGGAAGGACAGAACTCCTGAGAACGGTTTTCGGCCTTGATCCCGTTGTAAAAGGCAGGATACGCGTTGGCGCGTACATCGGGCCGGCTTCCCCGGCGAACAGGTGGAAGCAGGGAGTAGGGCTTCTCAGCGAGGACCGAAAAGAGGAAGGGCTGGCCGTGTCCATGAACGTGGCTGACAACCTGACGCTTTCAAGGCTGCAGGGGATGGGCCCCGGATGGATCGTGCTCCCCTCGAAGCAGAATGTAAAAGCAGAACAGTTGATAAACATGCTGGACATACGATGCCTCGGTCCGAGCCAGCAGGTTGCCGAGCTTTCAGGCGGGAACCAGCAGAAGGTGGCTCTCGCCCGTCTTCTTCATCACGACGTGGATGTGCTTCTGCTCGACGAGCCCACGCGCGGCATCGACGTGGGTAGCAAGACACAGATCTATCAATTGATCGATGGGCTTACATCCGGAAAAGGGGGCAGCGGGCCAAAGGCCGTGCTCATGGTGAGCAGCTATCTCCCGGAGCTTCTCGGGGTGTGCGACAGGGTTGCGGTGATGTGCAGGGGCCGACTCGGCAAAGCCAGGCCCGCAAAAGAGCTGAACGAGCACATGCTCATGATCGAGGCGACAGGACAAAAGGAAAAAGAATGATAAAAACAGCAAAACCGCGGACAGAACACAAAGGGGCTGCCGGACAGCTCAGGGACCGGCTGAACAGGTTCGGTCCGCTTCTGGGGTTGTTCCTGATTTACGGCCTGTTCTGCCTGATCGGGCCTGAAAACTTCTCATCCGTGCGCAACCTGGAGATGATCGCCCTTCAGACCGCGATCATCGGGACCGCTGCCCTCGGCATGACACTGGTTATCATCAACGGCGGTATCGACCTGTCGGTGGGATCCATCATCGCGCTTAGCACCGTTGTGGTCGCCCTTCTCCTTGGGGCGGGAGTCAACCCCCTGCTCGCAGCCATGGGAGGTATCGCAGCCGGAGCCTTTTGCGGATTTATCAACGGATTTCTCATAACCCGCTTCAAAGTTGTTCCGTTCATCGTAACGCTTGGATCCCTTCTCATTGTCAGAGGGGCGGCAAAAGGGCTCGCCAGCGAACAGAAGGTCGACGCGCCAATGACATGGCTGAACGACCTGGTCGCAGCGCTCATCGATCCGGAAAAAAAATGGATGCTGATGCCGCCTGGTGTCTGGATCATGCTTATTCTCGCGCTGGCAATAGCAGGGCTTCTGCGCTACACCCGCCTGGGCCGGCACATCTTTGCGATCGGGTCGAACGAACAGACAGCGCGGCTCTGCGGCATTGCCGTGTCGCGGGTGAAAATCATCGTTTTTTCTTTGTGCGGCGCTTTCGCCGGGATCGCCGGGATCATGCAGTTTTCGAGGCTGAGCGTGGGTGATCCGACAGTGGCGGTCGGGGCTGAGCTCGACGTGATAGCAGCGGTTGTGATCGGCGGCGGCAGCCTGTCAGGAGGCGAGGGTTCGATCCTTGGCAGCCTCGTGGGCGCTCTCATCATGACGGTTATCCGGGCGGGATGCTCGCAGATGGGCATGCCGAACTGGCTCCAGGAGATCGTAACGGGATCGATCATCATACTCGCCGTGGCGCTCGACAGGCTCCGCCACTCCAGGATGTCGTAGCAGCAGAGAGAAAAATTGCTGCGGCCCGGGTTTTACTTGCATCAGGAATCGCCACGGTTAAGCTAATCAGACGGCTGGTCCTGGCCAGGCAGATCTGATTCGCAGGAAAAGGGCGCACCGGCCAGGCTGGAAATATAAGTTTAGATCTCAGGAGGAACCAATGAAGTTAATCAAGGAATTCAGGGAAAACGCGGCAATCCTAACGTTGAGAGGTGAGTTCGATTCCTTTGTTTGCACCCCTTTCGTGAAAGAGGTGGAATCCATCTTCAAAGAGGTCAAGTTCGTTATTATTGACTTGCGGCTTGTGCTCTTCATAAACTCGACAGCGATCGGCTCCCTGGTAAAGCTGCACAAGGGAGCCAAGAAAGAGGGCGGTCGCCTTGTTCTGACCAGGCCAAGCAACTTCGTAAACGATGTGCTCGACTCCCTCGGGCTGAAAGAGGTTTTTACCATTTCTGACGACCCTGAAAAGGCTCTAAAAGAGCTCGGCGCATCAGACGACGGCACGGACATAAGCGGGGACAGCAGCGTTATCATCCAGCCAACGGGCGGAAAAGGAAAATGCATCGGGCAGATGAGCTCCATCGACGAGGCCGGGATAACAGTCAAGATCACGGAACAGAGGGAAGACCTGGCCGAAGGAACAGAGTGCAAGGTCAAGTTCCGGCTCCCGCTCTACATGAAAGGGCACTATTTCGAGGCTCAGGCGGAGATAACGGAATCGAAAAAGATCGACACAGGGACTAGCCTCACGTGCAGCTTCAAATCGATGAACGATGACGACCAAAAATCCATCGCCCAGTACGTTGAGGAGATGAAGTTCCTGCGTTCGGAAGCGAAGAAGAACAACAAGTAGGGCTGTCGGGGCGGTTCGCGAACCGCCCCAAACCGCCTCTGCGGGAACCTTATTGCTTCATACCCCATTTCCGGGAAAGGCTTGATGCATCAGTACCCCATCGCGCATCCGTCCTTGCGTGATTCGGTGCCGCCGATGAGCACGTCGTTCTTGCGGTCCCACCAGACCCCCTGATACCCGCCAAAGCCTCCTCTCGATTTGACAATCCTGTGCCCTTTTTTCACGAGAGCGCTGACGGTTTCATCCGGGATGCCTGATTCGAGGGCCACACGGCCGCCATCAGTCATCACCTCGCCGGTGGGCTGTCCTGATCCCGAATGCCTGAACCTGGGCGCGTCCCCGGCCTCCTGCACATTCATGCCGAACTCTATGATGTTCAACAGCACCTGCACGTGCCCCTGCGGTTGCATGGCCCCTCCCATGACACCGAACGAAAAAACCGGCATGCCGTCCCTTGTGACCATCGCCGGGATGATCGTGTGGAACGGGCGCTTGTGCGGCTCGAGCGCGTTTGGGTGGCCAGGATCCAGGTTGAACAGCGCACCCCTGTCCTGCAGACAGAAACCTAAACCGTCCGGAACCGGGCCCGAGCCGAAACCGGCGTAGTTGCTCTGAATCAGGGAGACGAAGTTCCTGTCCTTGTCAGCGACGGTCAGGTATGTCGTGTCGCCCTCTTCCAGCCTGATCTCCCCCGCGGACACTCTCTTGGCAGCCCTATCCCGGCTGATCAGGGCGCGCCTCTTTTCCGCGTACTTCTCGGAGACCAGGTAATCCACGGGGATCTTCACGAAATCCGGATCCGCGTAAAACGCGGCCCTGTCCTCGAACGCAAGCTTCTTCGCCTCGATGAGGAGGTGAAGGTAATCGGCGCTGTTGTGACCGAGGCTTTTAAGATCGAACCCTTCTAGAATACCAAGCATCTCGAGCGCGGCAATGCCCTGACCGTTGGGCGGCAGCTCCCACAAATCATAACCGCGGTACTCGGCACAGACCGGGTCGACCCATGTGGCGGTGTGGTCATTGAAATCTTTCAGCCGCAGGTACCCGCCGATCCTTTTTGAAAAACGGTCTATGGTCTCCGCGATCCTGCCCCTGTAGAACGCGTCCCCGCCTTCCCCGGCGATCAGCCCGTAGGTGTCTGCAAGGTCCGGGTTCTTGAATATTTCGCCTTTTTTCGGCGCCCTTCCCTCCGGAAGAAAGGTGGACGCGAAGTTCGGCTGGTCCTTCAGGCTCCTGCCGCCGGCATTCCAGTAGTAGGCGATCACCTCCGTGATTGGGAACCCTTCTTCCGCGTAGCGGATGGCAGGGGCCAGGAGCTCCTTCATGGGGAGTTTCCCGAACTTTTCGTGAAGAGCGAACCATCCGGACACGCATCCCGGGACCGTCTGCGGAAGCACACCGGTGTAGGGGATCTTCACGCTTCCGGCTTTTTTGACCTCGTCGATGGTGAGAAGGTACGGGCTCCGGCCGCTCGCATTGAGCCCGTGCAGCTTTTTGCTTTTCGAGTCCCATACAATCGCGAAAAGGTCGCCGCCAACGCCGCAGGATGTGGGTTCCATCAGGCCGAGCGCGGCGTTCACCGCTATAGCCGCATCCACCGCGCTTCCCCCTTTTTTCAGGATGTCGATGCCGATCTGAACCGCGAGCGGCTGTGCGGCGCAGACCATGCCGGATCTCGCGATCACCTCGGAGCGCATTGCGAACTTTTCGCCGGTGAGGCGGTCCTGGGCCTGCGCCGCATCGCCGGCACCTAGGCCAAGCGCGAAAACAGCGCCCAGGACTGACAGTATCGCAGTCTTCATAAAAACGGTTTTCATCTCATCCTCCGGAAAACAGGCGCACTTGAAAAAGATGCACCACCTGACGACAGTAATTTCGATCCCGATCCGGAGGGCACAGCCACCGCTCCTACAACTCCTCCAGCGTGACGTTCATGCGGCCGCTGTTCTCGCTTTCCTTGATGATCCGGCCGTTCTCATCGATCCACATCTTCAGGGGGGTTCCGGCAAGCAGGATCTCGACGATCCTGCATTGATGGTCGCGCCCTTCAAGGGAAACGGTTTCGCGGCCCTTCAGCTCGGCCTGCACCACCAGCACCTGCATGGAGGTGGGGTGAAAAGCCTTGAAAACGCGGGCTTCGCCTTCGTCCAGGGCGAGGCCGGCAATGAAGAGCGCAAAGAGGCTGAAGTTGTTGTTGTCGAGCAGGATAGCGCCCTCAGGCAGGTCAACTGTTCGTTCGAACGGCTTGCCCTCCTGGACCGCTTTTTCCTTGACCTTGCCTCCTGCAAAATCACACCTGATCGAGTACTCGACTTCCCCCACCTTGCCATCGAGGCGGTACATGATCGGCTCGCCGCGGTCCGTAACCTTCCACTCGCCCGATGTGGTCCTTCCCTTCAGGTTCAGGTCGGTGCGGCAGTGGATGATCCTCTTTCCGCCTTTGTGCGCGATCTCCTCAACAGTGAACGTTTCCACGCCTAAAAACTTGCCGTCGAAAGTGTAGCGGAAACTCTGGCTCATCCCCTTCTCCCAGGAAACCGCTCTGAGCGCCGCCTTGCCCGCTGCCTCCTTCAGCGCCTTCATGTCGAGAGCGCCCGCTCGGAAGTCGAGGATCTCCATCTCGCCCGGGATGAAACCGGCCTTGGTGCCCAGCTTGATGTGGCCCGAGTCAACGAAATCGGTTTCGAACGCGGCGGTGTCTATTGTGATCCATCCGGCCTCATCTCCCATGTAGACCTCGTTCCACGCGTGTTGCCCGAAGCTCCCGCCGTTGTACGGGGTGTACATGCACCCGGTCGCAAGGCGCGCCGGAATGCCCACGGCACGGCAAAAAGCCGTCAGCAACCGGGAGTGGGATCCGCATTCGCCCTTGCGGCTGTCAAAGGTTTTGCGCGCCGTGCCCCCCGGGATCTCGTACGTTATCTCCTTCGCCACCCATTCGGAAAGGCGGCGGGCGGCCTCCCACGAATCACGGGCTCCGCTGGTGATCTCTTTTGCATGCGCTGTCAGAACCGGGTCGTCAGACTCGATCATCTCTTCAGGCTCCAGGAACTCTGCAAGCGATTCATCCCTTGCAAAGTCCGGAGGAAACGGCGGCGCATCGTCTCCGTTGTATCTGACATGCTCGATCTCGAAGGTTCCGTTTATCCGGTTATCCTCCACAGTGCCCTCGAAACGCTGGCCCGGCACGTTCAGGCTGTCAGCGGTCACCCACTCGCCCGCGGTGCTGATGTCCGCTTGAACCCTCAAGTAGGTGATGGATTTGACATCAGGAATAGCTGTATCCACATATGCGAAGAGGGTGTCATCTATCTCAGCCCTCATTATCTTTCCGGCGACAGCCGGCTCGGCCAGGTAGATCACAGCGCTGGTGGGCAGCACTGCCTTCAGCAGGCGAGCGTTTTTTGAATCGATCCACACCCTTCCGCGAGCGCCGTTCGTCCTGTCGATGTAATCGAAAACAAGGCTTTCGTAGCGGTTTCCGGCAAGATCGACCTCTTCATCGCCCAGGCATGTATACTCCGTGTCGTGAACCTCGCCGTCCTCAACACTCAAAACCTTGTAGCTCTTGCCGCCTTTCCTGCCCCCGGGAAAATCCCTGACCAGGTAAGGCTTATGCAGCGAGTCCTCCATGATCAGGTCAGGAGTGATTTTTACGGTCTTCGGCTCGTCGCTCATGTTTGAAGTGCACACCGCGACGCCGTTTTCGACCCTCAACGCGTTGGTCATCTTCATGGATCCCATTCGGGTTTCGCTGTCGCAGCTTGTGACCCTGCCTGTTTCCGGGTCCGTGCAGCTCGTCTGCCTCAAGCTGAGATCAAAGTCCTGCCCCAGGAGCGTCAGCTTTGCAAACAGCCTCCCCTTGATAACGGTCCCCCCGCTGTTCCCGGCATCGTTCCGGATGATCTCCATCTCCATGTATCCAACGAGCCGATCGTTCATCTCGAAGCCGTAAAACAGCGTCTCTGTTGAGGACCGGCCCGCGAGTGCAGGGGTCAACAAAAGGATCAGAACAAGAATCGTCAGGATCTGTCGAACAGGGTTCTTCATTGTCTTCTCCGAAAATACTGGCGCACACCCAGGTGCGCCCCTACATGTTCGCGTTCAATATTGCGTTGAACAGCACCTTGAAGGTGCCGTGCGACTGTGCCCTGAACTGGCATCTAAATCCGATCAGGACAGCATCCCCCTTGCCGAACGCAGCCCTGACAAGCACACCCTTGCCGTGAATCAGGCTGTCGTTCTCCACCCACCCGCTCATCAAGGGATTAACCTTTGGGTAGGTTCCCACGATCACCGCCTTGGCTGCAGCATTTTTGACCGTTTCTCTCTCGTCCTTTTTGCCCTTGTCTTTTTCATCGAACGCTTCGAACACGGGGCTGTTCGCGTTGAGTATCGCGCATGCGGCATCGAGCCCGAATGCGAGCGGATCAGCGGTGTTCATGTTGACTCTCAAAATGGAGCCGGGACAGAAAAAACCATCGTCATCGCCGGAAGGGCTGCGACGCTCCTTGCGGCTGACCGTGTTTTTTACGGGAAGCTCCAGCTTGTCGATCAGGAAATCGCAGGACGAATCCATTGCGATTATGCGCCCTCCCTCGCGCACGAAATCCCTCAGTGCGAAAACACCCTGCTCACCGATGCCGCCGGTGTACTTCCCGGGCATGCTTCCTTCACTGTTCCCCTCTATGATGGAGGACTGCCTCAGGTCAGGCAAAACAATCGCGTCGTACCTTTTTTCCAGGCCGCCCGCCCGAATTTCCGCGTCGTGCAGCGACACGTACGGAAACTCGAACTGCTCTAGAACCCACCGGGTCCAGCCCTCGTCCATGCTGGCTGTCCACGGCTGGTACAGCCCCAGGCGCACCGATCCGACCTCGTTAAGCGGCGCATCATCCGGAAGATCCGAACACGCGTAAACAACAAGACCGAGCCCCTTCAGCTGGCTCACTATGCCATCGGGGAGTCCGTCTTTTGCGCCGATGACGAAGGTCCCGGCTGAAAAGTCCCTGCCCATCATCTCGGTTTCTTGCGTCGCTTGCGTCAGGGTCCGCACCTTTACACCGGCTGCAAGCTGCCTGTTCACGAATATGAACGCGTTGTTCTGGCACCGCTCGATCATCAGGTAGTTCGAGTCGGATCCGAAACCGTAGACCGCGCCCTGTGGCAGCGCTGTTTCCTTCTCCGCTTTCACGAGATCCGCATCGAACGGGTTGACAACCTCCACGCATTTCACACCCATCAGGAGCGGAAGGGACCAGCCGGTCATGTCGTAAGGCCGCTGCGGAGGGCCCCCGGGGTAGTCGCGCATGTTCGGGTAAAACTGCCTCTCGAGGAGGTCCTTTGCGTGGGCGCGAAACGGCTGTGACATCAGGATCACGATCGTGCCCGACGCGTACGGCACACCGTCCGCTTCAAAGCCTTCGCGCGCGCGATGCACCTTCACCCCGCCCCTCATCAACACCTCGATCATCTTCCAGGCGGTGGCCGGATCGTCCTGGCCGGACGGGACGAGAAAGGCGAACGGAGGTTCGGTTTTTCCGGTCTCGATCTGCTTGATACCGCGGTTGTAGAAGTTGATGAGAAACTGGTCCTTGTTTTTTGATGCGAGGTCCAGCACGGAGAGCAAGGCGGTATGCTCGTACTCAACAATGTCATTGAGCCTCCACCACCCCCCTTCCCACGGTTCCGGGAAGTTGGCGCGAATGACGTATTCGTCCAATCCCCTGGTGTTGCTGAGTTCACTCCGCCTCAGAAAGATGGGCGAAGCGGTGTTCACGCTCGCCATCTCGATGAGCTGGGACACCATGTTGTGCCGCGTTGGCACCGAGGTCATGTAGCCCAGCAGCCACTCGTCGAACATGGCGTTGGTGATGATCCCTTTGTGACCCGCAATCGACAAGTCGATCTTCATCTGCGATGTGATGAGCGAAAGCTCGTGCTGTATCATCGGATCGATGTTCGGGTTGATCGGGTCGTAGTAAGGCGGGATGAACATCCTCGCCCCGCGGCTTCCCATCTGGTGCACGTCAAACACTATCTGCGGGAACCACTCCTCGTACAGGACGCGGGAGATGTTGCGCGTTTCCACCTGAGTGTTCATTGCCCAGTCGCGGTTGATGTCATGGCCGACGTACTTGTGGTACAGCCACGGTCTGCGCGATGCTTCGAAAGGCGTGCCCACATGATCGTTGTACCAGTCGCACACGATCTGATGCCCGTCCGGGTTCATGGAGGGGACAAGCAGAAGAACCGTGTTTTTCCGGATGCGGTCCATCTCCGGGCTTTCATCCGCTGCCAGGTGATGTGCCAGGATCATGGACATCTGTGTCGAGCCGATCTCGCTGGAATGCTGTGCGCAGCCCACGAAAACGCACGCCGGCATGAAACTCACCATTGCTTCGGCTTCCTTCAAAGAAAGGCCGGCCGGGTCAGCGAGCCTCTGACAGGCTCTCATTATTCCGGCCTTGCCGGCCATGTTTTCCGCGCTCGTCACAACAACAAGAAGTATGTCCCGGCCCATGGAGCTCTTCCCGATGGAGCGGACAAAGACCCTGTCCGAAGCGGCGTCGAGCTCATGAAAGTATTGCCGCATCATCTCCCAGTCCGCGAGCCTGCAATCGGCCCCGGGCTTGAATCCCAAAACACTTTCAGGAGGCGGAACATCCCCGGACTGGGGGTTTGAAGAAAAACAGAGGACGGTGCACATAAAAACCAGGCAAATCGTAAATGAAGTGGTTCTGACCATTGCGTTGATCCTCCCGTCAAAACAAAACCGAATCGTCCTGAATCGCGTGGTCAATCAGAAGGGTGCCGAACCGGATAATACCATTGACAGGGGCACAAGAAAACTCTTGATATGCAAGAAGCACGCGGGGATGAGTTTTCGCGGCCGCTCGTACGCCGGGGTGATGAATCAAGGCCTGCGGCCAAGGCATACCGCTTGACTTCTATCACGGGATCTGCTATATCGCCTCGTTGAAATCCCACAAGAGCCGGTGAACTCTCTTGATCTGCCGGGCTGGAGATCGGTCATGACAAAAACAGGAAATCACAAGCACCCGATGTTTCCTTGGGCAGTCATCGCAACAGCCGTTTCCCTTGCATTCGCGATCTTTTCATCCACAGCGCTGCTATCCCGGAACACTGCGTTTGCGGGAAAAGGCGGGCCCATTGTTCATCAGGTGTACGGAGGCTCGGGCAGGCCTGCCCCGCAACCACCCACAAGCAGCGACAGACAATGCTGTCTACTCTACGACAAGTTTGATGTCGAATATAATGTCACATACGGCTTCGGCACCTGTATCGACGAGTTCGGCCAGCCCTACCAGAAAGAGCTCAAACTCGATGCTTACTGTCCGTCGAACAACCCCTCAATGAACAAACCGGCCCTGGTTATCATTCACGGCGCGGCGTGGGGAGTTTCGGGAATCGACAAGAACTACTTTCCCTTTGTGGAGGCTGCAAAGCATTTCGCCTCGCTTGGGGCGGTGTGCTTCTCGATCGATTACAGGGTGGGAACGGACAACCCGGATGCCTACGGGATCAACGAATGGCAGGTGTCTCAGAGGGCATCCTACGTGGATGCCAAGGCTGCGGTCAGATGGATTCGCGCCCATGCCGGCGACTACGGCATCGACCCGGACTGCATAGCATCATACGGCGGATCCTCAGGTGCAGGCAGCGCCATCATGCTCGCAATCACTGATCCGAATGACTTTTCCACTGACTATCCCGGAGGGCAGATTCCTTTTGAGAACCATCCGTTCGAAGACCCCGGAGTGCAGGCTTGCATCGAATTCTGGGGATCATGTTTCGAATTGATTGCCGGCATCCCCCCCGTTCCATACCTGTTCGGATTCGAAGAGGAGTTCGACCCGGCTGATCCGCCGATCATGATAACCCACGGAACGGAAGATCACGTCTTCTACTTCGAGCATGCGGAAGCCATGGAATCGTTGTGCATCCTCAACGGAATCTACTGCAAGATGGTAATTCTGCAAGGCGAAGGCCATGGGGCATGGTCCGCGAAATACGGTTCACCGCCTAAAACCCTGAACGAGGTGGCGGAGGATTTCCTGGCGGTGGAACTGGGCTGGGACATCTGATCTCTGTCCGCCGTTTCCGGGCACAGGAGGGAAGTACACGGCGAAATATGCGGGTTAGCACTTCTTTGCGGCTGGTGCCTCATCCGGGATCACTCTCCTTCCCCTGCTCATGGCCATCCGCCGGAGCTCCTTTGCCTCCCGCGGCGCGAACTCCTTTATCAAGGCAGCCAGCTCCATGTAGAGCTCTTTTGTATCCTCTTCCTGTTTTAGCGGCATGGTCGCACTGCGGACAGCAAGATCCGGCTTGTTAAGCACCCTGTACAGCGAGGTCAGGTTCAGGATCGCTTCCCCGTATCCGGGGATCAGCTCCAGGGTGCGTCGAAAAGCTTTTTCAGCACCGGTCCAATCACCAAGCGCAAAGCGCACCGCGCCCAGGTCGTTCCACGCTTCCCCGTTCTGCGGATCAACATGCACCAGGCTTTCCAGCAGCTTATCGCTGCCCTCGAAATCGCCTTGCTCGTACAGGGCCGTGCTTCTGATGATCACGGTCCTGCTCAGCAGAGGGTCGTGCTCGATGGCCCGTGCCAGCATCTTCCTCGGGATCTCCGTCCTGCCGAGAACGAGATACACGTTGCACATCATGGCGCAAAGCTCGGCAGAACCCGGGCTGCGCTTTACCATGCTTTCGAGCTTTCTCAGCGTTTCCTCGGTTTTCCCCCTGGGAATAGCGAAGGCGGCACCGCTCGGATCATCCTGCATTTCTGTGTCTGAAGGGGCCATCTGTCCTCCTGCGGCTCAAAGCAACACGCGCGGCGGCTCGATTCGGTTTGATCCGACGGCTTTCCGGGAACAGCCACTTTTACTGAGAGAGCAACAGCTTTCGACTCTGCATTGTTTATCGTCAGGAATGGGCCGGAGGCTGGAGGAAGTGGCGGAGGAAGAAAAAGAAAAAGGGAACCACGGATGGACACGAATAGTTTTACTTCCGGTTTGCAAGGAACACGCGCCCCCATAACGCGATGATTTTTTTTACAGCGGGACCGGCATTCAAATCACTTTCAGGTCGATGTACTTCTTCACGTTCGGAATGGTACAGTTTTCGAGCTTTTCCAGGAGCGACTCGGGTGTTTCCGCCTGCTGGAGCACGGCAGCGTGCTCCGCCTTTAAAAAGCCCTCTGAAACCGCCTGATCGATAAGCTGCATCAGGGGCCGAAAATAGTCTCTCACATTCAGGATGCCGCATGGCTTGCGGTGGATGCCGAGCTGAGACCAGGTGAACATCTCGATGAGCTCCTCCAGGGTGCCTATCCCTCCCGGAAGCGCGATGAATCCATCGGAAAGCTCTGCCATCAGCGCCTTTCGTTCGTGCATGGTTTCAACCACCTTGAGCTCGGTCAGTCCCAGGTGGGCGACCTTCATATTCAAGAGCAGTTTGGTTATCACGCCGATGACGCGGCCGCCCGCGTCAAGCACGGCATTGGAGAGCTCGTTCATCAGCCCAACGCCTCCGGCACCGTTGATAACGCATATGTTACGCTTTGCCAGGACATGTCCGAGCCTGCGTGCCGCCTCGGTGTACTCCTTGCGCAGGCCCGTGCTGGACCCGCAGAAAACCGAGATACTTTTGATTTTCAAATTGATCGGCCCTCCATCCTGTTAGTGCTATCCCGGTAATCCCGCGCGCAGCATGCCCTGTTTCTGAAAAGGGGCCGGGAGCGGTCTCGCAGCCGGATCATTCGACCTCGACCTCGGCTTCCCTTTCAGTGTCGCCAACAATGAGCTTTACCTTGTACTTCCCGGGATCGGCGTACTTTTTCTTTTCGGTTCCTCTTCGGCCGCGCTCGGTTTCTTCGGGTTCGCCCTTTTCCTCACCAGCCTCCTTTTTCTTCTTCTTCGCTGTAAGGTTCCAGTAAGCCGTGTTCAGGCCAAGGCCGCCTTCCTCTTCAAGCGTGTTCAACACCTTGCCGGATTCGTCCGATATGACGATCGTTACCTGTCCCGGTTCTTTCATGTAGTAACAGATGCGAGCGGGCCGCGCCCTGCCCCACCTTCCTTTTGGCCTGCTCCCGGCGCTTGTGTCGATGATCGCTGCCTCCTCGGCCAGGACCTCTTCATCGAGCTTCCGGATGAGCTCCACGTCAAGCGCGTACATTCCCCTTCCGTGTGTCGCAGCCACCAGGATGTTATCGCGGGGGTGTATCGCGAGATCGTGCACGTAGGCGGTGGGCAGGTCGGTTGCGAGGGTATGCCACTCCCCGCCCTTGTTCACGGAAACGTAAACACCGAGATCGGTCCCCACGTAGAGGATGTTTTCTTCGTGAGGATCCTCCCGGATAACGTTGACAGGCCCGCAGGGGATGTTATTGGAGATATCCTCCCAGCCGCTGCCGCGGTCCGTGGATTTCCAGACGTAGGCTGCAAAATCATCGTCGCGCTTGCCGTTCTGCGTCATGTAGACCGTGTCCGCGTCATACGCGGAGGCAACTATGCGGGAGATCCACTTCCCGTGAGGCAGGCCTTCTGCGATCTCTCGCCAGCTCTGTCCGCTGTCCTCTGTGACATGGACCCTGCCGTCGTCCGTTCCGACATAGATGAGCCCGAACTTCAGGGGCGACTCTGAGATGGCAAATATGGTCTGGTACGGTATATCGCCGACCTTTTTCTCATCGTTGTACGTCAGGTCATTGCTTATCGCTTCCCACGAATCGCCCCTGTTCATTGAGCGGTAGAGGCGGTTCAGCCCGTGATATATGATTCGAGGGTTGTGGGGCGAAATGATGAAAGGCGCGAGCCACTGCCCGCGCAGATCGGGCTCGTCCTCACCGGCTTTCGGCATGATCCCTGTCCTGTCCCCCGAGGCGAGATCAGACCTGGATATGTTCCCGTAAAACCCTTCGGAGTAGACCACTTCCGGATCTGTCGGGTCGATTGCGTGGCTCGATGCCTCGCCGCCGGGGGCATATTCCCACTCGGTTGCGGGGATGCGGTCTCGGCCGCGGCCCAGCTCCACCACGCCCCTGCGGCTACCGTGGTCCTGGATTGACCCGTAGACATGAAACGGCTCATCCATATCAAAGCCCACGTTGTAGAACTGCACTATGGGAAGGTTGTCCGTGAAATTCTTCCAGTTCTTCCCTCCGTCGTAGGAGACGCTGACACCGCCATCGTGGGCATTGAGCAGGTAGTCGGTGTTTTCAGGATCGATCCAGAGGCCATGATGATCGCCGTGCATCCCCCGAAGCCGCTCGAACGTTTTTCCCCCGTCATTTGACACGTTCAGCGCAAGCCCCATGACGTATATCCTGTTCTCGTCCGCGGGATCGACGCGGATCTGACCGAACACCCATCCGTAGGTGGCGGAAAGGTACTCCATGTACCTGCTGCCCTCCTCGCTCACCTGCTTCCAGGTCTCGCCCCTGTCATCGGTGCGATAAACGGTCGCCCCCTTGATTGTCGCGCCTCTCGGGCGCCCGTATGAATCCCTTTCCACCTCTTCCTCTTGCTCGTCTTCTCCATCTTCTTCTCCCTCCTTCTCCTTCTCTTCCTCGTCTTCCTTATCCTTTTCCGACTCAGGGTGCGCATCCTCGTAGTTGTCGATGAACGCATACAGCACGGATGGGTTAGACATCGAAATGTCGATGCCGATCCTGCCCCTGAACTCGACAGGAGGAAGTCCGTTCGTCACCCCATCCCAGCTCCTGCCCCCGTCCTCTGTCCTGTAAATGGAGCTGCCGTTGAACCCAGCTTCGTTCCTGGGATCGTTCCACTTCAGGCGCTTCCTCTGCCAGGTCGCCGCGTAAAGAGTGCTGCTGTCGGATGGGTCCATCACCAGGTCGATGGCCCCGGTCTTTTCACCGATGTAGAGCACCTTGCTCCAGCTCTTCCCCCCGTCCGTGGTCTTGTACACGCCGCGTTCTTCGTTGTCGGTCCACTCGTGGCCGGATGAAGCCACGTAGACGATGTCCGGGTTTTCGGGATGAATAACGATCCTCGGAATGGTGTGTGTTCCGGCAAGACCCATGTGTTGCCAGCTCTCGCCCGCGTCCACGGACTTGTAAACGCCGCAGCCGGCCATGGAGCTTCTGAAAATGTTCGCCTCACCCGTGCCGATCCAAACGATGTCCTGGTTCGAAGGGGCGATGGCGATGTTTCCGATCGACGTGGACGCCGCATGCTCGAACACAGGCTCCCAGGTAATCCCCTCGTTAACGGTCTTCCAGACCCCGCCCGATGCTGCGGCAACGTACATTGAGTACGACTTGCCCTTCGGTGTGTTCACCGCAACATCGGTAATCCGTCCGCTGATGTTCGTGGGACCGATGAAGTTCCACCCGGGAATCCTGAAAACGCTCCTTTCCTTCATGGCCACGTGTTCGTCGTACATTTTCAGGCGCGCTTTCGGGTCGGTGATTTCCGCCTTGCCTTCTTCCTGCGCGCTCGCAGTGGAGCTGATAAAAACGATGAAAAAGAAAAGGAACGAGATAAACACAACCCGGGCCGGAACGGACTTCGCATAACGTCTCATATGATGTTCTCCTTCTCGTCAGACTGGGTGTTTCAACAGCGGGTTGCGGTTTTTTTGAACGAACCATAACCCTTTATTGCCCATTATTCCAGCCTTCAACAACAATTCCAAAGGTTGTGCGGGAGCACCAGGACGCGGTATCACTTCCCGTTTCCGCTTCCGATCGTGTCGCTGTAAAGCATCTGCAGGCGGCCAAGCTCGCCTTTGAGCCTCATTACGAGGTCAGCGTTCTCCGGTGTGCCGTAGATGTTGTTGAGCTCGCCGGGGTCGCGCTCCAGGTCATAAAGCTCCCAGGCATCGATGTCGTTGTAGAAGTGTATCAGCTTGTAGCGCCTGGTTCTTATGCCGTAGTGCCGTTTCACCATGTGCGCGCCCGGGTACTCGAAGTAGTGGTAGTACATGGACCTGCGCCAGTCGGAAGGAGTTTTTCCGCAAAGAAGCGGGCGGATGCTCGCGCCCTGCATGTCACCCGGAATGGGGATGCCCGCCCAATCCAGGAACGTTTCCGCGAAGTCGAGGTTGAGCACCATGTCGCTGTTCACGGAGCCGGGTTCGATCACGCCCGGATAGCGTACCAGAAGCGGCATGCGCAACGACTCCTCGTACATGAACCTCTTGTCGAACCAGCCGTGATCCCCGAGGTAGAATCCCTGGTCAGATGTATAGATAACGATCGTGTTCCGGGCCAGGCCGGTCTCGTCGAGATAGTCGAGCAGCCTGCCCACGTTGTCATCCACCGAAGCGACGCAGCGCAGGTAGTCCTTGATGTAGCGCTGGTACTTCCATTTCTTGAGCTCGTCTCCTTCGAGCCCCTCGGGAAACGGCCCCTTCACGTCTCTTTCTGTCAGGTGATGCTCGATGGTCATCTCCTGCTCGCGCGCCGCGTCGCACCTTGTTTCGTAGTTGTCGTCAAAGGTGTCGGGCTCTGGTATGTCCGTGCCGTCGTACATCCTCGCGTGCTTTTCATCAGGCTGCCAGTTCCGGTGCGGGGCCTTGTGATGGCACATGAGAAGGAACGGGCTGTCCCCTTGAAGGCCCTTCAGCCACTCGATCGACATGTCTGTTATGATGTCGGTGACGTACCCCTCGTGCTTAATCTTCTCCCCCATCTCTACCAGCACGGGGTTGTGATAAGCTCCCTGGCCGGGCAGAACGTTCCAGTAGTCAAACCCTGTGGGATCGCTCTTAAGGTGCCACTTGCCGATCATCGCAGTCCTGTAACCGGCCTGACTTAGAAGCTTGGGGAATGCCTGACTGCTTCCATCGAACTTCTCCCGGTTGTCGACGACACCGTTGATGTGGCTGTACTTCCCGGTGAGTATCACGGCGCGGCTCGGAGCGCATATGGAGTTCGTGCAGAAACAGTTCGTGAAACGCATCCCGTTGTCGGCAATCCTGTCGAGGTTCGGCGTCTCGTTGATCCTGCTTCCGTAGCAGGTCATTGCGTGCGACGCGTGATCGTCGCTCATGATGAAGATGATGTTTGGCCGCTCCCGGTCGCGTCTTTCAAACAAGGCGCATCCGGGTGTTGCGAGCGCGGCAGCGCCGGCTCCCGCGGCTTTCAAAAAATCGCGTCTCGTGCTGCTTTGTCCGTTCATCTCCCTGTCCTTTCTCATTTCACCTGAAACGACTCAAAAGTATCCGGCACCGAGTTTAAGCTGTTGTTTCTTAGTGTTCAAGCGCCGAATCCGTGCCGTGCGGCAACGGAGCTCCTTCCGGTGCTTGGTTGATTTTTGATGCGTCTTGGGCGCTGATACTGCCGATAATAATGACAAGGTATGGTGTTTAAAAACCGGGGGGTGCTGATGAGATCAAGCCTTGTGATCGCGCTTTTGTGCTGCCTGGCGCTGCCGGCATGCAGGAGGCTTTCCGACATCATCAGCCTCGCGGAAGCAGGAGATCCTGAAGCTCAAAACCGTCTCGGATTCATGTATGACACAGGAGAAGGGGTTCCTGAAGACGATTCCCAGGCGCTCGGATGGTACATGAAAGCGGCCGAACAGGGGCTCGACAGAGCCCAGTACAACGTCGGCGGGATGTACTACAAGGGTGAGGGAACGCGCCAGGACAAGGTGGAAGCCGCCCTGTGGTTTCAACAAGCTGCTGAACAGGGCTTTTTACAGGCCCAGCTCAAGCTCGGTTTCATGTACTGGCACGGGGACGGTGTGAGCGCGAGCAACGGGCAGGCAGCGCACTGGTTCGAAATGGCTGCTGAGCAAGGCAACGCAATCGCGCGGACAGCCCTGGCGCAGATCAAAGACGCGGGGGATTCGCCGCACGGATCCTTGAAGCCGTGACCTTTGAACCGACGCCGGTAGCGCCTGCTCGTCAGGAGGATCCACGGGTCGATGCTGTGCCGCTCCGTGACGCGTCGCGAGTATGTGCTGGAACGGCTTGAGCCCGTACTCCCGATGTTCATTTATTATCGCAAAAGCTGCTTTTTTCACATCTTCCCGCATGCCGGCGACTCACGGACCACATGGATCTGATCTGCACACCCAATGAAAACAGGCTGGACTGAAAAATCAAACGTCTGTGAAGAAGGAAGATTAAAAGAGTAAGAGGAAGAGAACCACGGATGAACACGGATAGTTACATTTACCAAAACTGTAGGTGGAATTACGTCTAAATCATTAACAATTAATAATTAACAATTGACTATTAATAATTAAAATGCCTCTGTTGCCTCAATTAACTGCCCGAATTATGGATTGAGTCTAAAAACGCTCTGTTTTCCGGGAACTAATCCCGGTGCGTGGACGTTACCCCTGCAAACATAAGGGCAAGCATGAATTGAACACCGATGAAAAAAACCGAGACGAAAAACTGGTCGGGGAGCACCTCAACGGGTCCGCAAGGGCTTTCCGGCGTCTGGTGGAAATCCATGCGCCGAACATCGTCTCCCTGGTGGAGCGCATGGTAAGCGACCACCACCTGGCACTGGATATCAGCCAGGAGGTGTTCATCAAGCTACATGAAGTGCTTCCGCGTTACAGGTTCAAGGGGCGTTTCAGATCCATGCTCTATTCGATGGCGATCAACCGCGCGCGCGACGCGCTCAGGAAGAAACAGCGATCACGCATCGTGTTCCTTGACACCTCAAGGATGCGAAAAAGGAACGACCCCGGTCAAGACCCGGCCGAGGATGCGGAACAGCGCTCAGCCATCGAGCACGCCCTCGACCGTGTTCCCGCACCTTTCAAGGAGGCGCTCTGCCTGCGAGACGTGGCCGGCCTCTCCTACAAGGAAGCTGCTGACGCGCTCGGGTGCGAAATCGGCACGGTCAAATCGCGCGTGAACCGTGGGCGCCTGGCGTTTCGCGACCTTTACACGGGTTTGACCGGGAAAAACGGACAGAGCGGACACACGCCGAAAGGAGAACATCATGCATCCTGAGAAGCCGGATACCACCTGTGAAACCTCGGAGGCGCGTTTTTCAGCGTATCTGGAGGGAGACCTCACTGAGAACGAGGCAGCGGCTCTTGAGGCACACCTCGAATCCTGCCCGAAATGCGATGATGGTTTCCAGCGCTTCAAGGAGGCTGTGGGCGCTCTAGGTTCGTACACCGCATCTCCTGTGCCTGACTCTTTCCTGGATGCTGCGAGCAATGTAGCGCCCACCCCCGTTCGCCCGAAAAATCAGCCTGTACCGCGAAGATGGCCTTTGGCGATCGCCTGGTGCGCTGCAACAGCCGCCACGGCAGCAGCTCTTTTCATTCATATGGCAAAGCCGGAACCAATGCGTGTGGAAGTAAAGGTGCCTGTGGAGCACCGCGTGGTCGTGGAAAAGGAGATCGAGGTACCGATACCCACACCGGTGAAGGTTCCGGTTCCTGTGTACGTATCCGTGCCTGTGCAAGAAGGCGTCCTGGAAGTGATCCGGAACAACGAGACAATCAAGCTGTCCGCCGGGGATAGCCTCGTGTTCATGCAGGGCGATGCGATCCGCGTTCATCCAGCGCCTTCCAAGGTTATAGATGTTGAAAAGGCACGGCAGCCGGTCCGGGTTGTGGTTGACCTCGATCCACTTGCGCAGGCAGCCGAAAACACCGCCAAAGTGCTGGGACAGGCTTTTCAGCGCATGAGCGATGCCGCGGTTGCAACAGCCGAGATGCGGAAAGCCAGGCCCGTCGCAGCCCCGGTATCGGGCGATGAAGCGCGGCCGGCCTATCAGCCGCATGAAGGCCGCGGCGCTTCTCTCGAACCGATCCCGGCTGTGGCACTGGCGTGGGAGGATAGAGGCATTGTGTCTCTCGAAACACCCGGGCCTGATCACGAGGTCATACCGGAGCTGTTGAGCCTTCTCGATCATGAAAACCCACAGGTAAGAGCCGCTGCCCAGGGAGGGCTCGAAAACATCAGGGACCGGCTCTTCAGGGATCACGGAATCCGCGGGCCCGCAGACAAACCTGCCTCTGAGGCGAATACGGATACGGAGCGTTCCTATCCGGACGGCATCGCCCGGATAACCAGGCTGTTCACCAAAGATGAAGAGACAGAGAGAACGGAAGACGACCGATCCGCGCAGCAGTCGCCCGTTGAAAACTGGCACACCTGGTGGAACGCCAACCAGCACCCCATCCTGTGCCTCGCAGGCGATATTTCCATGTGACTGCAAACGCTGTTCTGACCGGTTTTTTTTAAGGCACCCGAAAGCTGTTGTTTTCCATGAACACGACATGGAAACAACTAATCATGAGGAGTAATGCAATGAAAGGGATCGAAAAGCTGATCTGTATCTCGTTCGTGCTGGCGTTCGTGAACGGCTGCACATACAACTACACCCGTTTAACGCGCGATACTGTGGAGCTCGCAAGGGTTGAAAACGGAAACGGGGACATCGATATTTACGAGCTCAAGAGATCCGATGGCAGCGGGGAAAGCACTCTTGTCATCCGATCCGAGCGGGTCCGGGTGCGGTCCGACCTGGGCATCACGCTGAAGGAGATAGACAAAGAGCTTGCGCAGGAAAAGATGCTGACTCCGTTCAAGGGTTTATATGTCCAGGAAGTGAGTGAAGGCGGCCCTGGGGCTGGGGCAGGTGTTTTACCGGGGGATGTGCTCCTTCGCATTAACGGAATCGACGTCATGTACATGGACCGGTTCAAGCACATTCTCGCCAACAACATAACCCCGGAAAGCGAGGTCGAGATCGTTGTGCTCCGCGGTTTCGAGGAAAAGGCGGATGTCGCCTTGAAAGCAACGACAGAAGCGAAAAAGGTGACGATTCCATCCACAAAAGCGGTGAAGTTGAACCCCCCCGGTATTGACGGACCGGCGTACGCCGGCATCGTGACCAGCACCCTGCCCGCCGAGTGGACCGAGAAGATTTACGGCGAGAACCTGCCCACGGTGCTGGTCAGCGGTGTTGCCATCGGATCCCCGGCATATACGGCAGGCATCAGAAGCGGAGACCGCATCCTGTCAGTGAACGGGATCCACTATGAATCGTCAACAGAGCTGAAGAGATGGATCATGGACCACGGGCCCCTGGACGAAACAGCCTGTTTCGAGGTATATCACAAAACCGGCGGCTCGTTCCAGGCGGAAGTGGCCCTGGATGACTACGAAGGCTCAACGGATTTCAACATTCCTTTAGTATTCGACCTGAACCACGATGTATACAAAACCGACTGGGAAATCGGGCTCGGGCTCATTTTCGATTACGAGGGCAGGTATCTCAAGCCGGACTCGCGCGATCTGAACTACAGGCGCGAGTTCTCGCTTGTGCTGGGACTCATCGGTTACAGATGGGGGCCGGAAATAAGCAGAACAACATTGCTTTGGCTGATAGATTTTGTTTCGCAAAAGTAAGCCCTGGGGCAAGCAGGCTTGTTTCATGCTCTTCGTCGCGAGGTACAGTAGAAGGATTATGCGGGCAAGGTCTTTTTGTTGATCAGCGCTTCTCTTTCGTGTACAAAATCTAACGAGTGTTCAGCATGTTACGGAAACGTTGCTGTAAGGCCGCCTGCAACCATGATAATCTCACGAACCGTGCCTGCCCCGTTTGCCGGGCGCTCGCCGCGCACCAACGCCATCGTCCTTTTCGCCCTTCTCGCATCAGCCTGTACCACAACGCCGGACCGGACCGGGCTTGAGCGAAATCCGCACCACCTCGACGACGCTCTCGCCGCGATCGAGCAGCCCGTCGGTCTGTCGGCCGACCTCGCCACAGCCTATGCCGAGATCCGTCCGTCAAAGGCGTACAACACCTGCAAATGGCTCTCTCTACCCCGGTACAAGGGCCGTTACCCGGGCACGCCGGAATACAAAGCCGTGTGCGACTGGGTCGCCGCGCGCTTCGCGGAGTGGGGCCTCAAGCCGGCCGGCCCCGATGGAAGCTATCTCCAGCCCTACCCTTCGCCCTACACGATAGTGAAAGACGCCTCCCTGCGCCTCATCCTTCCGGGTGTCGAGATCGATCTCGACCCGGGTGTCGACTTCCTCCCTCTCCTCTACTGCGACAGCGGCGTGCTCAGGGCTCCCCTGGTCTTTACCGGCTGGGGAATCTCTGCTCCCGAGCTCGGCTACGACGACTACGCCGGCATCGACGTGAAGGGGAAGTTCGTGCTCTGCTTCCGCGGCACGCCTGACCGGAGAGTCGCGGGTTTCACCGACCACGATCACCACAGGAAAAGGATGCTCACCGCCCGGGAGAAGGGCGCCGCCGGCCTGATCTACATCTACGACAAGGTCAACGCCAATCCGAACGGCGACATGATCGAGAACTTTCTCCCCCTGAGCATTAACGAGGCGAGTGCCGACAGGATTCTTGATCAAAAGCAGATCAAGGCGGCCGAGCTCAGGGCCGAGCTGCGCGAGACGAAAAAACCGCACTCCTTTCCCCTCACGGCCTCCGTGGACGTGTCGGTCGTATCGGAACATTTCCCCGACGCCGAGGCGTACAACGTGATCGGTTGGATCGAGGGATCCGACCCGGCGCTGAAGGAGGAGTTCATCCTCGCCGGCGGCCACCTCGACCACTGCGGTGAGCACATGGGCCTCCTTTTCACCGGTGCCAATGACAACGCCAGCGGCAGCGCCGTTGTGATGCAGGCGGCCGAGGCCTTCGCGCGCCTCGCCACCCCGCCGAAACGGTCGGTTCTCTTTGCCCTCTTCGGGAGCGAGGAACGCGGCCTCATCGGATCGCAGCACCTCGTCGAGAACCTCCCCCCCATGGTGGGCAAGCTGACAGCGATGTTCAACTGCGACATGGAAGGCGAGGGCGAGGGAACGGGCGCCGTGCACAGCCCCGGCTGCCCCGAACTCCGCGCCGCCATCGAAAAAGCCGACACAACCGTCGGCACGGTTCGGCGGTACAGAGAGTTCCGGAGTGTGGGCGTGCGCGGAAGCGACTACGCACCCTTTTTCCTGGACGGTGTCCCCTGCGTCGCCTTCTGGTCCAACGGCCCCCACCTCCACTACCACGAAAAGGACGACACCATCTATAGGATCAACCCGGATATGCTCGCCGACGTGAGCAGGCTCCTTTTCCTTTCCATGTACTACCTTACCGACAGGGACAGCCCGGCCGAAGGCGATCAGAACTAGTTCCGGTTGAAAAAAGGCGGCTTGGTTCGAAGGAGTGGAAGTCTCGGGATCAGGGAGAGCGGAAAAATGGCCTTTATTCAACGAACCGCTTTTTTGCTTGCCGTCTTGTCAACAGCCGCTGTTGGTTGCGTCTGGAACGACCCGCATGATATGCGCGGAAAAGCGCTTGAAACCGAGCCGGAGCCGGTCGAGGCCGGTGCGCGTTTTGAACACAACATGCCTTCGGATGCGCTCCCCTTGCCTCTGCCCGTCGGATGGTCGGTCGAAGGCAGGCCCATCAACTGTACGGTTCATGGCTCCGGCGAAGATGTCGTGCTCATACTCGGGGGCATCCATGGAAACGAACCGGCAAGCGCCGTGCTCGCGGACCGGCTTGCCCTTCATCTCGAAGCTGTCCCGTACCTGACCGACGGCAAAAAGATCGTGATTGCACCTGCCCTGAACCCTGACGGGCTTGCCGGGAACCGGAGGGTCAATTCCAGGGGAGTCGACCTCAACCGCAACTTCGGTACGAAAAACAGGCGCATCAGCAAAAAGCACGGATTGGAGCCGCTGTCAGAGCCGGAATCGCGCTTCATTGCCGGCCTGATCCTTCTGTTTCAGCCGGACAGAATCGTGTCCATACACCAACCCCTTGCGTGTGTGGATTGGGACGGCCCGGCAAAAGAGCTGGCCGAAGCGGTTTCCGAAGCGTCCGGCCTGCCCGTAAAAAAGCTCGGGGCGCGGCCCGGATCGCTCGGCTCTTACGCGGGTGTTGATCTCGAGATACCGATCATCACCCTGGAGCTGCCCGCTGATGCCACGCACATGAAACCGGAAGAGGTATGGGAAAGGTATGGAATGGCACTGCTCGCTGTAATTCACGCCTCCGGGAACGGCTGATTTACATAAATCAGCCCAAAGGCTTTTTCGCCGGAAGGGGGCGTTCAGGAGTCGGGTGGATTGACGGATCACGGTTCATTTACCGGTCAGCAGCCCTAGAAAACCATCGTTGCCGCCCTCTCCGCCTTCGAACATCTGCAGGCACGGAGGCCGGGTTCTGTTCGAATCGTCAAAATCCACATCCGGATAACAAATTCCATTGATTTTATTCAGAAGCTCGAAGCTGCTGAAAAGCTCTTTTTTCACCCTGTCCATCTCTTCCGTGCCTGGCTCGGATTCCTCTGCCATCTCTTCGGCCATACCGTAAGCAAGGAGAAACTTTTGTTGAGCCTTCAGCCAGTAACAGCTGTCGTAAAGATCCCTTTCTTCCTTCTTCAGTCCACCGGTCTTCCGGAGCCGGAGCCCGTTATCATACTCATTCCATGATTTGAGAGAGGCCTCTGCCGCCAAAATGCCGTTGATGCGGTCCTCGATCTTTTGAAGTTCATTTATTGCCTTTTCGGGATCACCCTCTTTGCACACGCTTTGCTTTTCGAGACCTTCAAAAACAATGCCGAGCGATCCGCGTATAAGGCTCAACCGAGCACAAACGCTGTATAGCTTTCGGTTGAAAACATCGACATGCCGTATCGATATGCTCGATCCCACATCCTGCTTCGCCTTGATCAGCTCCCGGTTGATGAAGCTTTCAACGATCGTTCCGATTTCTACCTGCTTGGGCTGTTTCATGCTTGCAGATCCTGCGGACTGATCATGATAATCCTTCCGGCATTTGAGCCAGGCGGCCCAGGATCCGGCGGCATGCAGGAGAACGTCTGAATCGGCTTGCAAGTCGCCCGCTGCGGAGTCCAGTTTTTCCCTTGCGCCATCAACCATCTTCTCCAGGCGTGCCATATGTTCAGAGTCGATTTTTTTCAAATTCGCGAGTTCATCCAATATTCTCGGGTTTTCCTTGGATCCAAAATTAGATCCAATGAAAAAAGCAGCGGCAATCATGGCAAGAACCAGAACCAGCAAACTCGCTCGAAGAATCTTTTTCCAGGTTTTGGACCAGTACTGCTTCTTCAGCTCCGCCCCGATCAATTTTGCGGCTCTGTCAAGGGGGCCGGACAGGGCGCGGTCAGGGATGAGCTGTGTCAGCCTGTGGATGACTGCAAGTATCCTGTTCAGCCCCTTATCGCGCTCTTCCTCGCTCTTTGCCGCCTCGGCCTGGGAGCGGGCAGCCCTTGTCGACACCTCGGCCAGGGCGCACACCGGATGCTCCGCGCCGGAGCGGATAATCAGGATTGAGATGAACCGTGATATCTCCTCGAGACGGTCCGCCGTGCTCTCGAGGCTGCCGATCTTCTTTTCAGAGTCTGCTTTCTCGAAGCCTTCCGGTCCGCCATTCTCGAAAACACTCTTGAGGATCGAGAAGAAAGGCGTGCTGTATGCAAGGCGCACATCCGCGGCCGCATCGCTTCCAAGGTAATCCAGGAGCGGACCTGGAATGTCGCGGACGATCCTCGCGAAATCACCGAGCAGCTCCTCTCTGCGGGCAAGGCCCTGCGCCTCGGCAACATTACCCGCCCAGTGCTTGAGCACCTGTTCCATTGTAGTACCGGCGATTGCGAGATGATCCCCTGCGGTTTCCTCGCCGGCGATCGCCATAAGGGCATCGAGCGTTTTGAAAAAGTCCGTTGTGCTTTGAGTCAGCTCCTGGACGGCTTTCCTGTCCATGGGGCCGGCATCATCGCTATCGAGCGTGGTTGCAAGCTTGCTTTGTATCTGCTGCAGCTGTTCTGTTTTTCTGTTTACCTCACCCAAACGCTCGCGGCAGGTTTCAATATCATTTTTCAGATCGGCATCCACAGCGGGAAAGATGGAGAACACCGTCTCGAGTGCTGTCAGCGCTTCCGGGTATTTTCGCTTCTTCAGGAGTTCCTTCCCGGATTTTAGCAGCTCGTCCGCCCGCTCTATATCAGAGCCGCAGCGGTCCGTTTTCTGGACTATATCATCAGCCTCCTCGCGATCGAGGAGGTCGGTCTTGGTGGCAACGGCCTTGAGCGGAACGAGGTACCCCTTTGCGCCGCGAAGATCGTTGTTTTGCATGCATTCCTCGGCAAGCTGCTTGAACCTGTTGAAGCGTTCCTCAAGAGAGGTCAAAGCGTACTCCATGTCCACATGCAGGTTTGTCAGCTTCTCCGGAACCGGGATCTGCAGACGGGCGAAACAGGGATGGTTAACGGTTTCGATAACCGTTTTCAGGGCATGGATGGTTCTGCGCCCCGGCGTGTTCTGTTCCGGCGCGCTCTTATCCGTAAGAAAGCGGTCCATCCGCTCCTTCGCGCCTTCATCCACCAATGCCCAGTTCTCGGCTGACTGGACAAGGGGTTCGCGCATCTCCGACAACGCCGAGGCGGAACCGAACTCCGTCTGAAGCTTGACCAGAATGACTCTCGCGGACTCGAAATCTAGTTCGGAGACCTTGCTCCTCAGGTTGCCCGTTTCCTCGTCGTACCTGATCCTGCTCCCGTCGAGGCTTGCCTTTTGTGCCTTGATGTTACGGAGAGCATCTTTGACCCGCGCCGGTATGTCTTTTTTCTCGCCCTTTACGAGAAGATGGGCGAGGCCCCGCGTTTGCAAGAATCCCCTTGCTTCGAGAAGAAGTGTGTGCGCTTCGTCGAACTCGGATGCCTTCAGGTGCGATTCCACCTTCGCTTCATATCCTTCGAAACGACCCCTTATCTCCCTGACCAGCCCCTGACGTGCTATGGCAAGCGTTCTCGACCGGCTATGGGAAACAAAAGCTGTGCGGCAGCTTTCAAAGGCTTCCAGGAGCATACCTTCTGATATCTGGTCCTCGATGACGGCCAGTTGGTCTTCCAGGTTCTGTGCGGACTTTTCCGCCTCATCGGAAAGCTTTGCGCCCAGGTCCGAGTAGTAGACTCTTCCTCCGTCTTCCAGCTTGATCAAGCGCTTGTAAAACCCCTTTGCCGCATCGTACTCCCCATCCGCGAAGCAGGTGTTCCCATCCTTGACCATTTCCAGCGCTTCTTTCTTCTTGCCGATTCCGACCCCGGTGCAGCCCTCGCCAGGGCATGCATCCTCCACAACGGCTGATAGAGAGAAGTGATTTCCACAGTCGGGGCACTTGATCTGGCTGTTCACCTTCTCGAGCTCAACGAGGAGGCCCTCCATCTTCTCCGGCCTGCCTTCCGGGTCCTTTGACAGCATCTTTGATATCAAATCGCAGAGTTCAGAGGAAACGTAAGGAGCATAGTTATTGAGTGGTACTGGCTTGGACTTTTTGATCGTTTCGATCACGTCCCCGTCCTCGGAGCTATCGAAGTAAAAGGGAAGCCGGCCGGACAGGAGGTAATAAAGGGTCATGCCCATCGACCATACATCCCTCCTCGGGCTTGGAGCCACTTTCCCTGTAAAGCTCTCGGGAGGCATGAAGTGCAATGTCCCCCCCATGATGGCCTCTTCCGACACGAGTGACGCCATTCCGAAGTCGGTGATCACCACTGTTCTGTCGTCGTTTCTCAGCAGTATGTTCTGGGGTTTGAGATCCTGGTGGATTACGCCGCTCTTGTGCGCGACCGTCAACGCTTCCGCGACCTGTATCGCTATTATCAGCGTCAGGTTTTCGGAAAGCACTCCTTCCTCTTCCACCAGCTTTTTCAGATCCCTTCCCCGTATCAGGTCTTCACGAATAACAAAAAAGTTCCCGGCCTGCCGGAGATCGAGATAGCGCACAACATTCGGGTGGTTGATCTGCCGTGCAATCCAAGTTTCTCGCTGTATCTGTTCGTTGCTGGTCATTTCCAGCGGGATGTACTTCCAGGCCTCCTCCGCGCCAAGGTACTTTACCCGCCACACCTCCCCGAACCCGCCTTTTCCGATGAACTCGATCCTTTTTTCTTTAAGATCCGGGAGTTCCAGCGATGGACCCGTAAAGGCATCGCTTCCGAACAGGGTGCTGCTGTGCGTGCTTTCAAAACTTTGGGTTTCTCTGCTGGGATCTTCCATTTATAATCCATCTTTCGCTTTATTCGCTATCTTTAGGCCTGTACTCTTCCGGTATATAGCATGGCAAGATCACATATTCGCTTTCGCCGTCGAGGGTCTTCTCCTTGCTATACGCATTCTTGAAACTCTTCGGTACTTTGCTAAATACCTTAAAAGGAAAACTTAAAATAGTTCCGTCATTTTTGTTGTTGTAATATAATTGCAACTCCTTTCCGACTTCATCCCAGTCCGTCTTGAATTTTCCCAGGAACGTCAGACAATAATTGCTTTTTATGTCTTTCTTTATCATTTCATTAATCACGAAATTCAGTCTCATTTTAATACTGGTGTTTTTATCTGCTCCTGATATGTCGATTCCGTATTTTTCCGACAATCTATCGAAAATAAGTTTTAACGATAAGACAAACCAGTTTTCTTCACCCTCGAAATAATCCGCGTTCTTCTCATTGATGCAATCCTTCAGAACGTGATAGAAACCCATTCTTGACAACGGTTCTCGTGCTACAAAAATCCATTTTGGCGCTATTGTTTCGTAAGAGGTCCCTATGAATGACCCTATTGGTACAAAAATCACATCAGAGGTTTTCTCTCGTCTCGCATCTCTTCCTCGGTTGCTCCTGTAATTTTCATAAGCGATCTTTCTGTCTCTATTATCAACATCCAGATACAAGGTTGGTTTATCCTTTCCTTCACCTTCACATACGAATCCGTAGACTCCTAGAGGCAGTATATACCCGTATGAGCCGGTCGATTCCTTATCACCGTTCACATCATGCTTGAAAAACATGGCTCCCTGTATTTCAGAAGGTACAATCCACCAGTCTCCAAACTCTCCAGTCATATTATCTTTTCGATATTTCTCCAGCTGTTTTTGGAACACCTTCTCTTTCTCTTTGATGCCGTTGTTTTCGGCCCTTCCCATCATGTATCCCGCAAGAATAATGTTGCAGTTGACTACCTTTCTCCAGTCCTGTCGATTCGAAGCTGGTTTTTTCTTTACTACGCCTTCCAAAGTTGACATCAAAAACGTAAAAGCCTTCTGCTCCTCTTCTGCTTCAACGGCGCCGATAATGTTCATCATCAACTCGTAGTCTTCTGGTGAAGAAGTTATAAATTCTCTCACGTTACTAATCAGAGCATTATTTAATTGACATATTGCATTTGGGAGAGCATAATGT
>CAZIUL010000030.1:37703-46691 GCA_964542475.1 uncultured Phycisphaerales bacterium | reverse complement strand
CGGAGCGGCGCCCTCCATACCGCCTCTTCGTTCCGGCGTCGACGGAGCGGCGCCCTCCATGCCGCCTCTTCGTTCCGGCGGCTGACGGAGCGGCGCCCCCCATTGTCACCCCGCACATATCCTCCGCCCTCATTCCTGCCAGCCCACAGAGGTCAGGCCGGGCTCATCCTGCCGCAGGCCATCAATGATATCCCGGCTTTGCAGGTTTTGGCGGACCCTGATGAAGAACTTCAGCTCTATGAAATCGCTCTCCTTGTCATAGGAACAGTGAAGGTCCTGTATCCGGATCCTGTTCTTCTTGAGCAGCGCGATGCATTTCTTCTGGAACCGCTCCGACTCGGAGTTCGCAATACGCGCGGTCAATGTCCTGTAGATGGGCGACCTGATGTGTGTTTCGATCAACACATCAATCCTGAGCACCAAAAGCACGAGCACGGTGCTGCAAATCGCAATGCCGTAAAAACCCACACCGATCACGATCCCGAGCCCGGCTGCGAACCAGATGCAGGACGCAGTGGTAAGCCCCCGCACGAACTCGCCCGTTCGTATGATGGCCCCGGCCCCGAGGAAGCCTATTCCCGTGACTATGCCGGCGGCTATCCGGCCCGGGTCGATGCGCAGCGTTTCTTGATACGAGCTGTCGAACAGCCTGGGCACAGCGGTTGAGGCCAGCACTATTATGGTGGCGCCCATGCAGACGAGTATGTGGGTTCTCAGGCCGGCGGGCCTTCCGGAAAACTCGCGTTCCAGCCCTATCAGCCCTCCCAGCACTATTGCGAGCGCCATCCTCAGAAACGGCTCCCAATCGAGATCGGACATGAAATCAAACAATCCCATCATGTATCCCATCCACAAAAACCCGTTCTCTTCCCATACCTTCCTTTATCGGTTCATCAATAGAATCCTTGAGCAAAGTTGCCGCAAGGATGCTGCTCCACGATCGGATCTTAAAACAGATGAAAACATGAAATTCATGGAATGCATGCAAAAATGCGATAAAATCTTCAAACATGAGTAAAAAAGGCCACCTTCGCTCAAAATGGAAGTTCAGGCTCATCTCGTGCCTCGTCATCAGCATCTCCCTGTTCATACTGTTAGAGTACACCGTGTCCGTGCTTTACGAACCGTCCGAGGATCTTTATCCCTGGTCCGAAAATGACATCGCGGCGCTCGACTACGACCTCTTTATTGACGACCCCTTGCTCATCAGGCGGCTCGTTCCCGGGTTCGAGGCAAAACATCCACGGACCGGAAACAAGATACGCATCAACTCACAGGGCTATCGCGGTCCCGTGTTCGATACGGAAAAAAAGGATGGAGTGTACCGGGTCGTTTTCCTTGGAGGGTCCCTGATGTTCGGCATGGGGCTCGCTTTCGAAAACACGATCCCCTGCCTTGTGAAGGAGGAGCTGGGCCGGGTGCTGGAGGGGCGAAAGGTCGAGGTTCTCAACCTGGCTGTTCCAGGATACACATCTTTTCATGGCTTCAGGCAGGCAGGCGGCCTTTTTCCGGCGATTAAGCCGGACCTTGTGGTCATCGGCTTCGGCTTCTCCGACTCGGAGCTCATGAATTATACGGATGCCGAGGTGCATGGGTCCATTTCGACCACTCAGAAGTTTTTGGCGAACATAGCCCCTTACTTCCAGTGGTCATCCCTATTCGAGCTCATCACCAACAAGTCCAAATCGAAGGAGTACAGGAACAACCTGGGCCTGACCATGATCATTCGCCCGGACAAGAGCCGTGTTACGGCAAGGGTGCCGATCGAGGAGTTCAAAGAAAACACACTCGGAATCATCAGGGTCGCACGCGAACAGGGGGGCAGGTGCGTGCTGCTCGATTCCAATCTGACCAACTACTTCACATCAGACGCGCTCGAGCAGATCGCCGCCGAAAAAAACATCCCTTTTCTGTCGGCCCGAAGCGCGCTCGAAGAGAAAAGCTCGCCGGAACGGTACGCTCTCAAGCACACCGGGAGAGAGAAACTAACCGTAAAGATACAGGTGCGGGGCATCTCTGAGCAGGCCCCCGGAAACGGCCGCCGCCTTTTTCTCATCATTGTGCCCCGAGGACGGTGCCGCTATCCGCCATATCCCCAGCGGCCTACACTGCATGACAACGGTAAATGGGGAGATATCGAGGCCGGCGACGGTATCTTTACGGCCACCATTTACCCGGAGGAGATCGACGCCTTCGAGTTCGCGCCTGCAACCAAAATCCTCCTGGATGGAATGATCTTTCAGCTTTTCATGAACCAGAACCCGTTTTACCGGCTGCCGCGCGACCTGAACCCGAATGACAAAAGTGTTTTCTATTCGCCGGTATTCGACTTCGATAAACCGTTTTTTCAAGAATACCTGGCTGATTTCGATTCCACGCTGCCGAACAGCCGCGGCGCCCTGCTTATCGCAAAGTCCCTGGTAAAAACAGCCGGGCCTGCGATCGAATGAAGCAAACAAGAGGAGAAAAAAATGAGCACGCGTACTTGTTTCGTGTGGACCACCCTGCTATTGGCGGCGGCGTTTTGTTTCCCGTCCTGTTGCGCGTTTCATTGCCGTCCCTCGCCGTCCAAGAAGATCGTCGAGAGTAGCGACGCGCCCAAGGCCATCGGCCCGTACAGCCAGGCTGTCATGGTCGGAAACACTCTTTACCTGAGCGGTCAGATCGCCATCGATCCGGCAACAGGAAAGCTCGTCAAGGGTGACATCGAAAAGGAGACCAGGCTGGTGCTCGACAACATCGGCGCGGTGCTCGAAGCCGCGGGCATGAATTACACGGATGTTGTCCAGGTCCAGGTTTTTTTGAAGGACCTCGATCACTACAGCGTTGTAAACGGGATATACGCGGAGTACTTCAAGGCCGCCCATCCGGCTCGCGCCGCCCTTCAGGTGGCAAGACTTCCCAAGGATGTCTCGATCGAAATCATGGCGGTGGCTGAAAAGGGCGCAGGGCGTTGATCCAAGACGCTATCCACTGAGCCCGGACCGGGTAAGCCCGCTTATTTCATACTCTTCGTCGCGAGGTACCGTAAACTGTGTTGTGGCAAGGCGCATGTCAGGAGACGACCGCAGGCCTGTTCCTACAGGTTGAGGATCGTCTCCTGGCATGAAACGCAGCCACAACGCAGTTTACGGTGCCGCAGCAGATGAGGATGAAATATGCGGGTAAGCGCCTGTTACGGTTCGATGAGCACAGCCACCGGGTCGGACACATAATCCCAAGGGTAGTATAGCGCGTAGGCAAAGTACAAGACAAAGCCTTCCATGACAGGGTCGACCGGGCCCAGGGTGTCCAGCGTGGCGCTCGCCGAGCCGGTCCCGTCGAGCACGCCCTCGAAGCCGGAAAACATGGGTGTGTTCGCCATCTGCAGGACAATGCCGGTGAAGATGTCCCACTCGACCGGCAGGACAGCATGGCCGCCGGGGAGGGGGAAACCGGGCTTTGCTCCTGACACGCTTCCGAGAAGGAAGTAGCTCCTTCCCGCGTTCTGCGGGCCGGCATCTACATGGAAGTTCACGGCGCCGCCGGCCGCCGCCGAGATGGTGTCGTTGTCGATCGAGATCCCTGCCGGGTCAGGCCCGGGCCAACCCGCAAGCCTGGCCCAGAGCCACCAGGCAGCGTACGCTTTCTGGTTGCTGTTAAGCGGCTTGCTGTGCGCCGCGCCGCAATCATACCACTCCACATCCTTCACGTGCGTGTTCTGCCACTCCTCGGCCCAGTTCCCCTGGTAAACGCCGTACGCATCCCAGTAGCTGCAGTCGTCGTTGGCATACTCGAAGTAAACGCCGTCCGGGTTGTAGCTTTCTATGCTCGCGAAGTCGTAGAGGATCTTGTTGCTGGCGATGCAGTGGTCCCTGATCTGCTGGTTCCGCGCATCCGTGTTGGTCTTCTGCCAGTAGTTCAGATGCCCGGTCATGTACACGAACGAGACATCAGGGTAGTCGCTCTCGAGCTGGGTCATGGGATCCAGGTACTTGGTGATCATATCCTGCTGGGTATACCCGGCATGCTGCCCGCACCACGACCATATGATGACGTTGACTCCCGCGTTGGACGGGTCATCCAGGTAATCTATCGTGTTGTTTACCCACTGTGGGTAGTAACCGCAGTCCCCGCCCATTGCATAGTCATCAAGGTGCAGCGTGTTGCCGGTGCCGTAATCGTTCCACTCGAACTCAGGCCCACCGCACCCGCCAATAAAGGTTTCGAGCCCTGTCATACCGGATGTGACCTGGCTTCCGTGCGACGTGTGGCCGTAAGCGATGTAAAGGTAGTCCTTCGCTGCCTGGACCCATGCCATTGGAACCTGCGGCAACTCCATGCATTCATGATCAACGATAACCGGCTCGTCCGCCCCGAAAGCGAGCGGAAGCGCTAAACACAGCACGGCAACGATTGTGCATGTTTTCATTTCTGGCCTCCATTTTTAGAAGTTTTCCTCGAGAGTATGCTCATTAAAACATAAACAGTTGCTGATATAAACAAAAACCCCAAAAATGAACAAGGCGCACTTCTTCCATGTGGAGAGAAGCGCGTCTCTCATGGATTGAGCAGCGCGTTATTATTTCCAGTGTACTAACCAGACGAGCTCTTCCTTGTCTGATTCTCTGACCTTTTTCAGCGGAAGGACAAGCGAAGCGCTGTTATTATCCCCTCCCCCACCGGAACCAAATGAAAAGAGGCCGCCGGATGAGTCCTCGGCTATACGCCGCGGCTGGCTGCTATCGGATAACACCTCGCCTGGAACGGAGACATCGAACTTGAACTTTGTACCTAAAGTCCTGGAAACCGCGAGCCCCTGCTCCTTGCCAAGCCTGTGCACGGCATCGGCATCCTTTCTGGAGGCAGCGAGAACCTCTGTCCATTTTGCCTCTTGTCCGAGCGGCACGGTCAGCTTGAACGTGTTGTTGGTTTCAGAGTATGACACCGATGCCCGGATACCTGCGATCTCCACGGCTGACATGTCATCAAAAGCCGCCTCCCGGAAAACAATCGACAGCTTGTCCTTCCAGGCGAGGCCGCTCGAAACCTTTGTGACCGGATCGCTTTTAGAACTGCCGGCTTGAGTGACAGTGGAAAGCAGCACCCCTCTGCCGTCCGTATCAAAGGACAGCTTGATGCTCGTCAAATCCTCCTCGTTACAGCCGCACACCGAAAGCCCTACAACAGCCGCAACGCACATCAAAAGAACATTTCGTACCGTTTTCATGTTTGTTTTCCTTCATGAACAACCCGGTAATTCAATCTTTCGAAAAAAAATCACACTGCTTTCGGATGCCGCCTGCCTGCCGGTCAACCCTCCTTTTTCATGCGCTCCTGGTATCGTTCCAGGTAGTACTTGAAGGCGCTCTCGTAGTCGTGGCCCTTGTAAGATTCCAGGGCCTGTTTCAGTGCCTCTTCCACATCCGCGCTCAATGCCGCGTAGTAGCTCACGCAGGAGGCGGACATTTGTCTGAAGTAATCCGATTCCTCCTTGTTGCCGAGGATTTCCAAAAAGATATCGACGTGGTCCTTGATCTGGTCCGTATACCTGGTCATCGCAGAGAACACCGACATCCGTATCGATTCGTCCGGGTCGTCGAGGTGCGCCAGAAGAGCGGGAAACACGCGCGCGCCATCCTTTTCGAAGTACGACAGATCACGGGCGGCTTTCACTCGTGTATCAAGGTCATCGGATTCCAGCTCCTTGAGGCGTCGGTCCAGAATGTCCGCGGGGGGCTGGGTTATCGTAACGGTTGTTTTGTTCTCGATCTTTCCAAACACGGGAGAAAGGTCCACTGAACAGGCGATTTCGTATTCGCCCGATGGCTCGGCCACCGGCACGTCGCATGTGCCGCTTCAGCCGTACTCAGCTTCTATTGATGTCCCCCCCGGGAAGGCAAGCATGATGTTGCACTCGTTTCGATCGTTGTTTTCACCGGTTGTACTGGCAATGCGCAGAGTTGCGTCGTTTTCATCTTTCAGGCCGATGTTTATCAGGGCGTCAGGCCCCCGCTCTGAGGTCCTCACGGCAAACTTGAACGGAGGCCCGAGGCGGATGGCCCTGCCCCTGGCAGCATCTTCAGCCGTTGCATACAGCTTTACCGTTCCATTGATGAAAAAAGCATAAAATCCACCCTCGGACAAGATCCAGTCTATGTACACCGGCTTTTTCACCGGATCCGAAAGCGAACCATGAAGCTTGAGGCTCCAGGTCATCCCTCCGATGTCCAAAGGGATATCCATGTTGAAATATCCCTCATGGGAACGACGTTGATCAGGTGTCAGGCTCTTGGTTTCTTCGGCCTCCCCATCTCCGTCCATGTCGATCAAAGCCCGGTCATATTGTTGCCCATCCTCTTTTGATGACTCGACTTGGACGCACGCCGTATAAACCTTGTCCGTGTTGACCTCGACCCGGAAATAAAGCGGTTTCAAAGCCTCTTTTTCCGGGGCGTCATCCGGGGCAGCAATCAGAACCGGTCCCAGCACAAAAAACGCGGCGCAGCAAATGCTTACCAGTTGTGTCTTTTTCATGAGATTAGCTCCTCAAACCGGAAGTATCACCGTTCGTTTCCAGAACGGATTTGTGTATCCGATTTTACTCCATCCCGGCCGATTATATCCACAGAAATAACCTGCTTTCCTTCCACAAACATTCCAAGCTCATGATGGACTATTATTGGAAAGATGGTATACTGGTTTCTTCATTTTTGTTATGCTAAAGGTGCGGGGCACCCCTCCCGGACGAACATTTCAGGAGATATTAATGAACTCTCTAAACAGACACATTCCGCCTGTCCTATTTTGGAGCCTCCTCTTTTTTCTTCTCCCGGTAACCCATTCCTGTGCAGCCGCGGTTCCGGACGCCCCCTCGATCGAGGAGTGCGCCTGTTGCCCCTCTTCCGAAGCAACCTGTGCTTCGTCCCCGCAGGCAAAAGGAGAGGAAAAGGTACTCTGGGACATCTGGTCGCTCATGAGAATGGCCGGGGATGATGCGGGATGGGGCCACTCCGTCACATCCAGTTATGTTGAGGGAGGCAAAACCTTTTATAAAACAGAGATAACCAATTTCATGGAAATAAAGCGTTTCGGTCAGTCACTCACCATCACCATGGAAATGAGCTGGCTCGAGGATGAAAACGGGAAGGTGATCGAGCAGCACCAGAAAAACCTCATGTCCGAACAGGAAACGCTTTACGACCTGAAGGTGAGCGGAACCGAAGCGGTTTTCGCGATAACCACCCTGGGAAAACCAATAGAGAAAACAATCCCCTGGGATAAAGACACGGTGGGTCCTGTCGGAACTCTCAAAATCCGCAAAGAGCGCGGGCTAAAACCCGGAGAAAAATTCTCGTTCAAGGTCTTCTCCTTTGATCTCGCCAAGATCGCAACCGTGACGCTGGAGCAGAAAGAGTTCGAAGAGACAGAGCTTCTGGACGGTGAAAAAAGGACCCTCCACCGGTCCGTATCCTACATGGACATACTCCCCGGAATCAAAACATCCGAGTGGTGCGACGAGGAGTTCACATCGATAAAAACGGTGACGAACGTGACCGGTATCAAGATAGAGACCTACATCACTACAAAAGAACGGGCACAGAACTCCGGCGGAGGAGAGCTGAAGGCCGACCTGATCCTCGAGACAATGGCCAAATCCAACATCAACCTCCCGGCGCCGTACAGCCTGGATTCCATACTCTACCGTTTCGAGGCCAAGGACCCGGACCTCGGCATCCCGGAAGGGCTCGGGGACATCAGGCAGAAGGTCATCGAAAACGACGGGCAAAAAGCCGTTGTGCTGATCAAGACCTGCTTTCCTGAAAAATCGCAAAAGCGCCCCATGAAGGATGTGCCGGACGAGCTTCTCGAATACATCGAACCCAACGCGTTCCTGCAATGCGACCATGCGGGGCTGAAGGCAAAGGCGATCGAGCTGGTCGGCGACGAGCCCGATGCGTGGAAAGCCGCGTGCAGGCTCGAGAAGTTCGTGTACGATTACATCGAGGACAAGAACTTCGGCACGGGCTTCGCAAGCGCGGCCGAGGTTTTCGAGAACCCGACCGGCGACTGCTCGGAGCACGGCGTGCTGCTTGCGGCGCTCTGCCGTGCGGCGGGCATTCCAGCCAGGGTGGGCGTGGGCTACATGTACCTTGGTGGCATCTTCGGCGGACACATGTGGGCCGAGGTCTGGATCAACGGCGAATGGTATCCCATAGACGGCGTCATGGGCATCGGCCGCGTTGATCCGACTCACATCAGGTTCTCGTCAGGATCGCTCAAAGGCGGGGGGCTCGGCGAAGCGTTCCTCAACGCAGTCACGGCGCTTGGAAACCTGAAGATCACAATCCTGGAGTTCACGCGGGGACAGAGAACCGTGACGGTGGGGGAAAGTTTTGTGGACTACGCGATCGATGGGGACACCTACACGAACATCCTCTACGGCATCAGCATAACCAAGCCCAAGGGGTACGAGTTCGAGAACTACAAAAAGGATTTTTCCGGCGTGAAGTTCACTCTCGTGGAGATGGAAGGGGAAAGCGATGCCGACCTCGACGCCCTGCCCGCCGCGTTTTCCTTCACAATCGATGACATGAAGAAGCGGATTTCCGCCGGCGGCGGCAAGATCAAGTCCGAGGTTCGAAGAAGGATCAACGGAAGGACAGGCACCGTTTTCATGATTGACGAGCACGGAAAGACACGGCGGGTTCTCGCCCTCATCGAGAGCGACACCTGTTACCTGCTTTCCATGCGCATCGAAAAAGGTGAAGAGGAAAGGGATATCATGGCTTTCGAGACCATGGCAGGCTCGATCAGGTTCAGTGAATAGGATACGGGCCTGTATATATGCCACAACGTACGGCTCCGACGGAGCGGCGCCCTCCATTGTTCAACCGGCGCATAGCGTTTCTTCTGGAGGGCGGCACTCTGTTGCCGCCTCTTCGGTTTCGGCGCCGACGGAGCGGCGCCCTCCATTGTTCAACCGGCGCATAGCGTTTCTTCTGGAGG
>CAZIUL010000030.1:0-37603 GCA_964542475.1 uncultured Phycisphaerales bacterium | reverse complement strand
TTCAACCGGCGCATAGCGTTTCTTCTGGAGGGCGGCACTCTGTTGCCGCCTCTTCTCTATCTAAACCACTATTTCGCGGTACGCCAGCTTGATGTTCGCGGCCATCAGCTCGCCTTCCTTTGCGGTCTTTGCCGTGCTCGGGACGATAGAAAACTCGAAGATGTTCGAAGAAACCGCCAAGACGCCGGGCGGATAATCCTCGACGAGCTGGGAACGATGGAAAAACACCTCCTTCTCTTCAACACCGTTGGCATTTACATCCAGGTACCGCAGGAAACCAAACGCCTTGTCCGGACGGTAGTTGATGGGATAGCCCCTGGTCACATCCGTTTCCTCTTCTCCGGGCATCAATCCCGGGATCAAAAACCCGCTGGCGTAGTAATCCGCCTCCTCCTTGAGCGAATGCGACACGTTCTTGAACCCTATCACCTCGACCCTGCAGCCGCGGTTCTGCAGCGCCTGGATCAGCCTCACGTAGTCGCCGTCGCCTGAAAGCAGCACGATCCTGTCGAGGTTCCTGGACTGGATGAGGGCATCAATAGCCAGGTCCATGTCCGCGTTCGCCTTTACGGTCACCTCCCCGTCGGGCCCAACGTATCGCTTGGAAATCTTCTTGATCAGCTTGAAGCCGCAGCTCCGAAGAACATCGTGATAGCGGTACAGCTTGCGGCGGTATTCATCGTCCCTGCGCGTCCGTTCCTTGTCCTCCACAACGTAGGAGTTCGCCCTGAGCACGACTGAACTGGAAATGGATACGTACCTGTTCAACACATCGTAACGCATCCCGTATCCGCCGCAGAGGCGGACATTTTCAGCATCAACATAGATCCCTGTCTTGATCATGAAATCCTCGCATCGTACAAACCGAATCGTTGACCAGCTTATTTCATACTCTTTGTCGCGAGGCACCGTAAACCGCGCCCGCGCTGCCCGCGTTTTCCTGTCATCAGGTCACTGTACCCTAACCGAAAGTGTGCCAGCCGGGATGGGAATTTCCTGTTTCTTTGTGAAGTTCAGGTCGCCAAGAACCCGCTGCCCGTCGATCTCCACCTCGGGATCGAAGTAAGTGGCGGGAAGGATGAGCGCGTACCCATTGGGCGGCGCGGCAAAGGTGTCGAGGAGAAGCTCTGTTTTACCCTCCCGAATCCCCAGGGAGAACGAAACCTTACCGAAGCGTGTGGGAGCACTTTTGATGTTGATCGCCTCCCCGCTGTCAAACCAGCTCCATGGAACCCCTGACCCGAGCACAAGCGCACCTTCCCTCTCGGCGAGGAAAAGCATCCTGAGAGCGATTACGTATGTTGCGGCAGCGCGAACCGAAGGCCTCCAGGAGATCAAGCCGCGCACCGACGGCTCCTCCCCTCCTTCTCCGGGAGATGGGCTTTCCGGCCAGGTAAAAGCCCCGCGGACCGTTTGAAGGTCAAGCAGCCCGTCGATGCACTCCTCAACCCTTGCCTGCCTGCGAAGCACGGCCATTGGTATGAAAAGCCCTGCAACACCATCCCAACCGCTGCGCGTGCCGCTCCCGCGGCCATCCCCTTCGTCGTCCGCGCCTTCGCCCCCTGCCCTTGTAACTCCATCCAGCCAGTACCTGTCGAACGAACGGTTTACAAGCCTGCTCAGGGGGTCCATGATCCTGTGAGGCCACACAAGCGCGCTCATCTTGTGCGCGGAGCCTGGGTTGAGCGAGCCGTCCGGGCTTCCCGGAACGTACAGAAGGCTGTTCTCGCGGACAGCCTCCCTGATCGATGCATCGAGCGCGGCCTCGAGCTCGCCTGCCAGCCCCGTGTACCTGTCAGAGCGCTCTTCGTCGCCCGCGCCGGCGGCAAGCGATGCCGCGCTTCTCAAACCATGTACCGCCCATAGCCTCTCCGTGTAAAGAGCCGCTTCAATGCCGCCCCGCCCCCGCATCAATTGCCCGCCGCCGGATGAGCTTCCCTCGACGCGCTTGTTTTCAGCCCCATCCCCGTGGTCCTTCTCTCCGAACAGGGTAGCGATCAGCTCCCCGGCCCGGGCCGCGCTCCCGCTCACCCTGCCAAGCCACGCCTCGTCCCGCGTGAACGCGTAGTGATCCTCCAGGGCGAAAAGGGAGATGCCGATACGCTCGGCCTGTTCCGCCCTTTCCTTCGCACTGCTTCCATGCTCCTTGTTGTCCCGGCTTTCCCTTTCGAGGCCGTCCACCAGCCGGTTCAGGATGCCTCGGGCGGCATCATTGTGTCCGGCGCGGGCAAGCGCGATCCCGGCCATGGCCATGTTTTCTAGCTCTCCTTGAGGCGTCTCGCGCTTTTGCGCCTGTCGCTCTCCATCCTCTTCCGCATCGCCTTCCCAGCGCATCAGAAGCTCTGCCACTGCCGCGCGAAAGGCATCGAAATAGACACGGTCCGGCACGCGAATGCACAGCCGGTTCAGCCCGGTTTCCCCTGTCCAGTAGATCAGCGTGTCCAGGCGGCGGCAAAGCACCTGGGCCGGGTCTGGAAAGGGAGCTCCCGGTTGGGCGGCCAGCAGGAGCCTGACCTCTTCCCTGGGCACAGCTCCTTCGAACTCCCCCTGTTCGGCTCCATCAATGTCAAGGTCAAACGCGCAAACCGCTGCCGTCACATTTATGATACGACCGTTATCCATGGATGAGCCGCTTCTTTCCGTCTCTTTCCAGCAAAGCTCCTCTCCCGGATCCCGTGCCCCGCGCGAACAGGTCCCGAAAAAGCCCGGTTTTCTGGAAAAACGTACAATGCCTTTGCCATCGAGAGACAGCATGTCCGCTGAAACATCGATCGACGAGGCTGCAGCAGCGCCGCCTTCATCCGGGGAGCATGGAACAATGCCTACCATGGCTTTGACGCGCCTGGATTCTTCGCCCGAGTTAAAAAGCCTGATCCGCAGCTCGAAAAAAGTGTCTCTCTCCGGCTGTGGAGGTTCTCCCTCTTTCAGCAGGGCACAGAGTCGGGCCTCGACATCGAGACCCCCTCCGGCAGGCCACCGGACCCTGGGGATCGGCAGATACCCCTCCGCCAGCGAAAAAACGCCTCCCTTGCCTCCCGGCAGGACGAGCTCGCCGGCTTGCGCATCGAAAAGCCACACATAGACCAGTACGGCTTGCCGCCCCGCCCGGACCTGTATCGCGCCGTCCTCGCAAAACAGCGCCCTTGCCGTATTTCCGGGAACGCCTGTTTCGAAACAAGGCCTGTGCCCGGAGAAAAGGCGTTCCGGCACAACGCGCCACGCAAGCATGCTTTCTTCACGGGACAGGCCCGCACCGCTTGAAGGATAAGCCTTTCCCTGCCCGCTCAAGCCGGATCCGTCTCCTTCGCCGGGAGAACACCCGTATCCGGCAAGCAAAACGGCTGAAACGAGCAGAAACAAGAGATGGGCCTTCTTCTCGCGTCGATCCGTGACGATACAGCTCTTCATGAGAGGGTGTTTTTTCTCCTCGGGTAGGGTTTCAACAATCGGTCTCCAATGATTCTGCATTGATTGTTGATCGAACCCGGAAAATTGTCTATAATATTACGCTTTTCTGTTGAAAACGGCTGACAACCTCATAAGCTCCAGGCCTTTTCCCGACAGGCGTAACAGCTTTTGAAAAGACAGAGTACAAAGGAGAAATAATGGCCAAGAACAAGCGGCCCCTCAAGAAGGCCAACCACGGCAAAAGGCCGGCATGCGGAAGCAAACGTCGCAAGAAGCTGAAAAAGGTTAAAACGTAAGCCGCACACACCCCCATAGGCGCACCATTGAGCTCCCCATAGACTTCAGCTCCGTCAGTGAATTGCCGATATGAGAGCAGGGAATCGGGCAATCGGCAGCAGGGTTTTTCCGACTTGTATCCAATTACGGTATATCCCTGTTTCCTGAAAGCACCGGCATCGAACCAGAAGAGATTGCCAACCGGGGAGTGAAACGATGGCGACATACACCGCTTCTACACGGCTGTTCAGCTTTCACTGTTCAATGGGCAGCGATGCCTTGCTCGTGAAAAGCTTCAAGGGCAGGGAAACCGTGTCGGAACCGTTCTTCTACGAAATCGATCTCCTATCAGAGAAGGACGAAATCGATTTCAACGCTTTGGTGGGCAAGCCGGCTTTCCTCGAGATAAGCATGCCCGAAGGATCTTTCCGGTACGTGCACGGCATCATCAGCTCGTTCTCACAAGTGAGCTCCGATACGAGGTTCACGGCCTACAAAGGCGTACTGGTTCCCATGTTCCAGCTGCTTCGAAACAGGGCAACCTGCCGCATCTTCCAGGACAAGAATATCCCCGAGATCATCAAGAAGGTGTTCGATAAAACCGGGTTCACGGTGAAGTGTCGCTTTTCCCTCCAAGAAAAATACGAACCCAGGAAGTACTGCGTTCAGTACCGGGAAACCGATTTCGACTTCGTGTCCCGTCTCATGGAAGAGGAAGGAATTTTCTACTTCTTCGAGCACACCAAGGATGATCACACAATGGTTCTGGGCGATAACCCGGTGGCGCACCCAAAGTGCTGGTCCGGAAAAGCCGCTCGCTTCGGTAAAAGCGAAAACGCTTCCCTGCACGACGACCTGGTGTTCAGTTTCGTGTACACGCAAAGCATCCGCCCCGGTTACTTTTCTCATGTGGATTACGATTTCTCTCAGCCCGGTATGAGCCTCTTGACAACCACCGGTTCCGAAAAAGAGGCGGCGCTCGAGATCTTCGACTATCCCGGCAGGTACACGGCGCAGTCCGAAGGCGACCGCTTGGCCAAGGTGCGCCTCCAGGAGCTGAAAGCGACGCAAAGCACGATCCGTGGAACCGGCGAATGCCGCTTCTTTCAAGCAGGCCACCGTTTCAAACTCACCGAGCACCCCAGGAAGGGCTACAACAGCGAATACCTTCTGACAAGCGTCTCGCAATCCGGTTCGCAGGGGGAGGAGTTCGGCGATTACAAAAACATGGAGCTCAACTATTCGAACGAGTTCGAATGCATCCAGTCCTCCATCGCCTTCAGGCCGGCCCGGATTACGCCCCGCCCGAAAATAACCGGTATCCAGTCCGCCATTGTGGTCGGACCAAAGACGGATGAGATCTATGTGGACCAGCATGGCAGGGTGAAGGTGCAGTTTCACTGGGACAGGGAAGGGCTCAGCAACGAAAAAAGCTCCTGCTGGATCCGGGTCGCGCAAAACCAGGCCGGTTCCGGGTGGGGAGGAATGTTCATCCCCCGCATCGGGCAAGAGGTGCTGATCAGCTTCCTCAATGGCGATCCGGACAGGCCTGTTGTTGTGGGCAGCGTCTACAACGGGGAGAACAAAACTCCCTATACCCTGCCGGCGGAAAAAACGAAAAGCACTCTCAAAAGCAACTCATCGAAGGGAGGCAAGGGGTTCAACGAAATCCGCTTCGAGGACTTAAAAGGTTCGGAGGAGGTTTTCGTGCATGCCCAGAAAAACCTGGATGTCCGCGTGAAGAACGACCGCAAGGAGTGGCTGGGCAACGACGGGCACCTTCTGGTCAAGCGGGATAGCCTCGAAACAGTGGAGCGTGACAAGCACGTCCAGATCAAACGCGACGAAATCGCGGAGACGGGCCGGGACCGCAGCCGCAAAACAAAGGGTAAGGAAGCGGTCGAGATCACCGGATCGAGATCGGTCACGGTCCAGGGCGATGTGACGGATATCTTCAAATCGAACCACTGCGAGCAGGTCAGCCGGGATTACTATGTCAAGGGCACGAACGTTGTGATCGAGGCGATGACCGGGCTGACGCTCAAGGTGGGAGGAAGCTTCATCACGCTCGACGCATCCGGGGTGTCCATAACCGGACCCCTGGTGAAAATCAACAGCGGCGGCGCAGCCCTGTCGGGCAAGGCGCAGCCGGCAGCGGCGCCCGCAGCCCCTATCGCGGCCGACGAGGCCGCTGACGGGTCCGCCGGCGCGCCGGCGAAGTAAGGGAGTAACATTACCCATGCCTCCGGCAGCAAGAGTCACCGACATGCACGTGTGCCCCATGGTCAACCCCGTTTTAATCCCCATCCCGCACGTGGGCGGGCCCATCCTGCCGCCGGGATGCCCTACCGTGCTGATCGGCGGCCAGCCTGCTGCGCGCTCCGGAGACATGACCCTGTGCGTGGGCCCGCCGGATGTGATCGCCATGGGAGAAGCCACGGTCCTGATCGGAGGCACGCCCGCAGCCAGGCTGGGCGACATGACCGCTCACGGCGGAGCTGTTGTCATGGGGTGCTCCACCGTGCTGATCGGAAGCGGTGCGGGTGGGGCCGGGGGAGCGGGTGCGGCAGCATTCTCAGCGGTTTCCAAGGCGTATAGCGGGGAAAAAGCCGTGGTGGAACCAGTGCCCGAGAGTCAGGCGGGACCCCTGGATCAGGAAAAATCAAAACAGGAAAAAAGCTGGATCGGAATCGTTCTCAGAGATCATGACGGCAAAGCGATACCCGACCAGGACTTTCAGATAACCATGGACAGCGGCCGGATTCTGAAGGGACGAACCGATTCACAAGGCCGTTTCCAGACCAAAGGCCTTGATCCGGATCAAGGCGAGGTTGCGTTCACGCAGATTCCCATGGGCAAGGAACCGGATGAAAGCGATGAGCTTGAAACCGCTGAACAGGGCGCAAGGGAAGATCCTATCCGTTTATCCCTTGATGACCCGCCTTGTCCGCCTGCGGCGGATAGCAAGGAATGGTCGCCGCCGCTGCTGCATGAAGACGTGGATGAGGACGAAGACGGGGATGAAGACGGCGGATAAAACAGGAGCGCATGGCTGTGGCGGATGATACGGGCGGGCGGTCGACAACCGTCGAAGAGCCTCTCAAAAGCAACGTCAGCACCGGCAGGGACAACCATGTCGAGGTGAGTCCCTTCGAGGTACAAAACGTATCCTGCCCCGAGCGGTGGGACGCCTCATCCGAGACTCTTCCCCTGTCCTTTCGAGTGATGGATTATAACGGAAGGGCGCGAGCGGGCAGGATCCTGTACATGACCTCGCCCGCCCAGGGCCCCGGCCAGGACACGCCCGCCTCGAATCCTGTGGTCATCCACACCCATCCTTTGTCCATGGAAATGATCGGACACGGCACTCACGACCTGCCGGCGAACCAGCAGTGGGACGGCACTATCACCGAAGGATCGACCGGCCGAAAAAAAGCGACCGCTGATCTATGCCCCATCCGCGTTGTCGTGGAAATCTGGAACCACAACGGTAAAAGCCCGGCAGCAGCGGGCGGGCAAGGAGTGCATGTGAGCCGGGATTTCGCGAGCGTTAACCTCGATGTACTCGAGCGAGCAGCCTGGGACAGGCGCATGGTTATCCCTTACGACGACCCTGAAGAGCCACAGCACGGCTTCGCCAGGATGGACATACGCGTGAAAAACGTGGCGGAAGGCACGCCGGTCCGCATCATGGTGGCCCGCATCAACAGGGTCGATAACTCGTCAGGCGACTTCATGTACGAGCGGACAGGGCGCAGGCCCGAGTTCCAATCCGGGCTCGAGGGCGCCGCCGTACGAAAGGGCCGGATCCTGCTTCCGGACGGGTCCAAGCCGGAGGTGAAGTTCGACAACTATTCCGAGCACTGGAAACACCCGGGCAACAACTTTTACTGCTTCAACCTGGCGTTCGGCGAGCATGGCGGCTACATGACAGCCTCCGAGCGGGATCATGTAAAACATAGAAACGACTGCCTGCACATGCGCTACACGGTTTTTATCCACAGGCCCGCCGGCGACCTGCCTGACTACACCAATTACGCGAACAAGCTGCATAATTTTTTCAGGAAAAACACAAAGGACTTCCGTTCCTACATCATGCGCGGCGGGCCAAGCGAGTTCAGGGATTGGTTCCTTCATTTCCGCCATCGCTACATCGTCATATTTCTCGGACACGCCGCGTGCTACTGCAAGCACAAGGAGCACCCCAAGAACAGCCAGGGATGGAGAAAGCCGCTTTACGACCAAGGCTTCGATCCCTTGGAGAACTGCTGCCCCACCACGGTCGCGAACACTCCCGATGTGCAGAAAAGCCTTGCCGCGGAAGAGCGTAAGGACCGGAAAAAATACTACAAAACGTGGCCTAAAAACGAACCGCTGTACGGCGGATGCGGCAACAAGACGCATGTCGCCCACGAGATCATTCTCGGAAAATCGCGCCGCGAGAACTACAAGCTCGTCTACCTCAACTGGCCGGGCCGCGCCGCAAGAGACTCTCTTGTTCTTGCGATTCGGGGCGAGCGCTCAGACGCAATAAAAATGGCGCGTTACGGACCGCGCCTTTGCTTTTTCAACGGCGGATGCCGCACAATGCTGACCACGAACTTCGGCGAGCACTTTACTCAAAACGAAACCCGCTACTACCACGGGTGGGTCTACAGCCCCGGCTGCGATTACGGGCGGTTCTGCTACGACCTCTTCACGCGGTGGATCAAGGGCACGCCAAAGGACCCGGCGCAGGAGGAAGCCGACATCCTCCGCTTCGAACAGGCCTATCGCTACGCGGCGAACCGCGGAACTCGGCCGCGCTACCACCCCCGCCTGATGGACAGGTACGGCTGCACAGCGGCAAACGATCCGCCGAACCGGGCTGAGGAGGCCCTGTCATGAGCCCTGACACTCTCGAGAACGATGCCTGTGAACAGATCCGCGCGCTCGTAACCGGTCACGGCCCCGTGGACCCGCGAATCGTCCACTGCGAGGCGGAAACCGACTGGTTTCCCGATCTGCTGAGAACCGTGTCCGAGCACCGCATGCACGTGCTCGACCGCGGCCCTGACCTGATTGTTTTTCTCGATGAGGCGGGCCTGGTGACCGGCTGGCGCGATGACGGGCGAAGGGGCGCTGAATACCCGGGCGTGGTTGACGAGCAGGCGTTCCTGGAAGCTGTCAAAGCGGAGCTGGGGCTTCCCGCGCAAACCCGCCTCAGCCGGATCGAGTCCCGGGAACTTCCGCCGCTGGGATGGGCTCACCACGCAATACTGCTTCTGGAACCGGTCCCTTGCAAGGAGTCCGTGGTCACGGTATGGGCGGACCCGAAAAACCTTAAAGTGATCCAGCTCCTTCAGGACAGCGACAAACAGCACAAAGCCGGCAATGACAGTCCTGAAGAGCAGAAAAAAACAGCGGAGGAAAAGGTAAAAGATCTGTTCTCGAAAAGGCTGGAAAGGGCGGGCATTTCCAGCTCATGTCCCGGCCGGTACTTCCATGCCGAGAGCACTGAACCTGAACCGTTTCCAGGCGGTTTTCAGGTGCGGGTAAAAACATGGCGGCACTGGTCCGATGCATTCGCCTGCTTCGATGCAGAAAGCCGCGAGCCCATGGGCTGGTCGGTTCACAGGTTCGCGGACCCGGCCAATCAGGAGGAGCTCACCAGGGAAGAGGCACTGCAGGCTGCCCGGTCCCTGATACCGGTTCCGGAAGATGCCAGGCTTACGTTGTTTCAGCACATCGAGCATTCCCCGGGCTCGAACCTCGTTCTCATGGAGTGGGAGCGCGTGTTTCAGGATCATCAGGTGGAAGGGGATTATCTCCGCATACTTTTCCATCCATCCTCAAGGTGCCTGGTGGAGCTCCGGAAAAAATGGCGAGATCTCGCTCTCTCAGGGCATTCAGGGCGTGTTTCACGCGAGCAGGCGATAGAGCGCGTGCTTGGCCGCATGAAAAAACTCGACATCCACCCTGACATGCGGTTCGTTTCCGCAAACAAGGCGGTTGTCGAGTACAAGCGCATTCGCGAGCGGCCGGGATCTGTGGACGACCGACTTGCATGGATCGTGGAGCTTGTAAGCAGCCAGGGATGGGTAAAGGTCCATGTGGATGCTTCAACAGGCAAGGAGCTCTCCATTATCAGGAGCGCCTAGCCCACATATTTCACCCTATTCTGCTGCGGCACCTCGCGACGAAGATTATGAAACAAGCGGGCTAACACCGGGCAGGCGCTCAGCTACCTGAAAACCACCTCTTCCTTTTTCCCCAGAAACCTGGGTTTTGTGCCGAGCAGTTTCACGTCAAGGAAAGCCTTGCACCTCGCAAGAACCTCTCTCAGCCTCACCTTCAACCCGAATATGCCGCTCACCTGCTTTGCCGCAAAAGCTGTGGCCCTGTGTCCCTTTTCCCGGGCGATGTACAGTGCCCGCTCGCAGTGAAACCTCTGAGATACGATTATGTAATCATCCAGCCCAAAGACCTCTTTTGCCCTCACAACAGAATCAAGGGTCCTGAAGCCCGCATAGTCCAGGGTGATGTATTTTCCGGGCACTCCCCTTTTTTCGAGATCTATTTTCATCTGTGTCGGCTCATCATAGCCGCTTGTGGAATTGTCGCCCGATGCCAGGATTGCCCTGACCTTGCCTTCGATAAACAGCTTTGCCGCAGCGTCCAGGCGGTGATTGTAAAACCGGTTCTCCCTTCCATGGGCGTGCTTGGCCGTGCCCAGAACCAGGGCCGCAGGCTTGCAGGGGATGGCATCGATGCTGTCATAGACCGCGCCTTCCGCCGCCTCGGAGATGTACAGATCCACAATCCACAACATGGCGCAAACAGCAACCATGGGCAGGAGCAGAGCAGCGACATGCTTCTTTTTGATTTTCCGTATCAGCATCAGCTTCATGCGGTTTTTTGCCTTACGCTGCGACTTGATCCTGCCATGCAGCCGGGGATTGGATGTTAACTGCTAAACCGTATAAGATCAACACAATCACTGCATCATACTGCACCGCATCATTCGTAATCATGGGATCAAGCGATAGATAACCGATTTCACTAAAACCATGCGGTTTTTCTTTGCAGCAAACTCCAGGTCGATCTAATATAATCTGTTTCGCGAAACACATGATTTTCCCATTTTCCGGAAGAGGTTTCGGTCGAGAGTCGGTTCCTGGAAAATCGAATAATCGTTCGTAAACCTGGAGGTACAGATGAATATCAAACAACGAATCATCATTGTCGGCGGTGTTGCCTGCGGCCCTAAAACCGCGTGCCGCCTGAAACGGTTGAACCCATCGGCACAGATTACCGTGCTCGAAAAAGGGAAGGACATGTCGTACGGCGCGTGCGGCATGCCTTACTTCATATCGGGCTCAACCCCTGAAATCAAGGCGTTGTCGGAAACGCCCGTTGGGATTATGCGGGACAAGGGATTTTTCCAAAAGGTCAAAGGGTTTGACGTCCTTTGCGAAAAAGAGGCCCTTGCCATCGACCGGAAAGGTAAAAATGTAACGGTCAAGGACACCAGGACCGGTGAAGAGAGCTCGCTCGGCTACGACAAGCTTGTGCTTGCGGTCGGCGGCAGTCCTGTCAAGCCGCCAATCCCTGGAATCGACCTGGAAGGCGTGAGGCATTTTCACTCCCTCGGGGATGCGCGTACGCTCGATGGGCTCCTGAAAGACGGAAAAGCCCGCAACGCGGTCATCGTGGGCGGCGGCCTCATCGGGATAGAGATGGCCGAGGCGCTGAAAGCGCGCGGAATGAATGTTACGTTGATCGAAATGTTCGACTACATCATGCCTGCGCTGCTTGACGAGGAGATCGGACTGCTCGCCGGCAAGCACCTGAAGGCAAAAGGGGTCGAGCTCGCACTGGGCTCGCCGGTGGAGGAGTTCCTGGCGGACGAAAACGGGGCTCTTCGCGCGGTCAAGACGAAAAAAGAAGAGCATCCGGCGGAGCTGGCCATCGTTGCCATCGGTGTCCGTCCCAACAGCAGGCTCGCCGAAGAAGCCGGCCTTTCAGTGATGAAAAACGGCTGCATCGTGATCGATGAGCACTGCCGCACATCAGATCCGGATGTCTATGCGGGTGGTGACTGCGTGATGTCCCGCTATGTGCATTCCGACATGAAAGAGCCGCTCTACGCACCCCAGGGATCAACCGCAAACAAGCACGGAAGGATCATCGCCAACCATATCGCGGGTATGGAGGAGAAGTTCCCAGGCGTGCTTGGCACGGTCGTGTGCAAGGCGTTCGACTACACGATCGGAAGAACCGGCCTGAGCGAGAAATGGGCGCGCGGGCTGAACATGGACGTGGAAAGCGTGCTCGTGACAGGGCCGGACAGGCCCCACTTCATGCCCGGCGGCTTTCCGATCGCCCTGAAACTGATAGCGGACAGGAAGAGCCGGAGAATCCTGGGCTGCCAGGTCGCTGGGCCCGGGGACGCGGCAAAAAGACTCGACGTGGCTGCAACGGCAATATCCCTCGGCGCCACAGTGGAGCAGGCAGCACACCTCGACCTGGCTTACGCACCGCCGTACTCCCCTCCGCTCGACATTTTTCTCACAGCCATCCACGTATTGCAGAACAAGCTCGCCGGGATCGCAAAGGGAATCGCTCCGCTGGAGGCCAAGGCCAAAATTGAGGCGGGCGATGTGATCCTGCTCGACGCGAGAACACCCAAGGAGTTCGAAGAGACGGGTCTTCCGTATGACGTCGAGCACATTCCGCTCGGCGCACTGAGAACAAAGGGCAAAAGCCTTCCGAAGGACAAGGAGATCCTCGCGTTCTGCAAGATCAGCCTTCGCGGCTACGAAGCCCAGCGAATACTCGATGGCATGGGCTTTAAAAAGGTCTCCTTCATCGAGGGCGGAATCTTGGGATGGCCGTTCGAGCTGAGAACATAAACCCCCGCGCTGGAAATTCGGGAACGGCGGAAATGGAGTGGAAAGGGGAATTAAGTGTTCCATCCCCGAATTTCCGCGTATTTCCTCACCGCTCGTCGACCAGGGTCCAGTCGAAACGGTTAAGCCCCGAGAAAATCCGGTCCGCATCTTCCAGATCGAGATCTATGTTGTCCCGGTTTCGCACAGCCACGGCGAACATGCCGGCACGCCGGGCAGCCAGCAGGCCCTTTGGCGAGTCTTCGATGACCATGCAGTCTTCCGGGGAAACGCCAAGGCGGTGAGACGCTTCCAGGAAGATGTCCGGCTCCGGCTTGCCATGCGGCACATCGTCCGCCGTAACCACCACCTTGAATGTACGCCTGAGCCCGAGCTCCTCAAGGACCGCTTCCGTCACGTTCCGGGGGGAGGAGGTGCCCACCGCAAGAACAAGCCCCCGCATGAGCATACCCGAAACACACTGCTCCACGCCGGGCAGGGCCTGGATCCCTTTCAGTATCCCCTGAATCACCGCATCAGCGTGAACCGCGGCGAGCTCCCTTGCCGCTGCCTCAAGCTGGAACATCTCGATCATCACCTCCCAGAAAGCGGGCAGGTCCATTCCCAGGTATTCGCTGTTCTTCTCGTCGGGAAGGCGTTTCCCAAACGGAGCAAGCACCTTGTTGACCGCATCGAAGTGCAAAGATTCGGTGTCAGCCAGCACGCCGTCCATATCAAAGATGACAGCGTCCATTTATTCGGGCCTCCTGAAATAATATATTCCCTTGTATTGAAACACAGGTTCCAGAAAATACAGTCCATGGACGCACGGTGCAAACCAGTTTTTTCCGTTTTACTGGCGGCATTCCTTCTGCCGGCTTTTTTCCAGGCGGGATGTGCGTTGCCTGTGGGCGCGGGTTCAAGGGACCTGCTCTTTCCGGTTTTCCATGGCTCCGGGCTTTCAGGGACGGTTGAAGAAGAAGACGGGGAGGAGGAGAAGGAACATTCCGCACTCGGCACGGTGCTGCTCTACCTTCCGAACCGTATCATCGATGCCCTGGATATCGTACGCTTCGGGGTCAACGCGGGCGTTGGATTCGGAGCGGATGCCACGGCCACCTGGGTGGCACAGGCAGCGTTCATCAGCGACACCTCCGTGGGAATAGGCTTCCAGGGCATCCGACATCTGCCAGTGTGCCTACGAATGGGCCACAAACGCATTGCGGTTGGGCCGCTGCAGAGCATGGACCTTGAACCTCTGGATTGGCCCATAAATCCTTATGACATCCGTTGTGAGGTTTTTGTCCTGTTCGTGGGAGCGCACGCGGCCGTGGACATGGAAGGGATTCTCGATTTTGTGGCAGGCCTTTTTACCCTGGATCCCTCTGAAGACGATTTCGTTTTCGGCGGGTGAACTATCATCCTGATGTTACAACCGCGCCCGCTCCCCGCTTGGGGAGCAGGCGCCGTTGGGTGCGGGCAGGATTGGTCAAAAGGCTTTTTTCTTTTTCACTCCTTGCTTCTTCTCCAGTTTAATCAGTGCCTTGGTGATCTCCTCTTTCGATTTTCCCTCCGCTGTCATTTTCTTGATCAGCTCATCTTTCGCCTTCTCGAACTCCATCTCTTTATCAAGAACCTTGATCTTGATGCCGTTCTTTTTGAACACCTCGGTCATCGCCGCCTTGATCTCTTGATCGGATTTGCCATCCGCCTTCATCTTCTTGGCGAGCTCTTCCGCCTTCTTCTTCACTTCCATTTCTTTCTGTTGGTATGCCTGGTACTCCTTGTAAAGCTTTTCGACCGCCTTCTTGATCTCCTCCTTGGGCTTCCCTTCCTTGATCATTTGCTCTTCCAGCATCTGCGCTTTCTTTTCAAGCATCGCCTTTCCGCTTTCGCTCGGACGAGGCGGAGGCTTAAGCCCCGACATCATGTAAAGCTGCCCGATGGCGGTTTCGATCTCCTCTTGGGACCGGCCCTTTGCCTTGTACTTGTCCGCGAGCTTCGCGGCCTTTTCTTCCACCTTTTTATACTTCAACTCGAGCTTCTTCTTCTCCTCGAACTTCGCGTGCAGCTTAGTAATCGCTTTCTTGATCTCTTCCGCGGATTTGCCTTCCGCTTTCATCTCATTGACCATGTCAGTCTCTTTTTGCTTGAGTATGTCTAGTTCGCTTGGGGGTTCCACACCGGGTTTCGCCGGAAGTTTGACCGCCGTGATTTCCTCCTCGGGCGCTTCGGTGTCGGATTTTTCCGTTGCTGCGATCACGGCCTCGCCGCCCTCGGGGCTCGCTGCGGGGCCGAAGCTCATGGCGGACACGGCTGCGGTCATGCACATGGCTATCAGGATCGGGGTAAACCACCCGCTCAGGCGGGGGGACGGCTTGGAACGAACGCCTACAAGTCTGAATATACGGTTCATCAGAGATCCTCCTGTTGATGTCAAAACAATCCCCGGCACATCATCCCTGAGCACGTCGAGAGATGAAAGCGCGCGGGCGTAACTGATCGGGTCGCGGTACAGGCGCACCGCAACATCATCACAACAATATTCACGCTCCACCCGGATCCGGTTGGATAACCACCAGACAGCCGGGTGAAAGAACAACAAAGACTCGAAAAGTGCTTGAATGAAGTTCACCACATAATCGTGACGCCGTACATGGGCCAGCTCATGGGCTAACACCATCTTGAGTTGATCAGGTGTAAGCCCGGTGAGGGCAAAGCTCGGAACGAGCATCACCGGCCGCATCCACCCCACAACCATCGGCACCAGGGCGCGGGAAGACACCACTAGGTTCACCCGCTTTGTCACTCCCAGGCGCCGGCAAAGCTGTCTTACCGACCGCTGCCATTGGATCGGCGCTCGATGTGTTCCGCGGCGCATCATGAACTGCGCATTGGACCAGTTCAGAATAACCCTGGCCTGGAAAAGCAGCGTGCCTACAAGCCAGAACAGGGTCAGCCACGGCAGGGCCGGGGACAGACCTTCCCAGAATGTAGGATATCGGTCGGGAAACAGGGACGGATCAGCAGGCGGCAGCCGGCCCGCAAGGGTAACGGAAACTATCTTCAGTGTGATAAGGGGCAGGGCCGTCATGAGGGCCATGCCCACGCAGCACGCAACATACCTTGTGTTCGAACTGTGGTGGCGCAAGAGAAACAGCACAAACCACAGCAGCATTGCAACGACAGCCCCTTGCCACAAAAAGTGAAGAAGCGCCCATCCGATGGTTTGCGCCATGGGCAGCGCGTTAAGGTACTCGACAAGGTTCATTGTGAACTCCCTTCAAGCTCATCCAGAAGCTCTCGAATCTTTTTGCGCTCCTGGGTGGTGGGTTTCTTGGCGGACAACGCCTGAAGCACGAGACTGCCGGGCGAGCCGCTGAATGCGCGCTCGAGCAGGTCGCTCAGGAGCTGGCGTTGAGTGGTGCGCTGCGACTGCGAGACCCTGTAAATCTGCGGACGAACGGTCTTGTCGCACAGAAGCAGGCCCTTATCAGTCATGATCTGCATCACCTTGAGCACTGTGGTGTATCCGATCTCCCGGTTTTCTTCCAGGGTTTGATATACTTTGCGCACAGTGGAAGGCCCGCTGTCCCACAATATGTTCAGGATCTCGAGCTCTGCGTTGGTTGGTTGCCTGCTTTCCTGCCTTGCCATGAAACCTCCAATAAAACCTTGTTCTCGAAACGGAAAAGTGACGAAGCGCTACGTCAAACATTAGTACTTTATACGAAAAGCTTCGTCATTGTAACGAAAAAATTCGTCAAATTTCACTTTTTCGATAAATTCTTTGGGGGCCGTGTGTGGAATAAGGGTAACCTCTTTTGATAAATATCATTACAGATGAACACCTCGGAGGCGCTGCTCTCGTTTTTCCTTTTTTTTCGTGGCCGTTTCCAGGCTATCCTTGCTTCAGCGTCTTTTTTCATCGATTATATGTGCTGTTTTTTAGGATTAACATGAACAGTGTTTTCATGTCGCCTCCTCAGTCTTTATCGAGAAACCATGCAGGTAAGAAACGTTGCCATCGCTTTTCTGATAGGAGCGGCCGCCCTTTTATCCGGCTGCGGGAAAGCCAAGAAGCCCAATGTTATTCTGGTGACGATCGATACATTGAGGGCCGACCACCTGTCCTGTTACGGTTATGAAAGGAAGACCTCGCCTTTCATCGACCGTATCGCTGAAATGGGAACCCTGTTTGTGAACGCCAGTGCCACCTCATCCTGGACCCCGCCCTCCATGGCTTCCATCTTCACCGGCCTTTACCCCCGAACCCACGGCGTCCGCCACGGTTTCTTCACAGGAAAGGGCGAGGTGATCGACCAGGAGGTTCTTTCCGACGAGATACGGACTCTGCCTGAAATGCTGAAAGAGGCGGGGTACAGGACCTTTGGCGTTTCATCGAACGGGCACCTGGCCGTGGAAACCGGTTTCGCCCAGGGGTTCGATTTCTTTGCCATGGAATGGTTCGTGCATGCCGGTGCTGTCAACCGGCTCGCTTCCGAGCAGAAAAACAATATCACCGGGGAAAAGCCGTACTTCCTTTGGATCCACTATTTCGACCCGCACGGGCCTTTCGATGCCCAGAAGCCGTGGATCGACAGGTACTGCCCTGACAAGGGCGCCATTGACAAGCTGTCCGGCATAACAGCGAAGAAGCTGAGGAACCGTATCAACGATTTCAAGGAAAATCCTGATCTGATCAATACGGTGACGGATATCTATGACAGCGAGATCAACTTCTGCGACGAGCACATACGCAGGCTTTTCAAAATCATCCCTGGTGCGCGCGACAGCCTTGTGATCATCACCTCTGACCACGGAGAGGAGTTTCTGGAACATGGCAGCATTGGGCACGGGCAGACACTCTACGAGGAAACGGTCAGGGTGCCTCTCATCATCAAGCCGCCCTCGTCGGAAGGTTCTCCCGCCGCTTTCAGAGCGTTGCTGAAAACAGTGGACATGCCTGTAAGCAACCTGGATATCGTTCCCACGGTTCTCGACCTGCTGGGCCTGGACAGCGGCCAAGGAAAACTCAAGGAAAGAAGCCTTGTGCCGCTCATGCGAGGTAAGGCTCCATCCGCGAGCAAGCCGTTTTTCATGGAGCTCGATCTCACCGACTCATGGAAGGCTGTAAGAAGAGGGAACTGGAAGCTGATCCACGCGAAGCGGAAACAAGATCGGTATTTCCTGTTCGATCTGAAGGAAGATCCGGGCGAGCACCAGGACTTGTTTCAAGAGCGGCCGGAGCTCTACAAGGAGCTTGGCAGTGAACTGAACCGTTGGATCAAGGAACACCCCCTCTTCTCACCCCCGAAAGTAAACCAGGCCATCAGCAGCAACCGGGTAAACAAACTCCGCTCGCTCGGGTATCTCAAGTAAAGAGCGCCCCTCGGAACGCCAAGCTCCAGCCCGGCATCATCAACAAGATCCGGTAAAAAGGATTAGCTCTCCTCTTTCCCGCTGAGATCCATCTTCGCCATCTGCCTGTAAAGGTTGGCGCGGTAGACTGTGGATTGCTCGGCCTGTCTCATCAGGTCAGCCGCGTGCTCCTCGTTAAGGCGCTTGAGCGACCTGAAACGGGTCTCTGAGTAGGCGAACTCGGAAAACGACATGCTCGGCGGTTTGGAATCGAGCTGCAGCGGATTTTTTCCTTCCGCGATCAGATCCGGGTTGTAGCGCATGAGCACCCAGTGGCCGGACTGCACGGCCTTCTTCTGCTGGTCAACGCCCGTTGTCATGTTCACACCGTGTGCGATACAGTGCGAGTAGCAGATCACTATCGAGGGCCCGTCGTACGCTTCCGCCTCGATGAACGCCTTGAGGCACTGCGCCGGGTTTGCGCCGAACGCGACCCGCGCGACATACACGTTTCCGTACGACATGAGCATCATTGCCAGGTCCTTCTTGGGCGTGGGCTTTCCACCCTCCGCGAACTTGGCTGTTGCGGCGCACGGCGTCGCCTTGGACATCTGCCCGCCCGTGTTGGAGTACACCTCCGTGTCGAGCACTATGGCGTTTATGTTCTTGCCCGAAGCCATCACGTGGTCGAGCCCGCCGTAGCCGATGTCGTAGGCCCAGCCGTCGCCGCCCATGGCCCAGACCGACCTGGCAACGAGGTACTCGGAAAGCTCGGTGAGCCGCTTCGCCTCGAAGCTCGTGTCGTCTTTCAGGTGGTATAGCATGCCAGCGACGCGCTTTCTCTGCTCCTCGATCTCGGACAGGGTTTTCTGCGGCGCCTCCATGATCTCCTCGAGGTATCTTGCATGGGGCGAGCCCGATTTGACCATGCCGCGCATGATCTCGTGAGCGTTCTCCTTGAACCGGTCCACTGCCAGGCGCATGCCGAAAGCGAACTCGGCCGCATCCTCGAACAGCGAGTTCGACCAGGTGGGCCCGCGGCCGTCAGAGCGCGTGGTGTACGGAGTTGTGGGCAGGTTTCCGCCGTAGATCGACGAGCACCCGGTGGCGTTTCCCACCATCAACCGGTCGCCCACGAGCTGCGTCAGAAGCTTCACGTAAGGGGTTTCGCCGCAGCCGGCGCAAGCGCCCGAATACTCGAAAAGCGGCTTGATGAGCTGGCTTCCCTTGATTGTGCTCTGCTTGAATAGGTTGATGTCGGTCTCGGGCAGGTCGAGAAAGAAGTCGTAGTTCGCGCGTTCCTGCTCCCTGATCGGGTGCTGAATGACCATGTTCAGCGTTTTCTCGCCGGTCCGCTCGCCCTTCTCGTCTTTGCGCTTGCCCGGGCACGTGTGCACGCAGGCTGCGCACCCCGTGCAGTCTTCCGGCGCGAGCTGAACCGTGTAGAGCATCTCGTTTTCCTTGACTCCCTTGGCCTTGACGCTCTTGAACGCGGAAGGCGCGTCCTTGAGCAGCGCCGGCTCGTACACCTTCAGGCGGATCGCCGCGTGCGGACACACGTACGAGCACAGCCCGCACTGGAGGCAGGAGCTCTGATCCCACTCCGGGATGTCGACCGCGATGTTCCTTTTTTCGTACTGGGTCGTGCCCGTGGGAAAGGTCCCGTCCGAGGGCATCATGCTGACAGGTATCTCGTCGCCTTTGGTGGCCATTATCGGCTCGACCACCTTCTTCACGAAGTCGGGCGAGTCATCCGGCACCAGCCTGGCCATCTCGATGGTGCTGGATGCCTGATCCGGCACCTTCACCTCGCAAAGGTGCTCGAGCCCGGCGTGCATCGCGTCGAGGTTCATGTTGACGACCTTGTCGCCCTTTGACCCGTAGGTCTTTCTCGTGGCGTCCTCGATCGCCTTGGTGAACTCGTCCCTGGACAGGATATCCGAAATCTCGAAGAAAGCGGTCTGCATGATCACGTTGATCCTCGCGCCGAGCCCGAGCTCCTTCGCGATCGATATTGCGTCGATCGAGTAGAACTTGAGCTTCCTGTCGATGATTGTCTGCTGGACTTTCTTCGGCATGCTGTCCCAAACCTCGTCCGGCCCATACGGCGCGTTGAGCAGGAATGTGCCGCCTTCCTTGATTCCATCGAGCACATCGTACCGCTCGAGAAAGGAGTAGTTGTGAACCGCGATGAAATCAGCGGATTTCACGAGGTAGGGGCACCGAAGCTGTTTCTTGCCGAAACGGAGGTGGCTCACGGTGATGGCGCCCGCCTTTTTCGAGTCGTAAACGAAGTAGCCCTGAGCGTGGTAGTCGGTGTTCTCGCCGATGATCTTGATGCTGTTCTTGTTCGCGCCCACGGTCCCGTCCGCGCCGAGCCCGAAAAATTTGGCGCAGTACGCGCCGCCCTGATCGTTTTCGTAGGCGGGGTCGCATACGAGCGAGGTGTGGGTTACATCGTCGTTGATTCCGGCCGTGAAGTGGTTCTTCGGTTTCTCCTCCTTGAGGTTGTCGAGCACGGCCTTGGCCGTCGAAGGCGTGAACTCCTTCGATCCCAGGCCGTACCTGCCGCCCACGATCACGGGATACGAGTCGAACTTCGTCCACCCTTCGGTCATTGCTTCGCCGATTGCTGTGCGCACGTCTATGTAAAGAGGCTCGCCGATCGCGCCCGGCTCCTTGGTGCGGTCGAGCACCGCGATCTTCTTCACGCTCGCCGGGATGGCCTTGGCAAAATGCTCGGTGCTGAACGGCCTGTAAAGCCTTACCTTGATCATACCGACCTTTTCGCCGCCGGCCATCAGGCTCTCTATCGTCTCGTGCATGGTCTCCGAGCCCGAGCCCATCATCACTACTATACGGTCGGCATCCGGGGCGCCCACGTAGTCGAACAGGCTGTAGCCGCGGCCGGCCACCTTTTTGAACTTCTCCATCGTGTCCAAGACGATGGAAGGGACCTTGTCCACGTAGGGGTTCACGGTCTCGCGGCCCTGGAAGTAGACATCCGGATTCTGGGAGCTTCCCCTGAGCACCGGCCTGTTCGGATTCATGCCGCGTTCCCTGTGAGCCTTGACCAGCTCGTCGTCGATCATCTCGCGCATCTGGTCGAAGCTGAGCTCCTCGACCTTCTGCACCTCGTGTGAGGAGCGGAACCCGTCGAAGAAGTGGACAAAAGGCACGCGGCTCTCGAGCGTGGCTGCCTGCGCGATCAGGGCGAAGTCCATGACCTCCTGGATGCTGCCCGATGCGAGGAGCCCGAACCCTGTGGAGCGGATCGCCATCACGTCGGAGTGGTCGCCGAAGATGGACAAGGCCTGGCACGCAACCGACCTTGCGGAAACGTGAAACACGGTCGGGCAGAGCTCGCCCGCGAGCTTGAACATGTTGGGGAGCATCAAAAGGAGCCCCTGGGACGCTGTAAAGGTCGTTGTGAGCGCGCCCGAGGTGAGTGAGCCGTGTACCGCGCCGGCTGCGCCCGCTTCCGACTGCATCTCGGTCACGTTGGGACATGTGCCCCATATGTTCTTGATTCCCTTGGCTGTGCGCTCGTCCGCCACCTCGCCCATGTTCGATGAAGGGGTAATGGGGTAAATAGCGCATACGTCGTTGGTTGCGTGTGCCACATAAGCTGCCGCAGTGTTGCCGTCCGTGGTTATGATTTTGCCTGGCATAAGATCACCTGTACCTCATATTCAGAAAACGTAAATTCCCATAGGAACAAAGGTAGGCATTTTACCATTCGGGAGGGGTGATATCGACACTCTTTTGCAAGAAAAATGGATGGTAAAGGAATCCGGGACCGGCCTGCAAGTACTCCGCCACAGCCGCTTGTGTTCGCGCTGTGGGCGGCAAGCCGCACCGGCCGGGAATGCAACCTGAGCATGGGCTGTAAGGGAGTGTTGTGGACTATCTCAGGGCACGGCTGGGTATCCGTGCCTGTCACCGCCGGATCGAGCAAGATTGTGACCGGTTTACTTTTCGTGAAAACCGTTCTCATATAACTGTCAGTTTTGTCCACAAAACCAAGCTTCCAAGTTTCGACAACACCCTTCCATGCAGGTCAACTGTTTGGTAGATAGTGGCTTGGATTGACCCAACCCCAATAGTCCTTGAGGGCAAACTAATGAAAATAAGATGGATTGTTTTCATCGTGCTTTTCATTGCCTGGTTTAGCGTTCTTGGTTGCTGTTATAACATGTTGAGCAGTGACGAGGCTCTGATGGCAAAATGGGCGGACAGGGAACTGGCATGTTTGATTGAACCCCTGGACAGGTTTTACCAGGAGTTCGGGTGTTATCCGCAGCATCTATGCGGTCCCCGCTCAGTAGTTCACGAGACCTATGTTAACTACAAATCCTTGCCCAATTGCAGTGATTTTCCCAAACCTTCCACCAACTTCGGCCACTTCGAATATCTGGAGATGGATCTGGATGACTATTTGCTTGGTGTCTCACTGCGCCTCAAGAAGAATCCGTGGGACCCTTCTTGCGGCAACTGGGAAGATATGGCGATTCTGACTTCAGCAAAGGGGTGTATAAAAAAGTTCCCCCCTTTTCTTAGCGCAAAGTTTTCCTTCTTCAAAAGCATGGAATACATGGGCTCTCAGGGCCAGTGGTCTTTTTGGAGCCCGGCATTTCCGCGATCGCCATATCCCCCTGGAGGGGGCAAAGCCCTGGGGGACTTTATACTGGGGCTCTGGCACGAAAATCCTTCGATAAGGGTGGCAGCAGCCGCCGCTTTGAGCGATCAACATTGTGAAGAAACCGTGGAATACCTGATCGGAGCCATATCCGATACCAGCCCCAAGGTCCGGGCAAAAGCTACGTGGGCCCTGGGCAGGGTCGGTGGTAAGAAAGCATTTAACGTATTGAAAGAGGCTATCAGCGATCCGGAGCCCGCAGTGCAAGAGCGGGCTGTCTGGGCAATGGAGGAGATCGAAAAACGGATTAAACAAAAGGATAAGTATCGGACTTCAGGACGTTCCACCGCTTTTAAAGACTGGTGCGACTTCGAGCACGCCGATGTAAATGAATACCCCGGTGTTTCCGGGTGGCTGCCCCTTTCCCGCGGGGGCGAAGCGGTTGTCACCGACGCAAAAGCCCATGTAGGCCGGCACTCCTTCAAGATCAAGAGCCGGAGCGACAAAGTGCGGGGCGAGTACAAAAGGCTATCCACTTCCCAACTTCCCGAGTGCATTACCTACGAGATCGCAATACTCTCTGATCCGGTTCCGGGGCGCAAGGTTCAGATTGGATTCCTCGATGGCTTTGGGAAAGGGTTCCGGTTTTACAACCGGTTTCATATCGAGAGCGCAGAAGGAAACAAGGGAAGAATCGAGTTCGCGGGCTCCCAGGAGGCATCGATAGATCTGGGCACCTTTAACATCGATGAATGGATCACATTAAAAGCCGAGCTTGATTTCACGGAGAAGAGAGGAAAACTCTGGGTGAACAGCAAGGAAGTTGCAGCGGATGTTCCTATTTTTCCGCAGTCTTTCACGGATGGAGAGCGTGGTAGGGTTCGACTTTTAAGATGGGGTTTTTCGGAAACCGAATGGCAGGGAGATTCGCAGGGAGTGATATATGTGGACAGCTACAAGATGAATGGGGCGCCTCGGGAGTCGAAAAAGTAAGTGTCCGGGTTTGCGTGAAGATGGGTTTGATGTCATCCAAATACTTGAGGAAAGCCCAATATAACGAACTTGCTCAAGAATGCCATGAATGACGGCATCAGCGTTATGGGAACGGACAGGCACATGGCGACCCACCCCCCGGCGATTTTCGGGTAAGAAGGCCGGAGTATTTTGGCCGAGGGTAAGAAAGGGGATCAAAAGGGAGCAGGCGGCAAGTAAGCCCGACCCCCTTTCTTAGACTAAATGCAAAGCCAGGCACGGTTAGTCGTCCTCGGTTTCAGCCTTTTCCTCTTCAACCTCGAAATCGTCGAACGCCGTGAGGGCATCCGCTTTCGTCCACAAGCCAACCTTGCCGGCTTCCGTAAATGTGTCGTCTTCGACCTCGATGAGCTTCTCATCGTCGAACTCTGCTATGATCATGTATCCCCTGTGCTCGATCTCGATCTCGTGCCATGCGCCCGCGTCCGCTTCGATGTGGGCGGAGCCGATCTGCTTGCGGTGACCGTCCTTCACGAAATAGACACGGAAGTTGTTTTCCAGGGGGTTCCAGCGGGCAATGTAGTAGTTGTCAGCGTCTTTTACCCGCCAGACCGGTCCCCCGCCCTGGTCCTCTTCTCCCGCGATGGCCTTGACTTTCACCTCAACTTCAAGGTCCTTGAACCTTGTACCCTCTGCGATCAGCATGTTGAAGGTGTGCCCGTAGTTTTCGGTTTCGGTTATTGCAACTACGTTCGGCTCGCTGGGGGCTGATCCGTCCGCCACGATCTCCCAGGCAGCGGTTGTGCCCTGTCCGGCTGTTTCAGCAACATACCAGTCTTTGGGCAGCCCGCCGGGCTTTTCGCTGTCAAATGTCCATTCGATCTCGTTCTCATCATGCTGTTTTTCAAGGTGCGAACCTCCCTTGCACCCAACCACTGACAAAACGGCAACGATCAAAAACACGGCAACCGGCCCGCAGGCGAATGGTAAATGTCTCATGACTACTCCTCATGTGTAAAGGTCCAACGTGACGCAACACACTCGCGGCGCCGACGGAGCGGCGCCCTCCATTGTTCAGGCAGAGGGCGAAAGATTTTTCGCCCCTACGGTCCGGCGCCGACGGGGCTTGTTCAATAATAGCCATACTCCTCGATCGCCTCGAACAAGGCTGCTATGTTATCCCACGGCGTGTCCGGCTGCAACACGTGGCTGGGGGCTAGAAGCAGGCCGCCGTTTTTGCCGATCGTATCCATGCGAAGCCTGACCTCGTTGCGGACATCGTCCGGGGTGCCGAAAGGCATGGTCTTCTGAACGCTGATCGTTCCGAAGAAGCTCAGCCTGTCGCCGAACTCTTTTTTGACCTTTGCCGGGTCCATGCACTCGGGCTGAACAGGGTTGAGCACGTCGATGCCCGCATCGATCAGGTCAGGGATCGCATCCCACACATCTCCGTCGGAGTGGTAAAACACAAGGATGCCCGGCTTGACCTCTTTGGCGGCGCGTATCACCTTCATAAGGCGGGGCTTGAACCATTGGCGCCACATATCGAGCGACATCATCATACCGGTCTGCATTGCGATGTCGTCACCGAGAATGAGAAGGTCGATGTCCGCCTCGGCCAGGTGTCTCGCGGATCCGGCCACGATATCCGTGATTCGGTCGAACAGAAACCCGGACACGGAAGGATCGGTCTGGATGTCCACGAAGAGCTGCTCCATGCCTCTCAAGTACCACGCCGTCTCGAAGATCGATCCGGCGAAGTAGGCTGAGGCCAGCCCCTTTTCATGAATCTTGCGAACCTCGCTGCCCGCATTCTCGTAGCGGTAGGCCGCGTCCAGGTCCGGGAAAGGGTACTCGCGGATCTCGTTCAGGGAAAGGCGCTCGATCGGATGAACCGTGTCAGCATAGTGAAGGAACCCTGTCTCCCGCTTTCCCACGCCCCACTCATCAATTGTGGTGCTCGCATCGGTTTTGATGTACCTGGAAAAATCGCTCTGTGCGCGCGTGCGCTCCAGGACAAAGGTGGTGATGTCGAATCCGAAGTGCTCGAGCGCGGAAGACGGGCAGCATTTTTCTGCAAGCATTCCGGCTATCCCGGGCACGTACCCCACGAGCTCGCCGAACAGGACCGCTGGCACGCGGTCAGGAACCTGTCTGTTCAAAGCCGTCAGAACACGTTCCCTCGGGTTCATTGCTCGATCCTTGAGGCTTCAGTATCGAGAAAGAAAACAATCCCGGAACGGATCAACAACCCCTACGGCAGCGCCTGGCTGACTACTTTTTCGATGAAGCCCCAGTAGATGCCGAAGTAGAGCGTGGCAGCGCCGAGGATCGCGAGCACGGAGATAACCATGCCCTGGCCAGGCGCCCCGATGCCGCTTTCAGCGCTGCCTTGTGATTCTTCCGCATCTTCCGCCGGAGTCCTGAAAAAGAGCTCCTTGACGATGCGGAAGTAGTAGAAAAGCGCAACCACCGCGTTCACCGCAGCGACCAAGGCCAGCCAGTAGAGGCCTTCGTCGAGCACCGCCTCGAAGATCTTGAACTTGCCGGCGAACCCGATCGTGGGAGGAACACCTGTCAGGGACAGGAGAAATATCACCATGAACGATGAGGCGTACGGCGATTTCCAGCCCAGGCCGGCGTACTCCTCCACTTCTTCTTTTCCGTACCGGTTGGCGATGTAGATCACGAATCCGAACGCGCCGAGGGTCATGACAAGGTAGGTGATCAGGTAAAAGATCACCGAGCCGGTTCCAGCGGAAGAGGGCGTCCCTTCCGATGCGGTCAGCAGAGCGGCCACTCCCATGAGCATGTATCCCGCGTGCGCGATGGACGAGTACGCGAGCAGTCGCTTCACGTTGGACTGCTTCATTGCGGTGAGGTTGCCGTAGGTCATGGTCACGGCGGACAGAACCGCGATCAGCATCGCAAGGCTCGGGCCCCAGTCGGCGTTGAAGCTCGTGTCCGCCGCAAAGACCCCGTGGAAGAACCTGAGCAGCAGGCCGAACCCGGCCGCCTTGGAACACACCGCAAGAAAAGTCGTGACCGGCGTGGGCGAGCCCTCGTAAACATCCGGGCACCAGAAGTGAAACGGGAAGGCCGCTATCTTGTAGCAAAAACCCATGAGCACCATGATCGTGGCGACCACGATGGTGTTCTGGTAGTTTGCGAACTCCGCGCTTACGAACGCGCCGATGGTGTCGAGGCGCAGGTCGCCGGCCAGCCCGAAAAAGATCGAAAAACCGAATACCATGACCCCTGAAGAAAGCGCGCCGTAAACCAGGTACTTGAGCGCCGCCTCGGAAGAGAGCCTGTCCTTCTTGAGGAACCCGGCAAGCACGTACGATGTGATCGACAGCATCTCCAGCGCAAGGTAAAGAAGCAGAAGGTGGTCGGTCGAGACCAGGAAAAAGATCCCGAGAGTGGCCGACAGGATCACGGCGTAGTACTCGCCGATCCCATCCCTGTCGAACCCCTTGAAGAAGATAGAAAAGATCAGCACGACAAGAAGACCGATGGAGCATATCAGCTTGAAAAGCAGGGAAAAATTGTCCACGACCATCAGGCCGAACGGGGCATACGCGCTGCCTTCATTCCAGAGCCTGAGAAGAAAATAGATCACAAGCCCCGTGCAGAGCGCCGCGATGGTGCCTGTCACCTTCTGGTCGCGTCCCTTCAGGATCAGGTCGGAAAACAGGGCAAGCAGTATCCCCACAGTGAGCACAACCTCGGGCCATATGAAGTGTAGGTCGTTCAGATACTCGGGTGTCATTTAAGGTGCTCCAGGATCTTTTCCAACGAGGGCCATATCCAGTCGATCAAAAGGAAAGGCATGACTCCCAGCACAACGCACAGGATACCGAGAGGCGCGAGGCAGAAGATCTCGCGTCCGTCCGCGTCCTTGTAATCCTTGTATTTCTGATTGAGCGGCCCCAGGAAGACCCTCTGTATGGTCCAGAGGAAAAAGGCCGCTGTCACGATTATCCCGAGCGTGGAGATGATGGTCAAAATCGGGTAGACCTTCCATGCGCCCAGCAGGCAGAACGCCTCCGCGATGAAGCCGCAAAGCCCGGGCAGGCCGAGCGACGCGAAGATGCCCAGGGTGGTCAGGCCGGTGTAGACCGGCATCTGGCTTCCGAGACCTCCGAAACCGTTTATGTCGCGATGATGCGCCCTGTCGTATACCACGCCGACAAGCAAGAAGAGCATGGCCGAAGATAGCCCGTGCGCGATCATCTGGTAGTTCGCGCCCACGATCCCCATCTCGTTGAACGCTGCGGCGCCCAGGAGAACGTACCCCATGTGGCTCACCGACGAGTACGCCACCAGCTTCTTGAAGTCGGTCTGCGCCATTGCAACGAACGCGCCGTACACGATGTTGATCATGCCGAGCACCGCCAGGAACAGGGCGAAATACTTGGTGGTCTCCGGGAAGATGCCGAGGTTGAACCGGAAGATTCCGTACCCGCCGAGCTTCAGAAGGATACCCGCCAGGATCACGGAGATCGCGGTCGGCGCTTCCACGTGAGCATCAGGGAGCCAGGTGTGGAACGGAAAGACCGGCACCTTGATCGCAAAGCCTATGAACAGGAACATCCAGATCCACTTCGTGAACTGGACACCCCAGAGCACCCCGCCGGCCACTAGGTTGTCCCCCGTGAGCTGCCCGGCGCGCCCCAGCTCGGTCAGGGTCACGATATTGAACGTATGCGGGTCGGAAGTCAGGTAAAGCGCGATCATCGCGATAAGCATGAGCACCGAGCCGACGAGCGTGTACAGGAAGAACTTGATCGCCGCGTACTCCCGCCTGGGTCCTCCCCAGATCCCGATCAGGAAGTACATCGGCAGGAGCATGACCTCCCAGAAAACGTAGAAGAGGAAAAAATCCAGGGACACGAACACGCCCATGATGCCTGTGCCAAGCAGCAGCAGCAGCATGAAGTAGCCCTTCACTCCCTTGGGGCATTTCCAGGAGGAGAACACCGCGATGAACTGCAGGAGCGCGGTGAGAAAGATCAGGGGAAGGGATAGCCCGTCAACACCCACGTGGTACTCGATGTTGAACGCGGAGATCCACGGTACCTGCTCCACCCACTGGTAGCTCCCGGAGCTGTAGTCGTAGCTCATCCAGAGCCAACAGGAAAGGATGAGCGGAATGGCGGTGGCCACGGCCGCCACGGTCTTGATCTCCGACTCCTTGTGCCGCGGCATGAAAAGGATGGCGAGCATCCCCACCACGGGTGCGAAGATCAACAGTGTCACATAGGGCAGCCCGCTCGATTGGGCTGCGGCATGGCTCAATACAGTTGGATCCATTTGTGCTTCTTCCGTACTTTTATTGTAGCCTTTTTTTAACAGGAACTAGCCCGCATATTTCATACTCTTTGTTGCGAGGTGCCGTAAACTGTGATGTGGCAAGGCGCATGTCAGGTGACGACCGCAGGCCTGTTCCTACAGGTTGAGGATCGTCTCCTGGCATGAAACGCAGCCACAGCGCAGTATACGGTGCCGCAGCAGAAGAGGATGAAATATGCGGGCTAAATACACACGCTTTTAAATCGCAAAGAGCATGACCAGAGAAACAATAACCACCCCAAGCAGGGCCAGGGTGAGGTAGTCCCTGGCGCTTCCGGTCTGCATGACCCTCAAGATCCCGGACAGCGCGTGAGAGAACCACCACCAGAAGTTGACAAGACCGTCAACGATATATTTGTCCACCAACCCGTGGATGAACGACACGAACCGCGTGATCCATCCGGCCAGGTTGACAAGAAAATCTATGAACGCTTCCAGCGTCCTGTTTATGAACGAACACAGCCTGATCAGCCCGCGCACGAAAACGATGTCGTTGAATTCATCCAGGTAGTACTTGTTCTTTATCGTGTTGTACACCGGCCGGATCGCGATCGCGCATTTCTCGGCGCTAAGCCTTCTGAACTTGTAGAAGGCGAGAGCGAGCAGAAAACCGAACACCACCAGCGGAAGCGATACCCCTAGCGCGATGTAATGGGCGCTGTGCTCGGCGTCTTCCATGCCCTCGTGCAGCGCCTCGAGCTCGTGAGCAGCCTCGGACAGGTTTTCTGTGTGTGCAATATCTGTCGCTGTCACGACACAGGCATCGGGCGCATTAACAAGGTCGGCGTACCAGGTGTTGTTCGCCGTATGCCACGGAAGGATGGTGCCCGCCCCGAAAAACGCGAGAGCCGCCAGGCAGATCAGCGGGATCGTCATGACAGGCGGCGACTCGTGGGCGTGATCGAACTTTTCCTGATCCTGGGGCTTGCCGTGGAAGGTCATCAGAATCAGGCGCATCATGTAGAACATTGTCATGAACGCCGCAACCGCCGCAAAGATGAACGGAAGGTAAGCGGCCGCTCCCTTGGCCATGCCCCATTCGAGCGCGTTGGCGATTATCGTGTCCTTGGTAAAGTACCCCGAGAAGCAGGGCACCCCTGTGAGCGCGAGCGTCGATACCAGGAAGGTGCCGTAGGTCAGGGGCATCTTCTTGTAAAGCCCGCCCATCTTTCGCATGTCCTGCGTGTGCACAGCGTGGATCACCGATCCGGACCCGAGGAACAGGCAGGCCTTGAAGCAGGCGTGCAGGATCAGGTGGAAAAGCCCTGCCATGAACCCGCCGACCCCGAGCGCAATCATCATGTACCCGAGCTGGGAGCAGGTCGAATAGGCAAGCACCTTCTTTATGTCGTTGTGAACGATCCCGATCAAGGCAGCTATGACCGCGGTTATCGTGCCGATGATCGCGATCACCAAAAGCGCCGTGGGTGTGAAGAACGGGTACATCCTCCCGACCATGAACACTCCGGCGGCAACCATTGTGGCCGCGTGGATGAGGGCCGAGACCGGTGTGGGGCCTGCCATCGCGTCGGGCAGCCACACGTGCAGCGGAAACTGCGCCGATTTAGAAACAGCCCCGCCGAACACGAGCACGCCCGCAATGGTCAGGAGCGCCTGGTCGGATATCGAGGCGTACGGCGACGCCCACTGCCCGCTCTCCACGAACGCGAAGATCTCGGGGAAACGGAACGTTCCGGTCACATGGTAGATGATCAGGATCCCAATGAGAAACAGGCCGTCGCCCACCTTGTTCACGAGGAAAGCCTTGTTCGCCGCGATCGGCGGCTCCTTTTCGTAGAAAAAGAAACCGATCAGCAGGTAGGAGCAGAACCCCACAAGCTCCCAGAAGATGAACAGAAAAAGGATGTTGTCCGAGACGACAAGCCCGAGCATTGAAAAGCAGAAAAGCCCGAGGTAAGCGAAGAACCTGCCGTAGTACCTGTCGCCGTGCATGTACCCGATGGAGAAAAGGTGGATGAAAAAAGAGACCACCGTGACCATCATGAGCATGATGATGCCCATGTTGTCAAGGTACACTCCGGCGTGGAGCTTGACCGCGCCAAAGTCCAGCCAGTTCCAGGTGAAGCCGTGTTTCGTCGAGTCGTAGACCAGGTCCGGGTTGTCCGCCACAAACATCTGATACCCGAGGTACAGCGCCAGCAGCGCGCTCAGCCCGATGGCGCCTGTCGGTATGAAATCGCCTTCCCTCGGAATGCGCTTGTTGAAGAAGATCTGGATCAGAAACCCAAGAAGCGGGATCAGAACGATGGCCACCGTCAGGTATGCCGGCGTTGCGCTTTCGAAAAACTGTTCCATGCCTTTGCTCGCTCCCCAAAGGGGTTCGAAAAACCCGGTCTCTTACCGTTTCATCACGTTTGTCTCGGTGAGATCGATGGTTTTGTAGTGATTGAAAATATGCAACACGATGGCAAGGGCCACCGCTGCCTCGGAAGCCGCTAGTATTATGATGAATATCGCGAATATATGCCCGTCGATGCCGAGCCCGCCGTAGCGGGAAAAAGCCACGAAGTTCAGGTTGGCGGAGTTCAGGATGAGCTCCACTCCCATCAGGATGTAGATGGCGTTTCGACGCGTGAGTATGGTAAGCACCCCGCACAGGAACATCACCGCGCTCACGAAGAAGTACGGTGTTATCGTGTTAAGATCGAAGAGCGCATCCATTGTCAGGCCTCCCTTCTGCGGCGCGCAATGTAGACCGCGCCGACAACCACGATCAGGAGAAGCACGGAAGCCAGCTCGAACGCAACGATGTAGCCCTCGCGCTCGAGGAATATCCGGCCGATGGCCTCGACCGTGGGCTGGGGCTCATCGAGCACCGCTCCCTCTCCCATGCGCGCGACGAGCGCCGCCTTGATCCCGGTGTGCACCATGAAAAGCATGGCTGCAACGAACGCGACCACAACTCCCGCGGGAATGAAGCTCACAAAAGGCACGCGCGTGGACTCCTTGGGGGTGAGCATGACCGCGAACAGGATGAGCACTGTCACCCCGCCCACGTAAACCAGGATCTGGGTGGTCCCGATGAAATCGGCCCCCAGGGTCCAGTAGAGCCCCGCCACACCGATCAGGGCGATGGCCAGGGCGAACGCCGAGTTCACGATCCGCTTCAGGAAAGCGACCATGAGCGCTCCCGCGATGGCCAGCAAAGCAAAAAACCAGAACATAATGGCTGACATGAAATAAATCCCGTTTTACAGCGGAACCCGCAAGCAGGCCCCAACTTCGAATCATGTCCTTTTGTTCAATAAATCAACAACACACCTCTGCCACCCGGAACCGGGTTCGAAGCAGTTATCTATCAGCTGCCGGACTCATCCGAAGAGGGCTTGCCTTCGCTCTCGTTCTTTTTGTCCTTGTCCGGCTTTTCTTCCTTTTCTTCATCAGCATCCGGCTTCTCCTTCTCCTTCGCTTTCTTCTCGGCCGCTGCCTTTTTCTTCTTTTCCTTTGCTATCCTGGCCTTCTCGATGGCCTCGATGTCCTCGGGCCGGAGCCCCTTCCACGACAGAAGGTCCGTGATGCAGTCGGCACGGTTCTCCTGGCTCAGGTCGTACTCCTTGGTCATCTTGAGTCCCTGCGTGGGGCATGCTTCCACGCAGAGCCCGCAAAACATGCAGTAGTTGTAATCAACAATGAAGCTCGAGAACTCGATGACCTTGCCGTGTCGGACCGACTCCTGCTCTAAGCAGTCCACCGGGCAGATCTTTATGCACTGGTTGCAGGCCGTGCAGTTGGACTGCTCGAGCTCGTGCTTCCCGAGGTAGCCGTCCGCAATGGGAAGCCTCTCGTCCGGGTACTGCACCGTGACCGGTTTCGAAAGGAGGTGCTTCAAGGTGACGCTCATCCCTTTCATCGTAGAGATGAGGGCCTCGTTCAGATCTTTGAAATACGTGCCCATGTAAACGTCCTGCTAAAAAACACCGGGAATCCATCTCCAGTTGTAGTATTCGAACACCGCCGCGCCAACCACCGCAAGGAAGGCGAACGGTATCATGTACTTGTACGCGACAGACATGACCTGGTCCACGCGGAGCCTCGGCAAGGTCCACCTCAGCCACATCTGCACGAACACCAGGAACATTAGTTTCATCAGGAAAATGCCGGCGCCCAGGAGCACCCAGCCCACACCGTTCGCAAACGGGAGCTCCACGCCCGGCAGGTTCCATCCGCCCAGGAAAGCGGCGGTGAAGATGCCGCACACGATGAACATGGAGGCGTACTCCTCCATGAAGAAAAACGCGAAACGCAGCCCCGAGTATTCGGTGTGGAAACCGGCCACGAGTTCGGACTCGGCCTCCGGGATGTCGAACGGCGCGCGCTTGCACCCGGCCAGCGACGCGAGGAAATAGAGAAGCGCCGCGAGAAGGAGCCAGGGCGAGTGCCAGATCAGCCAGTTGCCCTTCTGAAAGTCGACGATCTCGGTGAGCTGGAACGATCCCGTCATCAGGATGGGAACCATTATCGCGAGAGCCGCCGGGATCTCGTATGAAACCACCTGCGCGCCCTCGCGGATCGCCCCGAGAAGCGACCACTTGTTGTTCGAGCTCCACCCCGCCATGATCACGCCCACCACCTCGATCGAAGCGATGGAGATGATGTAGAAGACGCCCATGTTCAGGTCGCTCACTATCCATCCTTCGGAGATGGGGAGCGCCACGAACCCGGCGATGGCCGCGCAGAACACTATCCCCGGAGCGGCCAGCCACATGATCTTGTCCACTGCCAGCGGAGCGATGTCCTCCTTCACGAAGAGCTTGATCGCATCCGCTATCGACTGGGCCCAGCCGTGCCACCCGCCCGTGCGCATGGGCCCGAGGCGCGACTGCATGTGGCCGGAGGCCTTGCGCTCCAGCCAGATGCCGAACATGGCGTAGATGCCGTAGATCCCGAACACGGCGGCGAAGCAGACGATGTAGGCCCCGAGGTGCGCGAAGAACCCTCCCTCGGATATCCACTCGAAACCGCTGAAAAAGTCCACGAGGTATTCCATTTATACCGCTCTCATCCTATACCACCGGTCCAAAATGTCACCGGTCCAAAATGTCACCGATCAACGTCCCCGAGCACAATGTCCAGGGATCCGATCCATGCCACAACATCAGCCAGCATCCACCCCGGGAGAACCTTTTCCGTGGGGCAGAGGTTGCAGAAGCTGGGCGCGCGCACGCGGATGCGGTACGGATTCTTGGACCCGTCGCTCACCACGTAGTAGCCCACCTCGCCCTTGGGATTCTCGGTGCGAACGTAAGCTTCCGCCCCTTCCGGGGGCTTGATGTTCTTCTTGACCTCATCGCTCTTGATCTCGCCGTCCGGAAGCTGGTCCAGGCACTGGCGCACGATCTTGACCGATTCCTTGATCTCGAGCATGCGCACCCAGTAGCGGTCCCAGCAGTCGCCGAGCGTGCCCTTTTCTCCCGTTCCCAGGCATACGTTCCAGTCGAGCTTGTCGTAAACCAGGTACGGAAAATCGCGGCGAAGATCGAAATCAACACCCGAGCCTCGAAGACATGGCCCTGTCAGCCCGTAAGCAATCGCATCCTCGGGGGTGACAGGTGTTACATCCGCGGTGCGCTTGATGAATATCTTGTTGAAGGAAAGGATCCTGTTGTACTCGTCCCACCTTTTTTCCTGCTCGTTCAGGTAAAGGCGGCAGTCCCCGATCCAGCCGGGTGTCAGGTCGGCGCTCACACCGCCGATTCGCATGTAGCTGTAGGTCATGCGCGCGCCCGCGATCTTTTCCAGGAGCTTTAGTATCCATTCGCGCTCGCGGAAAGCGTAGAGGAGCGGGGTCCATGCCCCGATGTCCAGGGAGTATGCTCCGAATGCGACCAGGTGGGAGCCGATCCGGTTGAGCTCGCACACGATGGTCCTGATGTACTGGGCGCGCTCCGGCGCCTCGATCCCTAGCATTTTTTCCACCGAAAGGCAGTACCCCAGGTTGTTGTTCATGCTGGCGAGGTAGTCGAGCCTGTCCGTGTATGGAATAAACTGCGGGTAGGGGAGGCTCTGCCCGATCTTTTCCTTGCACCTGTGAAGGTAGCCGACGTCCGGCTCGGCGCGCGTGATGATCTCGCCGTCAGCGCTGATGTCCACCCTAAGCACGCCGTGCGTTGCCGGGTGCTGGGGGCCCATGTTGATGGTCATCTCCTGGGTGGAGACATCAACGTATCTGTCCGTGTCTGGTTTCATGGCCGTTCTTTTCCTTACCAGGAAAGGCTGGTCAAGCGCTACTTGTCTTTGTCCTTCTCTGTTTCTGTTTCTGTACCTGTGTCTGTGCCTGTGCCTGCCTCCGCAGCCGCATCCTCTTTTTTCGGAGGGTGCTTGAGATCCGTGAAAGGCACCCCTTCGAACTCCGCGGGAAACTCGTAGTCCCTTCTCAGGGGATGGCCTTCCCAGCCTTCAGGCAGGTAGATCCGCTTGAGGTTCGGGTGCCCCTCGAACCTGATGCCCACAAGGTCGTAGGTTTCGCGCTCGTGCCAGTCGGCAGCCGGATGGATGCCTGCAAGCGAGGGCGCGCTTGGGTTGTCAGCGTCCAGGCGTACCTTGATCACGATACTGTGCTTGAGGACGACGGAGAGCAGGTGGTAGACGCATTCGAACCGGTCGTCGTACTGTGTTCCTGAAACCAGCGAAAGCTGGTCGAGAAGGCATTCGGGGTCATCCCGCAGGAATTCGACGACTTCGGCAAGGCGTTCGGCCTCGACAACGATCGAGGAGTCAGCCGGGCCCTCGATGATCTCGATGACACCGGGAACCTCTTCCGCTTTCAGCCGATCGAAAAACTCCCTCGGTTTCATTGCGTCCGGTCCTTTCGCTTCTTAAGGCTCAGGCCTTTCTCGTAAAAACGTTTTGCGTCCTGATCATCTCCTGGATCTTCATGAGGCCGTCGAGAAGCGCCTCCGGTCTTGGGGGGCATCCCGGCACATAGATATCAACGGGTATGATGTGGTCCACGCCCTTGACGATGTTGTACCCGTACTTCCTGTACGGCCCGCCGCCGATCGCGCATGCGCCCATTGCCAGCACGTACTTGGGCTCGGGCATCTGCTCGTAGATTCTTTTAACCACCGGAGCTATCTTGATGTTGATCGTGCCGGCGACGATCATCAGGTCGGCTTGCCTCGGGCTTGCCCTGAACACTCCCATGCCGAACCTGTCGATGTCAAAGTGGGCCATTCCCGTGGCCATCATCTCGATTGCGCAGCAGGCAATGCCGAAGGTGACCGGCCAGATGGATGAAAGGCGCGCCCAGTCCACGGTCTTGTCAATGAGCTTGAACACGCCTACATTCGGCGGCAGGCGTTCTTCCAGGTAACCCATGCCGTCTTATACCTCCTTGCGCCTGTTCGGGGATTTGAAGCTTTTGACCCATTCCAGGTCACCCTTGACCCAGACGTAAATAAGCCCGATAAATAGAATTACGATGAATATCAGCCCTTCAAAAAGAGCGATCCCCCCGTTTCCTTCCGCGATGAAAGCCTGGTACACCTTTGCCCACGGAAAAAGAAACGCGATCTCCACATCAAAAACCACGAACACCAGGGCGATCGTGTAGAAACGCATGTCAAAGCGGACTTGGCCGTCCCCCACAGGGTCCTTCCCGCACTCGTATGTCATGAGCTTTTCAGGTGTGTTCTTCTTGGGGCGAACGATTGACAGCACCATCATGCCGCCGACAACGGCAGCAAAGCCGACAATGAGGAAAACCATAACGGATTGATAGTCTAGAATCATTCCCAGCGCTCCCTTTTCAGAGGTACAGCCGGTTCAGTGTCACGTTCTGTAGAAGCCGTTTTCAAGCCGAACAATAAAAGGTGCCATCATAGGACAGCAAACCGAGGTGGCAAGAAAAAATGTGTAGAAAAAGTAAGGACAATCCCCCGTGGTTCCCCTTCGGATTCGATTCTATAAAGCTGGCCTTAACACGTGTGAACGCAGGAACGCCAGGCACCAGCCAGGCCCTGATTCGGGTTCCGGACGGGCGCACAGGCTGTTTGGGTCCGTCCATACACGCCCGGTGGAATATTTGCATTCATCTTGTAGGGGCAACCCCCCGTGGTTGCCTGTCCAGCGAAGATTATAAATTCCCTCCGGGAATTATAATCTTCGCTGATCAGTTGCCCTTCGGTCCGGGCGTGCACCGGGACGGATATGTAGGGGCGCACCTGCGTGTGCGCCTTCTGCGTGCGGACAAATAGGAAAGCGGGTCCGCCGGAGGGCGGACATATGGGTCCCAGCGGAATGTTTACGTTCGTCCATTATTCCCTGTATGTCGCTAAACAGATAGCGGTTTCGAAAATCTTCTCGCGTCCACAGCGCGAAAGGCAGTTTCATTTGATCCGGGCATCGGTCCGTAATGCATCGAACCGTCGTCGCCGCTTGATGGGGTGCCAATCGGCTGATCTTCTTCGGACCACGTTTCTGGGACTTGAGTCCTCGTGCGCCGCCCGCCTTCTTGCGGAACACCCAATTGTAGATCGCCTGTCGCGAGACTCCGAAGATTTTTGCCGCTTCCGTCGGTGTTACTTTATCTTCTTCGATCGCGGCAATGACGCGAACGCGCAGGGCTTCTTGTGCAGTGGGAGAGAGTCGGCGTGCATCTGTTGTTTTCATGAATCACATTATGCTCTCCCAAATGCAATATGTCAATTCACTCTTGTCCAAAATCGGATTTTAGCAGAGTGTTTTAGTACTTGAAAAATGT
>CAZIUL010000029.1:48309-51401 GCA_964542475.1 uncultured Phycisphaerales bacterium | reverse complement strand
ATTAACCCGCATATTTCATCCTCTTCTGCTGCGGCACCGTAAACTGCACTGTGGCTGCGTTTCATGTCATAAGACGATCCTCAACCTGTAAGAACAGGCCTGCGGTCGTCTCCTGACATGCGCCTTGCCACATCACAGTTTACAGCTACCTCGCGACGAAGAGTATGAAATATGCGGGTTAAAAATAGCGCACCGCAGCCCCGTCAGGTTATAATGAAAGGTTTCCGTGGTCTGCCGGAGAACCGCTACAACCAAACCGCACCTGACTGGAACGGAGCTGAAGCAACCTGATGATCATCGGCGAACTGGGCGCGCTTGGAGGAAGCTGCTGCTGGGCAACCTGCTCCACATTCTTCACAGCCTCTATCAGGCACCTGGGCATCTATACCCTCAACTTCGTCCGGCTCTGGTTTGCTGTTTTTTTCCTCCTGGCCGCGGTATGGATCTACACCGGATCACCGATTCCTTTTGATGCCACCTCCGGCGACTGGTTCTGGCTGGCCCTTTCCGCTGTTGTGGGCCTGGTCATCGGGGACCTCTTCTACTTCGGCGCGCTCAAGTCGGTGGGCCCGCGCATCACGTTGCTCCTCTTTACACTGGCTCCGCCCGCGTCAGCAGTGGGCGAGTGGTGGGTTTTCGGCAGGGGATTGAGCTGGATGTCGCTCATGGGCATGGGCGTTGCCATGTCCGGCGTGGTCCTGGTCATCACAGATCCCGCGAAGAAGAACAGCAAAAGCCAGTTTTCTCTTTCTCTCAAGGGGATATGCCTCGGCGCCGCAGGCGCGTTTTGCCAGGGCATCGGCCTGGTTCTCTCCAAGATGGGCCTCGACAACGTGGATCCCATGAGCGGGACCTTCATCCGCATGCTCGTGGCAGCGCCTTGCTTCACAATCGCCTATATCTTCATGGGCGGCCGGATCAAGAGCATCGTGCACGAGCGGAAAGGCGTTGCCTTCGCCCTGGGCGGTGCGTTTTTCGGACCATTCCTGGGAGTGACTCTTTCCCTGGTGGCGGCCAAGCACACCCATTCGGGCATTGCCATGACAATACTGTCCACCACTCCGATCACGGTTCTGCCGTTCGCGGTGCTGGTTTACAAGGAGCGCCTCAGCGTGCGCGCCGTTCTTGGCGCCGTTGTCGCGGTCATAGGGGTCGCGCTGCTCTTCATGGAGTCCCTGCTCCGTTGAATGTGTGTCGAAGCGATGTGCGCCCGTGATATAAAGGCTATTCATTATGGTTCATGAAAAAGGGGAGATGATAGCCCAAGACAACGAAGAAGTGAAGCAAGGGGTACCTGGCCAGTAACCTACAGATATGAAGAATGATAGGCCGTTTTCTACATGGTCGATGGCCGGTTGACAAGCGGGATATCCTCATGGTCATGGAAGCCTATCCCACAACCATGAGGATAATGCCTTTCCGCAATATAGTGGAAAGGAGAAATAGGTAGTAAGTTAGGGCACGATCTCTATCGCCACCGGGTTCGACACGAAGTCAAAGGGGCTGTATTGCAGGTACGCGAAGTACAGCTTGACGCCCAAGCCACCGGGAGGCAGGGGCCCAAAAGAGTCCAGCTGCGCTGTTGCCTGCCCCGAGCCGTCCAAGGTGCCGTAGAAGTCCTCGAAGGCCGGAGTGTTCGCCAGCTTGAACACCATGCCTGTAAAGATGTCCCAGTTCAGGGGTAGTACCAACCCGCCGGGCAGGGGAAAGCCGGGGGATGTTCCAGTCACGCTGCCCAGCATGAAGTATGTGCGGCCGGCGTGGGTTGATCCCGAATTCAAGGTGAAGTTCACTATACCGCCTGTTGATTCCGACAGGGTGGTAGCGTCGGCATAAAGCGATTCACCCCCATAGGCCCAGGTCTTGTCGTCAACCGCGGTCCGGTCCGGGGCAATGGCTCCGCCCTGAACCAGGAGCTTCTGCCGGAAGACATCGTACTCGGCCGTGGTCCATCCATAGGCCGGCCCGCTGGCGGAGGTCAGGGTCCAGTCGCTGCCTTCCCACTCCCATACTTCGTTCAGCAAAAGCTTCGTGACGTTATCCTTCCCGCCGTAATACACCACGCGGCTGCGCGCATCGTCCCAGGCCATGGTGCCCCAGCCGCGTCCGGAGGGCAGGTTAGTCGGGAAGAGCTGGTTCCAGTCGCTTCCGTCCCACTCCCACATCTCGATCGTGGCCGTCGAGCTATAATTCCCGATCATGAGCACGGTTCCGCGGTTCTGGTCGTACACCATGCTGTGCCCGCCCCGGGGAGCCGGAACGGTAGCCGGGAAGAGCTGAACCCAGTCGGTTCCATCCCAGGTCCAGGTGTCGTTGTATTTGTAGCCTGAAATCTGATAGTCATGACCGCCGAAAAGGAGGATCTTGCCCGTATTCGGATCATAGACCATGTCGGCCCAGTCCCGCTTTCCGGGAGCCACGGCTGGCGTCACATCGATCCAGTGGCTTCCGTCCCATTCCCACGTGTCCGGGATGTAGTTGTTACCGTCCCAGCCCGAGAATAGGACTACCCGATCCCTCGTGGGATCGTAGGCCATAGTGTGCGCTGTGCGGGTGGGTGGATTTGCGGTGGTTGGGGTGACATCGGTCCAGTTGCTGCCGTCCCAGGACCAGGTGTCGTTGTACTTGGGACCGTTCTTCGTATCGCCGCCGCCGAAGAGGATGATATCGCCTGTTCCCACGGCGACCATGTCATGCTCGCAGCGCTTTGACGGGTGGTCCGTGGGGAAGAGCTGTTCCCACTGTGTCTGTGCTGAAGCCTCTACCGGGAATCCAGTAAAAAGCAGGCACAAGATCCCCAGAAACGTCGCCCCTGAAAGAAAAAGTCTAACCATGATTTTACCTCCAAGAAATGTTTTTCGGCACCCGTGAGCGCTTCAATGGATGATAGTTCCCATCGAATACAATGAGCCGGGCGCCACAGACATTCCGCAAAATGGGCGCTACAATACAGTTCCGGCAGCCAGGAATCGCCCAGAAAGATCCTCATCACCGGTACCGAGGATCGTGTACAAAGGTGAGGTAAAAGATTGCATGTAACTTATTTAAACAATCCAATTACATCTATTTGTCTCGCAGAAGATCCTCGGTTA
>CAZIUL010000029.1:0-48209 GCA_964542475.1 uncultured Phycisphaerales bacterium | reverse complement strand
CTCGCAGAAGATCCTCGGTTATAATAGGAACAAGAAAAACAGCAGCGATGATTACCGGAAAGGCTGATTTTTTTTCTTTTCTCCGCTTGTATTCATGCAACCTCAAATAAAAGCCTTCGTACGGACTGGATCAACCGATAAACCAAGGAGCGAAAGTATCAAACGGCAGGCTTGGTATAATCGCAAAAAAACAATTTAAGCTCTTATGTAACTTAATGATACATAGTGGATTCCGTCGAGATTAATCGTGATGGACCGGAACGGATCAGATTTTTTTCTCCCCAACTGGCACCAGGGCCAGGATACCGATATCGAAGAGATCCTGAAACGCCACCTCCCGTGGATTCAAACCTATATTCATAAAAAGCTGGGCAACTTTCCGCGCCACAAGTCCGATACGGGCGACATCGTTCAGGAGGCCATGGTCCAGTTCCTCAAGTACGGTCCCAGGCTCCATGTGACGAACGACGGACAGTTCCGGGCGCTGCTCTGCCGGATCGTGGAAAACGTGGTGAGCAACCAATACGACTGGATCACCGCCTGCCGCCGGGCCGTTGCCCGGGAGCGGCCCCTCCCCTCGGACACGGTTTTGAACCTCAACCCTTCTGAACGAAAGCAGGACACGCCCAGCCAGATCGTAAACAAGCAGGAAGAGGAGGCTTGGCTGCGTCTCGCTGTCGAGCTTCTCGGCTTCAAGCACCAGGAGGTGATCGTTCATCGCAACTGGATGGACCTGTCCTTCTCCGAGATCGGAAAGCGTATAGAGCTCTCCAAGGCCGGGGCAAGAAAACGTTACTACAATGCGATCAATGAACTGATCGACAAGGTAGAAGCCCTCAAGAACGGCAGGATCGACAGCGTGGTCGGGCCGGAACTGTCCAAAGAAATACAAATATGAGTTCTGCTGAAGGAGTACCCGATCACGGCGAGGCACTGGAGAAGGCCTACTCCGCCTTTTGCGATGCCTGGCTTGGCGGGGAGGAGCCGGACCTGGAAAGCTTTTGCCGGGAACATCCCTCTTTCGAAAAGCAGCTCCGGGAGCGCATCGAGCGGTTCATGTCCACGGTACAACAGCTCGAACAGGACGACGGGAGCAAGGTCCGGGATATGCCCGACCTTTCCGGGAAGGCATCGCCCGGGTTCGATGCCGCAAAAGGCGAGCAGCTTGGGGATTTCGTTCTCATCCGGGAGCTGGGCCGCGGCGGCATGGGTGTGGTGTACGAAGCCCGACAAGTCTCGCTGAACCGCATCGTGGCCCTCAAGGTCCTGCCCGCCCATCTCACGCTCAGGAAGGAATCCGTGGAGCGGTTCCGGCGGGAAGCCTCCGCTGGGGCCAAGGTCAAACACCCGGGCATCGTGGAGATCCATGCCATCGGTGAGGACAAGGGGACCCACTTCTTCGCCATGGAGTTCGTGGAGGGGGCACCCCTGGATAAGGTCATACAAACACTGCAGGCTGAGGGCGGCTATCCCGCGGATGGAAAGCGGATGGGAGCGGCCGTAACGTCGGAAAAGTTCCGCCTGACAAACAGGGGAGATCAGGAAGAGGAATCGGTTGGTACCGCAGGCGGCTTCTGGAACAAGAGCTACATCGAGTCGGTATGCCGGATAATGATGCAGGTGCTGGAGGCCCTCGATCATGCCCACAAGGCCGGCGTGATCCATCGGGACGTGAAACCATCCAACATACTGGTACGCTGCGACGGAAGCGCGGTGCTCACCGATTTCGGACTGGCCCGCGAGGAAGGCCTGCCGTCACTCACCTTGACGGGCGAGCTGTCCGGCACGCCACACTACATCGCTCCCGAGCAGGCCTCGCCCAAGGGAAGAAGCCTGGACCTTCGCGTGGATATCTTTGCCCTGGGTGTGACCTTCTACGAGCTGATTACCCTGCAAAAAGCTTACGACGGCAAAACTTCCCAGGAAGTCCTGACAAAGATCCTTGCCAGGGATCCCACCCTGCCGAGGGCGATCACGCGCATGATCCCCAAGGATCTGGAAACGATCTGTCTCAAAGCCATGGAGAAGGACCCGGACCGCAGGTACACGACTGCGGGGGAGTTTCTGGAGGACCTGACAAACTTCTTGGAGTTCAGGCCCATCAAAGCCCAGCCTGCGGGGATGGTCAGGCGGACCTGTCGGTTGGTCCGCAGGAACCCCGCCCTGTCCGCGATGTTCGGGACGCTCTTTCTACTGGTAGTCGTGGGCCCGCTGGTTTTCGGCATCCAGCAAAAGCTCTTCACCCTCGAGGTGCAGGGAGCGCTCACGCAGGCCGAGAAGGAGCGGAAGGCCAAGGAGGATGCCCTGCTCCAGGTAGAAGAGGAGCTGGTCCTGTCCAATCAGGTAATCGATTTTCTCGTGAACCTTTTCCAGATGTCTGATCCCAATCAAGCCCTTGGGAGAAAGATCACTGCCTACGAGCTTCTTCAAAAAGGTGCGACCTCCATTAACTCCGAGTTCAGGGACCAGCCGGAAACTCGAGTCCGATTGATTACAATCATGGCGAGAGCTTTCACGGCTCTAGGAGATTTCGAGTCAGGGGAACGCCTGCTGAAAGATGCGCTGAACACCTGCCTGGATACACTTGGAGAAGATCACGAGTTATCAGTGCCGGTCCTTTATCAACTGGGCGCTGTCTACTTGATCACGGCTCGGTATGAAGAGGCGGAGTCCATGATCAAAAGAACACTGACCGCTACCAGCGGCCGCCTGGATGAGGAGGGGGCTTCCTGGAACCTGATGGCCATGAACTCCCTGGCCTCGCTCCGACTCAAACAGGGAAATTTCGAGGAAGCAGAGACCCTCCTTCTAGATAGCTTCAACAGGAGCGAGGAGGTGCTGGGCAAGAAGAACACGATCACCATCCAATGCATGGAGTGCTTGGGGAAGCTCTATATTGACAGAAACCGGTTGGACGAGGCGGAATCCCTGCTGCTCGACTGTCTGGACCGTTGTCTGGAAGTCTGTGGCGAGGATGATCCTCACACGGCCATAACTTCTACTGCACTGGGTTCATTGTATAACAAGAAGGGAGACTGGAAAAAGGCGGAGTCCCTTCTCCTTCAAGTATCAAAGAGAAACCGACGTATTTATGGTGACAAGGCTCCAGCAACGCATATCGTAAACTCGAACCTGGCATCCCTGTACATTAAGACGAACCGCTGGGATGAGGCAGAGCTCCTCTTGAAGGAAATAGTGAACTGTTTCAGCGAAAAGCTGGGATACCATCACCCCTTCACCCCGAACTCAATAAAACGCCTTGCCCAGCTCTACATGATGACGGATCGACCTGCCGAGGCCGAGCTCCTGGCCCGCAAGGCATTGGAGAAGATCCCTCCTGATGCGCCCGAATACGCGCAGTGTAGGGCCATACTCAACGAAATCCTCAGAAAAACAGGGGGGGAAACATCAGGAGGAGATTAGAACATCATTCCCAGCCCGGCACCTCGCGACGAAGAATATGAAATAAGCGGGTTAATCTTTCTTATGCCCTTTGAAACCCAATGATGCATCAAGAATCTTGCCGTGACGGGGAGGGGTGTGAGCTTCCTTCGCAAAGACCGCCATCTTCTCAAGAATGTCAGGATGCAGTTTCGCGACATTGTTCTTCTCTTCCGGGTCCTTGTTCAAATCATACAGCTCAAACGGCTTTGCTTTGTTCGGCCTGACAGCTTTCCAGTTTTCCATGCGTACAGCGCAGCTCCTTCCGTCTTCCCAGTACAGATACTCATGTTTTTTCTGCTTGCGCCCGGTCTCGTTCTCGCCAAGCAAAATGGGAACGAATGAGATGCCGTCGGTATCTTTTCGTGGTTCTACTCCAGCCAGTTCCGCCAGTGTAGGCATGACATCCGGAAAATAGCCCAGGTGATCGGAAACAGTGCCCGGCTTGATCCTCCCAGGCCACCGAACAATAAAGGGAACCCTCAGTCCCCCTTCATAGAAGTTACCCTTGCCGCCTCGGAAACGTTTTCCTGTTCTGGGATCCAGATTGGGGGCCAGGAAGCCATGAGGATGCTTATCATTCTTGAAATAGGGCTGGCCTCCGTTATCACCGCACACGATGACTATTGTATTCCTTTCAATGTCCAGTTCCCGCAAAAGTTCCAGTATCTCGCCGATCTGACGGTCAGCCATCTCGACCATTGCCGCGTATATTTGCGCATCATGTGTGCCTCTCTGGTTACTGGCGTTCCATTTTCTGTTCTTGTATTTCTGCCATGCGGGATCATCTTCAGGCATTCCCCAGTGACCGTGAGGCGGCGTCCAGGGAAGATACGCAAAGAACGGCCCTGCCTGCGCCGAACCTTTCGAAGCGTTTGCACGAATGAACTTCAGCCCCTCCTTGTGGATGAGGTAATGGGAAAACAGTTTGCCTGTGTGAAAATCTCCGGTATTCCCCTCCAGCGGCACCTTCTCGCTGTTGCGGAGCAGATACCTTGGATAGTAGGAATGAGCATGGACTTGGTGGTAGTAGCCGAAGAATGTATCAAAACCGTGTTTTTCAGGCACGCCCGTAGTACCGGCATCGCCCAGGCCCCATTTGCCGAAGCCCCCGACAGCATAGCCCGCAGCTTTGAGAATGTCGGCCAGGGTGATGTCATCAGAGCACAGGGCAGCGCCGCCGCCGTTGGACCGGATGGTTGTATGTCCGGTATGCTGACCGGTCATGAGAGCGCTGCGTGTGGGCGCACAGACAGATCCTCCCGCAAGAAGCTGGGTAAATCGAACTCCTTCGGACGCCAACTTGTCAATATTTGGTGTCTGCAATATGGGATGACCCATTGCCGACCATTCGAAATACCCCCACTCATCCAGCATGATAAAGACGATGTTAGGCTTGTTCGCGAGGGGCGCGGCTGTCGATTCGCCGCCCAGCGTCAGTGTTACTGCGGTAGCTGCTGTTGTTTTCAAGAAATTGCGCCTGTTCATTTCGTCTTCTTTCTGTTGTAAGCCAAGCCCGCTTGTTTCATACTCTTCGTCGCGAGGTGTCGTAAACTGTGTTGTGGCAGGGCGCATGCCCCCTACAGCAGTTCGCGGATCTTGCGGTGCAACTCCTTCTCGACCTGGATGAGCCAGGTTTGGTCCTCGGTCCGGCTCGCGAAATGAAAGTAGCGGTCCTGAACATAGCTTGCAGGGTATGACAGGAACCGGGTTTTCCCGTAGGTTTTCATGAGACCGGCCCAGGCCGAGTCGAACCGCTTCAAAGCATCCTTTACTTTCCCCCCGCCCTTGCCTTCATCGAAAGCATTCAGCGCGAGCAGCATGTCCGGGACTGCGGCCTGAAAGTCGTTGATGGCTGTGAGCAGCTCCAGGTGATAACGGTTCCTCCTCGATTTTTTCAGAAGACCGGAAAGAACAGCGGATGTTTTTTCATATCGCGCCATCTCCTTCCCGGCGCGCTCCAGTCGCTTTTCGTGTTTCTTGGACCACGCGCCCGGCGAGGACGGATCGGGCAGATCGATCACCTCGCCCCCGGCTCTTCTGCGGTCGCCCTTTGCCAGGTACGCGCCCATCCAGAAGGTGACAGCCTCGTACAGCTGGGCATAAAGCCCGGCAGCGTCCGTGCACTCGGGACCGAAAGCGCGGTGAAAGTAGGCTTTCTCGAAAGCTTCAAGGTTTCTCCCGCCGGCGGACCAGGAGTACTCGGCCGCCGCGGTGAACCCGCGCCAGTAGCTCTCCATGTGAGGAGATGAGTCGTCCCACGCCGTGCAGAGCATGCCGCTGATACCCCTTTCCGCGGCAAGGCCGATGAAGCTTTCGATAACATCGACACGGTCGTCCGTGGGCAGAAGCGCGGATGTGTTCTGCGCTGCCGTGGCTATCATCGCTTTCAATCCCCTGTCCCTGTACCAGTCCAGGCACATTATGTTGCCCGGATTCCTTCCGAGGTCATAGGTCCAGCGCATGTACACGCAGTTCTTGGGGAAGTTGTCGATCATGCTGTCCAGGACGGGCCTCCCCTTGTTCCACGCGGCCTCCGCCTGCTTTTCATCGCCGTGCCGGATCGAACCCCAGAGCCCCGCGTGCTTGAGCGGCATGTCATCCCAGAAGATCGGGATGCGGCCGTGCTTTGCCGCGAACTCGCACACGCGGTTCAGCCAGTATAGATTGAGCCCGAAGACGCCTTCTTCATCGGCCGTCCCCTTGCATCTCGGGCAGATACCGATCTGCTCGATCTCGTCGCCGCCCACGTGGAGATAGCGGCTTTTAGGCGTGGCATCCATGGCATCCAAGTATAGGTCGAACAGCACCTTGTAGGTTTCCTCGTGCAGGGGACAGAACACCCAGGAGCTGTCCCGCTTCTCCCTCAGGTGAGCGTACTTTTCGTGTTTCAGGATGAAGGTTGCGTGCCCGAGCCCCTGCACCAGAGGGCTGATCTCGATGTTGCGTTCCCTCGCATACATGGTGAGAGCCGCCATCTCGTCGATGCTGATCGCCTGTGGCGCTCCCACCTCGGGCTGCCGCGCGTAGCGCAGCTTGTCTTCGAACTCGAAGATGGCCGCGTTTATCTTCAGGTCCGCGAGGCGGTCGATGAGCCCGTAGTAGTAGTCAGTGGTGTCGAGATGATGCTTGAGGTCGAAGTGGATCGCCCTGTATTTGAGCGACGGATAATCCGTGATCACGCAGGCCGGTATTACGGCGCCGGTGTCCCTCGCGTCCTCCATAAGCTGCTCAAGAGTCTTTTGCCCGTAAAAGAGCCCTGCCCGGCCCGGAGAGGTGATCTTCACGCCGCCCCCGGAAATGGCCATTGTGTACCCTTCCTCCGTCCCCGTGCCGCTGAGCTCGAGCGCGAGCACGCCTTTCCCCTCGTTATCCGTGCACGGCAGGAACGAGAGCAGAGGCCCTGCGGGGGGCCGCTTGCATCCGGTCAAAAGCCTTATCGCCTTGATCTCCCCGAACGCAATGCCTGGCTCTTCAAGAAGCTCGACTTTTTTCGGCAGAGGGATCACCTCAAAAGGCGCGGGCAGCCGCATCTCCCGCTCTTGAGCGGCGGGTTCAGCGGAGCCGGCAGCCGGAGCGAGAACGAGGCAGGTCATGAGGCACACCATGAAAGAAAGCTGTTTGCACATGGACATCGATCGCTCCTTGTCTTTCGTGTTCAAAACCTGTATTTAGTCGAATGCGATCGACGATATGACAGGCTGGGCACCGTGTCAACGGGAAAGGAGACGCGAGATGACAGCGAACTGCGACAGGCGCTTTTTCATGAAATCGATCGGCCTGGGTGCGGCGGCACTGATGGTGCCGCGCAAAGGGCAGGGCGCGGGGGACGGCGGCGCGGTTCCCAACTTGCTCTGGATCTCCGCGGAGGACATCAGCCCTGACCTCGGCTGCTACGGGGACAGCTACGCGGTCACACCCAACATAGACCGGTTGGCCGCGCAGGGCACCAGGTTCACGCGCGCGTTCACCAACGCCGGGGTGTGCGCCCCGGTGCGCTCCTGCATAATAACAGGGTGCTATCCCTCGGCCATCGGCACGAACCAGATGCGGTGCAGCGGGGTGCCTCCGGCAGGTGTCCGTTGTTTCACGGAAAGCTTGAGGTCGATGGGGTACTTCTGCACCAACAGGAGCAAGACCGACTACCAGTTCGCTTCGCCTTCAACGGCATGGAACCAATGCGGCGGAAGGGCCCACTGGCGGAACCGGGAGGAGGGTCGGCCGTTCTTTTCGGTGATGAACATCACAACCTCTCACGAGAGCAGGATCTCAATCGATGAGAAGGCGCCGCACAAGCGGCTTGCCGCCATGAGTCCTGACAAAAGGCACGATCCCGCTGAAGCGGAGGTTCCGCCGTACCTTCCGGACACGCCGCTGGTGCGAAAAGACCTGGCCAGGTACGCCGACATTGTCACGCTCATGGACGAGGAGGCCGGGGTGATCCTTGCCCAGCTCGAACAAGACGGCCTTTGCGAGGACACGATCGTCTGGTTCTGGGGGGATCACGGAAGGGCGCTTCCGAGGTGCAAGCGGTGGATTTATGATTCGGGCATCCATATCCCGCTCATAATCCGTGTCCCCGAGAAGTTCAGGCGGCTTGCCTGCCCGTCGAACCCCGGCCTGCTGGAGCCCGGCACCGTGAACCGGGACCTGGTCTCATCGGTCGACTTCGCGCCAACGATGCTTAGCCTGGCAGGCGCTGACATCCCGGAATCGATGCACGGACACGCTTTCATGGGGCCGCGGAAACAAGAGCCGCGGGATTACGTTTTTGCTGCCAGGGACAGGATGGACGAGGCATACGACATGATCCGCGCGGTGCGCGACGAGCGGTTCAAGTACATCCGCAACTTCATGCCGCACCTGGAATACAACCAGACCATCGATTACCTGGACCGGATGTCCACCATGCAGGAGATGACGCGCCTTCACAGGGAAGGCCGCCTGGAAGGCCCGGAGAAGCTTTACTTCAGGCAGCGCAAGCCGGTGGAGGAGCTCTACGACACCTGGTCGGACCCGCAAGAGATCAACAACCTCGCAGGGGATGATAAGCAAGGGAAGCGCCTCATCCGTATGAGAGGCGTTCTTTGCGAGTGGATGGAGAGGACAGGCGACGCGGGCCTTGTTCCGGAGCCTGATTTCGACGAGATGAAGCGGGAGGGGGGCAGGATGGCTGCATCGCCCGCGCCGGGCATCAGGCTGGAGAACGGCACGATCGAAATGGCCTGCCTTCTAGCGGGCGCGTCGATCGCGTACCGCACCGATCAAAAGAAAACAAGGGATGGATGGAAGCTCTACGCGGGGCCCGTTGTTTTGAAGAAGGGGGATCTCCTGTATGCAAAGACATGCCGGTTGGGTTTCCAGGACAGCCGTGTCGTGGAGTACCGGCATGGCGACAAGGAGCTGCCTCCGGAGCCGGCCGGCGATAAGGAGCACTGGTCAGGCAAGCTGCTGGGAAGCGGAATGCTCAAGCGGCTCCTCGACCTGAAGGAGCTGGATTTAAAGGGGGACGGCGAGGCGATCCCGGCGCTGGAAGATGCGCTCGTTCACAAGCACGGCCCTGTGCGCTACTGGGCTGTGATCGGGCTGCACGACAGGATCAACCGCGCCGGAAAAGAAGACGGGAAAGAGAAGCTGAAAGAGCTTTTCTCAGGACTCCTCGATGACAGCTCTCCAAGCGTTCGGGTCGCTTCAGCGGAAGCGCTCTGCGAATGGGGCTCCGCGGACAAAGGGCTGCCCGTGCTGAAGAACGCTCTTTTGAAAGGCATGGAAAAGGAACGGCTTTTTGCGGCGATCAGCCTGCAGCGCATCGGGGAGGCGGCCAGGCCGGTGCTCGACGCGATAGAGGCTTCTCTTGAAGATGAGTGCAAATATGTCGGCAGGGTGAGCATATACACGATCGCCGCTCTGCGTGGCCGGTAAGGCGGCATTATTTTTTCGAGGCCAGGTTCCGGAATAGCTTCACAGCATTTTCGAGCTCTGTTTTCGCTTCTTCTTCTATTTCCGGGAACTGTTTCACCCGGGCTTCGAGCATGGCCCGGTAGCCCGGCCACATCTCTTTCGCGTCGTTTTCGATGCGGAGGAGGTGCCCGGCCAGCGCCTTTTTTTTCTCGTGCTCCAGGCGCGTAAAGCGCTGGCCAAAGTCCGCGCAGCCCGTGCGGATCAGCTGATCTAGGCGCTCCCGCACGCGCGGCCCCAGCGGGCCCCGGCTCTGCTTGATGGCTTTTACGTACAGGTCGAGAGCTTCCTCTCGCTCGTCCAGAAACTCCATGCGGAGCCCCTTGACCCAGTAGCGCATTGCGGTTTTCTCCTTTTTCATGGGCGCGAGCTCTTCCTTGTCCAGCTCCATCATCGCTTCCGTCAGCTCCCGCAGCGGCGTCTTGATGTCCCAGTCGTGGATATTCGCAAAGGTTTCCTGATACCGGAAGGCCTCGAGCAGCATCGCGGCGCCGGGTTTCTGTGCGCCTGTAATCTCCTTCAGCCGTTTCACGATCAGTTCCTTGTACGCTGCCTGCTGCACTTTCAACACCTTGTGGTAAAAGTACTCCTCGTGCCTTGGGAGGTCGGTGGTGAACTGCCAGGCGATGTCGTTGAACCCTCTTCGCGCCGACAGGGAAGCCGCCCGCCACAGCTTCTTGTAGGTTTTGATCACATCAAGGGGCACGGCCGGCGGCGTTGCGGCGGGGACCTTGTCGTTTTTCCTGGGGACGCCGTTGTTTATGTAAAAGTCCGCGAAACGCGAGGGGATGCTGTCCCCCGTGTCCGTGTCAAAGGCCATGTACAGCAGGTGCGGGTACTGTGTGAGTCCGGTGTCTCCGCTCCGCCCGATCTCTTCCCCCTGAAGCACGTACTCGCCCGGCTTCGGGGGATCGCTGTTCTTCAGAAGGAGGAGGTACCTGCTGCCTGTCCCGTCCATGTGATCTATGCACACGTAGTTGGCTTCGTTCACAAAAAGCGACGCGTCAATGCCGCCGATGTTGCTCCGGTTCGAGGTCTCGGTCACGACACCGGACCGCGTTGCCACCACAGGAGAGCCCAGTGCAAGCTTGTAGTCCCACCCGTACCGGTTGAAAGGGTCGTTTTGACGGAACGCTCCATCGTTGTCCTGCAGGATGATCGTTGGCTTTGTAACGGGCTGGCAGTATTCCTTGGAAGGCTTCGGGATGGGAACTCCTTCGACCTTCCATGCCTCCTGCGGTGTGGCAGCCCCCGCGATATGGACCATGCAGAAAAGGGGCAAGAGCCCGCATGACACGATTCGCGCCGCGCAACGCGGCAGCGCTTTCCCGTTGTTGTTTCGATCCGTTCGGACTTTCCGCATGTTCCGGGCACCTCCTTCTGCATTCTGCTGGTAGCACGCTATTTCAGTATAGGTATAATTCATGCATGAGTGTAACGAATCAATCACGAAATAGATTAATAAGGAGCGCTTCATGTATCTGTATCATCTCAACGAAATCGCGGAAAAAGAGCTGATCCCCGGTTTCAGGGTCCGGTTTGTTCATTCGGAGAAGATGACCATTGCTTACTGGAACATCGCTGCCGGGTTCACCCTGCCAAAACACTCGCATCCCCACGAGCAGGTTGTGAACATCATGGACGGCGAGCTGGAGCTGGTCGTTGATGGTGTGCCGGCAAAGCTGGGGCCTGGAGATGTGGTTGTGCTCGAGCCGAACGTGCCGCACTCCGGATCAGCTCTGACCGACTGCCGGGTCATTGATGTTTTCCACCCGGTGCGGGAGGATTACCGGGGTTCCTAGCCGCAGGCACGTTCTGCCTCTTGATTATTGATACACATTCACATATGATAACGATCCCGGAGGAAATGCTTGAGATCTTCCGCATTGAAACAACAGTTTAGGAGGAGGTCTTGTCATGAAACTCGCGATCATTGTTTTGCTGGCTCTCGCTTTGTCCGCACCGGCTCACTACATGTACGATGACGGCAGCACAGAGAGCGGCCTTGCCTTCGGCGCGGGTGGCCATACCTGCTGGCTGCACTGTTTCGATTCCGGCCGGTGTGACATCATCAAATCGGTTTCCGTTGCATGGGGCGTCAGAGGCGGAATCGATCCCCTGAACGGAATGCCGTGCGACATCTATGTTTGGGAAGATCCGGATGACGACTGCAATCCCGACGATGCGTTTGTCTTGGCATCGGTGAGCGCTATCGTGAGGGATGTCAACACCGATACCTTTCACAAGTTCACCATTCCGCATGTCACGGTGAGAGGCAAGTTTTTTGTGGGCTGCCACATGGACCTTCCCCCCATGGTTTTCCCCGCAGGCATGGATACGGATACGCCCTACAACACCAATGAATCCTGGTTTGCCGGCAATGGAACCCGCTGGAATCCAAACGACATCGGAGGCAACAACGGATCGATTTTTGAGATGGCCAGCGTCGGTTATCCATTTCATTGGATGATAAGGGCAAACATGTAATTACCGCGGCCGCAGCAGGGTAGGCCACTGTTCTGGAACAAGCTGATTGTTCGTGTTATGATCGCTCCGGACGTGCCTCGCGCGGAAAAAACGCTGAGATCAACGGTTTTTTCCGCCCGGTTAAGTCCTTGATTTTTTTTCCATTGAAGCCCTGAAGATCACATTCATCAGGAGGTAGCCATGCATTCCGGACGATGCAGCGTGCACTGCAAGCAATACCCCCGAGTCAACCGCCGCGATTTTTTACGCTCATCAGCGGGAATGATCGCGGGCTCTTCACTGCTTGGCGGCTGCGCCTCGCTTTTTTCCGGGGGCAGCGGGGCCCTGGAGCCCATGAGCATTAACGGCCCCGCCTCCAGGCACGTGCCAATGATCCATGCCGCGTTCGTGCGAAGGAAAGAGGAGTATGGCATGTGGTGGCCCGGCGCGGTGTACGACGGGGAAGCTGCGCGGCGCATGTACACAGCCCGGCTGAAAGAAACCGCGGCCTCCCTCGGCATCGAGCTGAGCCTACGCCCCGCTCCGATCTACAGCAACGACGAGGCAGACGCCTGGCTCGCCCATGCAAAGGAGGCAGGCGCTGAGGGGCTGATGGTGGTCCTTCTCGATCGACAGCAGCACGCGTGGCCCACGGCTCACAAGGCTGTTGATTCGGGCATCCCCACGGTCATCTTCTCGCCGGTGGGGAGCTCGTTCACAACCAATACGATTAAGTTCGCGGAGAAGACAGGGTGCGTCATCTATTCCACGGATGATTTCACGCAGCCCGCGTACGGGATGAGGATGCTCTGGGCCGGCGCCAGGATACGCCGCGCGCGCTGCATCGTTTTAAAGGGTGACAACTTTTCCGAGAGCCGCATGGACGGGCTCGGCATCACCCTGCGCCGCATCCCGGCCAAGACGTTCCTTGACGATTACCGCCGGATGCAGGTCACGGAACAGGTGTCCGCGATGGCTGCGAGCTACATGGACAGGGCGCGCGTGTGCCGGGGCGTTGCCGAGCAGGATGTGATCAACGGGGCCAGGGCCTACCATACCGCCCGAGGCATCATAGAGCGCGAGCAGGGAGATGCAATCACAATGGACTGCCTTGGCGCGCTGTGGGACGCGAAGGAAAGCCTGCCCTGCCTGGCATGGTCGCGCATGAACGACGAGGGGATTCCTGCTGCGTGCGAGGCCGACTCCGGCGCGGTGGCATCGCATATTCTCGTGCAGGCCCTGTTCGACCGCCCGGGGTTCCAGCAGGACCCTGTTGCGGATACATCCGGCCAGGCGATCATCGGAGCGCATTGCTCCTGCCCCACCCGGCTTAACGGTTTCGACCGCCCGCCCGAGCCGTTCGATCTCATACACCACCATGCGAACCGTGACGCGACCGCGCGCACGCTGTGGAAGGAAGGCACGCGCGTGACGAGCCTGGATGTGCTGCCCGGGAACGGCGGGGACCGCAGCACGGAGCTTCTCATCTCGGCAGGCACTGTGGTCAGGAACGTGGATGTGCCGCCTTCGGGAGGGTGCGTGGTCTCCGTCAAGGTGAAGTTCGACGGGGACCAGGAGGTGCTGAACTTTCCGGGTTTCCACCAGCTTTTTTTCTACGGGGATTACAAGCGGCACCTTGTTGAGTACTGCAGGCTGTTCAAGCTCGATGCACGTGTTGTCTGAGAGCTATGGGGCCGGTAAATGCAGCGTCTCGAAACAATAGACATAACGGTAATCCTGTTGTACCTGGCAGGCATGCTGGTTCTCGGCTACCTGCTCGGAAGAAAACAGAACACCGACAAGGACTATTTCCTGGGCGGCCGGAAGCTCAAGTGGTGGATGGTGGGCATGTCCATGGTGGTCTCGGACATCGGCGCCCTGGAGCTGGTGGGTGTCGCGGGCAGCGCATACATTTTCGGCCTGTCGGTTGCAAACTTCGACTGGATGGGCTGCATCTTCGCGATGGTCATCGCGGCGTTTCTGTTCATACCGTTTTACTGGAAAGCAGGAGTATACACGGTTCCGGAGTACCTCGGCAAAAGGTACAACGACTCCGTCCGTGCGCTGGTTGCCGTGCTGTGGGGGCTGTTCATGGTGGCCAACCTCGGGATCTTCCTGTGGACCGCGGCCCAGACCCTGAACCTGCTGATCGGCTGGGATGTCTGGATCTCGATCCTGGTCACCGCGTTCGTGGTCGGCTTCTACACCTTTTCGGGGGGGCTCAGGGCTGTTGTGTTCACGGACACGATCCAGTATTTCGTTCTCATCACCGGCTGTATCATCATCGTGATCGTGGGGCTCGTAAAGCTCGGCAACATCGACGGCCTGATCGAGACCGTTCAGGAAACAGCCGGACCCGACCGCAAGAACTTCTTCGACCTGATCCTGCCCGCCAACACTCCTCATCCGTTTTCGTGGTCGGCGATTCTGTTCGGCCTGACCTTCGTGCTGGGGCCCGCGTACTGGATCGGCAACCAGGCCATTGTCCAGCGCACGCTTGGATGCGCGAGCGTGCGCGATGCCAAGAAGTCGGTGCTGTTCGGCGCTTTCCTCAAGCTGTCGATCCCGATCATGATCGTTGTGCCCGGCCTGATAGGGTATGCCCTGTACCCGGACCTGGAAAAAGGGGATGACATCTTCCCGACCCTGATGCGGGACCTGCTGCCCCCGGGGCTGTCCGGGCTGGTCTTTGCGGGTTTCCTTGCCGCGCTCATGTCCAGCGTGGACTCCTACCTGAACTCGGCATCAACGCTGTGGACAATGGATATATACCGCAAGTATGTGGCCCCGGACGCAACGCCCCAGCACCTGTACCGCGTGGGGCGGATCCTGACACTGGTGTTCATTGTTTCGGCGGTTTTCTTCGCTCCGGTAACGGAGATCTTTCCCGGGATCTTCAGCGCGCTGCAGACGATGCTGTCGATCTTCCAGGGGCCTATGCTCGCGATCCTCGTGCTCGGCATCCTGTGGAAGCGGGCCAACAGCGCGGGCGCTGTTGCCGGCCTGGTCTGCGGCGTTGTAACCAGTTCGACCCTGATGTGGATCAAAAACCTCGTTTTCCAGGCTTCCGATCCGTTCCTGTACATCGCATGGTGGTCGTTCGTTGTGGCAATGATCGCGACCGCCCTTGTCAGCCTGATGACCAGGCCGAAACCGATGCACCAAATCCGGGAGCTTGTCTATGACTCCAGGAGGGCGGAACAATGAAAGAGCTCCTGGCATCGCTTATCAAGCCGCTCGGCGACATGTGCTACAGGCTGGTCAACTCGGTCGGCACGTCAGCGGCTCTGGCAGTCAACATCGTTGTCCTGGTCCTGCTGATCTTGTGGGTGATTACCCTCAAAGGGGAGAAAAAGCGTGTCCGCAGAAAAGGCTTCCACCCGCTCCGGCAGGATCTCAGGACCTGGGCCGTGCTGATACTCGTGATCCAGATAGCTTTTATATCTGTTCAATTCCTGCCCTTGAAACCGGCAAAGACCGGGCTGGAAACCGGCGACATTGCAGCGGACATGAAAGTCCTGGAGGGTAATATCGGCGACATGTTCCTTTTCTACCTCATGGAGCAGGCTGATGAGCTCAAGGTCAATGAAAACGAGATCATGGAAAAGGGAATGGCCGATGCCAGGGATGTGCTCGGCCTAGACCTTGAGAAGATCGTCGCGGAGCTGGAACCTGAGCGGCAAAGGTTCTGGAGGGAAAGCAGCGATGCGGACAGGATCGAAAAGATCAGGGAGCTGATAGGTTTCAGAAGCGATCACCTGGACTACCGCATGAAACGGACCGGAGGTTTTCAGCGCGACGGGTACCGGATCGAAAAGCTCAAGCTGATCCGAACCAACGAGTTACCGATTCCATCTCTCCTGTTCGTACCCGACAACATCGAGGGAAAAGCGCCCGCCGCGATCTGCCTGGACGGGAGAGGCAAGCAGGCGGAAGCGGGCTTGGGCGGAGCCTACGCCGAACAGGCGAAAGGCGGCAGGATCGTGCTGGCCATTGATGTGAGGGGTTTTGGTGAAACAGCGGACAGGCCCTGCTGGCCGGACGATGAAGCGGGCTTGTCCATGAGAACGGACTCGTACATCCACATCCAGGCGCTTTCCGCGGCCCTGGGGAGGCCGTTGCTGGGCCAGCGGGTCGAAGAGGTTGTAATCGCGCTGAACATGCTCTGCAAATGGATGGATGTGGACAGGACGGACATCCGCATACAGGCTTCGGGCGGGCTGGAAACCGTTGCGCTTCATGCCGCGGCAATCGATGAGCGCATCAGCAGCATCGAACTGCCCGACGCGATAAAGTCGTGGCTCGACAATGCAAAGATGCCGCAAAAGCAGGCCCGGCTCCTCAACCTTCCGCCTTCATGCCTGCGCTACTACGACGTGGACGACCTCTACAGGCTTGTCGAATCGCGGACGGCGAAAAAAGGGCGATGATGCGGAGGAAAAGGGGTTGGGTACTTTTTTGCCTTTTCCAGATTACCGATTGGCTGGAAATGAACGCTGCTTCATTTGATCATGGTGTCATCGGCTCTGTACCCTCGTCGAGTATCCGCGTGTATTTGCCATACAGATACACCCGATCCCGCTTTTTTCCGGTGATTTCACGGACGATACCGAGTTTCTCCAGGCTCTTGATGGCATTTCGAGCAGTGGGTGATGTGATATGAAGCCGTTCTGAGACAGTCGCAACGGTGGCTATAGGATAACGCTGCAACATCTGATGGACACGGTGTGTGGAACCGGCTTGGCGTCCCAGAACCTCGATTGTCTTGCGGTCCTCTTCGAATTGGGCGAGTATTTTTCTGGCTGTATCAGCAGCCTTTTGGGCGGTATCTCGCACTCCCGTCAAAAAAAAATGCTGCCATTCTCTCCAACTGCCATCCAGTCGAACCCTCTGAAGCAGATCGTAGTACTCCTGTCGATTCTGTTTGAAATACAGGCTCAGGTACAGCAATGGCTCCTGCAAAGCCCCTTCCGCACACAAGAGCAGAGTGATCAGCAAACGCCCCAGCCTACCGTTCCCATCCAGAAACGGGTGGATTGTCTCGAACTGCACGTGCGCCAACGCTGCCTTCAGCAGCACCGGTGTATGTTCCGGCTGATCATGAAGAAACTTCTCCAAGTCTCCCATGCACTCAACCACGTACTCGGGAGGCGGAGGAACAAATAGAGCGTTGCCTGGTCGGCTTCCGCCAATCCAGTTCTGCGTTCGTCGAAATTCGCCCGGTGCTTTGGCGCTGCCTCGCCCTTTGGACAGCAGCACCTCGTGGATTTCCCGGATCAGCCGAAGTGACAGCGGGAAACCATCCTCTCTGATTCGCTTCAGTCCGTGATCAAGTGCAGCCACATAGTTCGATACCTCTTGAACATCGTCGACAGGAACACCCGGGGCAAGTTTCTCTTCATGCAACAGGAGATCAGTGAACGAGGACTGCGTACCTTCGATCTGTGAGGACAGCACCGCTTCTTTGCGAACGTAGAAGTAGATGAACAAAGACCTGTCAGGAAGCAAGGTCGTTACCCCATCCAGCCTTCCCAACGCCCGGTTTGCCTGCTCTATGAGATCATGCTCCTCGGATCCCAGAGGCAACGGAAGATCGGGCGGAAGCGAATTTGGGACAAACGCTTGGCAGGTTTCTCCGGAAACCGAGTTTTTTACGTAACGTCCAGTAGCTGCCATTATTTATGCCCTTCCACGAGTAAAATTCTTATGTCTCCTTTGGTCGCCGGGTCCGCTTACAAGAAAGTCGTCTTTCATAGCGATTGTTACTAAGAAAGAATAGCATGGTAAATTATCTTAGTCAAGTTGTTTGAAATACGAGCAGGCATTGAATGCTGCGTAACAAAATGATTTCCATGAAGAAAAACTGAGCAGACATGGTTCCCGTCTACGGATCGGGTGAAAGCCCGTGGAAAGGAGGCTGTCGTGGTTGGGAATTAGGGGTCAGTCAACGTTTTAATAGAGAGAGACGCTTGCCAACTTGCTAAAACCGCGCTTGTATATTTTATCCGTCGAGTACATCATGGCGACGTGAAGTGGCTGCAAACCCAACCACGGGGACGATCATGCAAAAAAGCGGCGCTACGACAGTCTGGTACCAGAAGGCCTGCAGGCCCTGTTTCACTTTGGAGGCATGGGAACCGCTGGAGTGACGCACATCTCATGAACACCAGAAACTACAATTTAACCGTCAAGATAGGTCTTTGTTACTGGTTGCCTGCTTTATCCATTCCTTTGCTCTGTTACACGGCTTCAATCTTTCAGATACGTTTTCATTTTTTTGAATGGATCGGTTCTTCCCCTTTAGGAGCTTTTATCGGACCGTTTGTTACCCCTTTTGCTATTGGTCCTTTAATATTGCCTTTAATTGTTTTATCCGTGCTGGATTTAACATCAAACGATCCTCTAATGCTCTCGCTCAGCATCTTTTTCGCAATTGTATTGGCGTGGCCGCTGCTTGTCCTTCTAAAGCCTTTTCGCCGTTTCATTGAGATTGCCGTCATTTATACAATCATTCACTTCCTCATATATTTTATTGGTGTTGTTTTAGCTTGTATGTTCTGGGGTATTTTGTTTTCAGATATTTCCTGACACCGGTACCATGTCCTTCCGAATCCCCGGGACTATCAACGCGGCAGGTCCTCGCTTCCTGTCTTGCCGAAGCGGGTGTTTTTTTTCCGCTGGTGCTCGTCGAGGATCGATTTGCGCAGGCGGATCGATTTGGGAGTGATCTCCACATAGTCGTCGTGTGTCAGGTATTCAACAGCTTCTTCGAGGCTGTGCAGCAGGGCAGGGGCGATCTTCATCTTGCGGTCCGAGCCGGCAGCGCGCACGTTGGTCAGTTTTTTTGCTTTCTGGGCGTTGACCAGGATGTCGTCCTCCTTGTTGTGCTCGCCGATGATCTGGCCCGCGTAGAGCCGGTCCCCGGGGTTCACGAAAAAACGGCCCCGGTCCTGGAGCGAGTCGAGGGCAAAAGCCACGGCCTCGCCGGACGCCTTGGAAATGATGCTTCCGGTCTGCCGCTTGGGAAGGGACCCCTTGAAGTACTCGTACTGGAAAAACCGGTGGTTGACCACGATTTCCCCTGACGTGGCCCGGAGCATGCGGCTCCTGAATCCGATGAGACCGCGGCTTGGGATATGGAACTCCAGCACGGTCTGGTCGTGGGATTCGTTCATCCTGATCATGGTTCCCCGGCGTGCGGAAACGTATTCGATCACTGTGCCCGAATGTTCGCTGGGCACGTCCACGATGAGAACCTCCACGGGTTCGGCCTTCTTGCCGTTTATTTCCTTGTAGATGACCCTCGGCTGGCCCACCATGAACTCGTAGCCCTCCCTGCGCATGGTCTCCATCATGATCGCCAGGTGCAGGATGCCGCGGCCGGACACCTTGAAGGCGTCGGCGCTGCCCGTGTCTTCAACGCGAAGAGCCACGTCGCGCTCCGATTCGCGAAAGAGCCGCTCGCGGAGCTGGCGGCTGGTCACGAGGCTGCCTTCCTGTCCCACGAAAGGGCTGTCGTTTACATGGAAGCTCATGGAAAGGGTGGGCTCGTCCACGGTGATTATGGGCAGGGGTTCGGGGTGTTCCCGGTCAGTCAGGGTGTCGCCGATATCCACGCCTTCCAGGCCCACAACCGCGCAGATGTCGCCGCAGGACACGCCTTCAACCTCGCGCCTGCCCAGGTTGTCAAAGGTGAAGAGCTGGCGGGCTGTCACATCGACGCGCCGGCCGTCGCGCTTGATCAACATCAGGGGATCCTTTACGCGCAGGCCGCCCCGGAAGATGCGGCCCACCCCGATGCGGCCAACGTAGTCGTTGTGATCCATTGCGGAGACCAGCATCTGCAGCGGCCCCTCGCGACGCTCGGGAGCCGGGATCTTGTCGATGATCATGCGTAGAAGGGGGCGCAGGTCGTCACGTTCGTCGTTGACCTCGCCCACGGCCCAGCCGTCTCTGCCGGAGGCATAGACCCCGCGGAAATCGAGCTGCTCATCGCCTGCTTCGAGGTCCATGAAAAGGCTGAACACCTCGTCGAGCACCTCGTGGGGCCGGGCGTTGGGCCTGTCCACCTTGTTGATCACGACCAGGGGAACCAGGTCGAGCTTGAGCGCTTTCTGCAGGACAAACCGCGTCTGGGGCATGGGCCCCTCGAAAGCATCGACTAGAAGGAGTACCCCGTCAGCCATCTTGAGCACCCGCTCCACTTCCCCGCCAAAGTCCGCGTGGCCGGGGGTGTCGATGAGGTTGATGCGCACATTGTCAAAGTTCACCGCACAGTTTTTCGAGGTGATCGTTATCCCGCGTTCCCGTTCCAGATCGTTCGAATCGAGAATCCGCTCCTGCACCGCCTGACCCTTGCGAAAGACATGGCACTGCTTGAGGATCTGGTCGATCAGTGTGGTCTTTCCGTGGTCCACGTGGGCGATGATTGCAACGTTTCTTATATCCATGATGGTTTTCTGTGAAATGGGGAAACCGGGGAAGCTACTCCTATTGACGGAACTTGTCAAGAGACATGCCGGTTTCCCAGGGAAATTAATCCGCTTATTTCATCCTCTTCTGCTGCGGCACCGTAAACTGCACTGTGGCTGCGTTTCATGCCAGGAGACGATCCTCAACCTGTAAGAACAGGCCTGCGGTCGTCTCCTGACATGCGCCTTGCCACATCACAGTTTACAGCTACCTCGCGACGAAGAGTATGAAATAAGCGGATTAATAGGAGCAAAACCCGGTCACGCTCGCTGGCCGCAGGAAAAGGCGCATGAAGCCGGTGCCATCGTAGGGGCGGCTCGCGAACCGCCCTCCGGATCAGCTGTCCCCTTTTTTCCTGTCCAGCGAGAGAAACACGATCTCTGTGAACTTGTCCGGCTGGAAGAAGACATTGCCCCACTTCTTGTCGAGCTCCGCGGTGGGTTTTTCAGCCAGGATCGTTTTCAGATCCTTGCCCGCGGCCATCTCTTTTGCAACGACAGCGCGGAATTCGCAGAGCATGTCCCTGTATGTCTCCATATCCTCTTTGCTGGCTAGCGGGCCGTGTCCCGGGATTATTCGCGTCTTGTCGTCGCAGAGCTTCAGGATGGCTTTCACAGCCTCGATCATGCCGTCGATATCCCCGCCCGCTTCAACATCGATGAAGGGGTATCCGCAGTTGAAAAAAATGTCTCCGGCATGGATCACGTTTGCCTTTTTGAACAGAACAACCCCATCCCCGTCCGTGTGCGCGCCGGGCATGTGTATGACCTCGATCTCCTGGCCGTTGGTGTGAAAAGCGATTGATTTTGTAAAGGTGATGACCGGCAGACCTTCTTCCGGCAGGGCGGGAACTTCCCTGCCCAGGGTTCCGATGCGCTGATCAACTGCCAGGCGTTTGCGCACGTTTTCATGGGCGATGATCAGGCTTCCCTCCTTTCCGAAAACCGGGTTGCCCCCGGTGTGATCGAAGTGCCAGTGCGTGTTGATCAGGAACCTCACCGGTTTGTCATTGACCGCGGCAATGGCGGTTTTGACCTTTGGGTTGAGCTGCGCGTACTCTGAATCGATGAGCAGAACGCCGTCTTCCCCTGTGCAGACTCCCAGGTTTCCGCCGACCCTTGTGGCCAGCATGTAAATGCCGTTGTCCAGGGACGTTATCTTGACACGTACACTCTTGAGATCCTGGGCAAGGAGTGTCGCTCCCGCGGAGCAAAGCAGCAAGGCAAGAAAAGTTGTCAGCCGTCTCATGGTTGACCTCCAAACAGAACGGGAAAAGTCTATGGAGAAGGGGATGCCTGTATGGCGGGCGCCATTTCATTGAGTTCCCCTACATTCTTACAAAGCCTCGCGCATAAAACATGAGAAAAATAATCCCGTATTTCTTGCCTGCCGCTGATGTATGATGGTTGTGCCCCGGCATGGCCCGGTCAGCAGGTTCAGAGATAAGTACCGGTGTCATCCGGGTAAGGACCTTGCTGAGGCGTAATCATTTATGAAGTTCCTGTTGAACAACAGCTTGGCGGAAGAAGACCAAACGTCCGCGGGCGAGAGGGCGCTCGATTACATCCGCTCAAAGGCCGGGCTGAAAGCGGTAAAGGAGGGGTGCGGCGAGGGCGACTGCGGCGCTTGCACCGTGCTGCTGGGCGAGCCTGAGGATGACGCGGCGGTCAGGTACAGCGCTGTGAACTCGTGTATTCTCCCTTTCGGGGCCGTGGAGGGCTGCCACCTGGTAACGCTCGATGGCATCAACATGGGGGAGGGGCTAAGCAGGGTGCAGCAGGCCTTGGTGGATGCCGGGGCAACGCAGTGCGGGTTTTGCACGCCGGGAATCGTCATGTCCATGATCGGCTTTCTCCTCTCCAGCCGCCTGATCGACCTCGATCTCGACAACGCTGTCTCCGCGCTCGACGGCAACATCTGCCGCTGCACAGGGTATGCATCGATCGTTCGAGCGGTTGATGACCTGTTAAAAGGGCTGCCCGCGGACCTGCCCGAGCCGGGCAGCGAGCGCATCGCCCGCCTTGTGGACCTTGGGATCCTGCCCGAGTATTTCAACAGCGCGGGGCAGCGGCTGGCCTCGATCGATATCGATGAGGGGATAGCCTGCGTTCCGAGCGCAAGCGGTTCGTTCGTAGCGGTTGCCGGAGCAACCGATCTGATGGCCGGAAGCGCCGGCGAGCTTTCCCAGGCGCCGGGGCTTCGCTTTATCTTTCGCGAAAAGCTCGCAAACATCGGTGTCAATCACGGTACCCTCCGGATCGGTGCTGCTGCAACCATCCGCGAGCTGGCAAGGTCGCGCGCGGTACACGAATCGATCCCGGGGTTTGCCTCTTACGCGAGGCGTATCGCGTCAGCCCAGGTGAGAAACCGGGCCACGGTGGGCGGAAACATCGTTAACGCGTCTCCGGTTGGTGACATGACCATCATGCTGCTCGCAAAAGGCGCCGGGCTCGTTATCAGCAGCGGCTCCGTTGAAAGGCGCGTGCCGTTGAACGAGTTCTACAAGGGGTACAAGCGGATGGACCTCGCCGACGGAGAGGTCGTGACAAGGATAGACGTTCCAAGGAGCGACGAGCACACCCTGTTCAACTTCGAAAAAGTGTGCAAGCGCGCGCATCTTGACATCGCGAGTGTCAACACCGCGATCTCGATAAAGGCACGCGACGGAATCATCGAGACCGTCCGTGTTTCAGCCGGGGGTGTCTCACCTGTTCCCATGTGCCTGCCAAGGACCGCGCGTTTTCTAGAAGGGAAAAAGATCTCCTGGCAAGCCGCACGCGCCGCTGCTGCCGTGGCAGGTGAAGAGATATCGCCGATAAGCGATGTGCGGGGATCCGCCTCCTACAAGCGGATTCTGCTCGAACGCCTGATCCTTGCCCACTTCAACGTTCTTTTCGGGATCGAGGGGGATCTTCCATGAAAAACTACGACACAGATGCCCACGCGCGCGGCGAATCGATGTTCGTTGACGACATCCCGGATTCGGAAAGCCTGCTCCACGCGGCTGTATACACATCGCCCGCAGCCCGCGGAAAGATCACATCGCTCGACCTGTCCGAAGCAAAAAATTCGGAAGGAGTAGTCGCCGTGTTCACCGCGGATGACATCACGGGCGACAACCAGATCGGCGGGATCATCCCGGACGAGCCGCTGCTTGCCGACAGCGAGGTGGTTTTCGCGGGACAGCCGGTCGCAGTTGTTGTTGCGCGTGACCGGGCTGCCGCGCGCACCGGCGCGTCCATGATCCGGATCGACATCGAGGAGCTGGAACCGGTTTTCGATCCACAAGAAGCAGCTTCGAGGGGACGCCTGATCGCACCGTCGCGAACCCTGTCTCTCGGCGATATCGATGCGGCATGGGAAAGGTGCGACACTGTCCTGAACGGAGTCGCGCGGACCGGCGCGCAGGAGCACGTGTACTTGGAAACACAGGGCTCGATAGCGATCCCGCTCGATCGCGACAAGCTGAAAGTCATCGCCTCCACCCAGGCGCCCACATCGGTCCAGAAAACGCTGGCCCGCGTTCTTGACATGCCCATGAACAGCATCGAGGTCGCTGCCCCGCGCCTTGGCGGAGCTTTCGGCGGCAAGGAAGACCAGGCCACACCGTGGGCCGCCCTTGCCGCGCTCGCTGCAATGCGCCTGGGCCGCCCGGTCAAGCTCGTGCTCTCGCGCGACGAGGACATGCGCCTTACCGGAAAAAGGCACCCGTACACATCACAATACAAGATCGGCTTGAGCGAGGAAGGCAGGATACTGGCGTTCGAGGCGACCCTGTACCAGAACTCCGGCGCGGCCGCGGACCTCTCGACCGCGATCCTCGAGCGCAGCCTGTTTCACGCGACGAGCAGCTACTTCATACCGAATGTGCGGGTGACCGCAATGGCTTGCAGGACCAACATCGCCCCGTTCACCGCGTTTCGCGGATTCGGATCGCCGCAAGCGGTTTACGTGATCGAGTCCGCGATAGACCACGCGGCCTCCGCAATGGGCATTGACAGGGCGCGCATCCAGGAGCTTAACCTTCTAAAAGAGGGCGATCAGTTCCCGTACGGCATGCGTGCCGCGGGCTGCAGGGCAAAACGTTGCTTCGTGGAAGCAGGGGAGCGGTTCAAGATCGCGGAGGCAAGGGAGGCGATCCGCCGCTTCAACGAGGCGAACACTCTTCTGAAACGCGGGCTCTCGATCATGCCCGTGTGTTTCGGGGTTTCGTTCACAAGCACATTTTTGAACCAGGCAGGCGCGCTGGTTCACGTGTACACGGACGGAAGCGCGAGCGTGGCAACAGGCGCGGTGGAGATGGGGCAGGGTGTCAACACGAAGATACTCGGCATCGCGGCCCGCGCGCTTGGCATCTCCAGCGAGCGGCTGACGATTCAGACCACGAGCACAAACCTGGTTGCCAACACATCTCCCACTGCCGCGAGCACGGGAGCGGACATGAACGGAAAGGCCGCACAAAGGGCGTGCCTCGATATCGTGTCGCGCCTGAAGAACGTGGCTGCCAGGGAGCTCGGCGCCTCGCCGGATGATATCGAGATCCGCGATGACCGGGTCGTAAAAGCGGGTGTTGATAGCGGTGTTTCGTGGGAGGAGCTGGTGCGGATCGCATACACGGACAGGGTAAACCTGTCGGCGCAGGCGCACTATGCAACGCCGGGCATTTTTTACAACAAGCGTACGGAGTCCGGCAGCCCGTTCGCATATCACGTTTTCGGGACCGCTGTAACACAGGTCACGCTTGACTGCCTGCGAGGCACGTACGCATTTGACAGCGTCCGTATCGTGCACGACGCCGGCGCCAGCCTGAATCCGCTCATCGATCGCGGCCAGGTGGAAGGCGGCCTGGTTCAGGGCATGGGATGGCTGACAACCGAAGAGGTGCTGTACTCTCCGGAAGGGGAACCGGTCACGAACAGCCTGTCAACGTACAAGGTGCCCGATATACATTTCGCTCCTGAGATCACCTCCGTGTTTCTCGAGGACGCGGACAACCCTGCGGCGGTTCTGAGCTCCAAGGCCATAGGCGAGCCCCCGTTCCTGTACGGAATCGGCGCGTTCTTCGCGCTTGTCGATGCGATGAGAGCGCACAAGCCGGGAGCGCGGATATCGTACGTTGCCCCGCTCACACCCGAAAGAGTCCTCGCTTTTCTTTGCGGCAAAGGGTGCGATGAGAAGAGCGGCGGGAAAAGCGGAGCGGAAACGCGGGTCCGGACACCAACGCAACCCAGGAGACCTTTGCATGACGATCGCTGAAAAAGTGCTGGAACTGGCAAAAAAGTACGCCAACGACACGGCCGGAAACCTCTGCCGACTGGTCAGGATCCGCTCCAGAAGCATGGAAGAGAAAGAGGTGAACGCCGAGCTGGCGCGACAGATGATTGAGGCCGGATTCGACGAAGTGACCATCGACGGCCTGGGCAACGTCATCGGGCGTATAAACAGCGGCTCGCGAGTGCTGGCCATCGACGCCCACATGGACACCGTGGACGCGGGCAACCTCGACAACTGGGATTTCGATCCTTTCATCGGCGATATCAAGGACGGCTTTGTGCGCGGGCGCGGCACCGTGGACCAGGAGGGCGGTGCTGCGGCGTTCGTGACCGCCGGCCGGATTCTCAAAGAGATCGGCATGGAGGGTGATCTGACCCTGTACTGCACAGGCACGGTAATGGAAGAAGACTGTGACGGCCTGTGCTGGAAATACATCGTCGAAGAGACGGGCCTGCGTCCCGACATCGTGATCAGCACCGAACCCACCGCCCTGAACGTGTACCGCGGCCAGCGCGGGCGCATCGAGATCGTCGTGTCGTTTCGCGGCAAGAGCTGCCACGGTTCAGCGCCCGAACGCGGCGACAACGCGATCTACAAGGCGGCGCGTGCAGCGCTCGAAATCGAGAAGCTCAACGAACGCCTCGCCCTTGACCCGTTTCTCGGCAAGGGCACCGTCACCATCTCCGAGATCCGCTCGGGCAGCCCGTCGCTCTGTGCGGTAGCCGATTTTGCCCGCTTGCACCTGGACCGCCGCCTGACCGTGGGCGAAACCAGGGAGTCGGCAATCGCCGAAATCGAGGCAGTTGTAGCCGGTCTCGATGCCACGGTCGAAGTCCTGCGCTTCGAAGAAGAAGCCTACACCGGCCTTCGCTACGGCATGGAAAAATACTACCCAACCTGGGTGATCCCCGAGGACCACGAGTCAATCGTCCGCGGTGTGGACGTGTACACCGATCTTTTCAATGCCGCGCCCAAGGTCGACAAATGGACCTTCTCCACCAACGGCGTGACAATCAACGGTTACTACGACATTCCGGTCATCGGTTTCGGGCCCGGCGACGAGGTGCTCGCCCACGCCCCGAACGAAATGGTGCCAATCGACGACCTGGTGAAAGCCTCGGCCTTTTATGCTCTCTACGCGCTGCGCATGGCCGGTGAGAAGGAAGAGGAATCATGAACGACCTGAACGCTTTGCTCGATCGCATCGCCGGCTGCAAAACCGATCTTTACGGCAAGGACACCCTGTTCACCTGGGACAAGAGCCTCGACGAACTGCGCGCTTTGCTCGGCGTGGCCGAGGCGCTGCGACAGCTCCGCGCAAATGGAGCCTCGACCCGCTGCTTCGACTCGGGGCTGGCCATCTCGCAGTTCCGCGACAACAGCACGCGCACGCGGTTTTCGTTCGCCTCGGCCGCCAACCTGCTCGGCTTGGCGGTGCAGGATCTGGACGAAGGCAAATCGCAGATGGCTCACGGCGAAACAACGCGAGAGACCGCGGTGATGGTTTCGTTTTTAAGCGAAGTTATCGGCATCCGCGACGACATCTATCTCGGCGCAGGCCACGCCTACATGCTCGAAGTCGCAGCGGCGCTCGACCAGGCTTTCAACGAAGGTGTGCTGCCCCAGCGGCCGACCATAGTCAACCTCCAGTGCGATTACGATCACCCGACGCAGACCATGGCTGACCTCCATCACCTGACACAAGAGTTCGGCTCGCTTGAAAACCTGCGCGGCAGAAAGATCGCAATGACGTGGGCCTATTCCCCCAGTTACGGTAAGCCGTTGTCGGTCTCACAGGGAGTGATCGGCCTGATGACCCGCTTGGGCATGGAGGTGACCCTGGCTCACCCGCCGGGATACGGCCTGGTTCCCGAGATCGTCGAGATGGCGGGCAAACAGGCGGGCGAAAGCGGCGGCTCGTTCCGTCAGGCCGACACCATGGATGAAGCGTTTGAAGGCGCGGACATCGTCTACCCGAAGAGCTGGGCGCCGTACAGGGTAATGGAGCAACGAACGGATCTGCTGCGGGCAGGCGACGCCGAAGGGCTGAAGGCGCTCGAAAAAGAATGTCTGGCCCGGAACGAACAGCACAAAGACTGGGAATGCGACCGACGCAAGATGAACCTCACACGGGACAGCTGCGCGCTTTACATGCACTGCTTGCCGGCGGACATCACCGGGGTATCGTGCGAGAAGGGCGAGGTCACAGCCGAGGTGTTCGAGCAGTACCGGGAGCCGCTTTACCGGCAGGCCGGATACAAGCCCTACGTTATCGCTGCGATGATCATGTGCGGGCGGATTGAGGATCCGGTTGAAATGTTACGGGAGAGGAAATATGCGGGTTAGTGCTTCGATTCGCAATTATTGTGACATATTTTAAAACACATAATTGTAATAATTGTTCACTCAGCACTAACCCACACAAGCAGGCTTTAGAAAAAGAGAGAGAAAGGTTCCTGACCCCTTTTTTCCTCCGTTGCCAATTACTGTGACACCGTATTTGACAAAAACACGATTCGCTCTCTAGTAAAAACGGTTATACTCCTGTTGTCATTGGAACGGCATGGAGCTGAAAATGAAACCACAATCGGTTGATACCCATCCTGATGCGGAAAACGCTCAGATACAACTCCTTCGCAGCGCTGGAACATGGCGGCGTTTTGAGATGACTCGGTCAGTTTCCAACACCGTCATCCGGATTTCCCGGTCTGCCATCAGCACACTGCATCCGGAGATGGAGGAGCGGGAAATCGGGCTACGCTTCGTGGCGTTCAACTACGGGGAGGAGTTGGCCCGAAAGCTTCGCGTTTATTTTAGAGAGATGAAACCTTGACCCAGTCCGATATTTTGGCTGCCTTGATACCTGTTGTGGATACTTTGGAAGAATTGAATGTCGGCTATTATATCGGTGGGTCGATCGCCAGTTCAGCCCACGGCATTCCCCGCTCCACTCTCGATGTTGATCTGATAGCCGATCTGAACCGATCACATGTCGGGCGGCTTTTCCTGCGCCTCAAGGACAGATACTATATCGATGACAAAATGGTCAGCCATGCTGTTTCGAAGCGTTCTACGTTCAACATCATTCATTTAGATACAGCGATCAAGCTTGATGTTTTTGTGTTCAAACGGGATGCGTTCGGACTCGATGTTCTTAAAAGAGCATGTGACAAAGCCCTGGATTCGCCGGAAGAGTCATCACGTCTGTTTGCGATCGCTTCGGCAGAGGACATCGTTATTCAGAAGCTGCTTTGGTATCGTGAGGGCGGATGTGCTTCTATACAGCAATGGTCTGATGTAATCGGCGTTCTCAAAGTCCAAGCGAATGCGCTCGATCTTTCCTATATGCGAAGATGGGCGGAAAACATCAAGGTCATCGATCTGCTCAACAAGGCGTTGATTGAATCCGGGATCGAGTGATCCAGGATGAATGAAACCTTCCGCCGGGTGGATTGAGGATCCGGTTGAAATGTTACGGGAGTGCTTGTGACCTCGATCAACCATCAGTTGAACGACGAACTCCATCCGCTTGGCTTCGAACGCCTGCTCGACTGGATCTTGTGCGAGCAGGCATCGACCAAGACGATCTTCGGCCTGCACCAGGAGCTGCACCTGCTCGATCTGCGTGGACGCCGCTTCGGCAGAACCCGTTACGAACAGCGACTCGATGCCCCGTTGGGTGTTGCTGCCGGACCTCACACACAGCTTTCACAGAACATCGTGGCGGCGTGGCTGTGCGGCGCGCGTTTCATCGAGCTCAAAACCGTGCAAACCCTGGACGAGCTGACCATCCCCCGCCCCTGCATCGACATGCGGGACGAGGGGTACAACTGCGAGTGGTCGCAGGAGCTGCCCATCGACGTCAGTTTCAGCGAGTACGCCGATGCCTGGACAGCGGTTCGGCTGCTCCAGCACCGGGCCGGTGCATACGATGCAGACGAACCCGGTTTCATGTTCAACATGAGCGTGGGTTACGACCTCGATGGCATCAAGGGCGATAAGGTGAGCCGGTTCCTCGACGCCATGGCCGACTCGCGGTCCGAGATCGAACACCGGTTAAGCCTGGCCGTTGGTTTCCATCCGGGCTGTTGTGACATCGTTGCGCCCGACTTCCTCTCCAATAACGTCACCCTGTCGACCATGCACGGCTGCCCGCCGGAGGAGATCGAAAAGATCTGTTGCCACCTGATCGAGCAGAGGGGTCTGCACGCGGCTGTCAAGCTGAACCCGACCCTGCTCGGGCCGGAGCGGTTGCGGGGCCTGCTCAACGAGACCCTGGGTTACAAGACCGAAGTGCCTGACGAGGCGTTCACACACGACATGGATTTCAGCGCCGCAATCGACATGCTGCGCTCCCTGGCCGGCATTGCCCGCCGCGTGGGTGTGTCGTTCGGGGTGAAGCTGACCAACACGCTAGAGTGTTGCAACGTACAGGGCGTTCTCCCCGGTTCGGCGCGGATGATCTACATGAGCGGACGGGCTCTGCACCCGATCACCGTGCGGGTGGCGGCAATGCTGCAGGAAGAGTTCAACGGCTCGCTTGACATCTCTTTCTCCGGTGGAGCTGATCACGCCAACACTCCGGACCTGCTGGCCTGCGGCCTTGGCCCGGTGACCGTTTGCAGCGACCTGTTGCGGCCCGGCGGCTGTCAGCGAATGCGGCAGTACATCGAGACACTCGATGAAGCCATGGGCAGCGCCGATACGCTCGCAGAGTTTGCTGCTGACCGGGCAAACGGTTCGGATTCTCCGGAACTTGCTAACCTTCGCGCTTACGCCGAGGCGGTTGCTGCTGATCCTCGCTATCGCAAAGACGCCTTTCACGACCGCACCGTCAAGACCGGCCGTTTTCTCGGCGCCTACGACTGCGTGAAAGCCCCCTGCGTGGAGGCCTGTACCGCGGGTCAGGACGTGCCCGAGTACATGCATCACACCGCTCGCGGCGACTTTGAACAAGCCCTGTCAGTCGTGCTGCGTCACAACCCGTTCCCAGCGGTGACCGGTATGGTGTGCGATCACTTCTGTCTCGACCGGTGCACGCGGAAGAACTACGACGAGGTCGTGGGCATCCGGGACGTGAAACGGTTTCTGGCCCATCACGCCGCGGGAACGCCGCCTCCGGCGCCCGTAGCTCCGGGCGGCCGCTGTGTGGCGCTGATAGGAGCGGGACCGGCGAGCCTGACCTGTGCCTATGCGCTGGCCCTGGCAGGCGTGGCAACCGTGGTCTTTGAAGCCAAGGGGTTCTCGGGCGGCATGATCATTGATGCAATCCCTTCGTTCCGTTTGAACCGATCCGACTATCGGAGCGACCTCAGGCGAATCGAGGCCGCAGGCGTAAAGATCCGCTGCGGCGAGGCCATCGACACCGAGCGCTTCAAGGCGCTCTGTCGCGAGAACGACGCGGTCTTCGTGGGTGTGGGCGCACAGGCCGAGTACAAGCTGGGCATTCCCGGAGAGGAGCTGCCTGGTGTACGCCCCGCACTGGGCCTGCTGTCCGATGTTCTGCGCGATCCCGCATTTTCCCTCGACGGCGAGGCGGCTGTGATAGGCGGCGGCAACACCGCCATGGACGCCGCCCGCACTGCGAAGCGCCTGCTGGGCCACGGTCAGCGCGTGCACATCGTCTACCGGCGGACCAAGGCCGAGATGCCGGCCCACCTGGAAGAGATCGAGGCTGCTCGGGCCGAAGGAATCTTCATTCACGAACTGCTCGCGCCCGAGTCGATCAGCCAAAGCTCCGGCCGCCTGGATCTCAACTGCCGTGTGATGCTTCTTGGCGACCCCGACGAATCCGGCCGTTGCCGCCCCGAGCCGGACGGCGACCGGAGATCGACCCTGACCGTTGACACAGTCATCCCTGCCATCGGCCGGCACCTCGATTGCGATTTTGCCCAGGGCGACGATGCCGCCTGCAGCGTGTTCAGCGGCGGTGACGCCCGGCGCGGTTCTGCCAGCCTGATCGATGCAATCGCTGACGGGCGTCGTGCTGCAGACACGATCCTGCGCTCTTTCGGGGTGGAGGTTTTTCCGGCCTTGCCCCGCGCCGCTCGCACTGCGTCCCCGGCCGCGCTCCAGGAACGCGCCGCCCGCATGGTGCCGGCCGTTCGCCCCAGCCTGACATTCCCGAAGGGAAAAGGCGATTTCGGCCTGGTCATAGGCGAGCTCGACGAGAAGCAGGTCCGTGCCGAAGCCGGGCGCTGCCTCGACTGCTCCGATGTGTGCGATGTGTGCGTGAGCGTGTGCCCCAACCGGGCGATCGTGGGGTATGACGCAGAGCCGAAAACCGTGAGGATCGTTCGAGTTTTTCGCGATGGTTCTGTGGAACCGGACCACGACTTCGTCCTGGCCCAGGGGCGCCAGACCGCGGTGGTCGCGGACTGGTGCAACCAGTGCGGCAACTGTACCACCTTCTGCCCGACCGCCGGAGTACCGTGGCAAGACAAACCGCGCCTTGCCGCAAGCCGCGCATTCTTCGAGCTCGACAGGGATATCTACCTGATCGAACGGGCCGGAGCCGACAGGTGTATCCGTTCACGCCGCAAAGACCGTGAAGAGACACTGACCCGCCATCGTGATCAGTACAGGTACGAGACCCCCGAGGCCCGGGTGCTGCTGGATGCCGCGACATTCGCGGTCAGCAGCGTCGAGTTCCTGGACGAGACCATTGAAGCGATCGGCCTGCGGCACGCCGCCGAGATGTGCGTGTTGTTGGAGGCTTTCGGCGATAGCCCCCTGGCCTGTAACATCGATGCAAAAGAGGATTAGCATGGCATGCTTCGCCAAGCCAAAGGGGCCGCGTCAGGACACAATACCACGATACCAAGCGCGCAGTCCTTCCAACCACCGCCTGGAAGCAATCGTTGGTGTCAATCTTTGTGGAATCCGATCCGTCTGGACTTTGGGGGCGGCTTTGGGTCCATGAGCTGCTTGATCGCCTCAACCATGACTATGATCTGTTCATCATGATCGCCGAGCTTCCTCTCCATCCGGGCGACCTTGCGTGCCAGTTCCTTGTGTCCGGCAATCACCTCGCGAAGCTGCACAAATGCTCGAACCACAAAAACGCTGACCTCGACGGCTTTCGGGGAATTCAGGACGCTCGCTGCCATGATTGCGCCGTGCTCGGTGAATGCGTAGGGTAACGTCTTGGAGTACTTCAGTTTATCGAGGTGGTCGCAATTTGCGATCAGCTCGGCTTTTTCGTCGGCCGAGAGCCGGAACATGAAGTCCTCGGGGAAACGTTCCTGATTGCGTTTAACCTGCTCGTTGAGGCGGCGTGTGGGAACGCCGTAAGCATCTGCAAGATCGGCATCTATTATGACCTTCTCGCCGCGAATCAGCAGAATCCGCTGCTGAATCTTGCCGACCTTGACTATTGCTTTTGATTTCGCCATCGCCGCTCCTCATGCGTCACCGAGGTGGTCGCAAATTGTGATCACCTGGTCAGTCTGTCCTCTCAAGACTCCAACGGCCTGGATCACCCGCAACTATAGCCGCTCAAACCACCGTTTTATCGTCAGATATCGTTTTCTTCCAACGAATTTGTTGTCGTGCATCTCACGATTGAGCTCACTCGCACTCTGTGGCAATGCGTTCCAGTGCCTGGTCAGGTCTGCCGTAGCTCACCAGGCGCACGTCCAGTCCAAGTTTCTTCACGCACATGAGACCGCGACGCAGCGCATTGTGAATCCATGACGGCTCATTACCAAAAGCCCCACCGCCAAGCTGGGTGAGGAAAACGAGGTTTGATGAGTTCTCTTGAGCGTTGAGAACCGCCGCCCACAGCGTGGCCTCGTACGCGCCTTCAAGGATAAGCGTTGCGAATGCGCTCCAGCGCTCGGTGGGAACCGGGGTGTAGCTCACCGGGAGAGCGGAGCAGAACGCTTGGGACACGAACGGGTGTGGTTTGGCCGCGTCGGTGACCTCGATATTCCAGTGCAGCCCGATGCGAAGCGAGTCGCGGAGCCTGTCTATCTCCTGCAGGTTCATAGTGTCGAGCTTCCGGTCGATCTCGGCCAACCCCTGCTCGGTGCAGAGCGCGTAACCGTTGCGCATCTCCCATAGGGCACCTTTGTCGTTCCCGAGCGCGGACCCGAGGTCGGCAAGACAATCGATTTGGCGATCTCGAGTCTGCCCGGTGTGGCCATGGACCTTTGCAAAGTAGTTGCGGTAGATTGTGGCAGCCCCCGCAGCAATGGCACAGGCAGGGCCCTGGGTGGGGTCAAGGCTGTATCGGCTTACCCCGTCCTCGGGCGTCACATTCGGCCCGGTCATCTCCAACAAGTTGAACTGCGATGCGACTTGGAACAGGGCATTTTCGTTTGCGGAATCACTGTGCATTATCCTCGCGTCGCCGGCGAAGTTGGCAACCCTGAATCTCCCGGCAAGTCCGGGCAGATGGCCTTTTGCTCTCGCTCGAAGCTCTCCCAACGACGGGGTCTCCAGGTGCCCAATCGAGTACGATTGGTGGTTGATCCTGGAGCGCAGCGTGCGCCCGTCGATCTCCAAGTTGCTTCGCGTCTTTTCGTAGGACCGCTCGCGAAACCCTACTAAGTGCTCAAACCAATCTACCGCCATGTTGATCCATCTTCTTTTTCGTCATTCCCCTTGCTCGAACGGCTTGGCTATCCTGCTACGCTAAACCGCTTTTGTTATGCCGGATTCCAGACTTCAATGTTATCGCGTGCAAGCACTGATACAACACCAATGTTCAACGAGTGCTCCGATGCCAGAACAGTCAGCGCAGACACAAGTCCAGCAGGAGGCAGCGCGTCCAACGCAATGTACAACCTTATTTGCTTTGGTTTGAGTTTGCGGCCCTTTTGCATCTCTTGCCATGCGGCATCGGGAGGCGAGATGCCGCCGGTGAGCGTCTTGAGAAGCTTGGGCTTGGTGCTACGTGCGCTCCTGACATGCTCTGCTGCGAACTTCCGCAAGTTCCGGAGGCCTTGCAAGCCCAAGTGCAGCGCGCCCACATAGTAAAGGAGCAACTGGCCGATGACCTTGGAGGAGGCGTCCATGGAAGACGCCTTCTTGGCCTCGATGAGGACCACGCGGTGAGGCCCCCGTAAAGGCAGAAGCATGACGTCAACGATGCCAAAGCCACGGCCTACGAGACAACGGCGAATGTACACAGAATCGGCGCAGCCGAACTGTCCTCTGTTACGGATCACGTTGTTCTCTATGAACTGCTCTGTAGCCATTTTGCCAACAGCTCCCTCTTCTAATGAACCACGTATCAGCCGCGAGCGTTAAAGCTGGCGTAGCGTGTACGTCGGGCCTGACAGCCAAGCTCATCGGCTGCACCGGCTAGTCATTCCCTCGCTTAAGCTCCGCAAGCCTTTGAAGCAATCTCTCAATATGACCTTCTTCGATCATTGCGCCCCAATGTCCGTCGCAGAAACGTTCCCCCCGAACACAAAAGGTCAGCATTGTCTTGATCTTCGCCAGGTCGGCATTCTTGACGACATCTGCGTCCGAGAGCATGCGGCCCGCATCCACGGGACGATACCCATGGTCACTCCAGCATTCGCTAGATGCAATTCGGAAGAACTCCACCACATGCTCCTCGTACTCTGGCCACGGCATGGTTGCGAGTTCGCCCTCGTCCTTGGTTCCGCCGTGCCATCGTCGGATCGGATTAAAACCATCCGCGGTTAGCTTCGGAAGAAAACCGACCAGTTCTTCGATTTCTCGTGATGTTGGCACTCGTATCTTCATATGACTAACGGCTCTCCCAACGTGCAAGTGAAAGGCCGCGCTTCGCTTGCCATTCACTTGTCGCGTTCAGGTGGTTGTTCGCCTTGTCCCTGTATCAGCTCCGTGCTGGCCTGCAGTATTGTCGCGAGGTTCTCTGCCGTGAGCCAGTTGTGTTTGATGTACTTTTTCCCACTGGAAAGTAGCTCTTTGGCATGAGGGACGCTTGCGAGAAGTTCGCCGTACTTCGTGTACGCCGCTTCAGTAACAGCGAGTTTTTCGAGATCTCTTTGCCGAACCAAAGAAACCGCCCATTCTGGGTAGGCTTCAATTACAGTTTGCAGTTTCTCTCCTACTTTGGTCCGAAGGCTGAAGCCAACAGTCCCCCAGTAGACAACCAGACCTTGCTTCGACCACACGTCCAGCCAGTGCTCATAGACCTCCGTAAGTTCCTGTGGGGCTCGGGCCGTCTGTGGTAGCTTTGCGCTTGCGGCGGGCGCGTTTGGGTTTCGGGGGCGGGTTCTTGGCCTCGGCGGCGGCGCGGGCGTGGTTTTCGGCGAGGAGGCGTTTTAGGACCTCGCGGCGGGCGGCGGGGCTGATGGTGTAGCGGACGCGGTCGTTCTCGGGGAGGGTTTCAACCTCGTGGAAGTCGTGCTCCAGGTCGAGGTCCTGCCAGCCGTAGGCATCGCGTACGGCGAGGTCCATCGCGACGTGCAGGCGGCGCAGTTCGAGGAGGGCCTCGTAGCCGGCGGCGGCAATGTCGGCGTCCTTCTTCGAAACCTTGGCGACCATCTCGGGTGTAAGATCGCGGGCGTGGAAGAGGTTGTACGAATCCGTTAATCCGAGCCACATTCTTGCCATAAGTGAGAGACGATAATCCCGATATCGCAATCCAACAGATGCAAGCTTCTCGCATGGATCCGCCCAATGAGCTTCCGGAAACGGAAAAGTCTCAAACAAAATCGATGGGGAGTAGTTCAGTGTTACACCACCAATATCTCCACTGTATCTAAGCACCCACGAGAAGTGAATATCCGAATTAAGAATGGCATACGTAGCAAAACTCTCCGATACGAACACAATCAATTTTTGATCGTACTCCTGTCCGTTGGGAAGGAATTCGAAAACATTGTGCTTGCTTGCCTGGGTCCGAACTAAAACTCTTGAGTTGTCTCGAATGGCATCATAGAGCGCAGGTCTTTTTTCTGCAAATTGCCACCAGCGTTCCCGAAGATGGCGTCTATTCTGCTTTTTGCGCGTCACTCTTACTGTTTCATAGAGAATTTCGTAACATGCTGGGTACGCTCTAGCCTCATCCTCATTACGATCAAAAAAACTGATGATCCGTCGGCTGCCCTCCAAGAGAGGATGGCTATTGAGGTCACTTCCTATCACGAGTGTCTTAACAACATCGATGTATGCAGGCTCCTGGGCAATGAGGCGGTCAGCATCACTTGGGGGTAAATAAAATCCTTTACCCAGGGGAACGACTCCTTGAAATGATCTTCCTTTGTTTTCTATCAAGGGTAAAGGAGGCCCCACTTCCCGTGAGTCATCCAGGTGGCTGGAAATGTGATCGACTTTCCTACCATCAAGAACATACGACAATCCGGTACTCCGCTTTGTTAGTCCTACCAACGAAACAGTCACGCTAGCCTTACCCGGCCATCGGACTGATCCAACCGCATGGTTGATAACAGCACCGCTGCTTGTAAGACAATCTAAACAGGCGACCCTGGTGTCTCCCTGCGCAACCTTCTTCGTAGCTATTAGTCCGATAAAACCCCTGTTGTGAAGCAATTTATAAGTCCGACGCACGAAGTAGGATACTAAATCGACTCCAGCGTTTGAGCCCTCATAATAGTGCTTTAGCAATGACAATGTTCCGTCACCAAAGGCTCCACTTATCTTCTTCCCACCCAAATACGGCGGATTCCCCAAAATGCAATCAAATCCACCCCGCTCCATGATCTCCGGAAACTCCAGGAACCAGTGGAAGATTCGCTTTTGCTCTCCCAGCGCGCGGGCCGTATGCGCGCCCGGACCCAGCGGCGCCTGCACACCGCGCCAGATGCCACGAAAGTCGGCATCGGTGAGGAGCTTGGTTTCGTTGGCTTGGATCTTTGGGATATAAAACTGCGCCACGGGGATGTCGGCAATGGTCCGCAGCAGCCCCGCGTGCTCGCCTTTGGCGAAAGCAGCGAAACGGTCCTTCTTTTCGTCGATCTGTTCCGGTGTATCCTCTGGCAGGGATGAGAGCATGTTCCACTTTTTGAGGATCGTGTCTATGTGCAGCCTTATCTCCGGGGCCAGGCGCGCCTGGCCGGCCTTATGGTCTCGGCGGTACTTCTTGTTCACCTTGCGCGCTTTTGCTGCTACCTCCTTGTCATCGCCGGATAGTGTCTTGAACGCCTCCGTCGGCACACCCTGACCGAGCTCCTCACGGTGTGCAAAACCGACGATGGCGTTACCGCACTTAATATGGTGGTCGAGGAAGTTCAGCGGCTGGCCAGGGATGTGCGCTTCGAGCCACATGGCCACCTTACAAAGTTCCACCGCCAGCGGGTTCAGGTCAACAGCGTAAATGCAGTTGCGGATGACATCCCGCAGGGCAGCACGGTAGGCCGGGGGCGATGGCTGCTCCTCACCGGTGCGCACCATTGCGAGCTCGGTGGCAATGCGGCGGGCGGCTGCAAGCAGGATATGGCCTGAACCGCAGGCTATGTCGGCCACGCGCAGGTCTAACAGGGCTGCCTCGGGGTCGTCAGCCTTGAGTCGCTCCTCTATCAGGTGATCGAGGGAGTGCTTGATGAGGGGCTGAACGAGGTCGTCAGGAGTATAATGTGCGCCTGTGGCAGCGCGCTTTTCACCCTGCTTGAATCCGAACGCTATGCTGTTGCCATCCTCCAGGAACTCGGAGTCGTACTCGAGCAGGCCCTCGTAGACCGAGCCGAACTCCTCAACGTTTAGGCCCGCGTAGTTGACGCGGATGAGCTGGCCGCTGTCCGGATGCCGGTAGAGGCTGAGGGAGCGCAGGCACCCAAGCAGCACATCATTGCCAAGCGAACATTTTGCCAATGGGCCTATGCCTTCATGGCGAAAAAGATCGCCTGCCAGGGGCGCGATGCCGAGCTTTTCGCCCGGGCCTTTTGCTTCGAAGAGCTGGAAGCAAGCCTGGAGCGCGAGCCAGAGATCATGGCGGCGCGGGTCGGCGAGGTAGCGCTTCTCCGAAAGCGAGCGCAGCCGCTGCACGCTGTAGTAGGTGCGATAGATGTCGCGCCTTGCCTTTGGAGTATCCGGCGGGAAAACCAGATCGCGCTCCTCGATCACCATTAAAAAGAGCAGGCGGTAGATCAGGCGCAGGAGGTGCTGGTAGTAGTCCTCGGAGGTAAGGCTGCCTTGTGCGATTGCAGCGCGAAGGGGTTCGTTGGCCGGGTGCGCGAGGAAGCCGTTGCCAAAGTCCAGGATGGCGCGTTCAACAGCACTGCTCAGGCCATCGCGGATGCGGGCGCCGGATTCGAGCGAATCCTGGTGGTAGCGTTCGATCAGGCTCTCCGCAGCAGTGTCGTTGGTGAGCGGCAGGCGGGTGGCATGCAGCAGGCGGTATAGAATAGCGAAGTCAGCGAAAAGGCTGTCCGTGAAGATGCGGTCGAGGTCGAACTCCAGGTAGCTCTGCTTGACAAGGCGTGAGCTGTCGCGGAGCAGCCGGAGCACGTGTCCGTTGGTGACCAGGCTGTAGAGCTCCTCGTGAAGGTTCAAAAATTCTTGCACCAGCGCGTGAGCTGACATTCGGCGCGTGGCATTGGCAGGTTTTTTGTCGAGGCCGGCCGGGTCGCGAAAGCCTACGATCTGCACCGATGCGTTGGCCCGGTTGACAGCGCGGTGGCTGATGGCATATATGCGTCCGTTCAACTCAGTGCCCCGGGGCTGGTACTCGATGTCGTAGCGGAGCAGGCTCAGCAGCGGCACCATCCAGAGGTTGCGGGTTTCGGTGGTGGCGTTGCTGCCGGGTTTTACGGATTCGAGCTTGCGCTGGAAGATGCGCCAGTAGTCCTGTGCGTCAGCCCAGGCGCGGGCGATCTCGTCCTTGACCTTGACACCTGTGTCGAGGCCGAAATCGGCTGGCCGCTGTCCGTGCATCTCCTCGATGCGTCCGAGGATGTCGGGCGAGAGGATGGCGCCCTCGATGCGGATGCTCGGGTAGATCATGCCGAACCCTCCGGCAGGAGGATGTAGATCCCCATCAGGTCCATTGGCAGAACCGGGTAGACGACCTGGTAGCGTTGTTTGTCCATGAGCGCGCTGAAACGCTCGTGGGCATTGACCAGGCGTACGGACTGCTCCTCGGCCAGGATGTCGAACTCCTCCTCCAGCGTATCGAGAAGGCCCATCTCGTTTTCAAGGAAACTCGCTCGCGCCTCGCGGCTGAGGTTGCTGCCGGCCCGCGCCGCGCCCAGCAGCTCGCCCGCCTGCTCGTGGTACAGGCACTCGCGCTCGGACGGTGTGCCGCGCCAGCCCCAGAGAAGCATCTCCTCGGCCACGATCTGAAGGCCTCCCTTGCCCTGCTCGATGACGTTTCGGCAGCGAAACAGCAGGAGCGTGGTTTTTGTGTCCACCTGATTGGTACGGATGACAGCAGCGCGGGCCGCGCGCTTGCCTTCCCGGGCCACGGTGTTTGCCATTACCAGCTGACAAAGCTGCTCGACAAAGCAGTGATTGCGCCCGAGGTAGTGATAGCCCTCGGGCGTTGGCGACGCGAAGCTGACCTTGACCAGGTCGCCGGCAGGTAAAAGGTCAACAAGCTGCGGCGGCAGGTTGCCGGTGACGATACCGAAGCCGTTTTTTTCTGTTGTGACCTGCACGCCGAAGATGCCGGCGAGCGTGCCGGTTACGAAATCCTTTACCGCGCAGGGATCGCCGATGGCCTCGTCCACTCCACGCAGGTCCTCCTCGATCTCCTGGGCCTTGATCGCGTTCTGGGCGAAAATGCTGCGGGAGATTTTTTCGCGCTCAGCCGCCTCGTCGATCTTGCGGGTGACATTGTCCTTGGCCTCGGCAGCCTCGCCGAAGTCGCTGAAATCGAAGAGCGTCTGCTGCTCGGAACCCTTGCGCGTCTGGATGCGGCGGTCGGGGTTCAGCAGCAGCGACTGTGTTATGGTGTCGATGATGCTCTGCGAATCCTCCGGGAAGGGAACGTTGATGCCGGTGGCGCGCTTGATTTCTCGCACCTTGCGCAGAAGAACATCGAGCACAATGCCGTCGATGGGGTTGTCGGCGCCGTAGAGGAGGCATGCCTTGACTTCCTTCGCCTGCTGGCCGAAACGGTCGACGCGGCCTTCGCGCTGCTCGAGGCGGTTCGGGTTCCAGGGCAGGTCGTAGTGGAGCACCGCGGTGAACAGCTCCTGGAGGTTGATGCCCTCGCTCAGGCAATCGGTTGCGATCAGGATGCGCGGACGGTCGCCCGCCATGTCTGCGATGCACTGCTTGCGCAGATCGTCCGGCAGTTCGCTGGTAATGACCTGCAAGTCGAGCTTGCGTATTTTCTTGTGCAGGAGCGGTGCTAGGTGCTCGCCGAGGTAGTTGGCTGTCTCGATGTAACGGCAGAACACCACCGGCTTGAAGCCCTTGGAGATCCAATCCTCAAGAACGATCGACGCGGCAAAAAGCTTCTGGTCGTTGTCAGCCCCGCTGAGCGCTTCGAGCCTCCTCGCAAAACGGCGCAGCTGCCTGCGCTGGTGATCGGTCCAGTCGCTTTGCCCCATGACCTGGGTGGGCGCGTTGTCGGTCTGTACCCCGAAATCGAGATCGCCGACAGGATTTTCCGCATCTTCTTCATCACCGGTTGTGGCATCGTCGTCAGCGATTCCAGCCAACTTCTCGATGCGTGTCAAAAGCATCTTCACACCGGCGCCCGGGCTTGACATCACCCCGCGCAGGAGACCGAGGGCTGTCCAGTAATGGACGCGCCTCTTTCTGCGGCCGGATCTGTCGGGACTCACCAACTTGCGTGCGAACTCTACAACATCGTTAAAGAGTTCGGTGTACCCGGGGGAGAGATCGTAGTTCCACTCAATGGTTTCCCGCTCGGGGAAGGGCGTGTCCTCTCCCATCCATTTTTCAACATCGGCACGCTTGCGCTGCACAAAGTGCTTTGCCAGAGTGCGGCGCTCGCTCTGGCTGGAGCTTGGAAGGTCTATGCCCTCGAAACCCGGTTTGAGCAGGCCCAGCAGGGAATGGAACTCCTCGGGCTTGCCGCTGTGGGGTGTGGCTGTGAGCATGACCAGGTGCTGACCGGGTTTGGCCGCAATATCGCTCAGCAGGTGGTGGCGCTGCTGCTGCCCCTTCGAGGCGCCGGTTGGCCTGCTGCATGTGTGAACCTCGTCGACGATAACCAGCTCCGGACACTGCTCTACGAAAACAGCACGGCGGATGTCCGATTTGATGTAGTCGATGCTGATTATCTGGTAGGGGTAGTAGTCGTAGACGCTCGTGTCTCCCTGGATCTGCCGGTCGAGTCGGGCCTGGGTGTTGGAGCGGATAATGACGGCCTCGATGCCCAGCTTGGAGCGGATCTCCTCCTGCCACTGGTCGCAGAGGTGCGGCAGGCAAACCACGGTGAAGCGCTTTACCTTGGCGCGCTCCATCATCTCGCGCAGCACGAGCAGGGCTTCGATTGTCTTGCCCACACCAACATCGTCGGCAATGAGCAGGCGAACCGTGTCCTGCCGCAGGGCCATGACGAGCGGCACGATCTGGTAGGCGCGGGGGCGGAAGGAGAGCTTGGCGAGCGCACGGAACGGGCCGGCCCCGTTGCGGAAGGCCAGGCGTGCGGCATCGTAGAGGAGGCGCGCCGTGGAAATATCCCCCAGATCTTCGGGCACGGGCCGAGGGAAACGAGCGTCTTCCGGGGCATCTCGCGGGATTTCCAGGGGGAGGTAGATGCCCGCGGTCTCTTCGTCGGACCCGCCCAGCGGCTTGACCACGAGGAGATCCGGGTCGTCGGATGGCAGCACAACCCAATCGCGGCCGCGCAGAGATACGAGCTTTCCCGGCTGGTGCAGTGTACTACTCATCGGACCTTCCTGAAGATGTCGGGACGCTCGGCGATCCTGGCGGCGAGGTTCTCAGTGTAGTGCCAGGCCCAGACTTCGTCCCCGCGAGAAATGATGAGCTGACGCTGCTCCTCGTCACGCTCGCGAATTGCCGGTTCATCATGCGGTGAGCCGTCACAGAACACCCAGAAGCGCGGCTCGTAGTAGAAATCGGGCTGGCAGTAAATGTCTGGTACTCTTTTCTGAGCAGAGTCCGGCAGACGCAGCCCGTTCTTGTAAAGGTGATCGATGAACTTTTGCTCCGTTGATGAGTTCGGGTCCAGGTGGCGGAGCATGTGCTGGTACTGCTCTTCGTAGTCCCTGAAATCGGCGCTCGCCTGGATCTCGATGTCAGCGACCTTCAGCTTTTCGATGGCGTCCCGGATCAGAAAGCGGTCGATCCGCTGGTGGTCGCGCTGGTTGTAGTAGCTCAAGAGGTCGTCGTAGGAGGCAGGGGCCAGGTACTCCTTGTCGTCGAAGCGGCAGATCCGCTCGGCTGTCTCTGCCACCTTGCGGAAGGTTGTCACGTCTTCGACGAACTGGGATAGGATGCCCAGGCTGCCCTCGGCCGCCTCGTAAAGCAGGATGTTGGGGCATTCGGGATCCCCCATCGTGTTCACGCCGATCTCCCTCGGCTCGACCTGGAAGACAGCTTCGACCGCGCGCTTGAGCGCGTGCTGCAGGGTGACGACGCCGTCTGGGTCGAGGCCCAGGGCCTTGATGGGCTCGATGTAGAGTGCGTCAGCGAGGTTGGAGGTCCAGAGCTTCACGAGACGGTACTCCTCGCGCGCATCTGGATCGGGATCCGGCAGCGAGCCGCGCCAGTTGCCTGAGGTCATGCCTATCGGAAACCCCTCCGTCTTCCGGAAACGCCACCGTGTGTTCACATTGACGAGTCGGGCGGCTGGAATGAAGCGAAGATTGAGCAGATGGGTATCGCTTGTGCGCGCGACCGCGCTCCGGATCCTCTCGAAATGCCCGCCGTCCACGGAGAAGTAGGAGCTCACCTCGTAGCCGCGGGAGACCCGCTCTTCCTCCTCGCAGGTAATGCGCGCGGCTTCTTCACTTCGTGACTCGGTCATTTCGAGGAGGTCATGGAGATGCTCCTTGTTGGCGTTGTCGCTTAGATTTACTCCGGAAAAGGGGCAGAACTCCAGGTCGCTCTGTTCCCCCGTGAGAAAGTACCCGGCCCGGGTGCTTATCTTGGCCTCTGTCAGCGAGGATTCGGCATCCTGCACCACAAGCTGCGAAACCCTGTGCTTGCGGCCGTTGTGATAGATGAGGTTCAAGGGGCCGAACTCGCGGAGAGCGATCGAGCGCGGGCGGGAGATGAACTCGCCACTGGTGCTGCCAGTGGGTACGAAAATCCGCAGAGGCAAGCGCGTGAAGTTGTAACCGGGAAGGAATCCTTCCGAGGCGAGGTAGCGGTAGGGATAGAACTCCGACAGCTCTGTGAAGCCCCCGTGGTCGTTGCGCAGCAGGTTTAGCTGACGGTTTGCCTGGTCCTGGAGCCGCTTGTGTTTTTTGTACTCGTCACTGTGGACCTTGAGGCGGCCGGACTCGATCGGCTGTGTCGCGCGAGTCAGGAGCGATCTGGCCGACTGATACATTTTGCGCCACCGCTGCATGGCATCGTGCAGATGCTGCGCGAGCCGGCCGAGGTTCTGGTCGATCCAGTCGTCGGTGTACCAGGCCCCAGCGCCGGTTCCCAGGTTTACCGCGAAGTCCTCGATCACGCGCCGGAAGGTTGCCTTCAGTGCGTCGAAGGTGGTGGGGCCGATCTTCAGGCCTTCCACAACGCCGGGATCAAGCGGCATGTCAGCCGTGCCATCCGCGATCAGGCGCATCAGCGACGGACGCTCGCCGCCCCGGGCTTCCAGGCCGGGCAGGCCGATTTCGCTGATGGCCAGGGCGTTGAGGTGCGTGAGCAGGAGCTCGCGGTTGCAAAGGTCGATGCGCTGGGCCTGCACCGCGCCTGCCACCAGCTCGGCCTGGTGCTGGAAATAGTGTCGATCGTGCGGCGAGAAGCTGGAGCAGTAGGTGAAAATGAGCGCACCCTGGCCGCTTCGTCCGGCCCTGCCGGAGCGCTGGGCGTAGTTTGCCGCGTTGGGCGGGGCGTTTCGAAGGTGAACAACGCTCAGGCCGCCGATGTCCACGCCGAGCTCCATTGTCGGCGAGCAGAAGAGCGCGCTGATCGACTCGCTGAGGATTTTGCTTTCGTCAAGACGCTTCTTTGCTTCATCGAGATACCAGTCCGCGCGGAAGCGGTCTTCGCGATCCTGGCGCGCGTCCGTGTTGAGCTGACCGGTGTGGTCCGCTGCTGTCAGGCGCTTGCTCTGCGTGAAGTCGCGCTGATAGATGTCGCGAAAGAAGGCGTTGGGCTTGAGATCCTGATCCTTGTAGGACCGCCGCTTGATGAGATCCGGCTTTACGGTCTTTCCATCCCCGGGCTTCCACAAGATCTTCTCGATGCGGAGCCGGAAGACGGGAACCTCCTCGTTGTTCGCGTTCCGCGCGGTCTCTTCATAGAGGTAGTCCGCGGCCTTCAGCTTGCGCATCAGGTGGAGGATGAACTCCCTGTAGCTGTCGCCTCTGAGGTCCGCCGGGTCAAGGCGGGTCCGCTTCGCAACATGCTTGATGTACTTGCCCAGCGAGCTCGCGGGCCCCATGCTCTTGTTGGGCAGCCGTGCTCTTCGGTGCAGCGGATCGAGGCGGATTACGCAGGGTGCGGTCAGATCCTCATCGATGTCAAGGGTCCACGGTGCTTTCAATTGCTCGCGAAAGCCTCTTTCGAACTCCTTGAGCCGGTTCGGCATGAGGAAGTTTTTACTATAGATGGCGTACTCGAGGCGATAGTAGTCAAGGACAGTGGCAAGGAACTCACGGCGGGGTTCGTAGGAAAGGTCATTGACCATGGGAAGGTCCGCCCAGAAGGCTTCTTCCGCCGCGATCTCGTCGATGTCCATGTATTCGATGGTGAGCAGGGCGCACTGTTCTAGATTGGGAAGAACGATGCGCCAGCTCCGGCGAAGGTCGGCGAGAGCTCGGAAAAGGAGATAGTCCTGCAGAGCTTCTTCGTATTTTCGCTTGATAGTGGCAAGAGCCGGTTCTTCGTCGCGGTTGGCGTAGTCGCGGAACGGCAGTGCCAGTGCCCTGAACACGGCTTCCCCGAGGTTCGCGTAGTTCAACTCTTTGTCCGGCGCATCAGCCAGAGCCTTGCGGATTCCCGCGCGAAGCCTCACGACCTGGACATAGTCGTTGAAGTGACCGGCCTGCAGGGCCGCGTCCTGGCGGTTGTCGGTGAAACTCAAAACTTTCTGGTCTCGGGAGGTGAACCCGCCATCGTGCAAACGGTTGAGTATCGAGAACGCGGTGATGGTCGTGGATGTGCTACGCCCTTCGCTTCCGAGCCTGGTGAGTTTCGTGCCCTCGTTCACCTTCCCGTCATAGAAAACGCCTCCTGTCGGATCGAAAAGAAGCGGCGCCCGCATGAACCAGCCCCAGTACTTCATCGGCGAGGTTTCTGAGCAGTTACCGTATTCGTCGAAGAACAGCTTTCTTGGAAAACGGGAAGCCTTCTTCGAGTCCGGCACCTTTTCGCCGCTTTTTCGCGTCCGCACCCAGGCATCAGGGAGATAGTCAAGATCCTGCGTCGGATCCCAGACATCGTCTCCTATTATCAAGTAACCGTCCGTTGTTTCTTCGTCATCATCATCCCCGGCGACTCGAAACTCCCGCGGCATGAGACGATCGTCTACCAGAGAGACACAGATGAAGGCGTGTCCCGAGGCACGGCTGAACACGTTGGGAAAAATAGGCTTCTTGCTTTCGTCGTCCTGTTTGTAAATCCCCGGCTCAAGTGTGATGAAACGGTCGTCGCCCTGATCCAGGGTCGTGTAGACGGAGCCTGTCTGTGCGATGAACTGGTGGAGCTTGTAAGGCAGAAGAGTGTACGGGGAACCCTCGTTCTGGATGCGCTCGTTGATAATGCTCACCCAGAGGAGAGTGTTTTCCAGGCAGTCGCGGCATTCCGCTTCCGCCAGGCCGGAGTCCGCGGCCAGGGTGGCCACAACATCGCTGAAACCCATGGGCGTTCTTCTGACGAGTTGTCTTTTGCGTTCATCGAGAGCAATACGGTTTTCAAGCCACACTGCGACCGGGTGGGATCGCAGGTCAGCCTCTCCAGCGTTTAAATCGATATCCCTGGAAATGGCCGCGGCAAGATCCTCGCGTGTGGGCAGGGTTCCGGGGTAGTCGAGAGAGCGCGCCAGGGTTTCGTTGACCACCTGATTGCTCGAGAACGGTCGGCCGAACACAGTGCTCGCGACCCTGGCGACCTGTTCACGCTGTGAGGCAGAGCTGCCGACCGAGACCATGGTTGCAGATGTGCCGATACAACAGGGTGTTTTCTTGCATTGCGAATGTATGCGTCGGATGAGCATGGAAACATCCGCGCCCTGCCGGCCCCGGTACGTATGCAGCTCGTCGAAGACAAGAAAACGCAGGTTCTCGAAGATTGCATCCCGTATCCGGCGCTCCTGCACCCGCGTGAGCAGGAGTTCCAGCATCATGTAGTTGGTCAGGAGGATTTGCGGCGGTGTCTGCCGCATCTCTTCCCGCCGCTCCTCTTTCTCCTGGCCCGTGTACTGGCCGAATGTAATGGGAAACTCGCGCCCTGTGTTACGTTCGTAGTTCTCCTTGTATGTTTTGAACTCGTTGGTCTGTGAGTTGATCAGCGCGTTCATCGGATACACGATGACTGCGAGTACACCCTCTGACCGGGGCTTGGAGAGGAGATGATCGAAAATCGTCCCGATATAGGCGAGTGACTTCCCTGACCCGGTTCCGGAGGTAACGATGAAATCAGTGCCGTCCGTTCCAAGCGCGATGGCCTCCTGCTGATGGCGGTAGAGGGAATACCCTTCAAAGATGTGGTTAACGTCGCTGTGCATGAGGCCCTTTGCGACGAGCTCTTCTACAGGGCCTGCCATCTCGTAGGCCGGATTGAAATGCAGCAGCGGTTGCGGCCAGAGGCGGCCTTCAGAAAGCGACTGCTCGACCTTGCGGGCGATCTCATCGTCTGCGATGTTTATGAAGCTGCGGATGTAGCGAGAGTAGTCGTCAATGATGCGTTTGTGAGTTTCGAATACGTTCATATGCCGCCTCAATGTACCCGTCATTGTGCCTTGGCGAGTCTGCTTTTTCTATCATTCCGGCCGTTTGCCGCCGTCCTTAGGACGCACCGCTCTATGCGATACCTCAGGATACAAGTCACCGCAGTCACCGAGGTTGATGATGCGCAGGTTATGCGTTGGTTCAGGAAATTCGCTTATGGACCTTGAATTGTACGGCGGCGCGTGGAAGTAGATCAACAAGGCTTCAGCATCCTCAACAACCGAGCGCCACAAGTTGCCATGAAAATCTTGGCTGTCCTTGCCATCGATCGATCGTATGCGACCAACGTAAACTGTGATGTCCCACTCATCTTTAAGCCATGACTTGTGCTGCATGAACCTCTCGCTGAATGTCTGGTCCTGAGTCATGCCAATGTAAAGTAAAGAATCATCACCAAACACCGGGTGGTATCCCGCGATCTCGTAAAGACCGTAGTCATTTTCTTCAGTCAGCCCATCAACACAATCGCTCTTACCAACTCGGGTCCAATCAATTTCTACAAGATACTCTTCCATTTCAATCTCCTTTTCCGGACAATTTGATCATATAAGAGTAAATCAAGAAAGATGTACCACACCGGTAGAAGGTCAACAATCGTACGCTAAAAGGAATCTGGCACCGTAAAGGTTGATAGGG
>CAZIUL010000028.1:0-54450 GCA_964542475.1 uncultured Phycisphaerales bacterium | reverse complement strand
GGCTGGTTTACGAGACCTGATCGGCTATTTCATGTCGTTCTTGGACAGCAGTGAACTGAACTGAAAGACGTCTGGACCGAGGAGGTTGGGAATGAGGTATGTTCAAGCTGTTATCGTTGTTGTTGCGGTGTTGGTGTTTTGCGCAGCCCTATCCGCGGACGAAGTCAAGATGAAGAACGGAGAGGTGCTGAGAGGCAAGGTCGTTCAGCTGCTCGGCGGGAAGATGAGGTTCAGCTCCGAGACGCTGGGCGAGGTGTCGGTTCCACTCGACAAGGTGGATACTTTTTTTACGACGGAACCGATCAAAATACATTTTGCTGACGATACGGTTTTCAACCTGCCTGTGAAATCATCGGGCAGCGGGATGATCCTTGTAGAGGCCGGGCTCGAAAAAACCCCCCTGAAGCTGCCTATTTCGGAAATAGCGAAGATCAATCCTCCCACGGCGAAGTGGTCGGGAAACATCTCGTTGGGCGCATCAGCCACCAGGGGCAACTCCTACACCCAGGGCGCCAACGCGGCATTCGAGGCCGTTCGTAGGGGAGATAACGACCGGTTCAGGTTCGATGGCGGGTATTCGGGCGCCCGGCAGAAGGACCCTGACACGGACGAGAACGTCACAACCAAGAGGGAGTCATACCTGGGGCTTCAGTTCGATTACTTTTTTTCGGAGAAGCTGTTCGGGTACGCCAAGACACGGGCCGAGCGGAACGCTATTGCAGGCATCGATCTGAGGTTTCTTTCAGGCGTGGGCGGTGGCTGGCAGTTCTTTGATGATGATGATTTCAAGTTGTCCACTGAAGCGGGCCTTTCCTGGGTTTCAGAGAACTACCGCGATGACCCGGACACCGGCGAGAATGTGGACAGCGAGGAGTACTGGTCCGGCCGGGTTGCCTACCATGTGGACAAGAAGTTCGGCAGCCTGGTTTCCCTCTTCCACAACACCGAGTGGTACCCCGGTTTCGAGCATGAGGGCGGGCACTTTGTCAAGGCTGACGCGGGTTTGCGCTCCTCCCTTACCGAGTCGATGTTCGCCGAATTTAAAGTACTCTGGGACTGGGATTCAACACCTGCCGAAGGTGCTGAGCGCACGGATGTGACCTACATGCTGAACCTGGGATGGACCTTCTAACCCGCATATTTCATCCTCTTCTGCTGCGGCACCTCGCGACGAGGGGTATGAAATAAGCGGTACAAGCTATCCTCGCGCAAAATTCGGGTATTTACAGAAAAAGCCCCGCCTGATAAAGAATGAAGGCGGGGCTTTTGATGTTTTGGTGGAGGATAGGGGGCTCGAACCCCTGACCTTTTGGCTGCCAGCCAAACGCTCTCCCAGCTGAGCTAATCCCCCGGATGCGAAAAGAACAACGGCCCGGTGTATAGGTCGGGCGGGATGCGGATTCTAAAGCCTGTCCCGGGATTCGGTCAAGATTTTTCTTTTGAGTTTACCGGGCCACTTGCTGATAATCATTAGCTTTTTTACGGATGGCGTTGTTCAAAGAGGCCGGATGTGCCGAAATAGGCTTTATGGGCTTTCCCGGCGACCCGAATGGGATCGATCCCGCGCTTTGTGATCATATGTCCTTTTCATGGATTCTGCCGATGCTTTGAACAGCTCTTGTTTCTACAGGGTTCTGGAGGACCTGCACATGGCAGCACGCAAAACCGGAAACAAAGGAATAACAGCTCGTGAGACCGATTACTCGGCCTGGTACACGGACCTTGTCGTGAAGGCGGAGCTCGCGGACTATTCGCCCGTGAAAGGGTGCATGGTGATAAGGCCGCGGGGGTTCGCGATCTGGGAACTGCTAAAGGATAAGCTCGACAGGATGATAAAGGAGACCGGTCACCAGAACGCGTACTTCCCTCTTTTCATTCCCGAATCGTTCATGAAAAAGGAAGCGGAACACGTGGAGGGGTTCGCTCCCGAGTGCGCGGTGGTCACGCACGGAGGCGGATCGAAGCTCGAGGAGGCACTGGTGGTCAGGCCGACATCCGAGACCATCATGTATTCGATGTTTTCCAAGTGGATCCAGTCCTACCGGGACCTGCCCCTGCTCTTGAACCAGTGGGCCAACGTGGTGCGCTGGGAGATGCGTCCCCGCCTTTTCTTGAGGACCATCGAGTTTCTGTGGCAGGAAGGCCACACCGCCCATGAAACCGAGGCCGAAGCTGAAGATGAAGCCAGGAAGATGCTCGATGTCTACAGCAGGCTTGCCGAGGATGTGCTTGCCATGCCTGTTTACGCGGGCAAAAAGTCCGAATCGGAGAAGTTCGCCGGTGCGCTCCACACATACTGCATCGAGGCTATGATGCAGGATGGAAAAGCGCTCCAGGGGGGCACCACGCACCATCTGGGTCAGAACTTCGCCAAGGCGTTCGATGTCAAGTACCAGGACCGCGAGGGTGAGCAAAAGCACGTGTGGCAGACCTCCTGGGGCGTGTCCACCCGGCTGATCGGCGCGTTGATCATGAGCCATTCCGATGACAAGGGGCTTGTGCTGCCTCCCATGGTTGCCCCGATCCAGATCGTGGTCGTTCCGATTTACAGGGCAGACGAGGAAAGAAGCTCTGTTCTTGATGTCGCGCTAAAGATCATGGACAGCCTGAAGCGTGCTGGTTTGCGATGCCATCTCGATGACCGCGACCAATACAAACCCGGGTTCAAGTTCAACGACTGGGAGCTGAAGGGGGTTCCGGTCAGGGTCGAGCTGGGCCCGCGTGACATCGCCGAGAACAAGGCTGTTTTTGCGAGAAGGGACACCGGTGTAAAAACGAACGTGTCGCTCAACGGTTTCACACAAGAGGCGGAAGCACTGCTGAACACCGTTCAGGAGGAGCTTTTTGAGCGTGCCAGGGAACGGAGGGACAGGATGACCCGCATTGTTCTCGAGTACGAAGATCTCGTGGCACAGATGCAGGGGGATGGCGGTTTCTGTGCTTGCGGGTGGTGCGGGAGCCCCGAATGCGAAACACGCGTCAAGAACGACACTAAAGCCACGATCCGCCTGATCCCGTTCGAAGGCGGTGAGGGCAAGGGCGCTTGCGTGGCATGCGGTAAGGATGCCCGGCACACGGTTTACTTTGCAAAAGCATACTGACGGGCGGCGCGCGCCGAACCCGGCAGCGGGTCGATGCATTGATAATAGCTGTCACGCCAGAGGTGTCGCGAACTGCTGTGGCGTGGCCTGACAAGACGAGGTGAAAATGACGAGCAAAACCAAAACCCCGCCCCTGTATCTGGGTATCTTTTTTGTTTCCGCCGCGATTCTACATCTCGAGATCCTCCAGACGCGCATCTTTTCCGTGATGCTGTGGCATCATGTCACCTATCTCGTGGTGACCTTTACTCTGCTTGGTTTTGCCGCTGCAGGCGCGTTCGTCGCTGTAAGGCCGTCCATCCTGAAGGGAAACCTCCCGAAGAAGCTTTGCTTTTTTTCCGGGCTCTTCGGCCTTACTGCGGTCGCCTCTTTTTTGGTGCTCACGGTCGTCAGGCTGGACACCGTTGATCTTCTGAAGGACCGGATCCAGTACTTCATACTTTTCATCTACTACATCTACCTCATAGTGCCCTATTTTTTCGGCGGCCTGGTCATCTGCATGCTCCTTTCCGCGATGACAGAGGATGTGAACCGTCTTTACTTCGTCAACATGGTCGGTTCTGGCGCAGGGTGTCTTTTGTTTTTGCCGGTGATCACGCCGGCCGGCGGGGCCGGCTCCGTCATGATCGTGTCAGGGATTGCTTTTCTGGGCGTGTTTTTCTTCGGCCTTTCATGCGAGAAGCCGAAGGCACCCGCTCTTGCAGGGCTGCTGCTGTTTGCGCTCAGCATGGCGAGCCTCCCGTTTTCTGAAAGCATGCTGCACATCCGTCCCGCGCCTTCCAAGGTGATGAGCGTCATGGTGGAGAAAGAAGGATGGATCGTTGAAAACACGCGCTGGGATCCTCTTTGCCGCGTGGATGTAGCAAGGCATCCCGAAAACGGGGTGCGGGAGTTCTTCCAGGACGGGGATGCTCCCACGATGCTCATGAAGTGGAAGCCCGGCGCCACTGTACAGACCAACCACTACTCTTTGGCGTATTTCATTCAGGAAAAGCCGCGGGTTCTGATCATCGGAGTGGGGGGCGGGCAGGATCTTGTAACGGCTCTCCAGTGGAACTCTTCATCGGTAACGGGGGCGGAGATCAACCCCAGCATTGACGCGTTGATGCGCTACGACTACAACGAGATCTCGGGCGGGCTTTACACGGACAGCGATGCCGAGGTAGTGGTTGAGGAGGGGCGTTCATTTCTCAGGCGTTCCAATGAAAAGTACGACGTCATCCAGATGACGGGCACGGACACGTATTCGGCCCTTTCTTCCGGATCGTTCATTCTATCCGAAAGTTATCTCTACACGCTCGAAGCTTTCACGGACTACCTTAACCACCTGACGCCAAACGGTGTCGCAGCGGTTTTGCGTTTCCGTTTTTTCCCGCCCAGGGAGTGCCTGCGCCTGGTTTCCATAGGTGCTCAGGCCATGAAGAACCAGGGCATTGACAAGCCGGGCAAGCATATCGTTGTGGTGACATACGACCGGCCGTACGAGGAGTTCGACGGAAAGAAGCTCAAGATCGCATATGCCGTGATGCTGTTCAAAAAGACGCCTTTCACCATGCAGGAGGTAAGGAAGTACAAGAGGTTCTGCAGGGATTACAAGACTACGGGCAGGTACGTGCTGTCATATGCGCCAGGCGTCGAGGGGTGTGAAAGGGAGTTCGTCGAGTTCTTCGAATCGATGGACAAGGGCGGCGAGGATGACTTCTATGCGAATTACCTGTACGACGTTACTCCTGTCAGCGATGACAGGCCGTTCTTTTTCGGATACCACAAGTGGAAGAACCTTTTCGGGGGGGTGACCAGTCCCAACTACCTGGGAGTGATCGGCGAAGACCCGGTGGGGCTCTACATCCTGCTTTCGGTCCTGCTTGAGACCGTGCTTCTGGTCGCATTGCTTGTGATCCTGCCTCTACTGGTGTTTCGAAGAAAAGGGCTGAAGGTACCGTTCGGCGGCAGAATCATATTCTACTTCTTTGCCATCGGCGTCTCCTACATGTTCATCGAGATCGCCTGCATGCAGAAGTTCGTGCTCTTCCTGGGACATCCCACATACTCGCTCTCAATCGTGCTCTTCAGCTTCCTCCTTTTTTCGGGGATCGGATCTTTTTTCGGAAGGCGCTTTCATGAGAATCCCATGAAAGGGATTTCCCTGGCCGCTGTATCCATAGCAATATTGCTTTTGCTATACGAGTTCGTCCTGCCCGTGGTGTTCGCGCACGGGTTGCAGCTGCCGGGCATCGCGCGCATGGGCCTGACCGTTGTTCTTCTTGCTCCTCTCGCTTTTTTCATGGGGATGCCTTTTCCGCTCGGGCTCAAGACGGTGAGCAACCGTTATCCAGGGCTGGTTCCCTGGGCTTTTGGAATAAACGGGGGTGCCTCAGTGGTGAGCTCGGTCGTGAGCATTACGCTTGCAATGGCACTGGGTTTCACAGCGGTTTTTCTCGTGGCCGGGATCCTCTACCTGGCTGCCTGGTTTTTATTCAGAAAACTCTCCTTGAGCAGTGCTTGAGAACACGCTTTTTCTTTTAGGACATCGATTGTAATGTTAGGGTGTTTTCATTGCGGTGCTTGTTACAACCAATGCAATCATAATTACTAATATAATATAACTCAATAAAATATAAGTGGTTACATTAGGTGTTCCGCAATCCGGGCGATTCCATTTTTTTTGTTTGCCTAATCGGATAGTTACTGGTATTTTATACACGCGTTCCTATGAAATGGAGCACCTGGACAAAGCTTAAGCAAGTGCCCATCCAAAGGCGGGCGGGATCGTAACTTGATACATTATAGCGGGTTAACGGTCAATCTGCCTGTGGAGATTTTGTTTTCGCACTGTTTGAGTAAATCTGAATTTAGTTAACGGAAAAAACCCTAACTTTCAGAGGATTCAGAAAGGAGAAAGGTTCATGGTCAAGAAATCTTTATTAGCTCGACTTTTCGGCAAAAAAGAGGCAGGAGAAACCGAATCAAAAAAGAATCCCAAAAAGAGCCTGGGTAAGCCGGGAATCAGTGCGACCGGCACAGCTACATTGCCGAAAAAGGAAGAAGGTTCCAGGATTACCGGGATGCGGGATAAGGACCGTTTTCAGCAGGACAAGGAGAGAGGCACTGTGAAACCAACGGGAAGGAAGGATGGTTCGGCGAATGAAGACAGGGGCAAGGGCAAACCGCCGGCCTTGGAACCGGAGATACACACACCACCCGGAAAAGTTACCGAGCGTCACGAGAAGAAGATGGATGTCATCGCTGAAAAGATGAGCGCGCAGGAGGAGGTGTCAGTAAAAATATCAGACGGGATTAAAGGGCTATCCTCGGTGTTGTCCAACATTGACCAGCGGCTCGAAGAGCAGACACAACAGAGCTGCGAGCTGGCAAAAACAGTGAAGATCATTCCGGAGGCCATGAAGGACCTTCCCGAATCTTCCCGTGCCGGTGTGGAGCTGCTGCAGACGATTTCGCAGATCCTTGAGAATCAGAGCAAAGCCACGGCGAACCTCGGGAGCCAGGTTGCGGGGCTTCCGGATGTCATCACGCGTCTGAACGAGAAGATGGATCATGACGCAGCGGACCGCGTGGAGGACAGGGCGGCGTTCAAGGAATCGTTCAAGGATTCGGTGAGCGCGATGAATGCATCAATCAAAGAGCTGGAAAAACGGCAGAGCAAGATTGACAAGAATCAGTTCGAGAACACCAAGAAAATAGTGGATCATTTCAGGACGGTTCAGAAGGACCAGCAGAGAAATGTGAGGGACCTGATCCAGAAGAGCAAACTGACGAACACATTGGTAGCGGTGCTCATCCTTGTGATCGTCGCGGGCCTTGTCGGTCTTTTCATCAAGTTCATGTAAACACACAGGCCCCCTCAGGAAGCCCTGACAAATACACGGGAAACAGTTGCTATCCTTACGAGCCCGGAGGATAATTGAACCCCGGAACAAAGCCAACAAGCGCCCGTAGCTCAGCTGGATAGAGCGTTGGCCTCCGGAGCCAAAGGCCACAGGTTCGAATCCTGTCGGGCGTGCCATATGACAGATAAAGGGTTAGGCTGATCGCCTGACCCTTTTTTTGGGCTTTTACATGTTTACCCAACACTATACCCCGAGCTAGTCAACCGGTTATCGTACCGTCCCAATTTCCCGATATTTGAAGAAGATGATCTTTGAAAACGAGACTCGCGTCAGACAGGCGATTTATGGTCGGCCGAAAAGTATCGAACAGCATCTGATGAGCATCAAAAATTACGGGGAAGATGCGGCGGGGGACCGGGGAGACGGATTTCTTTCAACGATGATTCTCGACGGGAGATGCGTTCTGTGCAGCTTCTTCTTAGAAAGTACCAATTAATAATTTTCGGCTAAAGCCCCCTCAAGCTGTCAATCGCTTCTCTTGCCCAATACGGCCCAAAGTGGCTCAGAATATTCTGGAAAGCCTTTTCCTTTTCAGCTCTATCCACTGCTTTCTGTGCCTTCTCAATCATCTGATCGCGGATTTTAAAGAGGCGAGCCTTTATTTCATTTATGGTCTTTCGCTCCGCATCGTCCGTGCATCGCTGCTCGGCAAGACGCAGATCGTCAAGTGCTGCGCGGTAGTATTTAGCTGCCTCATGTTTGGAGATTTCCTTCAACAGGTCAGACGAAGAGGGTAGATAGGATAAGATATAATGCGAGGGAATGCAAGAGCCGAGGGTTGCATCACCGAAGATCGCCGACGCAACACCCACGACGTTGCACCGAGTGTCCATCAAGGGCCCACCGCTGTTTCCTGGAAAGATCGGCGCGGTGACCATGATGCTTTTCTCAATTTTGCGAACCTCTCCAAGAGAAGGCGAGGTTTCCGCTATAGTAGATTCCAGGATACTGATCCCCGTGGGAAATCCCAACACCATTACGGGATCGAGTTTCTCCAGTTTTCCAGCGGTTCCAGCGAGGGGGAGTGCGATTACAGGAGAGGAAGGATCGGCTTTGAGAACCGCCAGATCGCCTTCGTTGTGTGTGTGAAATTTCCCCTGGTATATGCCGCCCGAGTCGAGCCTTCTTGCCTGAACCACAAACGTATCCGGGGTTGTTTTTTCCAGCTTGAGATTTTTCTTGTCCGTCGAATAGGCCGTATCAATATTCAGATGCCCGTCTGTCGTTTTCACTATCGAGCCTGCGGGCCAAGCAGCCATGAGTATCGAAGCTTGGTCTATGGCGTATCCCTGTTCCATGAGCATGATGTCATCACCGCTGAACTTCCATGGCTGGACTACATGTTTATTCGTTACGATATGGCCGGTTGAGGATACGAAAAAGCCCGATCCCATTGAAGCTCGCGTGAGACGGTTTTTGTTTAAATGCAGATCATAGGTAATGAAAATCAACAAGATCGAGCGGCCATACTCTTTCTCAATGTCCTTGAAAATCGTGTTCAACGTCCGAACCCTGGTCAACTCGTTCCTGAGACGTTCCACCTCATTTTTCATTTGGACCTGCTGCTTCTTCTGCTCAGCGGTGAGGGCGTTTACCGTGTTCCGCTCATCAGCGGTCATTTGTTCGAGCTCTTCAATGCGGTTTATCAGGGCGGTCTCGTTTGCGGTGATATCCACTTGGGACTCGCGGATCAATTGAAGCGCTTTCTCCGCCTGGGATCGTTCGAGCCCCAGCTCCTTTTTCAATTCATCGAAATTAATCCGGGCTTCGTCCATTTGACGTTCGGTCTTGCTGCTGAAATGCTGAGAAGTAAACCAGATCACCACCGCGGCAATGATGATCATGGCTACAGCCACGCTTTGGGAAATACGAAGTTTACGCCGTATGCCCAGCTCCCGCTCAATTTCCCAACAAAGCACTCTTAATGCGACGCGACCTGTTCCAAAGGAACGGGCCACCCGATTGAGAAGTACCTTTTCCCGCTTCGAGATCTTGCCGTCCGCATAAGCCACCCGGATCATCATCTTAAGGATGTGCATCCTATCGCCGGGTTTTCCTTTGAGTTCCTTGGATCCAATCGTTATGAGCTTTTCTTTGGCCAAAGTCTCTTTTGCAAATTCTTCTGATACACCCAATGCCTCCCTGTAACGGTCGAGAAGCGTGAGTTCTGACTGCGAGAGGATTCCGTCCGCTTTGGCGATTGCGACAAGATTTACATAGGAAGCTTCTTCTAGTTTCATATAAGCCTTCCGATAATAGCAAATTCTCTTTCCTTCATATCTTTCAGTATTATAATGCTTTATCTCCTGCGGAACAATCGGTTGCCTGGAGAAATGTACGTCGGTTTATATATTTTGTCCAACCATACAAATACTCCTCGTGAATGGTTATGTCTTTATATGGTGTACCATTTTCAGGATAGATCATGTGTATATTATTGAGGGAAGAGGTGTTGGGAACTCAAATATTTTATTCTGTGCATTAGATAAGTAAATCCTATGTGAAAAACTAATAATACACAAGGGATTCCCCAACATGGCGGAGAGACTGGTCAAGATCATCCTTCCCGAGCGCTTCGGATCAGAAGCCAAGGATATGCTTAAAGCCGTCGGATTACTTTTTTAAGAATAAAAAATACAAGAAAATGAAGGGTTAATGAGACTAATACGGTTCCTATAATTGTGCACAGATCCCATGCCCAAGTATGCCAATCCTGCATTATGCTTTTTAAAAAACTGTTCCGCTTTCTGCATAACAGTAAGAGTTTCCGCCTTATTCATCTCCACCTCCAAACCGGCAATCATTTCGAAAATCTATCGCGCAACTCTTAACGATCATCTGATTAAAAAAGATCTCTCACCTCGATGTCCTTGCATTTTTCCCAAGAATTGCGTTCCCATGTACAATTGAGGGTGAAGACTACTCTACACGGCATGTATCATTATCGAAGTTGAAACCGCACTGACTGAACACCGACTGGCTGGATGATGGGGGGGGATGAGAGGGGATAAGACTTGGAATCCTTCTATAAGAGCGATCTTGAGGGCTTCTAAAATCAGACCACGTTTCTCGGGTCGTTTCGCACAGCGCGGCCCATCTTGATTTTGTCTGCAATATGAGATGGCCTTTCAACGGACTTTTAAGGTGGAGATGTAGGTATGAGTCGATCTGTTCATGTGACTTTGATGGTCTCTGTTCTGACTTGGATGGTGGGCACCAACGCGCAGGCTGAGGATTGCGGGGATCAAGCCCTCACAGCCGTGAAGGATCACACCGCGACGTGGACTGCTCCCCCGACCCGCACGCCGGCTGATCATTCCATTGATGGGCCCCTCATGGGAAACGGCGACATGGGCGTCTCTCTAGGCGGTTCGCCAGAGGCGCTGCGGTTCTGGGTGAACAAGAACGATTTCTGGAAGTTGGAAGCCCCTACAGGAGGGCCGCGGCCCATCGGGGGGATCGACATCATATCGGAGGAATTGAAGGACGCCTCATACCATGTAGAACAGCACTTTGCCGATGCGACAACCATCGTCGCCATAATAAAGGATCAACGAAAAGTATCAATACGCAGCTGGGTTGCCGCTACTGCAAACCTTTTTGTGATTGAACTGTCCGTCGAGGGGGAGGCGGTACCGATCCGGGTCGATCTGTGGGCAGCGCAAGGCGACGGATCCGAAGTCGACCACGGCACGCAAAAGGATGTTGATTGGATCGTCCGTCGTTTCCGCAAAGATGTGGGATTGCCTGTTGAAGCTGCTGCGGCCATGAAAGTGATACATGCGCAGGGGCGGTCCTTCGAACTGACGCCCAATCGATCCGTCACCCTGGTCGTGGCGGTGGATAGCCAAATCAAGCATGACGATTACCTGTCCCGTGCCCGGTCAACGGTCGCGGATCTTGACCAAGATTCCCTGCTTCGGCTGCGCAGGGACCATCTACAGTGGTGGGCGGACTATTGGGCCAAGTCGTGGGTTCAGATTGGCGATCCGATTTTGGAGAAGGCCTACTACCAATCGTTGTACTCCATGGGCAGCGCCAGCCGCGACCCGGAGTTTCCCCCGGCGATTTTTGGAACGTGGGTCACAACAGACGCGCCTTGGTGGTCAGGTGATTATCATTTGAATTACAACCACATGGCGCCGTTCTACGGTCTGTATTCGTCAAACCGCATCGAGCAGGCCGACCCCCAGGATACGCCGATTCTGGATTTCATAAATCGCGCCAGGGGTTATGCCCGCCGTTTCCTCGAATCCCGCGGCGTCCTCTATCCGGTTGGTATCGGCCCGAAAGGATTCTCCGCCCAGAATCAAGAACCCAAAGGGTTCGGACATCGCGGGTGGTTCTGGGGTCAGAAATCCAATGGCGCCTATTGCCTGGTCAATATGGCTCAGCGCTGGCGGTGCACCTACGATCCTGCCTACGGACGCAAGATCTATCCCCTGGTCAAGGAGGTCATCGAATTCTGGGAAGATCATCTGACCTTCGAGGACGGCCGTTATGTGATCTATAACGACTCGGTTCATGAGGGGTCGGGCGACGATGTAAATCCCATTCTCACGCTCGGCCTGCTCCGCAACTCTTTCGACCTTGCCCTTGACATGAGCCTGGAACTGGACGCGGATACGGACCGCCGCGGGAAGTGGCAACACATCCTCGATCACCTAAGCGGATTCACGACGCAGGAACGGGACAACATGACCGTGTTCCGCTACACCGAACGCGGCACCGCCTGGTGGAACGACAACACCCTGGGAATCCAGCATATCTACCCGGGCAACGCCATCGGACTGGACAGCGACCCATATCTGTTGAAAGTTTCACGCAACACGATACAGGTTATGCAGAGGTGGCTGGATTTCAACGGCACCAACAGCCTTTTCCCCGCAGCGGTGCGTGTGGGGTACGATCCGGTCCTTATCTTGAAACATCTTCGCCAATACGCGAAGCATTCCTATCCCAATGGTTTCAAGTTGGGCAATCCTCATGGCATCGAGAATTTCAGTACCGTCCCCAACACGATCAACGAAATGCTTTGCATGAGCCACGGTCACGTGCTGCGCCTGTTTCCTGTTTGGCCGAGGGATCGTGATACGCGCTTCACCAAGCTACGTTGCTGGGGCGCTTTTCTGGTCTCCAGTGACTTTCGTGACGGCAGGGTGCGGTACGTCGAGGTACACAGCGAACGCGGGCGGAATTGCACCATTGTCAATCCCTGGCCGGGCAGCAAGGTGGTTGTTTACCGCACGGGAAAGCCCCAAGAAACGGTAAGCGGAGATCGCTTCACCATTAAAACCGGAATGGGGGAAACAGTACTCATAGGGCCGGTTAATGTTTCCTTAAAGGAGCTACACGAATTCATGATTCCCTGGGCTTCCGCACCACGGATCGTACCTTCCGGGGGTAGGCTGCTTCAACCGGTTACTGTCACCTTATCCGCCGACGAACTCGCCGAGATCCGTTACACTACCGATGGAAGCGTTCCGACGCGTCGATCCGAAATATACAAAGGTCCCATTGAAGTCCGTAATGGTATGGACATTGCAGCCCGCGCCTTTCTGCCGGATCATCAACCCAGTCCCGTCGTCGGTGCGCGGTTCAAAGAGGTTGAAGCAGACGTCGGGCTCATCAACCGTTTCGATTCAAAGGAGGATTTTGATAGGCTCGAGATCGTGGGGGGCTATCCTGCTGAGCCGCCGCGCTGGATCGATCGTCCCGGAGAGGGAGTGCGCAATCCCAATCCGGGCCGCCAGGGCATTGTGGCGGTTCATCCAACCGGCCGAAACGAAGTTTGTATCCTGAAGCGTGTGTTGATCATCCCTTCAAAGGGCTCGCCGCGTCTTCGTATCGTCACCTCGGGCGATCCTTTTGAGGGACGGTCGGATTACATAATGCAGGCTGGGGTCGACGATGGAGAGGTAACGAAATGGTTCAAGGAGGAAGTGGTCGCCGCTGGTCCCGAGCCGTCCGAAAAGGAATGGAAAACATTTGAGTATGACCTGTCCACATACGCCGGCCGGAAAGTGGTGGTATTGATCAAGGTCGGTGCCGGTGGCGAACACCCGTGGCACAACGATCGAGGCTACTTCGACGAAATCAGCGTGATCGTGGATCGATAGGTGCAAAAAGGAGACTGAAGCGGCATGATGAGCTGGGTCGACCTGTCAATCTTGGGGGCATACTTCATCACCATGATCTGTGCGGGCTTCTGGTTCTCCTGTCATGGCAATTCGCTAATACATGGGGGGATCCCAATGTATTGGGGAAAGTGATTTTTTTGAACATACGTAACCAAAGGCCACGGGTTCGACCCCTGCAGGGCGCGCCAAATGATCGATGAATGGCTAGGTTGATCACCTGACCCTTGTTTTTTATAATGCTCCTTGAAGGTGTTTTGGCCGCTCAACCTTCATTCGTCTTGTTTTCCGTCGACGAAAATTCTAGATCATGAAAGGAGTCTTTTGATGCGACCAGGGAGATCAATCAACCGGAGAACGTTTTTGAAAACCACGGCTGCACTGTCCTCTCCGGCCCTTTGGCCGACCGGGTGTGCAACAGTTATCCCCGATGTGATGAAGCTTCACCCGCGTCCCAAGAGACCTGCCCTGGTTCGAGGCGCATTCTTCTACCCTCCACTCGATGTGGTGCTCCGCGGCGAACTCGAGGACGGCTGGGCTCATCACCAGTGGTGTACCTGGCCGGGTAACCAGTACAAGCCCGAAGAGCAGCAGACACGCTTCATGGAGCACATCCGACCGATGGCTGCCGGGCTCGACCTTACCCTGGCCCTGGACGAAACCCCGATCTACACCAACACCGGGATCCAGGCTTTCATCAACGAGGTCAAGGAGACGAAGCCGGACGCGCTCATGCTTTTCAACTTCTGGAACACATTCAGCGCCAAAATCGTTCCCATCGTCGAGTCCTTTGACGGTCCTGTCATCGTATATCATCCCGTGGGTGCCAACCACCAGCTCCCACCGCAGAAGCTCGACACGGCCGCGCGTACCCAGTACATCCACTCTGTTGAAAACTGGGGCGCCCTCGAGAGGGGATTGCGGGCCCTACACGCGCAAAACAGCATGAAGCAGAGCCGGCTCCTACGCGTGTCGGGTCGGTTCAAGGAGGAGGTGGACGCCAATGAGCCGCTCTTTGGAACGAGCATTCACGGCGTACCCGCCGGGCACTACAACGACCTCTACGACGAGGTTCAAATGACTTCCGAGCTGGAGAGCCTGGCCCGGGCCGTGCGCCGCCGCGCGGACTCTGTGACCGACCTGGCCGACAAGGCCTTCCTTGACGCCGCGCGGGCCCACGAGACGGTGCGGCAGCTAATGAAGCGCCACGACGCGGACGCCGTCACCATCGAATGCCTCTTTCTCAAGCACCGAAAACCCTGCCTGAGCTTCGCCATGAACAACGGTTCTCTCGTTCCCAGCGGATGCGAGAACGACCTCAACGCCACCCTTTCGCTCATGCTGGGAGCATCGCTTTTCGGGCGCGGAGGATTCCAGCACAATCCCGAGTTTGATACAGAGGAAAACACCTACTTGGCGTCGCACTGCACCTGTCCCATTAAGCTTCAGGGCCCGACGGGAGCGGAGACGCCCCATGCCTTGAGGCCGTTTTTCCATCAACTTCCCAAGACCCTGGCACTCGACGTCAAGTGGCCGGCAGGGGAGCGGGCGACCCTGTTCAAGTATCACTCGGGCGGGAACAGAATGGATGCATGGCATGGCGAGGTGCTCGGATCGCCCGGTTGCCCGCCCGTGGGCGGCTGCGCAACGCGCGTCCTGGTGAAGATGAATGGTGTGAAAGACATCCGCACTGTATACCCGGGGCCGCACCCGATCCTCTACTGCGGCGACTTCACGCGCCACGTAGCGACCTTTGCCGAGCTCTACGGCATGGATATCCGGACGAACGCGTGAGAGAGAGCGCGAGAGGACGCGTGAGCTTTGCATCTTTCGTCTGAGTGGCGCTTCAGAACATCAATGTCATGGAGGTGGCGTCTACAGCCACGGAGTTCAACATCTACATGAGCTAGAACGATGTGAACCTGGCATTCGACACCCTCTTTGCCCGGTTTTCGAAAAGGACATAGCTATGAACCTGTTCAAGGATATCTTACGCCATGAAGTCTATCCCGCCCTGGGATGCACAGAGCCGATCGCCTGCGCATTTGCGGCAGCCGTGGCGGCCGAGAAGCTGGGGGAGCCCGTGGAGCGGGTGATCCTTAAGGCGGACCGTGGTACCTTTAAGAACGGCGCAGCAGTCACGGTGCCGCATGCGGGCGGGCGGAAGGGCAACCTGATCGCCGCCGTGCTCGGCGCGCTGATCGCGTGCCCCGAGGCCGGGCTGGAGGTGCTCCATGGCATTACCGAGGCGCACCGTCAACATGCCGCGCAGCTCATGGACGCAGGCGCCTGTGAATCGGCCTGTCTTGACGGCGTTCTGGGGTTCCGTGTGGAAGCCCAAGTCTCATCAAAAGACCATCGGGTCGTGTGCGTGCTATCCGAGGGCCATACCCATATAGAGCGCATTGAAAAGGACGGTAAACCGCTTTTTGAGGCCTCTTCAGCATGCGGCGATGGGGGAGAAGGTCACGGATATCGTGAAAAGCTGAAGAAGCTGGACTTGGCCGGATGCCTGGATCTGGCGGAAAATCCTGATGAGGAAGATCTGGCGTTTCTGAAAAAGGGGGTGGACATGAATCGGGCCATGGCCCGGCGCGGTTTCGAGATCCAGGGCACGGCCAGCCAGCTTGTGAAGATGAAAGAGGACGGTTTTCTGGCGGACGATCTGTTCTTCCGGGTCAAGACGCAGGTCGCTTCCGCTGTGGATGCGCGCATGGGAGGCCTGCCACAAGCGGTCATGACCTCCGGCGGCTCAGGCAACCAGGGGATCGTGGTGACCCTCACGCTCCACGGATTGTTCCGGGAGATGGATGTGCCTGAGGAAACCCTGCTGAAATCGATCGGTACAGCCCATGTGATCAACGCTTATGTGAAATGTTTTATCGGGGAGCTTTCCGTGATCTGCGGCTGTGCCATGGCCGCGGGCATTGCCGCTGCCGCGGGCATCGTGTACCAGCATGCCGGCCCGGACCTAAAGAAGATCACCCTGGCCGTGAACAACGTGATCGGTGACCTGGGCGGTTTGATCTGCGACGGCGCCAAGCCCGGCTGCGCCTTGAAGGCCGTGACTTCCGTGGATGCGGCGCTGCGGTCAGCGCTCATGGCCATCCAAGGCTACGGCGTGGCCGCAGAGGAAGGCGTGCTCGGCAAGACCGTGGAGGATTCGATCGGCAACCTCGGACGGATCGCGCTGGAGGGCATGTTCCAGGTGGATCCCACGGTGCTCGATATCCTGCGCGGAAAAGCAAAAGGCCGGGGCAATGCGTGAAAAAAATGCCCACTCCTTCATTTTATAATATAGCAAAGCTCAAGACGCCCGGTACGCACTCCAGCTTCTCACCTTGAGCTCTTTCACATCATAGCGGGTGCGCGCTTCTCGCCGGGCGTGTAGCTGCGCCGCTTGGTCTTCTTCCCCTTCTTTTTGCGGTTCTTTTTTGCCTGGCTCGGCAAGGGTTTGCCCGTCTCCTCCCGCCCGCCCTTACAAGAGCGTCCGTCGACGCTAGTGGTTTTCCCACAGATAAATTTCTATCTCCCTGATGGTTGGTGTTACCTTGGCTTTTTCCAGGATCAACTTCAAATTATTTGCCGTAACCGGTGCAGGGAGGGATACCACGCAACGGCTGCCCATCTCCTTACCCTGGGCAATGGTGTGATCCGTTTCGAGGCGCCACGCTTGGATGCGCAGACCGAAATCGATGCACTCATCCAGAATCACCCGGTTGAAGGTGACGGGTTCCGGCCAGGTGATAAGGACCCAGCAACCGTTTTCATCGCTTGGCGCGCTGTTCCACCTGGTTTCCGGCCGGCCGTCCATGATGGATCCGGCCGCATAGGTCGAGGAATCATCCCATTTGGATGAAGCCGTGGCATTGGCTTTGAGAGCGAGATTCTCCGGCAGCGGAGTATGAACCCTTACCGGGAGGCTCAGGAGCGATTTGGAAGAACCTTGTTCGAAGATGTCCACATACCCCGACCACACCTCGCCGGGGGGAAGGCCGGATCCATCAGCCGTCAAAGAAAGGACCCCCTGCTCGGGCCACGCCCCCACCATTCCCTCGGCCTCATGGATCTCGATGCGGGGGTGGGAGGAGACTGCTCTCCAGTTCAGACCTTCGTTCCCCAGGCTTAGGATCTTTACCCGGTTCGATTCCCCTGGCGCCAGGTCGCAGCCTATTCGGGATGTGCTGATCGATGGACCACGGATCAGATCGAACAGGACCTGCCAATCTGCCGCCCCCCCCTCTTCGGGCACGATCCGAACACGGGCCAAGCCCGGCTCGTTTTCTACAACCACCTTTCCATTACGGGATTCTCCTTTCTGAACCTGATACCTGCTGCAGGCAAAGACCAGTTCGTAAGGATCTCCAGCTACAAGGTGGGAGGACCTGCCCCGAACCATCCATCCTTTCCCATGACGCTGCCATTCCATGGCTTCCACATCCAACCCGCCTTGACTGATATGCCGGTTCGTGGACAGCAGCACGGGTCGTCCGTCTGAAACAGGAACCAGGGTGAAGAGTTTTCCCTCGTGGGGTTTGAAAGCGAGGTCAAGCACCTCGCAGGCCATGAACCGGCCCATGTATGTAGAAGACCAGTACTCGAAGAGATGAACTTCCCCAGCCTCGAGAGGCAGGCGGCCCAGGTCCAGGCGCTTATTGCATGGCCTGTCTTGGTAGTTGTGAAGGCCTGCCAGGTCGTAGCTTCCCCAGGTTTTGAATATCCTGAGATCAAAGAGATCGTAGGCAGCCCACTCATCATCAACAGGGTAGAGGTTGGCCGGCCTGATGGGCAGCATGGGAAAGGACCGCTGCCACACCTCGATGTTTTCTGCCCGCACCTGGGTCCACAGGTCATCGGTAAGAAACTGCTGCCCCGTGAGCGCCCGGGCCTGGGCATTGAGGCGCACCTTCTCCACCGGCTCGTCATGGAGCACGGCTGCTGCATCAGGATCGCACCACCAGACCATATTGTTGAGATAGTTCTTGCCGATGATGACATTCACGGCGTGGCCGTGATATCCCGTATCTCCGCCGGTGCGCGAACCGTTCATGATCCCCGCTCCTTCTATGGGCATGCCCCAGCAGCCGTTGATGAACTTGTCCGGTCCCACGATTTTTCTGCCCAACTCGAGCCCCTTGCGGTAGCTTTGCACCCCCTGCTCGCCGACAGCGCGGCGATAAGCAGCCACTGCGGTGGGCTGGCCGTCGATCTTGAAGAAATCGAAGTTCCACCTGTCGCTCACCTTCTTCCAGTACATGGCAAACCAGTTTTCCACTGCCCCGGCCGACTCCACGTCGAGCACGCCCGCCTGCTGACCCCGGGCGAGCCATTTCCAGTTGAGACCGGCAAAGGAATGGAGCCTCTTTCCTTCCCTGTCATGGAGAAACCACTCCGGCCGGGCCTTATAGGCTTCTTCGGGGGCGATGCTGAACGGTGTGAACCAGATTCCGGGAATCAGCCCCTTGCTTCGGATGTAATCGGAAAACGCCCGCATCTGTGCATCATCACTGTGGTCGTAGTTGTCATCGAGTTGAAAAACAATGTCCCCTGCATAGGGCAGAAGATGCTCAGCCACCCAGTCGATCTCCGGTTTGAGCACGGTTAGGTTCTGGGGTTGCTTCATGCCGCACACCCCGTACCAGGTCATGGCCACTACGGGCGCGGTATTCCAGAAGCTCTGTTTTTCAAAGGGCTGAAAATAGGCAATAGCCAACTCGTTCCTGTAGTAATTCTCGGTTATGGTGAGCATCACCACATCGTTGCCGGCATCTCCCTCCGCTTTCAACCGCCACGTTCCTTCGAAATGCCATTTCGTGTTGTTCGAGGCTTGAGCCGTCAAGGCCAGATCGTGGTGCGGATCGTACAGGGAATCCGCACCGGGTATGGATGCGGGTCCAAGGGTGGTAACCAGAACGTCATGATCTTTATCTTTTTGGTCTTTCAGGAAAGCAGCCACCGAATCCGGATGGACAGCTCCATGAAAAGTGAGCTCGATCCTGTCCGAAGCCGAGAGGAACAATCGGTTTCCCTCGAGGCGGATTGCGGCTTCCCGTCCTCCTGAAAATCCAAAAGTCATCACAGGTAAGGCGGCATCCCGGCCCACATGGAGCAGCCCCTCGGCCGAGGGCATCGTCAAGATCCCGCGGTCCAGCACGATTCCTTTACCGGCGCACGAAAGTTCCAGCTCCCGGGACTCACCATTGAAGGTGAGGGTCAGGTTTTCGTTGGACACCATTACGTCAGGAGGAACCGGATCGGTGATTAGGCAGCCGTAAGCAATGAACAGAAAAAGCAGCCCGCCCGCTGAAAGTACAATACGCATGGCCTTGTTTCCTTTAATGAACCAGGACAACTCCTTTTGAAAGGATGGAAAACCGCATCTTAAGGGGGGGAGACCGCTTTTCAACTGATTTGCGTAAGCTCTTAATGGCCGTTTCAATACACTTTGGATTTTGGTAAAAGGACTTATTTCGTTTATCCGCTAATTGTTCCTGTTGTGTTGATTGCGGTCGAGAGAGGTACCATGCTGGGTGGATTGGATCTCGCGGTGATAGTCGCCTTCTTCGCCCTGGTCATCGGCGTGAGCCTTTGGAAAAGCCGGCGCGAGAAGAGCAGCGAAGGCTACTTTTTGGCCGGCCGCGGTTTGAACTGGTGGTTGATCGGCCTTTCCATCGTGGCCGCCAACATCTCGACCGAGCAGATGGTCGGTATGGCGGGTCAGGGCGCGGGCGACGTGGGCCTGGCAGTCAGCAACTGGCAGCTGGTAGGTTCGGTGGGGATCGTGCTGATCGCGCTCACGCTGCTCCCGCGTTTTCTCCGGGCCGGGATCTACACCATGCCCGAGTTCCTCGAATACCGTTACAACGTCTTGACGCGGTCCATCATGGCGGTCTTCACCGCGGTCATCTATGTGGTCGTACTGCTGGCTGCCGTGCTCTACTCCGGCGCCTTGACGCTGCACAAGCTTTTCGAGCTCGAGCTGGTGCAAGGTGTCTGGCTGATCGGCGTGCTGGCCGCGGTCTACACCACCTGGGGCGGCCTGAAGGCGGTGGCCTGGGCGGATCTCTTCCAAGGCGCCGGGCTGCTGCTGGGCGGTATTGCGCTCTTTGCGCTGGGATTACACGCTTGCGGCGGGTGGGATCTCTTTGTGTCCCGCAACGCGGATAAGCTTCACATGATCCTACCCGCCGACCACGGGGGCCTGCCGTGGACCGGTGTCCTGTCCGGCATGTGGATCGTGATCATTTACTACTGCGGATTGAACCAGTTCATCGTGCAGCGGAGCCTGGCGGCCAGGTCTCTGCGCGACGGCCAGCTGGGGGTTATTTTCGCCGGGGCCCTCTGGCTGCTGGTGCCGTTCGTCGTGGTGATGCCGGGCATCATGGCCATGCAGTTGTATGGTGGTGATTTGGCAAAACCGGATGAAGCCTTTCCAACGCTGCTCCGCAGCCTAACCCCCTCAGGCCTGCGCGGCTTCATGTTCGCCGCCATCGCCGGTGCGGTGGTCAGTTCCCTCGCCTCGATGCTCAATTCCGCTTCGACTATCATCACCATGGATGTCTACCAGCGACTGATCGACCGGGAGGCCTCCCAGCGCCGCCTGGTCTGGATGGGGCGCGGATTGACTCTCCTGTTCGTGGTGGTCGGGGGCCTCATCGCTCCGGTTATCGACGATCCGAAATTCGGCGGTGTCTTCAACTATATCCAGCAGTTCCAGGGATACATCTGGCCCGGTGTGGTGGCTGTCTTCCTGTTCGGAATTTTTGTTCCCAAGACCCCCGGTTCGGCGGGCGTGGCAGGGCTTTTGTCCGGTCCCGCAATTTACTGGGCCTTCCAGCACTACACTCCGGTGCGGCCTGGAGAGGGTGAGGTGGAAGTGCTGCACTTCCTCGTGCAGGTCGCGCTGACCTTCGCGATCGTTTCGGCCGTCATGGGATTCATCACGTTAGCCTGGCCGCGCAAGGAAGCACGCGAGCTGCCCGTACGCCAGGAGATGAATGTCAAGACCTGCAGGGAGGTCAAATGGGCCGCCGGTCTCGTGATCGCTGCGGTGGCCCTGTTTTATGTGATTTTTTGGTGATCCCAAGTAGAGGCAGGCGCATGCATGCACGCAAACGGATCGACCTGATTCAAACCATCGGAACGGACTTCGGCACGCAAACCGGGCCACATCTTGCTCGGGTTAATGATTTCGCAGGCCAAGATAAGGAGGTTGTACTGTGGCCTTTTTCATGCTGTCTCTCTGTATTCTGACCGGTTCATTGGTGGTCGGTAATGACCTGGATCTGTCAGGTGTATGGTCGATTCAACTCGACCCGCAGGACAAGGGAATCAATGAAGCTTGGGCATCCAGGGATTTGCTCGGGTCGAGGAGGATGATACTGCCCGGTTCGCTCCAGGCACAGGGCTTCGGCGACGACGTCTCGGTGAACACGAAATGGATGGGGAGCATCGTCGACCGGGCTTATTACAATTCATCGCGCTACGAGCCCTACCGGAAGCCGGGGAACATCAAATTTCCCTGCTGGTTGCAGCCTGATAAGTACTTTGCAGGCGCTGCTTGGTACCAACGCGAGATCGAGGTTCCAGAGACCTGGCAGGGATTGCAGGTGGTCCTTACACTCGAACGGCCCCACTGGGAAACCCGCGTCTGGGTGGATGGCCGTGCCATTGGATTGAACGACAGCCTGTCCACGCCGCACGTCTACGATATGGGTTCCCTCGATCCGGGCAAACACCGTCTCACGATCCGAGTTGACAATCGCATGATCGTAAACGTGGGCCCGAACTCGCACAGCGTTTCGGACCACACACAGGGCAACTGGAATGGAATCGTCGGCAAGCTGACCCTTGCAGCCCGTGCGCCGGTCTGGATCGACGATCTGCAGGTCTACCCCGACATCACGCGCAAGAAGGCGCGAGTCGTGGTGGAACTCGGCAATGTGACGGGTGCTGCCGCACAAGGGACCATAACGCTAACAGCCAAGGCGTTCAATACAACGACGACACACAAAGCTGTTGCCAAGTCGATTGAGGTTGACGTGGTCGTTGGCGGCGCAAAGGTCGAAGTTGAATATCCTCTCGGCGACAAAGCACCGTTGTGGGACGAGTTCAATCCGGCCCTGATTCGCCTGACAGCGAGACTTGAGATGAAGACCGGAAGCGCCGCCCTGACCGACGTGGCAGAGGCGTGTTTCGGCCTGCGCGAGTTCAAGACCGCCGGCACCCGGTTCGCGCTCAACGGCCGGCCTTTCTTTGTTCGAGGCACGCTCGATTGCTGCGGCTATCCGCTTACCGGCTACCCGCCTTGCGATGTGGATGGATGGAGGAAGGTGATCAGCGCGGTGCAGGCGCACGGGCTCAACCAGATCCGTTTTCATTCGTGGTGCCCGCCCGAGGCGGCCTTCGCCGTTGCCGACGAACTGGGTTTCACCTTTCAAGTCGAGTGCGCCTCGTGGGCCAATCAGAGCTCCGGCGTGGGCAACGGTGATCCCATCGATGAGTGGCTCTACAAGGAAGGCGCGCGCATCCTCAGGGCCTATGGCAATCATCCCTCCTTCGTCATGATGGCCTACGGTAACGAACCGGCCGGTTCGAATCAAAGGCAGTGGCTCGGGGCGTGGGTCGATAACTGGAAGAGTTTGGATCCGCGTCGCGTCTACACCGGTGCCGCCGGATGGCCCGCGATTCCGGAGAACCAGTACCACAACATTCCCGGCCCGCGCATCCAGGGGTGGGGCCAGGGCCTCAAGTCCCGCATCAACGGGCGGCCTCCCGAGACACGCACGGATTATTGCGACTGGGTTCGGAAGTATTCCGTGCCCATCGTCAGCCACGAGATCGGCCAGTGGTGCGTCTATCCGAACTTTGACGAAATCGAGAAGTACACCGGCCCGCTGAAACCGAAAAACTTCGAGATCTTCAGAGACTTCCTGAAGGCCAACCACATGGGCAACCAGGCGCACGACTTCCTCATCGCATCCGGTAAGCTGCAGACGCTCTGCTACAAGGAGGAAATCGAGTCGGCGCTGCGTACACCGGGCTTCGGTGGCTTCCAACTTCTCGATCTCCACGACTTCCCAGGACAAGGCACGGCACTGGTGGGTGTGCTCGATCCGTTTTGGGAATCGAAAGGTTACGTGACGCCCGAGCAATTCCGCCGTTTCTGCAACAGCACAGTACCGCTGGCGCGGATGGACAAGCGGTACTGGAAGATGTCCGAGACCTTCAAGGCCGATATTGAAATCGCACACTTCGGTCGCGCACCGATCGAGAACGCTTTCGCGGAGTGGAAACTGGTGGACGAGACGGGCAGGACCGTCGCATCGGGCAAGCTGCCCGCCGGGATCATTCCCGTTGACAACGGCACGCTGCTCGGGACGGTGGCAATACCGTTGAAGAATGCCGCGCCGGCGAAGAAACACACCCTGGTCATCGGGATCGAGGGAACCCCCTTTGAAAACGACTGGGACATCTGGGTCTTCGCGGATACTGTCGACACCGCCCCAACCTCGGACGTGCTGACAGCCACGGCGCTTGACGATAGGTTGCTGGAAAAACTAAAAGCAGGCGGGAAGGTGCTACTTCTGGCTCCGCGTGCATCCGTGAAATCGAATGTGGCCATCGGCTTCTCACCGGTCTTCTGGAACACGGCGTGGACGGGCAACCAGCCTCCGCATACGCTGGGAATTCTCTGCGACCCAGAGCATCCCGTCTTCACGTCTTTTCCAGCTGAAGGTTGGAGCAATTGGCAGTGGTGGGAACTCGTGACCGGTTCGGCCGTCATGATCCTCGATGACCTGCCGCCTGAGCTACGTCCGCTGGTGCAGCCCATCGACACCTGGTTCGAGGCGCGACGACTGGGCTTGCTCTTTGAAGCCAAGGTGGCCGGCGGCAAGCTGATGGTCTGCAGTATGGACCTGAGCAGCGACCTGGAGACGCGTATTGTTACGCGCCAGATGCGCCGCAGCGTACTCGACTACATGGCCGGTGCGGCCTTCAATCCGGAGGTGGAACTGACAAAAGCGCAGGTGGCCGGGCTATTCAAGACCGCCCGCCACCTCAAAGCCGAGGCGGACAGCGAAGCCCACGGATACGAGGCCGCGAGGGCTGTGGATGACGATCCCGGAACCATCTGGCATACGGCATGGGAGCCACAGCCCGATCCGATGCCACACCATTTGGTGATCGACCTCGGCAGGGAGCAATCAATCAAAGGCCTGATGTACACCCCACGCCAAGACATGGAAAATGGTCGCATAGCGCAGTATGAGGTCTACGTCAGCAAGGAGGTTACCGCATGGGGTGAGCCCGTAGCGTCGGGCGCCTGGCCGAACTCCGGATCCCAGCAGAACGTGAGGTTCAAGCAACCGATCGCAGCGCGTTACTTGAAGCTGGTGGCCATGTCCGAGATCAACGGCAACGACTTCGCCGCAGTGGCGGAGTTGTATGTGCAAGCGGAGTAGCGCAACACCCCACGCGATCCTCCACATACAGAAAACAAATCACGGGTCAAAATTGACGCTAAATGGAGCTTCTTCCGGATACTGATCAACGAAGGTTATAAATCTTTTAACGCTGATTATTTTTCCCGTTTTTTTGGGTGGAAGATATCACCCAGGCGCTCAAGGCTCGCGCCGCACGAGGCGCGCCACGCTTCTACAGTCATTTTCATGTCAGAGAGTAAGGATGGGTGGATCGCGGCGAGATCCCTTTCTTCTTCTTGATCGGCGATCAGATCGAAGAGCTGGTAGGTCTTTCCCTCGTCTTGGCTGATGATCTTGTAACGGTTGTCGATTAGGGCGATCTGCTTTCCCGATTCAAAGCCTATGGGCCGGGGCCGGTTTTGCATCGTTCCCTCGATGAGAGGCAGAAGGCTCACACCGTCCATGGGTCCATTTAGATCGGCTGAGATACCGAGAATATCCAGAACCGTGGGGAAGTAATCGGAGGTGCAGCAGGGCATCGCTGTCTGTCGGGGCCCTTGGATCTTTACCGGCCAAACGAGCAGTCCCGGCACGCGCACGCCCCCCTCGAAGAGGCTGCGTTTTCGCCCTTTCAGCTTGCCCGTCGAACCCTGGTTGCGCTCCTTGATGCAAGATCCTTCGGGGCCATTGTCGCTGCAGAACCATAGCAGCGTATCTTTGTCCACGCCCAGCCGGCACAGCTCCTGCCGAAGCCGCCCGACCTGCCCGTCCATGGCGGTAAGGCAGCCGTAATAATGCTGTGCCCCTTGAGAAAGATGAGCATATTGTTTTTTGTGTTCCGGGCCGGCCACAACCGGCGTGTGAGGAGTATGGAACCAGATCACGGAGAAGAACGGTCTTTCCTGATCCACCGCATCCTGAATGAAAGGAATTACCCGGTCCATGATCACCCGCGCGTCATCGCCTTCAAGGTTGTCCATGGTGCGTTTGCGCGGCCCGGTCCAGTAGGCGGTTCCGTAGGGTTCACCTGGGTCCAGATTTTTTGCCCTCCCCTGAATCTCATCTTCGGGTTGGATCATGGGATCCCAGGTGGGCACCTTGGCCTCGGTGGAGAAACAGACATCGAAACCGTTTTCCCAGGGCGGCGCGTAATGTTCCGCCCCCTTCGGCCCGCCCCGGTTGGAGTCCCTGACCGTCCTGGTCAGCGTGCCGAGATGCCATTTCCCGAAATGACCCGTTCTGTAGCCCAGGGGCTTGAGGGCTTCCGCCAGGGTGATCTCTTCTTGAGGCAGGTGGCCTGAATTGGCGTGGAAGATGCCGTAACGAAAGGGGTGGCGCCCAGTCAGGCAGCTGCCCCGGGTGGGGGAGCAGACCGGCGCGGCAGCATAAAAACGGTCGAAACGGATGCCCTCCCGCGCCATTGCGTCGAGGGCCGGCGTTTTGAGATGGGGGTGTCCGTTATATCCTGTGTCGCCCCAGCCCTGATCGTCGGTCATCACCAGGATGACATTGGGGGTGGAAGGAGACCGTCCTTTCTCCAGTCGACGGGAGGCCGCGCCGCACCCTGAGAGGGCGAGGACGGCCGCGCTGAATCCGGAATATTTCAGAAAATCACGGCGGCTTTTCATTTTTTCGGGTTCCATTCCGGTTCTTTGTCCCACGGCCTGGGGGGAAGGGGTTCGTAGCCCGGCACACTGTCCTTGTTCGGGAAGGAGTTCACAACCTGTTTCAGTTTCCGGCGCGCGGCAGCGATATCAGGAGCGTCGCTGTCGGTCAGGTGTGTTGTTTTCATCCCACACGGTTTCCTCATGACAAAGTGGCGCAAAGTTCTGGTGGTTGACAATGAGTTTACAAGCACACGCATGAGTGCTAATCTTAACAGGCAACCTTAATATATTCAGAACGACTATTGAATGAAGCAAGCAGCATAAAAACAAACGGCTGCTCCAAGGTCCACGTGTAAGGCAACAAAACCTTGCCGTTCCCGGACAGTGATAACAAACCGGATGCATGCGACGCCAGATAGCGGCGCCTGATCCGCAAGCGTCGGCAAACCCGGGACAGAAAGGAACAAACACGATGAAACGGAACGTAAGCACCACTGGGCTGTTACTAGCAACAATGGTAGTTCTGGCATCTCTGTGCAGTGCCCGTTCCGACGATCAGGCGTCTGAACCGACCGTTCCCACCGCCCTAGCCGACGAATGGGAGTTGCTTGGCGAGGCGATCAATGAGCCTGGATGGGACATCTGGGGTTCCAGCCCGATCATCACCGACGATGGCAAGGTACACCTGTTTGTCGCTCGGTGGCCTGCCAACAAGCCTTGGGAGTCTGGTTGGCGCTTCCATTCGCAGATAGCCCGCTACATCGCCGATTCACCCGAGGGGCCGTTCAGGTTCCAGGAGGTGGTTTTGAGGGGCAATGGCCAGGGCTGGGACGCCCGAGGCTATCACAATCCCAACATCCGGAAGGTCGGCGACCGTTTCGCCCTGACCTGCATCGCCAACGACGGCAAAGGGCGTCACGGCCCCAACCAGCGGATCGGCATCTGGGTGGCGGACAAGATTTGCGGGCCGTGGAAACCGGCTCAGCCTGATCCATCCAAGCCGATGCTCAGCCCACCAGACGACCCGGACATCTGGTGCCATCAGTCCGGTTGCGGAGTCAACAACCCGGCGCTCTTGCCGATGCCCGACGGCACCTTCCACCTCTACTTCAAGGCCCGCCCCGGTCCCAAGGGCCACACCCGTATGGGCTTGGCCATCGCCGACAGGGTCGAAGGGCCATACGTCATCCAGCCCCAGCCCGTCACCGGAAATGACCGCGTGATCGAAGACGGCTACGCCTTCCACTGGTGCGGCCGCGTGTGCCTGATGACCACCGACAATCACGGTATGCTGGAGCGCGGCGGGGGATTGCTCTGGGTTTCCAAGGACGACAAGCATTTTGACAAGCCGCTTCCCGGCTTCCACAAGCTCGACACGCACTACTTTCCGGGCGGCGTGCCCGAAATAGCCAAACCGCACTACACCCTTCAGGTCAAGTGTGAGCGACCGCAGCTCCTGGTGATAGGGGGCGAGCCTGCCTACCTCTACGCCCCCTGCGGTGTGGCTTTGGACGGTTCCGACGGAACCAACTGCTACCTGTTCCGGCGCAAGGTCTCGTGTATGTATGTACCCAAAGAGGAACATGCTGTTTCGCCTGGCAACATGACCTACTATATTGATCCAGTTGAGGGGAAAGATACTCATTCCGGGCAAAGAAAGAATCTCGCCTGGCGTACATTCGGCCCCATCAATCGCCTGTTGCTATCCCCTGGAGACCGACTGGAGATCACTTCACCCGGTTCTTTTGATCAAACGCTTGTGCTGATGGGTGCCGGAACCGTTGAAGCTCCCATTGAAATCCACTTCGCGCCGGGTCGTTATGATTTCTATCCCGCTGAAGCGCTGAAACGCAAATACCAGATTTCCAATGCGAACGATGCCCCTGATAGCGGAAAAGCGATTGGAATTCTCCTGGAAGGGGCAAGACATTTCAACCTGTCGGGATCTGATGCTTCCCTTTTCTATCGTGGAAAGATGATCGAGGTCTGCATCGACGGCTGTGAGAACATATCCATCTTAGATCTTTGTTTCGACTACCACCGTCCGACCGTCTCGGAGTTCCGAGCCGCATCCATTGGAGCTGACTATGTCGACCTGGAAATCCATAGAGATTCGTCATACCGGATTGAAAACGGAAACATCACCTGGACAGGAGAGGGATGGAGCTACGGGACAGGTCTCGCACAGGAGCTTGACCTCGCCAGCAATGAGATCTGGCGCCGGGAAGATCCGCTAAAAGGGATGCAACTGGAGGAGGTCAGACCCTATCTGGTTCGAGCCCGCGGAAATCACAACATGAAAACAGGGCGGGTCTATCAGATACGCAATACCTTTCGGGATTGTGCGGGCGCTTTTATTCGTCGAAGCGAGGACATCACCTGGACAAATGTAAAATTCAATTTTATGCACGGCTTGGGTGTCGTGTCCCAGTTCTCCGAAAACCTCACGCTCGATAGGATTTCAATCGCGCCCGCGAAAGAAAATGGGCGTACCTGTGCAGCTTGGGCTGACTGCCTTCATTTCTCCGGTTGTCGAGGGAAGATTCTGGTGAAGAATTGCCTCTTCTCAGGATCTCATGACGACACCATCAACATCCACGGCACGCATCTGCGTGTTGTCGAACGAATTTCGGATAAGCAGATCAAAGTCCGATTCATGCATCCCCAGACCTTCGGTTTTATGGCTTTCAATCCCGGGGATGACATCACCTTCGTCGAATGGGACTCGCTGAAAACCTATGCCCCCAACAGGATCAGGGACGCGCACTTGCTGAATCCGAAGGAAATGCTGCTGACATTGGAAACCTCTGTTCCGGCGGAATTGAGGGAAAATGATGTGGTGGAAAATGTCACCTGGACCCCCGAAGTGGAAATACGGGGTTGTCAAGTATATAGAACCCCTACTCGAGGTTTCCTTGTCACAACGCGGCGCAAAGTTTTGGTGGTTGACAACGAGTTCTTTAGCACGCGCATGAGTGCCATTCTTATCGAGAACGATGCGGAAGGGTGGTTTGAATCGGGCTGCGTGAGGAATATGACGATCCGAAACAACCGTTTTGTTCGGTGCGGCGAGCCGGTTGTCAGCATCAATCCCCACAACCGGGTGGCGAATGATTCGGCGCATCAGAACATTCGCATCGAGAACAATGAGTTTGTGCTGCGTGGCAATCTTAGCATCATGGCTAAAAGCACCAACAGCCTGATTCTCACAAATAACCTTATTTACTCGAATCAACTATCTAATGAAGCAAGCACTATAAAGACAAGCAACTGCTCTCAGGTTCACATGAAAGGCAACAAGACCTTGCCGTTTCATGATTAAAGGGCGAGAATCGCAGCATCTGAGGGCGTAGGATTGAAGGGGTGAACATCGGGGATGAAAACGGTTTTTTTCAGGAGGATAAGACTCGACTTGAGGTGGTCCGGCGGGAGCTCGGCAAGTACAAAGGGGTCTGCCATATGAACACACTGAACCGACGATCTTTTTTGAAAAGACTCGGAATGGGAACCGCTGCCCTGACATCGTCGGGCTGTACCGGCATGTTTGGACGTCAGAAGAAGACCAGGCGGCCGAACTTCATCATCATCCTCGCGGACGACATGGGCTACGGCGATGCCTCCTGCTACGGAGGGTGGATTCATACGCCCCACCTGGATCAACTCGCTGCCGGAGGGATACGGTTCACCGACTTTCATTCCAGCGGCGTGGTGTGCAGCCCCACCCGTGCCGGCCTGCTCACCGGACAATACCAGCAGCGGGTTGGTGTGCCCCGTGTGATCAACGCGGATCCAAAGGTACCTTCCCACCAGACGGGTCTCGATCCAAGGGAGATCACTTTTCCGGGACTACTCAAAGATGCGGGGTACAGCACGGCGATCTTTGGTAAATGGCACCTCGGCTACACGAAAAACTTCAATCCTGTTCATTTCGGGTTCGATTTGTTCCGCGGTTATGTGAGCGGGAACATCGACTATATCTCCCACTACGACCGCATGGGTGTGTATGACTGGTGGGACGGGCTTGAGAAGGTGGAGGAAGAGGGGTATGTGACCCATCTCATTACCCGGCATGCCAAGGACTTTATCGAGCAACATAGAGAGGCCCCCTTCTGCCTGTATGTTTCACACGAGGCGGTGCACACCCCGATTCAAGGACCGGACGATCTGCCGCTGCGCGGACCCGGAGCGTCGACGGCCAAGAAAAACGAAGAGGAAAAAAAAGATACATACAGGCGGATGATGGATGAGATGGACAAAAGCGTCGGCGAGATCGTGGCAATGGTGAAAGAGGCGGGCATTGACAGGAACACCTTGATCATCTTTCTGTCCGACAACGGCGGCACCAAGCAGGGCTCAAATGGCTCCCTGCGCGGTTTCAAGGACAGCGTCTGGGAAGGCGGGCACCGGGTCCCGGCAATCTTCCGGTGGCCGGGAAAGATCGAGGCCGGGAATGTTTCTGACCAGCTCTGTATCAGCATCGATCTGAAACCAACCATGCTGGAGCTGGCCGGGGTTGAGGGACCTCAGGGTCATGAGGTGGACGGGATCAGCCTTGTTCCACTGCTCCTGAAAGGGAGAAGCCTGGGTGAAAGGCAGCTCTTCTGGAACGGGAAAGCTATGCGGGATGGAGCCTGGAAGCTGGTTGTTCAGAAGGAAAAAACCCTGCTCTATGACATTTCGAACGATTTGGGTGAAGAGCGTGACCTGTCTGATGCGGAACCTGAACGGGTGGAAGCGATGGTCAAGGCTCTTGACGCCTGGAAGAGGGATGTGGGAATCGAAATTGAAGAATGAAACTGTCAGACTCAAAAGCCGGTATCCAGCCCTCAGATATCAATGAAAAGGTATTCATGGGACTGATGGGAAAAGTTGAGATGGGAAAGGTTGAAGAGGAGGAGTGGATTGCCACCACCTTGAAAGCCGGCAAAGAGGCGGGCTCTATGCAAAATCAATATCCGAATTCTGCGCCACTTCGTTGCTGATTGTAAAAACATCGGCCAAACCGAGATCATGCACATCCGATCGTCCGTTTATCCGTGCCAATGTTTGCAGCTCTTCTTTGGTTACTCTGTAAAAATTTTCGAACCGCTGTTTCGATGCCTGGATGGAGAAGCGGGCCCGCAACTCGGGATCTTGAGTGGTAATCCCCACCGGGCAGTTCCCGGTGTTGCATATCCGGTACTGCTGGCATCCGATAGCGATCAGCGAGGCCGAAGCCAGGGCGACTGCGTCGGCGCCCAGGGCCAGCGCCTTGGCAATGTCGGTGCTGTCACGGAACCCGCCGGCAACGCAGAAGGTGGTCCGGCTGCCTGCTTTGTCAAGATATTTTCGTGCATGCCTTATGGCATAGATGGGGGGCAGGCATACATGGTCGCGGATAAAGCTTGGCGCCGCGCCTGTTGCGCCGCCGCGGCAGTCGATGGTTACGAAGTCGGGCTCGGCCGCAAGCACGAACTCAAGATCGTTCTCTATGTGGCCGGCGGTGAACTTTATGCCGATGGGTTTGCCCTCTGTCGCCTGGCGCAGCTTCAGCACCAACTCATGCAAATCTTCAACGGAATCGATCCCCGGCTGCCGGTTAGGGGAAACAAAATCCTGTCCGGGCTTGAGCCCCCGTATGGCCGCAATCTCGGGCGTGACCTTGTCAGCGGGAAGGTGGCCTCCCATTCCGGGTTTTGCCGCTTGTCCGAACTTGATCTCCACTGCATCGGCCTGGCGGACCGGGCTCTCATCGTGGCTGAATACGGCTGTCCCTATTTCATAGATATACCGCGTCGCGTGCCTGCGCTCTTCAGGGAGCATGCCCCCTTCTCCCGAACATGTTGCCGTGCCCATTGCTGATGCGCCCATTGCCAAGGCGATCTTCGCCTCCCTTGACAGCGCTCCGAAAGACATGTGGGAGACATAAAAGGGAATTTCCAGTTCCAGCGGCCGTGTCGCCGCCGGCCCGATAACTGTTTTCGTTGAAACGGGCTCATCTTCATTGAGCGGGAATCTGCTGAACTGCGCGCCCTTGAACAGGATTGTATCCAAACCGGGAAACGGTTTTCGTGTTCCCATTGGAGAAATCTCGCTCTTTCCGTTCTGAGCGAGTTTCTGGATGAGAGAGAACTTTTCTTCCATTTCATGTTGTGAGCGCGCCCACTCAGACAGATACTCGTTCAATGGAGGAATTTCTTCAGAAGGCTGCTTCACATTTTTTTCGTTTTGGGGTGTCGATGTGTCTTGTCCGGAATTGGAGGCTTGTTCTTCTTCGATACGCGCGAACTTGTCTCTGGACGCTCCGCAAATCGGGCATTCCAAAGGCGGTTCGACACCCATGTGTTCATATCCGCAGATGGAACACTGCCACTTCTGCGATTGTTCTTGAACCATCGTTTCCTCCTCACATGATTAGCCCGCTTATTTCATACTCTTCGTCGCGAGGTGCCGTAAACTGTGATGTGGCAAGGCGCATGTCAGGAGACGACCGCAGGCCTGTTCTTACAGGTTGAGGATCGTCTCCTGGCATGAAACGCAGCCACAGTGCAGTTTACGGTGCCGCAGCAGAAGAGGATGAAATATGCGGGTTAGGCCAATTCTGCATCTGTCAGGATTTATACCATTGAAGGGCTGTCGCGTGAAAAGGCCGGTTCAATTGCGTGCTTCCTACCAGTTCTCGGCCAGGAGCTCAAAGTGCGCCTGCGGGTGGTTACATGCAGGGCATTTCATAGTCGCTTCGGACCCTTCGTGGAGATATCCGCAATTTTGGCAGCGCCAGACCGCTGTTTCCGCCTTTTTGAAAACCGTTCCCTCTTTAACGTTTTTGAGAAGCCCCAGGTAGCGTCTCTCGTGCTGCTTCTCAGCCACGGCGATGCTGTTGAAGACCTCGGCGATTTCGTCGAAGCCCTCTTCATTGGCGATTTTGGCGAACTCAGGATACATTGAGGTCCATTCGTGGTTTTCTCCGTCGGCAGAGGCTTTCAGGTTTTCAGCGGTAGTACCGATTACCCCTGCCGGGAATGCGGCCTGGATCTCCTTTTCGCCGCCCTGGAGAAACTTGAAGAACCTTTTTGCATGTTCTTTCTCATGGTTTGCGGTCTCTTCAAAAACATGCTGGATCTGTACGAATCCGTCCTTCTTTGCCTGGCCTGCGTAGTATGAATAACGGTTACGCGCCTGAGATTCTCCTGCGAATGCGGTCAGGAGGTTCTTTTCCGTTCTCGAGCCTTTGATATTCATCTTGGTCATCCTCACATGTGAACTGTTTAGTTTAGCTAATTCTCTAGCTTTGCGGACTCATGCCTTTAGGCCATTTCCAAGTTGATGTCGCTGAAGTCGAACCAATAACCCACGCCTGAAAGGGCGCTAATCTCGGCCTGGACAATGGCTTGATGCCCTACCTCGATCTCCAGGAAGCGGCTGAAAAGCTTCTTCCCGTCGTCGGGGAGCTCGTCCACCATCTTTTTGTAGAAGTTACTGGTTTCTGTCTCCGCGTCCAAAACTTTTTTCATCAACTCGAGCTCGGTGTCACGGCTTTTGCTTGACATGTTCTTTTCCAGCTTCTGGATTCCTTTCTCTATGGCCTCCTGGGACGGGATGACCGTTTTCAAGGTCGGGGCATCGACTTCTCCGGTTTCATTCCAGTGGCTCAGCCTTTTTTTCAGGTAGTCCAGATGCTCCTGCTCTTCCCTGGCCAAGGTGTTAAAGACCTTTTTCCCATCAGGGTCATCGATCTTTTTCATTGCTTGGATATATACATCCCGCACCCTGGTTTCGTAATCGATCGCTGTCTTGATGGCTTCTTCTATGTTCATCTCATGTTTCCTTTCATTAAATTCGTAGAAGCGACCCGGCTTTTTACCAGTCGCTTCCACGGATTGGCATTTAATGCTTAAGGTCTTCAGGTTTGTTCGATCAATAAGGGTTCATTCCTTTTTTGATTTTCTCGAGCTGATCTAGCAGGGTATCATGTTTCTTTTCGTCCTGCAAAAGGTAGTTCAAGAGGTATTCCTGCACCACCATCTTTTTGCCTTTGAGTGCGGCCAAGGCGTTCTCGGCCAGCTCTATGGTCCGTTTTTCGATCTTGATATGGTTTTCAATAAGATCCCACACACCGCCAAGTTCGTCAGGGCTCAGGCTGATGGTTCCATCGAAGCTGTCCGCGATCATTTGCTGAACCCGGTGGTGCATCAGCGAATCCCGCTGAATGATCTCCATGACGATGCGGATGATCGGGTTTCGGGTTTTCCCGATGGCCGATGCCGTAGAGGCTATAGAGGCGTCCTCAACGCGCTGCCATTGGAGTACGTTTTCTTTAATCTGTTCTTGAAGTTCCTTCGTGGTCATTTTAAAGACCTCCTTTTTTTAGCTTAGTTCTCTCGAAGAATGTTCTCATCGTATTCAATCTCGAATTTTAGCTTGTGTTTCGCCTCTTCCTGGGCCAGGCTCAGAAGAACAGCACGCAGAGCCTCGTTGTCCGTGGACGAGGCAAGGTCGCTATAGAGCTGAAACGCCGCTTTTTCCTGTTTCATTGCCAAGATAAGAGCTTCCTGATAGGTAATTTTCGGTGTTGGTTCCTGGTCCACCAGATAGTTCCCGATTTTGAGGTCAAGGATCTTTCCCTTGACAGCGTTGAGCTGTTTACCGTTTTTGATTTCAATCAGTTTTTCCTTGTGTTTTTTTTCCTCTTCCACAAATTCATTCATGGCTTGTTTCATGGTTGGGGAATCCACCTTGGAAGCGATATCCATGTAAAACTCCGCCGCTCTTTCCTCGTTGCTTATTGCAAAATCAAGAAGTTCGTCAACACTTTTGAATTTCATGCTTTTCTCCTGTAAATCTTTTTTGGAAGAGTTTATTCCAGTTTCGCTTTTTTATCTTCGAAACAGATCAAAAAGTTTCATGACCTCCTGCTCGTTGTTTTTTCCTGATGTTCATAATCTCATTTCCATACGCCTCTTGTCTTGTGGTTTTCCATTTCCGCTTCAGCTTGTTTGCGGATCTTGTAGGCGCAGTCCCGAATAACAGAGTAGAGCAGAATACAGCTGTCGTCTTTTGCATCCCCCTCACCCTCATCCGCAAGGATGATCAGCCTTCGGCAAAGGTCCAGAGCTTTTAGGATTTGTTTATTGCACTTTTGCATTTAGATTTCCTGAATCAAGAACTTTGTGAAATGGTCTACAGGGTTATGCCTTTGGCAAGGTGGGTGCCAATCGGTTTTTTTTATTGAACAAATCAAATTTTCCTGGGGAAAGCCGGTTCTTGCGATGGATATGGCTATTAAAAGCTGAAGGGTAGTAAGCGACAAGATCGGTATAAATGAGACAGATGTTTATAGTATTGATTGCGGCGCTTATATTCGAAAATGTTAATAATTATTAGTATATAAGGTGTTAGGAAGAATTAAAAGTCTTTGAATGCTGGCGTTGGTGTCTCAATAAAGAAACGGACACGTTTTTCAAATAACAAGACATATATTTGAAACAGAAGTTGCTACAAAATCCCGGCCAGCTCATCCTCATGATCCCGGAGAAAACGGTAGAGAGTGGCCCTGCCCACACCCAGATGACGAGCGGCCAGTGCCTTGTTGCCTTTAGCTTTGATCAGTGCCTCCTTGACTATATTGATCTGCAACTTCTTCTTTCTGCCCCGCTTATTCTGGGTCAAGATAACGGTTTTTTCAAAGGCGCTCTGTATAAGGTGGGGAGGCAGGTGATCCGGATTGATCAGATCGTTTTTGCATTTGACGAGAGAAAATTGCAAGGCGTTCTGTAGCTCGCGAACATTGCCTGGCCAGTCGTAGGAGAGCAGGGTGTTCATGGCTGCCGGATCGATATTAACAGGTTTCCTACCCGCCGCTTTTGACATGTTTTTCAAGAAATGCTCCACCAGAAAGGGAATATCCCCGCGTCGATCCCTTAAGGGGGGGATTGAGATGGGTACCACGCAGATGCGGTAGTAAAGATCTTCCCTGAACCTTCCGGCCTTGATCTCTTCGTTCAGATCCCTGTGCGTTGCGCTGATAACCCTCACATCCACCCGAATGCTCTGGGAACTGCCCACTCTCTCAAAGACACCTTCCTGTAGAACCCTTAACAGCTTGACCTGCATTGTAAGAGAGATGTCCCCGATCTCATCCAAAAAGATTGTTCCCTTGTGAGCCAGCTCAAAACGCCCCTTCTTGTCCCGGATAGCTCCGGTGAAGGCGCCTTTCACATGACCGAAGAGCTCGCTTTCCAAGAGGTTTTCAGGCAGGGCTCCGCAATTGATGGGCACAAAAAGATGCTCTCCGCGAATGCTCTCGTTATGGATCGCTGAGGCCACGAGCTCTTTTCCTGTGCCGCTTTCCCCATAGACCAGAACGGGCGCCTTGGCATCCGCTACGCTTCGGATCAGCTCGAAGGTTTCCAGCATCTTTTTGTCTTTGCCGATGATGCCGTTGAATTTTTCCACCTCGCCCAGCTTTCTAGCCAAAGACAGCTCCCTGGTGAGATCGTTGAAAGAGGCTACAACCCCTGCCAGCTCATTGTCGCTGTTAAAGATGCCGTTGAGAGACATCTTCAATTCCCGGACCTCACCGCTCTTGGTATAGCTTTTAATGGAATAGGTGCTCTGCTCTGATTTGGGAAGAGCGGGCTCGCAAAAACTGCACTTGCGCCCACACAGTTTTTGCGGAAACACATCATGGCAATCTTTGCCGATGATCTCCTCGCGGCTGTAGCCGGTGACCTTCTCCGCGGTTTTGTTAAAAAACAGAATGATCCTGTTGGTGTCGTGGACCAGGATGCCTTCGGACATGTTGTCCAGCACAAGTTCATTCCTTTGTTTTTCCCTGAAAAGTGTCTCGAAATAACCGTGTTGGAAGAAGTCTGAGACGAGGGCCTGGATCTTATCCCTGGTTTTTCTGAAAGCTTCAATAGCCTCCTCTTCCGGCCCCTTAAAAAGGGAGGGATCAGGCAGATCCCAACTCACAAAAGCAGGGTGGCCGGGCAATAGCAAGTTTGTCTTTTTAGCGGCTTCAGAACAGAGGGCCACGGCCACATCTGCATTTTGTAATGTCTCTTCATTTAATTCGTTAGGCGATTGGTCTGAGATATCAAGCTCTATCTCTTTTAAAACCCGGGTGGTGTAATGATTGACCTCTGCTGCGGGCGAGGTGCCTGCGCTGATCACCTTTAGATCAGGGTCCGCGGTCTGGGCTTTGGCCAGTGCACAGGCCATCTGGCTCCTGGAAGCGTTCTCGGAACAGAGGAATAACAGGGTTTTCATCCTATCCGCCCATACTAGAGAGTCGCATACGCCGGGTTAATTCATATCCCTATAATTACAAGAGTTATGAAGAAATTCAAGAGCCCGATATCATAACTTTTTCTCTTGGCACATGAATTGCCTCAATCCGAGTAAATGTGGCAGCAAAAGGCAGAAAAGACAAATGCAAATAGATAAAGAGGGATGTTGAAATGAAAATCAGAGAGATCAACAAACTGATCGAGAACGCCAAAGAACAGGGCTTCTTTCAGATAAGCTGGTTGGATAAATCCCTGGAGGAAAACAGCGTTTTCGATAAAAACGTCAGCCATCTTCTCCGTTCCTTGGGCGACCTTCAAATCAGAAATGATAACAAGGAAGAGGACAAAAAGGCCCCTGCTAAAAAGAGTGGGAATAATTCCCTTTACGGATATCATCAGGAGATGTCCGAACACACGAGGATGACCCGGGAAGAGGAGAGGCGCTTTTCCAAGCGCATGGAGTTTTTCAAGGCACGTCTTTTCAATGCGGTGAAAGAATCGGATCTCACCGATGAGGAGAAGGAGGTCCTGCTCAGGGATACCGGATGTACCAGCCAGCTTTTCCAAGCCGATGCAAAGCCCTTCTGCAAAGATCTTGACTACTGTCCTTCCGGCAAGGAAGGCGTGATCAAGGAGAGCTGCAGCTCCTATAATACAGTGCGCAGCGATTTCATTGAACGCAACATCCACCTGGTGGTGAAATTGGCCCAGCAGTACAGAACCTATGGGATCCCGATGATGGATCTCGTGCAGGAAGGGAACACGGCCCTGATCCGCGCCGTGGAAAAATATGACTGGAGAAAGGATGTGAGGTTTCAAACCTACGCCTCATTCTGGCTCAGGCAGGCCATTGAAAGGTTTATCACAGCCAACAGGTGCATTGTCCGTCTGCCCAACTATCTGCAGCAGAAGATGAGACGGTTTAAACGGGAGGGTAGGATCTCTTCAGAGAAATCCGATCTCACAGCGGGAGATATTTCAGAAGCCTTTTCCCTGTCCCATAAGGTAGCCGGTCGTTTATTGGAAACCGACAGGGGCCATGTGTCCCTGGACGCGCCTTCATCCAACAATGCGGGCGCGTGTCTGGCTGAAAGCCTTGCCGTAGAAGAGGATGAGTTCATCCCTGAATGGGAGCGTGAAAAACTCAAACAGCGTTTGGGCAAAGCAATGACCAGCTTGACCCGTCAAGAAAAATTTATCCTTGATCATCGGTTCGGCTTGGAGGGCAAGAAAGTGAAAACCCTGGAGGAGCTGGGAAAGTTTATGAATGTATCCAGGGAAAGGATTCGTCAGCTGCAGATCAGGGCCATCGAAAAACTCAAGAAGCCGTCATTTTCACAGCAGCTGGCGCCGTTTCTTTCATAGGTTTTCTGGTTTGGGAGCTTGACTTCAATGGGTGTCAGACAAAAAAGGCCGGCCCTTCCTTCCATCTGTGCGGGGGGGCATCACAACATTCAAAGAGACCTCAACAGGGATAAACTGCCGAAGATCGTCTCCAATATCGTCAAAAGTCTGGACGAAAAAAACTCTCCCGACCATGTGGGTTTCCCCATGATCCCCAGCAGGGAATCGGTTTTGGAGATCATTGATCTTTACCTCACACTGCTGATGCCCGGTTATTTCGGAGACCAATCCGTGGACAGATCCAGTGTTGAGTTTTACCTTGGAAACAAGGCGGACCGCTTCTATCGCATCCTCCAGGAACAGGTTGTAAAGTGCCTGATACACGAGTGCGACGGCCCCAAACCGCTTTGCGAAGATTGTAAAAGATCGGGAGCTGACGCGGCCATCGGAATGCTCGAGAAAATCCCTGAATTAAGAAAAACTCTGGCTGGGGATATCCAGAGCGCTTATGAAGGCGATCCTTCGGCGAAAAGCCTGGAAGAGATTGTCTTCTGCTATCCGGGCCTGTACGCAATCACCATCTACAGATTCGCCCATGAGCTGTTGAACTTCGGGATTCCAATCCTGCCCAGGATGCTCACCGAGAACGCCCATTCCCGGACCGGGTGTGATATTCATCCAGGGGCTAAGATCGGAAAGAGGTTTTTTATTGATCACGCCACCGGCGTGGTTATCGGAGAAACTTCTATGATAGGAGACCGGGTTCGCATCTACCAGGGCGTCACTCTGGGAGGTGCCGATTTTCAGAAGGATGAGAACGGAATCCTGATCAGGGATCTAAAAAGGCACCCCACGGTTGAGGATGACTGCGTGATCTATGCGGGAGCGGTGATCCTTGGAGGGGATACGGTTGTGGGGCGGGGGTCCGTTATCGGGGGAAGCGTGTGGCTCACCCACTCTGTTCCCCCCTATACACAGGTTACATTAAGTTCGCGGGAAAAAAGAATCGTACCCTTACAGGAAGAGGTGCATAAAATTGAAAGCCCATAAATCAATATTGGAACTGATAGGCTCCACGCCCATAGTCAAGATCAACAAAACAGCCCCTGAGGAAGGGGCTGCTCTTTTTGCAAAATTGGAAGGTTTCAATCCCGGGGGCAGCGTGAAGGACAGGATAGCCCTGGCCATGATCGATGCTGCGGAAAAAGACGGAACATTGAAACCCGATTCCCTGATTGTGGAACCCACAAGCGGAAACACGGGAGTGGGCCTGGCCGTGGTCGCGGCTGCAAAGGGCTACAAGCTGGTGCTCACCATGCCGGAAAGCATGAGCATGGAAAGAAGAATGCTCCTGGCGGCATACGGAGCCAAGGTCGTGTTGACTCCAGCGGCCAAGGGCATGCGAGGAGCCATTGAAGAGGCGGAAAAAATCTTGAAAGACGCTCCATGCGGCTTTATGCCGCAGCAGTTCAAGAATCCTGCCAACCCTCAGATCCACAGGGATACCACGTCCCAGGAGATCGTTGAGACCTTTGGCCGGGATCTGCACTGTTTTGTTTCCGGAGTGGGCACAGGGGGATCGATCACCGGGGTGGGTTCCGTACTGAAAGAAAAAATCCCGCATATAGAGATCATCGCTGTGGAGCCTGCGGAGAGCCCGGTCCTGTCCGGAGGAAGCCCGGGCCCCCACAAGATACAGGGGATCGGGGCCGGCTTTGTGCCGGATGTGCTGGATATGGATCTTGTGGACAGTGTGATCCGGGTGACCCATGAGGATGCTGTGCAAGCTGCGAGGGGGCTGGCAGCCCGGGATGGGATTCTGGCAGGCGTATCATCGGGCGCGGCAGCCTTTGCAGCCATTGAAAAAGCAAAGGGCCTTACCCCCGATAAAAAGGTTCTTGTCCTGCTGCCGGATACCGGAGAAAGGTACCTTTCCACCGGCCTCTTTCCGGAACCGGGCGCGTAATAGAAATGAAAGCCCTGAAGCCCTCACTCCTTCTCTCTCTCTTTTTAATAAATGGTGTCATCATGGCTCAACATAATGCAACAAAAGATATGAACAGGCTGGCCAAAGAGAAAAGCCCTTATCTGCTTCAGCACCAGGACAATCCTGTGAACTGGTACCCCTGGGGCGAAGAGGCCTTTTTAAAGGCCAAAGAGGAGAACAAACCGATATTCTTGTCCATCGGTTATTCAACCTGTCACTGGTGCCACGTTATGGCCCATGAATCTTTTGAAGATGAAACCGTGGCGCGCCTGTTGAACGAAACCTTTGTGTGCGTCAAGGTGGATCGGGAGGAAAGGCCGGATATTGACAGTATCTTCATGACCGTATGCCGGATGATGACAGGAGGCGGCGGCTGGCCGTTGACCATCATGATGACTCCGGACAAAAAGCCCTTTTTTGCGGGAACCTATTTTCCAAGGAGAAGCATGTACGGAAGGATAGGCATGCTGGAGCTTGTTCCAAAGATCAAAGAGGCTTGGGAGAAAAATCACGATGAGGTAACCAGGTCCAGCGATAAGATCACAGGTATGCTTGCGGACGTGGTGAAGGTGGAATACGATTCAGAGCTGAGCCCGGACCTTGCGGATGAGGCTTATGACCAGTTGGCCCGGTCCTTTGATTCCAGATTCGGCGGTTTCGGATCCGCCCCGAAATTTCCTACTCCTCAAAACCTGTTGTTTTTGCTCAGACACTGGAAAAGAACCAAGGATCAGCACTCCTTGGACATGGTGGAGAAGAGCCTGAAAGCCATGGGCAACGGCGGCGTTTACGATCATCTGGGGTATGGGTTCCACAGATATTCCACGGATCACAGATGGCTTGTTCCCCATTTTGAAAAGATGCTTTATGACCAGGCCATGATCTCTTTGGCTTATATAGAAACCTATCAGGTGACCCATAAAACCGAATATAGGGATAAAGCGCAGGAGATTTTCACTTATGTCAAAAGGGATCTTCTTTCGGATAAAGGGGCGTTTTATTCTGCCGAGGATGCGGACAGCGAGGGTGAGGAGGGGCTTTTCTATTTCTGGACCAAAGCTCAGATCGACTCCGTCCTGACACCCGAGGAAGCTCGGATCTTCATCAAAACCTATCATATCGGCGAAGAGAGCGGGGAGGGAGGCAAGATTCCCCATCTTGACGGCTCTTCTCCGGATTCAACCCTGCTTGATATAGCGAAAAAGAAACTGTTCGTGTCCAGGTCGAAACGGGAACGCCCTTTTCTGGATGATAAGATCCTCACCGACTGGAATGGCCTGATGATAGCGGCTCTGGCAAAAGGGTCGTTTGTGTTCCAGGATACCGGCCTTCTCAACCTCGCCAAAGACGCCGCGGATTTTATCCTGAAAAACTTGAAGGATGAAAAGGGGCGTCTGCTCCACGTCTATCGGAACGGTTCCGCCTCCATCAGGGCCCTGGGAGATGATTACGCCTTTCTGATCTTTGGTCTGTTAAACCTCTATGAAGCCGGGTTTGATCAGAGGTATTTGAAGGAGGCTCAAAGACTTCATCAGGAATATGAGGCGTTCTTCTGGGATGATGAAGGGGGCGGTTGTTTTTTCACCGCTGCTGATTCCGAAGAGCTGCTGGTTCGGGTCAAAGACGGAGATGAAGGGCCCTATCCATCTAGCAACTCCGTGGCCATGCTGAACCTGTTGCGCCTGGGCACAATCAAAGAGGATCCTGAATTGTTAGAAAAAGCAAAAAGAATAGGCGCGGTTTTTTCAAGCAGGATCGCAAGATATCCTTCAGCTTATACCCATCTCTTATCCAACGGATCAGGGGACTTCCACAAAATTGTGATTATTGGAAAGAAGAACAGCTCTGATGTGATGGCTTTTAAAAAAGCACTGGCGGATCTTTTTATTCCAAACTCCGTGATCCTTTTCCAGGATAAACAGGAAAAGGCTTCTGTTCAAATCTGTACGGGATTCACCTGTCTGCCGCCTGTTATGGAGCCTGAAGAGCTTTTAAAGATTGAACTCTAGACATAGTTTACTCTAATAATCATACAGAGTACTCTCGTTCCATTGAGCAGAATCAATGAAAGGAAACAGTGCATGGCTTTGAATGAGATAGGAAATTTCTCAGTTTCATATCTTCAGGTGCTGGACAAAAACGGGAATGTGGACCCATCTCTAGAGCCTGATCTAAATAATGAAGAGATTGAACAGCTATACCGTGCAATGTCGCTGGCCAGGGAGGCGGATCAGCGCATGCTCAAGATGCAGCGACAGGGCAGAGTCGGGACCTTTGGACCCTGCACGGGCCAGGAGGCTGCTGTGTGCGGCCCGGCCATGGCCATGACCGAAAAGGACTGGTTTGCCGGCGCCTTCCGCGAGCTGGGCGCCAGGTTGATGCTGGGGGACAAGCTGAGTAATTACTTTCTTTATCATAACGGCTACGAGGAAGGCGCTGTTCTTTCCAAGAAGACCCGTCTTCTCCCGTTTTCCGTTATTGTGGGTGCCCAGACACTGCACGCCGCCGGGCTCGCCTACGCCATGAAATATTTGGGTGAAAAGAACGCCGGGGTGGTGACTGTGTTCGGGGATGGCGCCACATCCCAGGGGGATGTTCATGAAGCCATGAATTTTGCATCTGTCTGGAAGGCTCCCGTGGTTTTTATCTGCCAGAACAACCATTGGGCCATCTCCGTTCCGAGGGCAAGGCAGACCGGTTCCGAGACCTTGGCTCAAAAGGCCATCGCTTACGGCATCCCCGGGCTGCAGGTGGATGGCAACGACGCCCTGGCCATGTATAAGGCCACAAGGGAAGCCCTTCAAAGGGCGTACAATGGTGAAGGCCCCACCTTTATTGAAGCGGTGACCTACAGAATGATGATGCACACCACGGCGGATGATCCAACCAAGTACCGCAAGGATGAAGAGGTGGAGAGCTGGCGTGACAAGGACCCCCTGATTCGTTTCAGGTCTTATATGGAGAAAAAAGGTCTCTGGGATGAAGGCAATGATAAGAAGCTCAGGGCCGAGATCACCGAGGAGGTGGATCGCTCGGTAAAAGAGTTCGAAGCCATCACTGAGTTCAAGCCTGATTCTTCGTTTGATTTCGTGTATGCGGAACCCGGGTTTGAGCTTGAAAAACAGCGGGCCGAGTTTCTCACGGATTTGGGAAAGGAGGCCAACCATGGTTAAAATGAACATGGTTCAAGCCATACAGCTTGCCCTTGACCAGGAGATGGCCGGGGATAACCGGGTGATTGTTATGGGAGAAGATGTGGGAAAGGATGGGGGCGTGTTCCGCGCCACAGACGGATTGTATGAGAAATACGGAGGCGAGAGGGTTTTGGACACGCCCCTTGCCGAGTCCGGTATTTGCGGGAGCGCCATTGGAATGGCCCTGGCTGGTTTAAAGCCTGTGGCGGAAATGCAGTTTTCCGGGTTTTCTTACCTGATTATGCCCCAGCTGGAGGGGCACGCCTCCCGCTTGAGAGCCCGCTCTCGGGGACAGTGGACCGTGCCCCTTGTGATCAGGATGCCATATGGGGGCGGGGTGCGGGCCCTGGAGCACCATTCGGAAAGCCGGGAAGCGTACTATGCCCATACGCCCGGGGTAAAGGTGGTGATCCCCTCCTCGCCAAGAAACGCCAGGGCCCTGCTTGTGGCTGCCATCCGTGATCCTGATCCTGTTGTTTTCATGGAACCCAAGAGGTCGTACCGTGCCTTTAAAGAGGAGGTTCCGGAAGAGGAAGAGGTCATGGAAATCGGAAAGGCCCGGATCGTGAGCCAGGGCAAGGATATAACCCTGGTGGCCTGGGGCGCCATGATGCGCGTGGCCCTGCAGGCGGCAGAGGAGGTGGAAAAGCAGCGCAACGTGAGTGTGGAGATCATTGACCTGTTGACCCTGTCTCCCCTGGATGGGGACGCTATCGCAGCCTCTGTAACAAAGAGCGGCAGGTGTGTGATCGTTCAGGAAGCCCCGCGGAGCGTGAGCATGGCTTCCGAGATCATGGCTGTGATCAATGAAAGGTCGTTCCTCCATTTGGAAGCGCCTGTAAAAAGGGTGGCCAACTACGATGTGGTTACTCCTTACTTTGGTAGGGAGATGATGTATATGCCCTCCAAAGAAAAGGTGGTGGCTGCTATAAACGATACCCTTGATTTTTAGGAGGGAAGAGGATGTACGAGTTTAAACTGCCTGATTTGGGCGAAGGCATACACGAAGGCGAGCTTCTAAAATGGCATGTCCAACCCGGAGATATGATAAGTGAAGACGCTCCTCTGGCGGATGTGGAAACCGATAAAGCGGCGGTGACCATCCCCTCGCCCTATGGCGGAAAAGTAGCAGCACTTCTGGGCGAGCCTGGAGACACCCTGCTGGTTGGCAATGTGATCGCCAGGATAGGGGAAGGGGAAGCAACTCCTGTTGAGGAAAAAAAGCCGGATAAAGAGAAGGCGTCACCTCCAGCCGCGGTTGCCCCCTCATCAGGCCCTGTTCCCGCAGCCCCGGCCACAAGGCGTTTAGCACGGGAGTTGGGAGTGGATATCAACCTGGTCACTCCTTCCGGCCCCGGCGGCAGGGCGGTCCCGGAGGATGTGATCAAGTTCTCGGAGCATGGCCAAGAAGAGATCGAGCAGCCCGCCCCGGAATCCGAGTTCGCCGCCCACGCTTCCACATCCATTCCCTTCCTGGATATCGAACCGCTTCCTGATTTTGAGCAATGGGGTCCGGTGGAAAAGAAGGAGCTGCGCTCCATTCGCAGAAAGGTGGCCCACAAGATGGTCACCTCCATGACTCTGGTTCCCCATGTGGCTCATATGGATGAAGCGGATGTGACTCTTTTGGAGGAGTTCAGGCTTAAGGAGAAGGAGAGGCTCAAGGATAAGAGGGGCGGACACCTGACACTTTTGAGTTTTGTGGTGAAAGCGATCACCTCAGGGCTCAAGGCTGCTCCGTCATTTAACGCCAGCCTGGATCCTTTTAAAGAAGAGATCATCTTCAAAAAATATTATAACCTGGGCATAGCCGTGGACACCGGCCGGGGCTTGGTTGTTCCTGTGATCAAAGATACGGATCGAAAGAGCATCATGCAGATCTCCGGTGACATTGTGGACCTGGCGAACCGTGCCCGGGAGGGCAAGCTTGATCTGTCTGATATGCAGGGCGGCACATTCACCGTCACCAATGTGGGGCCACTGGGGGGGACCGCCCTGATTCCCACCATCAACTATCCCGAGGTGGCCATTCTGGGTATGGGCCGGGTTCAGGAGAAACCGGTGGTGAGAGACGGACAGATCGTTGTACGCAAGGTACTTCCTCTGACTCTGGCTTTTGATCACAGGATTGCGGACGGAGCTGATGCGGCGCGTTTTGTGACCGAACTGGTGCGACATCTTTCCGACCCAAACCTGCTTCTGCTCGAAGCCTAGTGCTTCGATTGGTTATTACTGTTACATATTTTAAAACAAATAGGTTATGATTGCTCACTCAGCACTAAGTCCTGAGTAAATAAGTACGTCATCGTGCTTATGAATCGATGGACTTAGCCCGCTCATTTCATACTCTTCGTCGCGAGGTGCCGTAAACTGTGTTGTGGCAAGGCGCATGTTAGGAGACGACCGCAGGCCTGTTCCTACAGGTTGAGGATCGTCTCCCGGCATGAAACGCAGCCACAGCGCAGTTTACGGTGCCGCAGCAGAAGATGATGAAATATGCGGGTTAGAAGGAGAAAATAGAATGGTAATGGGATCGTTGAAGCAGGAAGCTGAGGTGGTGGTGATCGGCGGTGGGCCCGGAGGTTATACTGCAGCCATCAGGGCCGCTGACCTGGGAAAAGAGGTTGTGCTCATCGAGGAGCGGGACAGGATGGGGGGCGTGTGTCTCACCGAAGGCTGTATCCCTTCCAAGACCCTGATCAATGCGGTTGCAATCGCTTTGGACGCCAGGAAGGCCCAGGATATGGGCGTGCTCTTTGACGGAATCAGGCTGGATGAAAACCAGCTGCGAAAATGGACCCAAACCGTGGTGTCAGAGCTTTCTTCAGGAATCAGCAGCCTCTTGAAGGGGCGGGGGGTGGAAAAGATCAAGGGGAGGGCACGTTTCGACAGCGACCGTTCCGTGATAATCGAGGGGGGCGAGGTTTCCGGAGTGGAGTTCAAGCAGTGCATCATCGCTACAGGCTCCAGGATCAATGAAATCCCTGCAGCCTACAACCTTCCGGTCTGGTCCTCTGCAGAGGCCTTGAAGATACCAAGCATCCCGGAGAAGCTGGTTGTGGTGGGGGGAGGATATATCGGCCTGGAAATGGGCCTGGTTTATGCGGGCCTGGGGAGCAAAGTTTCCATGGTGGAGTTTTTCCCGCGGCTGCTCACATGTGCTGATCCTGATCTTGTGGATGTGGTGGTCAAAAGCTGCGAAAAAAGGTTCAAGGAGATACTCACCGATTCCAGGGTCACAGGGATGGTTAAAACGGAAAACGGTTTTTCCGTGACCATAGATCACAACAATAAAAAACGTATCCTGGATGCGGACCGGGTTCTTGTAGCAGTGGGCAGAAAACCCAATACGGGTGACCTGGGACTTGAGAACACCAAGGTTGTGGTCAACGATAAAGGCGTGATCGAGACCGATGATAAGTGCCGAACCGCGCAGGAGAACATATTCGCCGTTGGAGATGTTACAAAAGGGCCCATGCTGGCTCACAAGGCCGCCCGGGAGGCAAAGGTGGCTGCCGAGGCCATTGCAGGGGAACCTTCTGCCTTTGACAACCGTGTGGTTCCGGCTGTGATCTTTACGGATCCTGAGATCGCCTGGGTAGGGCTCACAGAGCTGGCTGCCAAGGATCGGGGGCGAAAGGTGAAGGTGGGTAAATTTCCCCTCAAAGCGCTGGGCAAGGCCCGGGCCATCAACCGTACCGAGGGTTTTGTCAAGGTGCTCTCAGATCCGGATTCAAAGCTGGTGCTGGGGATGAGCATCGTGGGGCACAAGGCGTCCGAGCTGATTGCCGAAGGCGCGCTGGCCATTGAAATGGGCGCCACACTGGAGGACCTGCTGGTGACCATTCACCCCCATCCCACACTGTCCGAAGCGGTGATGGAGGCTGCGGAGGCGGCCATGGGAAGCAGCGTGCACATTGCGAGAAAAAGGGGATGAGCCTTGATGTTCGGGAGTACGCGGATGATGAAGAGATCGTTGGAGCCACCAGATCCGACCGCATGCCCAGGTTAAGGCTCTACAAGCCCGACGAGATAAAAGCTGTTTTGGGAAGGGGGAGCCGGCCTGCGAAGGAGTTGAACCTGGAGGCCATTTTTCAGGACAACCTGCCCGTGTATAAACGAAGGGGAGGAGGTTGTTCGGTGGTTTTGGATCCGGGGAACCTGATCATTTCACTTGTTCTTCCTGTCAGCAAAATTGGAGACAACCGTAAACGGTTCAAAAGAATCTCCGCCTGGCTGATCAAAGGGCTGGAAGAGATCGGAGTCCAGGGGATTCAACAGGAGGGGATCTCGGATCTTGCAATCCAAAACAAGAAGGTGGGGGGCGCCTGCATCTATTGCTCCAAAGAGATCCTGTTTTATTCCACTACCCTGCTTTTGGATCCGGATATGGATAAGGTGGCAAGGTACCTGTTACACCCGCCCCGGGAGCCGGGCTACAGGAAGGGAAGATCTCACCGGGAGTTTATGGGTGAATTAAACAGCCTGTACACCGACATGGATATTGAAAAGGATCTCAAGCGTGTCCTGTCCCCGGGAGATGCCTATTCCATGTTATTGGAAAAAAAAGAGGAGACGCTTTCTTGAAAAACGTCCCCTCATTTCCGTTTCATCACTGGCTAATCCAAAGCCCGTGCAGGTTGCAGTAGGCCCTGGCAACAAGGTCATCCCCTTCAACCGGGAAAAACACAAACGGTTCCTCGCCGGGATTCAGGAACTTCGAATGGATTTTATCCCCGTCATGAAGCTCTAACCATTGGATATAGTGGTCATCTCCCATGGGGTGGGCCACAAAACCCACTTTCACATTTACACCGCCTTTAACCTTTTCGATCACGGGAACATGTTTCTCCAGAGCCGCATCCACGCTGTTCTCCGTGACCAGCTCCATCTTTACATCGCAGCAGACGAGATCGCCTCCTCCGCCTTGGTAGACCTTGACAATATTTCCGCATTTGGGGCATTTGTAAACTTCCAGGTTATTTATAGCCATCGATCCGCTCCTTCTGTTCATTTTATTTTCCAGTTTTAATGAACCTTAATTTGTGCTTGAATTCGGGTCGAGTGAAGGCGCGATGCGCTGGGCAAGCTCTCTGTCGATCATAAAAATGCCTGCGCCTTTTTCTCCCACCAACTTTATCTTCTCTAAAATCTCCTGGGCGGTTGCTTCTTCCTCCACTTGCTCATTCACAAACCACTGCAGGAGGTTACAGGCGGCATGGTCCCTCTCTTCGATGGCCAGGTCCACCAGGTCATTTATACAACCGGTGATTTTGGCCTCATGCGCGCATGTGTCTTCAAACACATCGACCAGAGTTTCCCAATCGGTTTGTGGGGCCGCGATCTGTGAGTAAAGCACTTTTGCGCCCTTCTCCTGCATAAAACCGACTAATTTCATGGCGTGGAGCATCTCTTCCTGGGCCTGCATATTCATCCAATGAGAGGTGCCCTTGAAACTTTTGCTATCCAGCCATGAGGCCATGGACAGGTAGAGGTAGGCTGAAAAAAGCTCTTCATTAACCTGTTTGATAAACGCGTCCTGAAGTTTCTGGGTCATCATGATTGATTCTTCCTCAAAAAAAAACTCAAGTTGATTTCTGTTTGTAACATCCTGGGCAGATGCCCCTATATTCGATATGACTCCCGATGACCTTCCAGTCGCTGATGGTCTTTACCGGGTTATTAGCCTGATCCGAGGTTACCTGATTAGAGGCTAACTTCAAGTCCGCGACACACCCGCAGGAAGCGCAGCGAACATGGAGATGATCAGATGTGTCACCGTCAAACCGCTTGTCAGAACCTGCAACTTCAAGCTCATTAATCAGCTCCTGCTCAGATAGCCGCTTCAGGTTCCTGTAGACAGTGGCCAGGCTGATATCGGGAACTTTCTTTCTGACGATCTTATGGAGCTGTTGAGCGGTGGGATGGGATTTCACCTTTTTCAGCTCCTCCAGTATCACCCTGCGTTGCGTTGTATTTCTTTGAAACACTTGAATCTCCATAATCGATAATTAATATCAATAGCAGAGAATCGTTTCTTTGCAGGTTATTTTTTAAATAAAAAAGTTCAAAGCCGGAAAAAAGGACCCTCATCCCTTTGAACAGGAAAGATGTCAGACTGATAAACCAAGCTAAAAAACAGAGATCGAGATTAGCCCATGTTTCAAGACATATTAGAGATTGTGATTAGAAGCGCGGAAGGCTCTTTTGTTCAGGTCACGGTCTTTGTGGGCGCGGTTCTGCTGATCTTTGGTTTGATCGACTACAAAATGCAGGGCGGCCTGATCAAAAGCATTGAAAGAAGCAGAAGATGGCAGCCGGTGGTGGGCGCTTTTCTTGGCCTGACCCCCGGGTGCGGGGGCGCCATCTTTGTCATGCCCCTTTATCTGAAGCGATCCGTCTCCTTTGGGACTGTGGTGGCCACCCTGATAGCAACCGCGGGAGATTCCGCCTTTGTGATGATATCCGCCATGCCTCTTCATTATTTGTATATAAGCGGGATCTCATTTGTGGTGGCCATTGCGACCGGATATGTGGTGGATTATCTGAAGATCGGCCTGATCGTGAAGAGTAGCGCTCCTCGGGAAAAAGACCTGAAAAAACAGCATCAGGATGAGGATCACAGGCTTGAGGACCATATCCATATCGGTCATGAGGATGGGGATGAACAGGATTTGATCCTTCACCACAGGTTAAAAGGACACCAGGATCCCGACTCCCTTGGGAACAGGATCACTCATCACGGTTACTGGGTGTACTGGCTGTTTGTTTTTATTGGGCTTATCTTGGGAATCCTTCTTCTGTTTCAGGTGGATGTGAACACCCTGGCCATTCCAAATGCGGGGATTGTATTCGGCGCAGTTGGCACTTTTCTATCCATTGTCTTTGTGATCATGGGAAACAAATTCCTTGGGGACGACACTCACGAGGAATCCGAGCTCAAGCTGATCTCTTTGAAGGAGACGGTGATCCACAACGCCCAGGAAACCGCCTTTGTGGGAACCTGGGTGTTTGCCGCTTACCTGGTTTATGAGCTTGTGATTTATGTGATGGGCAATGGTGATTACGCACATGGGGAGGAGCTGGCGCAAAGTTTTATGACCTCCGCCGGACTGGCGGCTGTGGTCATCGGCGCCCTGATAGGAATAATTCCGGGATGCGGCCCCCAGATCATCTTTGTGGCCCTGTTTGTCAAGGGATGGCTGCCCTTTTCCGCCATTTTGGCAAACGCAATCTCCCAGGACGGTGACGCGCTTTTTCCCCTCCTGGCCATGGATAAAAAATCCGCCCTAAAGGCCACGGCTGTGACCACCATCCCGGCCCTTATGGTTGGGATTATTTTTTACCTGATCGAGGTGAATTTATGATTTGGGAAAACAAATGAGGCAACCGCTGCCGGTATGAGCTCTTTTTTGTCTGTATGTATTCCTTGATAAGTTGAAGATTATTCCTTGAAGGGTAAGCAGGAGTTGGAGAGGAATTTATTGGCTTTTTTGATAAATACCTCATCAGGCAGTTTTCGCTCCCTCCAGTCGTCATCACCAACCTCAAAGCCTAAAAGAACGTTGGAGGACAACCTTACCGCTTCTACAGAGAGCTCATACAGATGGGTGCAACCCTCGTTTCTTCCGATAATGTCCTTCAATCGGCGGGTAACGCCCCGATCAATTTTTACACCTTTTAATCCCTCGACGCGTAGCGTGGTCTGGTCGCATACCTTGAAGGGGGCTTTAATCATCTTGGCCCTTGCCTCTACAATGGTCCTGTCTTTGATATGAACCTTGATCTCCACGCGCATGTTGTGGGTCAAATCCAGAAGCGAGGCTTTTGTGGTGATATGTTTGGATCCGCTTTTTGCCACGGATGCATTTATGTTTCTCTCATATATTTCCATATCGCTCTATCCCGGTTTAAATCAATGTATTAACCTTAATGCAAAATAAAAATTAAAGCCTGCGATTATTTTAATAAAACGGTGGCGTTCTCCTTTAAAAACAGGAGAAGCTTGTCAGTGTATTTGGATCTGGACACAATGAACTTTGATTGGGATTTTAAATCGTCTTCGCCAGGCTTCAGTTTATCTCCTTTAAACTTCAGCATATAGGATCCGTCATCTTCACTCCAGAACGACCCGTAAAACCCGGTGCTGAAATTAAAGCTGAATCCGTTCTTTTCGTTTCTCTGAAATACCGCGTCCACTCCGTCATGGTATTTCACGACATACCGGCTCACATTCTCGATGCCCAGCTCGATCCACTGCCCTTTAATATACTCCCTTGCAACCTCAATAGGGTTTATCCTGAAATTAATAACCGGGATGGAGAGGTCATCCTCCCAATCTATATAAAAATATCGATTATATCGAGTTTGCCCTTTTTTCTCTTCAGCCTGTGCGAAACCACCAAGGATGGTGGCCTTATAGGAAACCTGCTGATTCACCAGGGTGACATCCACATGGTTGTTTTTGTCTTTGATGATCCGGATCCTGTTATCGTTTCTCATGATCTCATAACTGACATCCGGAAAGGTGATCATTGTCTTCACATCGGTGATCATATAGATTGTTTTCAAAGGGGATGCGTTCATCTGTTTATCCGGGCTGGGAGGCAGGGGAGACATGCAAAACTCCTGGATTTATAAAAGGGTAAAAATTGTTATTATCAAAAGCCCTGATAGAATATACTTCATTAAGATATCGAAAAAATAAGCTTCATATTAGAGTTTTTCTGAAGAACCTCCCCTGGTGAGCTCGAGGGGATCAATAAGCTTCTTTAGTATGTTTTCATCGATGTCCACGGATTCCATGATCGTATCCAGGATGGGCCTGCCCTCTTGATAAGCTTTTCGGGCGATCCTTGCACCCTTCTCATAACCTATTATGGGGTTCAGGGCTGTGACCAAAATTGGATTTTTGCACAAATCCTTGTTGATCTTCTCCATGTCGACTTTAAAGCCGTTGATTGCTTTTTCAGCCAGGGCGTTCAGGGAATTGGAGCACAGGGAGATGCTCTGTAAGAGATTATGGGCTACCAGAGGAAGCATCACGTTGAGCTGGAAATTACCGGATTGACCCGCAATGGCGATGGTTGCGTCATTACCGATTACCTGGGCGCCCGCCATGGCTGCGGCTTCGGGGATTACCGGGTTCACCTTGCCGGGCATAATGCTGCTGCCGGGCTGGAGAGCGGGTAGCGAGATTTCCCCCAAACCGGTAATAGGGCCGCTGTTCATCCAACGCAAATCATTGGAGATCTTGATGATGGCCACAGCCAATGTCTTCAGCTGGCCGCTCATCTCAACCGCAGTGTCCTGGCTGCTTATAACTTCAAATTTGTTGGAGGCCGGTTTGAATGCAAAACCTGTCTGCTTGCTGATGTTTTCCACGACCCTTTTTGCAAAACCGGGTATAGTGTTCAATCCGGTTCCCACAGCTGTGCCCCCAAGAGCCAGCATACGCAACCGTTTCATGGAATCCTTTATCCTGCTCCTGCAGCTTTTTAACTGTCCCATCCACCCGCTGAGCTCCTGTCCAAAGGTCACGGGCGTGGCGTCCATCAGATGGGTACGCCCGGTTTTCACTACAGAGTTCAGCTCCTTTCTTCGCTTGTTTATGGATTGGATGATTGTATCAAGGGCAGGCAGCAGGTTCTCCTTTATGCTAAGGCAGGCGCTGATATGTATGGCGCTGGGTATCACATCATTGCTACTTTGGCAGAGGTTCACATCATCGTTGGGGGAAACCGGTTTTTTTATTTGTTTTGAGGCCAGATGAGCGATCACCTCATTGGCGTTCATATTGGTACTGGTTCCGGATCCGGTCTGAAACAGATCAATCGGAAACTGGCTGTCATGCAATCCAGCTTCCACCTCTTTTGCCGCCTTATAAATGGCGCTGGCCACGGGAGCTTTGAGATGGCCCAGCTCTTTATTGGTCAGGGCTGCTGCGCCCTTTATTTGGGCCAAAGCCTTAATGAAACGGAAGGGGGGGGTTAGTTCGCTGATTTTAAAATTTTCCATGGCCTTCTGCGTATGGGCGCCATAGAGCACATCTGCAGGAGTTCCTGTTTCATTCATGCTATCTTGTTTGAATTTCATCGAATAGCTCTTCCTTTTAAATACATCTCAGGTTCATGAACATGACGCATTAAGGTTAATAGCATTATTTGTCCCGATTATATCTTAATATTGCGATATCACGATATGGCAAGAAAAAACGGTACAACCGATTCACACGGGTCACGATGATGAAATATGCGGGTTAAGAGTCCGTTGAAAAAGTGCTTCGGAAGCGAGGCCGAGTCATTTTGCCCGAGGTCAAGGCGCGAGACCGTAGGCGAATCAGTGGATTCGTTGAGGATCTCGCAACGCAGAGATCGGGCAAAAGGGCCGGCCGTAGCCGATCTGACTTTTTCAACGGGCTCTTAAGCCCGGATGTCATGAGCCTTTTTTTACAGCACCCCTGAACACCCCTGGATC
>CAZIUL010000027.1:0-56494 GCA_964542475.1 uncultured Phycisphaerales bacterium | reverse complement strand
CCCGGTCCTGTCTTGGTGGTATTTAAACTGGTCGGGGTGAGAGGATTTGAACCTCCGGCCTCTACGACCCGAACGTAGCGCTCTAGCCAAACTAAGCTACACCCCGTTTTTCTTTCGCTTCAATGCGGTCTGTGGACCAACGGATGTTAATCGTAACACCAGGATTCTTCAAGCAGAATAATAAATAACAGCCAGGGCACAGCACTTACTTGCCGAGATCCACGTAGACCCCGCCGTTTTCCGATGCCAGGTACTTCATGAAGTTCTTCTGGAAGTCTCCGATGGCAATTGTGTGGATGACAACCTTGCGGACCAGGTTGACCCTGCGCACCGCCTGCCTGATCTCCCGCTGGTCCACTGTCTTGCCGACCGTGGGCTGGCCGTCCGACAGGAAATATATCGTGTCAACCTCCTCCTTGTAAGTGTTCCGCCCGACCTTCTCGTCCTGATCTTCGGGAGCCCCCAGGGATGCCATCAGCGCCCCGTAGGTGTTGGTCTTTCCCTTGTCGAGAGCAACAGCTTTCAGCCCGGCCCTGGCCCTGAAGCCGGCTGACGCGCCGCCGATTGGCTTGAGCCTCTTTACGAAATGATCGGCCGAGTTCTTGTTAAGAATGTTCGCGATTACCAGCCTCTTCTTCCACCAGTTGAGGTCGGAAGCAAAAGCGAGGATGTTGAACCGCACCGTTTTGTCGAAACTCGAAATAGTATCGACCAGTTCCTGTTTCACGATTTCCAGCCTCTGGAACGAGGAGTAGTCCCTGCCCCCGTCCCTGAACCTGTCGATCTCCGTTACCTGTGTTTCCATTGACCCTGAAATGTCGATCACGAACACGATCTTCCTGGATTGAGTCGGTATTCCGGCAAAACTGGCCGTGGGCGCGCTGTACCGCGTCCCCTGCTCCTTCCTCTTCCGCCGGGCCTCAATCACAGCATCGAGATCAGCCACCTCGAACTCGTCCTTGACCCGGTCCCAGTATCTCTGCCACTGGTCCGGATCGTCCTCATACTGTGAAAAGGTCATCTCCTTCAACACCTCGTAGGCATCACCCTTCAGCCTTCCTTCTTCTTCGCGCAGCCTGTTGATGAGCGGCTGGATGCCGTCCTTGAACCTCATCTTCCGGATCGCGGCGATGGCAGCAGCCCTGACCTGCCAGTCGGTATCTTTTTCCATGGTGTGAATGATTGCTGACTTGCACGGCTCCGGCACATCATCATCGGTTTCAGGCACTGATAAAGGAGCCTCAGGTTTGTTGGTGTATGCCATTGCATCAAGAGCGATGATCCGGAGAGTCGGATCGGAATCGGCCAGCAGAAGGTTCAGCGCTGGAATACATTTTTCGCTCTTCAGCCTGCCCAGCGCCACCCCTATTGTGCTCTTTTCCTCCCAGGATCTGGCGCGCTCGAACAGCTCCAGAAGCGGCTGGGCGGCGCAGTCATTGCCCATCAGGCCGAGACATTCCACCGCGCAGTAGACACGATGCTTTTTCACGCGCCTTTCGAGGATAAACCTATCGATCAGAAACTGAGCGCACTCCTGTTTCTTGAACGTGCCTATAGTGTCCACAACAGCCTGGCGGACAAGCAAGTCCTTGTCGTCAAAGGCCCGTGTCAAGGCATCGACAGCAGCTATCGTGTCGGCACCCTTGAGCACATAGATGGCCTCTACCTTTTCCCTGGAGGAGCGGCTGGGCGTGTAAAAACGCCGAAACTCCATGACGAGCTCATCATCCTGAACCTGCATGGGGAACGCGCTCACAACCCACGCAGCACTCAAGGCAGCGACACAGAAAAACAGGATCGAAAGGCTCTTCGAAGTCATTTCAGCAAACGCTCCTGTACGACCAAAGACAAGAGTAAGCGACAACAGCGCGCGTCCAGGCGCGGCCGACGCAACACTATTCTACAGGAAAATGCGGAGGATCAGAAGGCTTTATTGATCAGCTTGGGGATCTTCTTCTCCTGCCCGATCGCCATGATGTGAACACCGTCACAGAGCGGTTTGAGCTGCTGGATAATCTCGGATGCAATGGCCAGCCCCTCTGCTTTGGGTTTCCGGGCCTTCTCCAAGCGTTTAATGATCGGTTCGGGGATATCACACCCGGGAATGTTGTTGTTTATGAACTCTGCCTGCTTGAACGATTTGAGCAGAAAAACACCGGCAAGCACCTTCACGCCCGAAGGCCGCGCGGTCTTCATGAAACACGAAAACAGCTCCACGTCAAAGATTACCTGGGTCTGGAAAAAACGCGCGCCCGTGTCCACCTTGTTGATGAACCTGTGCTTCATGGCCCCTTCCAGGGCTCCTCTTGGATTGACCACCGCGCCGGCCAGAAAGCCGGTCGGCTTGTTCAGCTTGTTCCCAGCCAGATCTTCCCCCCTGTTCAGGCTCGACACCGCCTGAAGCAGGCTCACCGCCTCGAGATCGAAAACGGGCTTCGCACCGGGATGATCCCCGTGCACCACGTGGTCCCCGGTCAGGCAAAGCACGTTGTGAATGCCCAGGATGTCCGCTCCCAGCAGATCGCTCTGCAGGGCAAGACGGTTGCGGTCCCGACATGTGAGCTGGAAGACCGGCTCGGCCCCGAGATCTAGGATTCGCCTGCAAAGACAGAGCGAGCTGGCCCGCATAATCGATTTCTGGTTGTCGGTCACATTAACCGCCTGCACCAGGCCCTTCAGGGAAAGGACCTTCTGATCGAAACCGGATAGATCCGTTCCCTTGGGCGGGCTGATCTCGGCAGTGACGATGAACTCGTCGTTTTCCAGAGATTCGGCAAATGTTATCATCGCTTTCTCGTTACATCCCTTCTCCCAGGTTTAAGCTGCGAGGTATGATCCTTTGGAGCGCGGATCCGGTGAAAAAGCTCTTCATCCCCTGTCTCTTTAAGCTTGTTGTATATCTCCAGCCAGACGCATTTCTGCTCCTGGTTAACTTCACACATCTCGCCGTCGCCTCCTCCGCACGGGCCGTTGACTATCCCCTTTGGACAGCGCGTCACCGGGCAAAGCCCGCCGGTGAAGTTCAGTATGCACTCACCGCAGAGCGAACATTGCTCGTCAAAAGCCCCAACCCTCTGAACCGTGCCCATGAAGGACGAATCAAGAGCTGCTATAACGCGCAGAGGGATCTGTTCAGCCACAGCCTGCACCCCGGCCCCGCACGAAAAAACCACGACCGCCTCGGTTTGTTTAAGATCGTCCGCGTGCTCCTGAAGCCTCTTTCTCACGCGCTGCACGTAGCACGTTTCCTCCACGCAGACCTTGCCCACAACCTCATACCCGGCCCCGATGAACTCCTTCGCGGCCTTCTCGATATCCTCAGGCCCGCCGGTTTTGCACTGTTCCGCGCAGGCCCCGCACCCCACAAGGAACAGCTTTTTCTTCTTGCCAAGAGCGGCTCTCAGCTCTTCCATTGTTTTTCGTTTAGTCACAATCATATCGATATACCTGGCACGAACCGCTGCGGCTCAGCCGCGCACTGTTTTATTGAGCATAACACGCCTTTTTCCTTTATAACAATCAAATGCGGGCGCACGAATTCACTTCGACAAAAATGACGCAAAAATTAACTCAGAACTCGATACAAGCGCCCTTTAAACCGTTATTATATTGCCTGAACTGTGCGCGGGGCCTGCTGGACGACTGGCGCTTTAGGGTTAACACCCTCTACCGCGTTCTCCGCGCGATCTGTCTCCGTTGCATCGCGGCGAATACGCCCGCGGATAAACCTTTAATGGACTGAAACCGGGATTAAAACGCTATGAAAGGCTTGTACATCCTCGCTTTCGTGCTTGGGCTGATATCCGTTCTCAGCTACATGGTATTCAAACAATCCGACTCGGATCTCAGGCGCACATACGACCATATCGTCCGCAACATGAGCGCCCTGGACGAAAGACTGGCACAGCTCGAAACCCCTCTGGCTGAACTCAGAAGGAAAAAACGAAGAACCCATCTGCTTGACAAGGAGTTCGAACAGCTTCAAAAAAAGGTAAGCGCTCTCAGATCGACATCAAACGCCGCCACCCACAACATCGAAAACCTCACGGACCAGATCCGCGGGACCGCATCAAAGGCGCTGGATGATCTCAGGCAGGATTCGGAGAAAACGCTTTATGCGGCTGCCAGGTTCGGCAACAAGGTTTCCATAATCCATGCTTTCGTTACTGAAGGCTATCCCCTGCTCGACACGCTCGAAAATCTGCAGAAGAAGCTGAACACGGTTGTTCAGGATCGTGAAGAGGCGGGCGATCCGCTGCCAATGGACAAGACAAGCGACCTGGAGAGCTACTACATGGAAAGCAAAAACATCAGGAGCCTGGCCATGGAAGCCATGAAGACCTTTCACACGAACATCGAGGACGGCAAGGTCATGGCGAACACGGCAATCAACGATCTCAAGACATTGATACCGGCGCTCGAAGCATTTCTGCAGGACATATCCGAAAAAAAATGATCACTCGGCTAGAAAACGCCTGTCTCCCTCCCGGCGGGTCACACCGCGATTATCCAGGTACTCCATAAGCGGTATCAGGTATTTCCTCGTCGTTGAAAAAGCATCCCTTATCAGCGGTATCTTTACCTCCCCATGCTCGCGCGCGCAGCGAACCACCGCGTCCTCGAGTTTTTCCAGCATTTCCGTGCTGAAAAAAAATACGCCCACGCGCCGCACAACGCCGGTTGTTACAAGGTGTCCGCAGACGAGCTCCACCTCGTTCGAACCGGCACCCAGCCTCCGGCACAGCTCGGGCATGTCCGGAGGAGACAGCCCTGCATCGTTCAGAACTGACCCGATCTTTTCCGCCAGCTTGAGCTGGATCTCGTCGAGCTCGATTCTATACCCGGCTTTTCTTACAAGCCCGCCCCTGGAGGTTTCTATCCTTCCGTCCTTCTCCATCATCTTAAGAAAGTTCTGAAACACCATTTGATCGAGATCCAGCCTGCCGCGCAACAGGGCTGTATCCACGAAAGGGTCCAAAGGAGCGGCCCGGTGCAGTTCAGCCAGAACAGACTCGGCCGCTCCTGCCATGGTCTTGTACCGCTCCATGTGAATGAACATCCCCCGCTCCGCTTTGATGACATCTCCCGAATCCAGCAGCCCCTGGATCAGCTCTTCAACGGTTTCCTCGGTTTGGCAGACAGACACTGCCACATCCAGGATCGAAAAGAACCCGGCAGTCTGTCCGCACCTCATATCGAGCTCTGCAAGAGCGGGGAGGCCTCGCTTCAAAGCGTCGCGCCTGCTGCGCAGCGACTCTATCAGCACATCCTTGAACCGCCTGGCTTTCCGGTCGGTTGAACAAAGCACGGTTCCTCCTCCCAGGCTTCTGGGTGGAGAATGCCTTCTCAACAGAAAACGGTCCCCCGGGGCCACAACCATGGGGCTCTCCAACCGGATCTGCGCGTAAGCGGTGCCGCCGGAACCGAGCTCTGCGCAATCGAGAAGCACAATCCTCCCCATCTCCTCCGCTGTGCCTGAATGCACCTTTGCGTACGACATGTTTTTTATCGGAAAGTCGAGGTCGTCGAACCCGTGAAGAACCCCTTCAAAAAAAAGACAGGGTTTAAAAAAGCCCGGCGTTGCCACGGTGCATCCCCTGTCCACGGAACGGTAATCCACGTCAGAAATGTTTATTGCGAGCCTGTGTCCCGCATTCCCTTCCACCTGCGCGTCGCCAAAAGCCTGCAGCCCCCGGATCCTTCCCTTGGAGCCGACAGGCAAAAACTCTACTGTTTCGCCTTTCCTGACGCTTCCGCTCACAGGAACGCCGGTCACAACGGTCCCGAACCCCTTTGCTGAAAACGCCCTTTGCACCGGCATTCTGAAAAGGCCGGAAAACGACCTGTGTTCAACCCCCCGGATCAGCTCTTCCAGGCGGTCCTTGAAAACCTCCAGCCCTTCGCCTGTATGGGAAGAGAGCGGCACAATGGGACAGTTCTCCAGGAAAGTGCCCTCTACCAGCTCCCGGATGTCCTGGGATGCCAGCTCCCTCATCTCCTTGTCAACGACGTCCACCTTGCTGAGCGCCACAAGCCCCTTGCTTATTCCGAGAGCCTTGGTGATTTCAAGATGCTCCCTGGTTTGAGGCATCACTCCGTCATCCGCTGCAACCACGAGCATCACGATATCGATCGATGCCGCACCAGGCACCATGTTGCGCACGAACTTCTCATGTCCAGGAACGTCGATCACACCGACCCTGCAGCCGTCCCTTGTTTCGTAAAAAGCATAACCCAGATCGATTGTCATGCCGCGCACCAGCTCCTCTTCGAAACGGTCGGGATGAGTTCCGGTCAGCTTGTGAACGAGAGCGGATTTCCCGTGGTCGATATGTCCCGCGGTTCCTATTGTGATGTTGAGAACAGGATGTCTGGAGGTCCGGTTATCCAATGTTTCCTCGTTTACGCCACTCGGTTTCGCTTTTCTTTCGAGAACGTTCATCATACTATTTCTTTTTCAGCTTATCCATGATCAAGGATCGAGATGAACAGAGACGGATCAGGCGATTTATATATGACTTCCAGGACACCAGGCAAAAAAAAACGTCCGCACCCTTACCGAGCCTATTCCGCCTTCTTGAAGAACCGGTTCGGAGACCGCGTCCACAGGGTGGCCCTGGACGCCGGTTTCGGCTGCCCGCACAGGAATCAAGGGAGGGGAGGCGGCGGATGCATCTACTGCAACAAGTACGGCTCAGGAAGCAATGCTTTCGACCAGGGCCATGATATACGCGAACAGATGTCATCAGGGATCGAGCGTTTGTCGCGCCTGGGAATCAAGAAGTACGTGGCGTATTTCCAGGCCTTCTGCGGCACAGCAGCCGACCCGGAAATTCTGAGGAGTACTTATTTAGACGCGGCAGCCTTTTCAGGGGTTGTGGGGCTATCCATCGGCACAAGGCCTGACCTTGTCCCTGATGAGGTGCTGAACCTGTTGTCCGGATTCGCGCGGGGAGACGAAACCGGGCGCAGGCTCGATGTGTGGCTGGAGCTTGGGCTGCAATCCGCAAACGACACGACGCTGAAACGGATCAGGCGGGGGCACGACACCGCCTGTTTCGATGATGCGGTGAGGCGTGCCGCCGGGAGCTGCGGCCTGTCCGTGGCTGCGCACGCGATACTTGGACTGCCGGGTGAAGGCGAAAAACAGATGATGGCCACGGCGGAGCATCTCGGCCGTCTGCCGATTAACGGGGTAAAACTACATCATCTTTACGTGGAAAAAGGCACTGAGCTTGAACGGCTCTACCAGCGCGGCGGATTCAAACCATTATCCCTGGACGAGTATGTGCGCCTGGCAATTGCGTTCGTCCGCCGCCTGAAAAAAGATGTTGTAATCATGAGGCTTGCGGGAAGCTGTGAGCAGGCAAGGCTTGTTGCGCCCTCATGGGGAATGCGATCGAGCGCAATTGCACAAAGGATTGAAAGGGAAATGGCGAAAGAGGGCTGGAGGCAGGGAGACTTGGGGCTGTAGCCCGCTTATTTCATACTCTTCGTCGCAAGGTGCCGTAACCTGTGTTGTGGCAAGGCGCATGCCGGGATATGACCGCAGGCCTGTTCCTACAGGTTGAGGATCGTCTCCCGGCATGAAACGCAGCCACAGCGCAGGTTACGGTGCCGCAGCAGAAGAGGATGAAATATGCGGGTGTAGTAGAAAAAAAAGGTTCTGAAATGAAACGCCAAGAGGGCGGGAAGCCGGCATGCGTATCCTACTCTTCGTTCATGCAATCGGGAAGATATAGGATCCTCTGGCAATGCCTGCAGCAGACGAGCTCACGCATCCCCCTGAGCCTGGCCATGTCATTCGGTGTTATCGCCATGAAGCACCCGTTGCACATGCTTCCTTCCGCACTGACAACAGCGTGTCCCCCTCGCGCGTTTCCTATCTTTTCATAAAGCCTGGACGAATCGAAATTCAGCTCGGCAATAACCTGGTCTCTTTCCGCTTCGATCTTGCCGATCTCAGCAGAGTACTCATCGAGGTCGCGGTCAACGCTGCTCTTGAACTCGTTGAGATCGGCTCTCTGAACATCGAGCTCACGCTCCAGCACCCCCAGCTCCCTCGAGTGGCTCTCGATCCCGTCGAGAAACCGGAGTATCGCCTCTTCGAGCATCCCGGATTCATCCTTCAACCTGTTTATCTGCTTTTGGAGTGATGAGTATTCTTCGTTGGTCTTTGCCGTGAGAAGATGGACTTCGAGCTTCTGAATCTCCACTTCTTTGCCTTTAAGGTCTACCTCCTGCTCCTTGGACTTGAGTTTTCGGTTTGTGATCTCTTCCCGCTTATCCTCAACCGCCTGTTCGGCTTCCTTATACTCCCTTTCCCTGCCATCAAAAATTCGGGGGCCGTCTTCCACGCGGTTCCTGAGATGGCTGAGTTTCTCGTCTATCTCCCGTAGCTGAAGCAAACATGTGATGGTATCTCTGACGGATTTTGGCAAGTCTGTTCTCTCCTTCCTCTTTTACCTGACCTCTGACGGGGCGCCCGCTTTGCAGCCGGCCCCGCCCTCTGCGCCGCCTGCTCCTGATCTTATACACCGAGAAAAAGAGAAGAATAGCAAATCTTCAGCCGTTATTCCATATGTTCGAGAAAACCTTCCAGTAAACGACTCCGCACCGGGTGCTGAAGCTTCCGTACCGCTTTCGCCTCGATCTGGCGTACCCGCTCCCTCGTCACCTTGAATATCCGGCCCACCTCCTCGAGTGTGTAGGTATAACCGTCTCCTATGCCGTAGCGAAGCTTGATGATCTCCCGTTCCCTGAACGATAACGTATGCAGGACCGAGCCGATCTTGTCCTTCAACATCTCGTAGGCAGCGGCGTTCACAGGAGATTCCGCGCATTCATCTTCGATAAAATCGCCGAAGTACGAATCGTCGCCTTCCCCGATGGGTCGATCCAGGGAGATCGGATGCTTGGAGATCTTCATGACCCGCTTGGCTTCTTCGATGGAAATGTCAGCTTTTTTCGAGACCTCCTCGACCGTGGGTTCCCTGCCGTAGGTCTGAACAAGCTTCTTGGTCACGTTTCTGAGCTTTGACATGGTCTCGATCATATGAACCGGAATACGTATGGTACGCGCCTGGTCAGCGATCGATCGCGTGATCGCCTGCCTGATCCACCATGTGGCATATGTGGAGAACTTGTAGCCCCTGAGGTACTCATATTTTTCAACAGCCTTCATGAGACCTGTGTTTCCCTCCTGAATCAGATCCAGAAAGGAAAGCCCCCTGTTGCGGTACTTTTTGGCGATGGAGACGACCAGCCGGAGGTTACCCTGCGACAGCTTCTTTTTGGCAATCTCATACTCCTGATAATAGGAAGCAATCCGGGAAATCCGTTTGTTCAGCCTTTCCGGCGACTCCAGGGCCTTGATCTGCATCATTTCATAGTTTCTCTTGAGCTCCTGGAACTCCATGCTGTTTTTGCTGTTCTTGTATTTGGAAATCTCCATATCCAGCTTCTGCATCTCGTTGTAGCAGTCGTGAAGCATCGTGATCATGGGCTTCACTTTCTTGAGCTGGATGTTCAATTCCTCGAGCAGGTATGAGCCTTTCTTGCGCCGCCTGCAGATCTTCCTCAGCAGTTGAGACTGCTCCGAGCTCTTGCACTCGCCCCTCGTCAAAACACGATAATCCTCCTTTGTGGTCAGGAGAAGTTTTTTCAGTGTAGCCAGGTTTTCCTTCAGCCGCTCGTAGATCTCGCTCTTGCTGCTTTCGAGCCCGCTCGTGGACACCTTAAGTGTCCGGTCAAAAGCAAGCTTGCCCCTTTGCACATCATCAATTATCTCGATAGCCTCCCGCAACGAAAACCCGGAGGACAGGATGAGGCTCCTGTATATTTTTCTCGTGTTTTCGATCTTTCTGGCAAGAGATATCTCCTGCTCACGCGTTAGCAACGGGATGCTTCCCATCTGCGTCAGATACATCCGGACAGGATCATCTATCTTCTCCGTGGTCGCGGACTTTTCAAAACGGATCTCAGCGTCATCGTCCTTGTCGCCGCTATCATCCTTTTCAGAAACCTCGCTCTCATCGAGCAGGTCGATTCCGAGATCATCCAGATATAGAAGTATGTTCTCGATGTTGCTGACATCATCGGGAAAAACGTTGTTCATCTCTTCATATGTGATGAAACCCTTACGCTTTCCCTTGTCAACCAATGCCTTGAAATCGGGATCCATCTTGTCAATGATGTCTTCCGCTTTCAGGCTGTTCTTTTTGCGCTTTTTTTTCTTTCCTCGTGAAGTAGCTGCCATGGCTCTCCCTTTAACCTCTATGCTTAATTGCATCAGAAAAAAGAAAAATCCGGAAACCTGGTTCTATTCCTTCCTGTCTTTAACGATTTGCACGGCTTAAGCCGAATGAATCAAGCCCGGACCGCGCATCGAAGTTCGAACGAGCTACTGTTCCTCAACAACACCTCGGTTCTTTTTCTGCATCTTAAGGCTGCTGTCTATTTCCTTCAGCAAACGCCTCTTTTCATCAACTCCCTTGCTTTTCAGGACATCACGACTCATCTTCCGAATCTGCTCATACTCCGCCAACAGCCGTTTTTTCTTCAAAGAGTCCAAAGCCGACCGGACAAGCACCGCCGGATCGGTATCCAGCGGATCAGCAGCCAGTGCAATGACTCTCTTCTTTGCATCCGGCAGATCCCGGAGCGCGTCAATCAGGCTCCGGACATCAAGCTGCCCGGATTCATGAAGAGCGATCATTTGTTCAAAGATGGCGGCCGCTTCTTTGTCCTCCGTGATCACAGCAGCAAACTCATCTTTAAAACCGCTCATCTGTGAAGGATCCCTGAGCAGTCCCAGAACCAGATCATCCTCCATCGTGGTTATCTTGATGTCTCCGGATCTCTCAGCCTTGCGATCAACTTCCGGTTCCCTGTTGCGAGATCTCTTTCCGGAAAGCAGGTCCGTGTACTCCCTGCGTAAAAGCTCCTCATCGATCTGAAGCCTCTCAGCAGCTCTTTTCATGTAAAGGTCCCTCTTTATCCGGTCACGATGGCATGACACCTGTTTCAACAGGATCCCGGCCAGCTTGGACTTTCCCGCGGGAGTTGCCGTATCATGCTGCTTTCCGTGGTGACGAAACGTGAAATCAAAAAAGTCTTCGCCGGATCGCTCTACTAGCGATTCGAATTCATCCGCTCCTGCATGGCTGAAGTAATCAAAAGGGTCTCTGCCCTCCGGCAGCGGGACAACCAATACATCAAGGTCGTTCTTCAACAGAATCTCGACACCCCTTCCAGCAGCCGTGTTGCCTGCCTCGTCTCCATCGAAAAAGAGTATCACTCTGTCCACCATACGTTTGAGAAGCGTTGCGTGCTCCTGTGTCAGGGCTGTCCCGAGGGTGGCTACTATGTTCATTACACCCTTACTGCTGGCCATGATCACATCTGTATACCCTTCCACCAGCACCGCACACTTTTTGTGGTTGAACGATCGGCGGGCCAGGTTCAGCCCGTAGAAAAGCCTGCGCTTGTTGAAAACAGGCGAATCAGGAGAGTTTATGTACTTCGGCAGAGAGCTGTCGAGCACCCTACCTCCGAACCCTACCACGCGGCCTGAAATATCAAAGATCGGTAATATCAAGCGGTTTCGAAAAAGGTCATAACTTCTTCCTTTCTCAGACCTTTTTATCAAACCGGCATTCAGCAGGTCGTCCTCGGAAAAATCCAAGCCGAGCATCGCGCCCTTCAGGTCGTTCCAGCCGTCTTTTGAATAGCCGATCCTGAAACCGGATGCTGTTTCCGGGCTGATCTGCCTTTTATTCAGATACTTTCTCGCCACCCCCCCATCCTTGCCACGGAGGTTCTTTTCGAACTTCCCGGCAGCGGCCTCCAACACCTTGAATATCCTGCTCTTGCGCCCGGCGGAACCATCATCTCCCTTGCGCTTGAAACGGGCCTGATCGAACTTAATACCTGAACGCTCCCCCAGAAGTTCGAGTGCATCAACAAAGCCGATCCCCTCCATTGCCATTACGAACTCGATTACATCTCCTGATTTTTTGCACCCAAAGCAATGAAAAAACTGTCCCAATTGGTTGACATTGAATGAAGGGGTTTTTTCCGAATGAAAGGGGCAGAGAGCTAAATAACTGGCTCCTCGCTTTTTCAGTTCGATGTACGAACCGATGACATCAACAATATCCAGCGAGTCTTTGATCCTTCGTACAATATCGTCGCCGCTTCCTGGACGGACCAAGTGTTTTATAATCCTTTATTACACAGTAAACTAAGGTTATATCGGATCAAACAGCATATTTTTATGGATACTACCCCCCTTGAAACGAGGAAATCAGGTTATGCAATCAAAGCTTTTAATAATACATCGAAAACAGCGAAAGTCAATAAATATTCTTGATTTATCTACTTGATTCGTTTTTCTGAACGCTGTCATCTTGCCCCTTGCTTTCAGCTTTTTCAAGGGCTTTGCCGCACAAGTCGGTTCAATAAAAATCCGTGTCCATACGTGGTTCTCTTCTTCTTTCTATCTCTTCCTCTGCGTTTCCTTTACAAGAGCCTCACGCCCTATCCCCCCCAAGGCTGGTATCAACAAAGCGGGAATATAGCTCTACTAATTCTACAATCTCTTGCAAATCAAAATCTTGTGCACGAGCCCTCATGGAAAAACCCGCTTCATCCACCTGATGGAAAAAAACATCGAGCTTCTTATCATTGTACGCGGTTTTCAACGATTTCACCCATGTCTTACGTCTGTGAGCAAAAATAGCGCGCGTAAACATCTTGAATATCCTGTAAAACTCCTCACTTTTGATTACAGGAACCTTCCTGGGCGTAATCTTGACTACTCGCGAAGAGATCTTGGGTGCAGGCCAGAAAGAGCCCGGGCTGATTTTCTTGAGGCGGAAAAGGTCAGCCATTGCAGCAGCCAAAACCGAAAGCTGTCCGTAATCGGGCATGCCAGATACGGCGGTTAACCGATCAGCCACTTCTTCCTGAACTGTTACCACCATGACCTCCCAAGGGAAACGACTCTCGAGAATGTTTATAAGTGCTGGTGTTGCAATGCAGTAAGGTAGGTTTGATATCACTTTCAGTTTGCGGCCCGGAATAGCATCGAGCTTCTTCCATACAACATCTTCCACTTTGGGAGCAATCAGATTCTTCCCCAGCAGAAAGTCGTTGTGTATCCATGTCAAGCGCTCTCTCGCCTGATCAGGCTGACCTTGCCAAAGCAGGTGCTTCGCTATTTCAAGAAGCGCCCCGTCTATCTCGACACATATCACTTCAGCGCCCTTGGCATGTAAAAGAGAGGTAAGGCAACCGGGCCCGCTCCCCACTTCGAGTACCAGGTCATGCTCCTTGACATCGCCTGAGGACACAATGAAATCCAGAAGGCTGCGCTCGATCAGAAAGTTCTGTCCCCATCGCCTTTTAAGGCGGACCCCTGTTCGAGCCATCTCGGAACGAATGACCTTAAGATCGATGTAGCGGTTCACTGTGCCGCCTGGCGGCATCGCCACTCCTCCAACACGGCAATGGTCAGGCTCATGTCCTTTTCATGCCGGCTGCCCGGGGGCTTCAAGGGATCAAGCAGGAAAAGCCCCTCGTCCTTCACGCCAAGCAGAATCTTATTGCTGCTCCCAGCCCCGGCATAGAGCGGAATGTGGCAGGTGAAGCCAAAACCGGCTTTCATGATATATGTCTCGATGCGACCGGTGTCCAGCTCCACAACCCTCAGCTCTCCCGAAGTCGAACTTATCAAAGCTTCCAGCGAGCCGTTTCCGTCGAAATCAGAGACCGTGGGATCGATATCAGCGATATTCCCCATCTCCATCTCCCACAAGAAACAACCGGTCTCCGCATCGAAACAAAGAAGACGCCCTGAACTTCCCCACAACAGAAGGTAACCGTTGTCGTTCGAGTATCCGTTCTCGGACAGGTGAGCAAGGCGGTTGAAAACCCCTTTCAACAGGCTCGCTTTTCGAAACCATCCATCCTTGAAATCCGAAAAAAGAAGGGTTTTTCCGTTTCTGTCCGGTTTCGTAACAAGCCAGGGGCTCACAGGCGAAGAGAATGTCCACAGGTTGCCTAGCGGGGGCGGCTCTTCCCGAGGCCCGGCAGGAAGCTCTCTTCCGGATTCCGCTTTCTGAGCCGACCATGGCAGCATTGAATGAAGGTCATCGACACCGGTCGGTTCTTCCGCCGCATCAATTGCAACGACCTCCTCAACAGAACCGAGCATCTCGACGAGAGAAATCCGCTGAACCGACATCCCATACGTTTCATTACCCCTCGTATCGAAGCACAGAAGATCCTTCGAATTCATTATCCCAAGGAAGCAATCAGGCCGGCTGCTGATGGGAGCGAGATCAGACAGGCGCACGCTTTCCATATCCAGATCGATCAGGCCTCGACAAGATCCGCTCATGGTATCCAGGCAACAGACTCTTGAGACGGTGCTGTCGGCCTGGCCTGATGAACTCATACCGCCTTCCTCCAGCACAACAGCGATCCCGCTCTTTCTGCCGAGAAGCACGGGTTTTTGCGTTACCACCCCATCGAAGTTGAAAAACGCTTCAGGGAAATCCAGGGACCATTCGAGCGATCCGTTTTCGATGTCGTACAGCCTGAGGCGTGATCCCGGCAAGGGGGCCTTTTGAAGAAACCAGAACCCGCCGCCTTCATGGAGCTGTATACTGAAACGCTTATCCATATCGTTTCCAAACAAAAGCCCCGCATGGCCGAGGTTGGTTACCCGGAAAAGATCCTCTTCTTCGAGGTTTATTACGTCAGGGGTCAGCGTGAACAAAGAAAGACGGTCCATGGTTTCAGAGGGTTTCATGCCATCCCCGGGAAGCATGAACGAGGCGTAAAACCTGATCCTGCGATACAGGTCATCGATTTTCGGAAACGGGCTTTCGGTACGAAGCAGATGGTTCACTGCCCTGTCATCCGTGTGCCAGAGGACCAGCAAATGGCTTACAGTGTCTTCTCCAGATCCAGACACAGGGAGAATATCAAGGGCCTGCCCAGGCCCCCTGACGCTCCACATCTCACGGGCATCGCCTGTATCGATAACCTTCAACAGGCTGTTCCATACGCTGCTCATTACGATTACCGAAGATTTTTCACCGTTGCATCCGAAAAGCTCGTACCTGAACGGAGCATCGGCTGCATCGCTGTTTTCGGTTTTCAAACAGCCTTCCGTCAGGGAATAAAGGCCGATCTCGCCCGTATCGTAACAGAGAACAAACCTCGAACCTGCCCCGCTGTCATCAAAAGCAAGCGGTGTTGCCAGAGAAGGCGAGTCTCCCGCGTCCACCATGCAATCGACATCCGAATCGAACTGAAGCCTCTTCAAAACCGAATAAAGCTCATCATTGATCGGAGAAAGTTCATCGGCAGCCTTTTTTCTTTCATCGGGGCTGAGTGCGCCCATTCGGGAGGTGAGCTCGTCCCGGATAAACGATAAGGCATCCGCAATAACACACCTGAATCCCAGTACGCTTGAACGGCTGCCCCTCTCCGTATAATCCATCCGCCCCCTCGGGCGGGACAGATCGAAAGCCTTTCTCTCCTCCTGCGGATTCCCACCGTTGCTCCAGCTTCCCCCCATAATGTAATAGGAAGGCTCGATCTCATCCGGCACCGGAGTTGCTGTCCATTCAGCAACGTTGCCCACCATATCGTAGCACCCCCAAAGCGATTTACCATTCTCGAACGTTCCCACTCTTGCCGGACCGTTGATCTTCGATCTGAGGGAATTGCAGAAAAAGCTGATGAACTCTCCCCTCCACGGGTAAAGCTTGCCTGCCTGCGGATCACCCACAGCAGCAGTAAGCCAGAGCTCCCTGGTTGGCAGGCTCTTTCCGTAGAACCGGGCATATGCCTCCGCATCCTCGTAACTAACGAAGCGCACGGGAAACTCGTCACACCCGTTGTGCGAAGCCTCCTGCTGATGACCTACCCGCTCATCCAAATGCGCCAGGAACGCCTCTTGTTCCGCCGGCACATAGCCGGAAAGACCGAGGAATTCCTGGTATTCGCCGTTGGTAACCTCGTAAAGATCGATAAAGAAGCCCGCGGATCCTGCTTCTTTGCCACCTGAAGCAAGGCTGTCCCCCTCGACCAGGGCCATGTTAAGAATCTCAGGAAAAACTACAGAGCTGTCCGCAACTTGGCCCGGAACCGGATGGTCAGTGCAGCACAAAAGCCCCAATGACACAAAAAACGCCAGGGCAGCCGCACTTCTGAATCCGCATGAATGCCGGACAGGCATTGAAAAGCCTCCGAAAAAACAAACTGCTTCCGGATTAGAAGTTCAAATAAAAAGGACGGGCGCGGGAATACATCCGCTGCCTGTCCTTTTTAGGTAACAACCGCATCCGGTCCCAGCTTCCGGGAGCATGCTGATTTTCTCAGTTGGGTACGATCTCTATCTCGACCCTGCGGTTTGTCCGCTTGGTTTCGGGAGAGGTGCTCTCTATCAGAGGTTTGTACTCTCCATATCCCAGGATGCACATCCTTTTCGCCGATACACCCTTGTCATTGAGATATTTCAAGACCGATATCGCCCTTTCCGCGGACAGCTGGATGTTACCCCTGGGATATTTCTTTATGGTCTTTTTTACAGGATCCGCGTCCGTGTGTCCCACTATCCTAATCTTTCCTGGGGAGTTCTTGAGCTTCGAAGCGAGCACATCGAGCACATCGCGCCCCGACTTCTTTATCGTGTGTGACCCTGAGTCGAAGAGCACATCACTGGAAGCGCGAATTCCAATGCCTTCGCCTTCCGGTGGATAAAACGAGACCCCTTCCAGATTCAAGGGGTTTCCGCTGGTGTCTCTCGCATTCTTGAGCTCCTGCTCGAGATTGGCTATTATCTCATCGGCCTGCTCGTTGTTCTGCCGGTACTGGTTCAGCTCTTCCTTCAGAGCCAGGCACTCCTCCTCAAACTTGAGCCTCTCTCCGTCCAGCTCCTCGATACGCTGGTCCTTGCTGTTGATGGTTTTGTTGGCTGTTCCTAGCTGTTTTTGGAGACGGTCATACTGACCGGCCGTATAGCAGCCCTGGCTCAAAAAAACCACGCCAACAACCAAGCCAAGAAAAATCGAAACCGAATAGTGTTTTCCTCTAGTCACTGTTTTGCTCCCCGTCTTTCGACATTCGCCATGCTTTTCCAGAGACTCAAATGTTCTCGGGTCAAACACGGCCAAACCACCATTAATTTGGTACAATTCACTACGTTTTGAACATATCCACCAGCCACTGCACCGCCGGGCTGGGTGTGCTCGTTGCTATATCAACGGTCACCAGAACACCCAGGAGCAGCACGATCGCTGATACGATCATCAAACCCAAGGCCCACTGCGGCTCGATCGTATCTTCCCTCTCCTCGGAAATACCCGCTATCCTGGATTTCTTGATCCGAGCGGCTCCTCCCGCCTGCATGGAAGAAGTCTCTGAGACATCATCCTCGCCGAGCTCACCGTCGTCGTCGAACTCCAGGGTGCCAAGATCAACCTCCTCCCCTGCTTCGCCATCGCCGACATCGTCGCTCAGAAAATCATCATCCGAAATCGGGGCTGTTGCCATACCCACATCGGACTCGCTGTCATCATCAAAGCTGAGCTCATCCGTCAGATCCGACTCGGAATCCACTGTTGGCGCTGACTCGGTATCAGAGTCTTTGTCCGTGTCCAGGATTTCGATAACATCGGGGCCGGAAGGTTTTTTCTTCATCAGCTTCGCGATCTCATTGCGATCGAACTTCATCTGATCCGCATCCCGGAACGCCTTGATCTCCCCTTCCGAAACGAGCTTCTTCAGCTCCTCTTCCTCGATCTGCAGCTCCTTCAAAACCTTTTCAAAGGACATGTATTCATCAGTCACGCCAAAACCTCCGAATCTCAGGCACCTCGCATCAAAACGATTCAGATGCAACAAGTATCAATGTAAAAAGATGCGAAACCATGTCTCATGATCTGGAACCGGGTTTCTACGGAACATCTTTAAAACAGTAAATATCGCCGTGGAATCTTAAAATCCAGGGTTAAGCAATGCAAGGAATAAATTCCAACACCCGCTTGATCCTGAAATATCCGCTAAGTTTTCCACGCACAAGCCCCGGTAAAAACGGATCCAACATAAAAACCACAGGTTCCAGCACCGGTTTTATTACCAACCAAGGCACAATATATCGTGGATAAACAGCATTTCAATGAAAAAAAACGTAATTTATTGTGTTCAGTACCATTCCTCGAAAAACAACTGTTATCGGTCACACATCATTGCCAGTAATGATAGCTTTCATCATTGGGCCGGCAACAGAACTCTTACAACTGTTCCTTTTCCAACACGGCTATTTACCTCGATCACCCCTCCATGGTTGACCGTAATATTGTGTGCAACCGATAAACCAAGCCCTGTTCCCTTTCCCTCATCCTTGGTCGTGTAAAACAGGTCGAAGGCGCGGCTGAGCTCATCCTCGTTCATACCGCACCCGTTGTCCGAAATCTCTATAGATACTTTAGTGCCGTCCGAAGACATTCTCCCATGGATTTCTATCCTTCCCTTGCCCTCCTCCACCGCATCCATGGCGTTTATAATCAAGTTCAAAAAAAGATGCCTGATTTCCCCTGACTCGCAAAACAGAACCAGGTCCTCGGGTATCACCTTTACAACGAATGCAATACCTTCCTGTCCAAGCCTGTGTGCCACCAGCGCTTCGGTGTCTTTCAAAACATCGATAAGCATGACATCGGCAGGCTTCAAGCTCCGCGGAGTGAACTCCAGGACCTTCCGCACGATCACCTTGATCCGTTCCAATCCCTCGACAATGAGGTCGAGGTACACTTGAGTCCTCTTCCCCCCGACAACATTCCCGGCCTTTTTCTTCAGGTTCAATGCGGCGTTTATCAACCCTCCGATAGGGTTGTTGATCTCATGTGCGATACCCGCTGCCAGCTTGCCCGTTGCCGCCAGGCGCTGCGCGATCATTAGGTGCTGCTCAGCAGCTTTTGCCCTGTCCTGGGATTCGCGCACACGTTCCTTGAGATGGAGGTGATAGTCTCTCACCTCGGAAACCATGTACCTGAACGAAACGATCAGCCTGTCGATCTCATCGCCCGAACCCGTAGAATCGAAGCTCAGGGAATAATCCCCTCCAGCCATGCTGTCCGCAGCGAACGCCAGCTTCTCAACAGGCCGGATCACGAGCCTTGACAGTATCGCATAGGTAATCATGATCAGAACAACGGTGCCGCCGGCCATGGCGAACCAGAAAAGCGGCCAGTTGAAGTAGTCCATCGGTTTCTGGAAGACTGGAAACCTGGGCTGGACAAGAGCGCCTCCCCAGGCACGCCTCTTTCCGCGGCCATACGCTTCTTTGCCTGATGCGTTTTCGGACCGGTGGTGCATGGGCACCGCGATATATATGCTTTCCGGGTTCTGGCCGTTCTCCCTAAGCACCGGTCTGTCCTCGGTGATAGCGGTTTCTAGGATCTCGAGGGCCATGCCGTCATCGAACGAACGGTTTCGTTTCCCCAGCGGATTCAGCAGAATTTCCTTGTGAACGATCTCACCGTCCAGTTCGGTGTAGTTGAGCAGCACCATGGCATCCTTGTAAAGCTGCCATTCGTCCCAACCGATGATAACGCCCGCGCTGACATCAGCCAGCTCCTTTTCAGACATCCTCTTCTGAAACACCAGCAGATTTTCAAAACGTTGGAGAATCTCCTCGCGCTGCATCGAGAAGCTCTCGGCGCTGCGTTGGTAGCCATCGCTCTGGGCACGGATGTTTCTCTGGATTGCGAAGAGAAGCAGACCCGTGATGCCCACGTTGATCGCCACGATCCACGACAACATTTTGAACCTGATGGACATCAGAACCCTCTTTCAAACCTCTGGAAAGGGCCGGGTCCCGGTGCAGTCGAGCACCGCATCAGCTGGTGCCGATGGTACCGAGCATCTTCAGAATCGGCAAAAAGAGCGCCATCACGATGAATCCGACCACCACAGCCAAGAAAATGATTATGGTCGGTTCGATCGCCTTGAAAAGAGTGGACACTTTCACATCAACCTCGGCGTCGTAGGTATCGGCGATCTTCAGGAGCATTGCATCCAGCGAACCGGTGGCCTCCCCCACGTCTATCATGTTCACCACCAGATCATCGAAAAGCCCGCTGTCGCCCAGCGGCACGGCAACGCTCTCACCCTCGCGGATACTGTCATGTACATCTCCCACGGCCTTTTCCAGCACGGCGTTTGCAATGGACCCCTTCACGATTGCGAGCCCCTCGAGAATCGGCACACCGCTTTGCAGAAGCGTGCCCAGCGTTCTCGAAAACCTCGCGATAATGGTTTTTTTAATGAGCTCTCCCATGAGCGGAATGGCCAGGACCGTCCTGTCGCGCTTGAAACGAAAGGGCGGGTTTCGAAGCGCCCAGCGGTAGCTGGTGTATATCAGGGCCGGCACACCCACATACAGGTACCAGTACGTAACGATCGATCCGCTGAACCCGATGAGGACACGCGTTGGAAGAGGAAGCTCCTCGTCAAATGTTTCGAAGATGTCGCTGAACTTCGGCACTACCACAAGCATAATAAAAGTCAAAATCGCGCCCGCGAAAAAAAGCACCAGTGTCGGGTATGTGAGCGCCTCCTTGATCCGGCTCTTGAGGTTCTCGGTTTTTTCGCTGAACTCGGCAAGCCTTGTCAGGATCTGATCAAGGATACCTCCGGCCTCCCCGGCGCGGACCATGTTGACGTAAAGGCGGTCGAACACTTGGGGGTACTTGGCAAAGGCATCGGAAAGCGCGCTTCCGCCCTCAACGTCCTCGGTCACAGCGCCAAGCACGTCCTTGAACGGGCCCGGTTTCATCTGGCCCTCCAGTATCTTCAGGCACCTGACCAAAGGCAGTCCCGCGCCCTGAAGCGTGGAAAGCTGCACTGTAAACTGGGTCAGCGCCTTCGCAGTAACCCGCCCCCTGAAGAACGATTTCCTGGCTGATCCCGCTTCAGGAACAGGAGCCGCGGTTTTCAGTTTTTTCCTGGGTTTGCTTCCGCTTTTTTGTAAAGGCATGGATTCTATGTAACTCCTCTGCAGGCTCCCGTATTATACCTTTTCTTTTCAATGCACATCCGGCTTCCTCCGGCTTTTTTCGGCCCATTCCCGTGGATCGGTCCGGCGTGGTCGCACCGTTCGATCAATCCGCCGGCTACACGAACTGCATGGTTTCGCGTATGACTTCCTCAACGGTTGTCAATCCGTCATAGATCGCAAGCAGCCCGTTCTCCCGCAGCCCGCGCATCCCCTCCTCAACAGCGGTCTCCCGGACCTTAAGCGCAGACGCGTGACTCAGAACCAGCTGCTTGATACGCTCGGACATGCGCATGATCTCGAACAAGGCAAACCGTCCGTGGTAGCCGGTGTACTGACAATATTCACATCCTCTTCCAAAGGCAAACCTCTTTCCCGGGATCTTGTCGCGCGTCAGATCGAGCTCCCTGAGGATCTCGTTCCCCGGCTCGTAGTATTCCTTGCATTCGGTGCAGATCCTGCGCACCAGTCTCTGCGCGACCACGGCGTCGAGCGTGGCCGTCAGGAGAAACGGTTCGATTCCGATGTCGAGAAGCCGTGTGATCGTCGATGGTGCGTCGTTTGTATGTAATGTCGAAAAAACGACATGGCCGGTCAGGGCCGCTTCCACCGCTATCTGGGCCGTGTCCCGGTCCCGAATCTCGCCAACAAGAATCATGTCCGGATCCTGCCGCAGTATGGTGCGCAGGACCCTTTCGTAGGAGACATCTATCTCCTCGTTGATCGGAATCTGGATGATGCCCTCGATATCGTACTCCACCGGATCCTCGGTGGTGATTATCTTGATACCGACATCATTGGCCTCGCTGAGCGCCGAATATAACGTTGTGGTTTTACCTGAACCGGTCGGCCCGGTAACCAGGATGATACCGTACGGCTTGATTATCAGATCCCGTATGACAGCTATCTCATCCTCTCTGAGCCCGATCTTCACCAGATCCAGCGAAACCACGCTCCGGTCGAGCACACGCATGACGCACGACTCGCCGTACACGGTGGGCAGGGTGGAAATACGCAGGTCCACCGGGTTTCCGCCGATGGAAAGCTCGATGCGCCCGTCCTGGGGAACCCTGGACTCGGCGATGTCGAGGTTTGCCATCACCTTCACGCGGGAGATGAGCGGAACCGCAAGGGAAAGCGGAGGGGATTCGATCTCGTACAGGCTGCCGTCCACGCGGTACCTTACCTTGAAATCGTCAGCAAACGGCTCCAGGTGGATGTCGGAAGCCTGGTCCCTGATGGCCTGGAACAGAATGAAGTTCAGGAGCTTGACAACAGGACCGGCGGCGGCCAGCGACTCCTTGTCCTGAAAGTCTATGGTCCCGGAATCCCCCTCCTTCTTGAACTCATCAACAATCGATTCCATACTCTGCGATGCATCGGCCCCGTAGTGCTTCTCAATGGCGTTCGATATCGCCTTTTCATCGCTCAGCACCGCCTTGATCTTCGTGTTCACGATAAACTCGAGATCGGTGAGCATATTCAGGTTGAGAGGATCGGCAAGCGCAACCGTCAGCTCTCCCTTTTCGAAGCTCACGGGCATCACTTGGAAAAGGCTTGCTGTCGAGCCGTCGATCTTCTCTATCGTCTCACTGGAAATGTCCATACCACCCAGGTCCACGAGCTCCATGCCGCTTTGCACACCCAGAGAGATGGCCAGCTGCGAATCGGAGATGTATCCCATCTCTACCAGGATCCGGCCCACAGGGCCGCCGGTCTTGCGCTGCCTTTCGAGCGCCTCCTGGACCTGCCCCTCGTTGATGACCTTCATCTCCTTGAGGATCTGGCCAAGAAGTTTTTTTTCACCTTTTTCCATGTACGAAACGCCTTCTCAATACCTGTTCAATCACTCATCCCCGTACTTTTTGTAAAGATCCTGCGGGTTCTGCGCCACGGCGATCGCCTCTTCGAGCCCAACCACGCCTTCTTTTATAAGCTGACCGAGAAAATCATCCATAAGTATCATCCCGTGTTTACGAGACGTCTGTATCACCGACGTGATCTTGAAAGTTTCCGACTTGCGGATGTGGTTTTCGATGGCCGCGGTTTTCTTCATGACCTCGAACGCCGCAACAAGGCCGGTGCCGTCCGCTCTCGGGAGCAGGATTTGCGAAACAACCGCCTCTATTGAAAACGCAAGCTGCGAACGGATGTGCTCCTGGTAGTCCGGGGCGAACGAGTCGATGATGCGGTCCACTGTCCTTGCCACGCCTGTCGTGTGAAGCGTCCCAAAGACCAGGTGCCCGGTCTCCGCCGCTGTGATCGCCGTTGCAATCGTGGCGTTGTCCCTCATCTCCCCCACCAATATCACATCCGGATCCTGACGCAGGCCGCGCCTCAACGCCTCAGGAAAGGATGACACGTCTATACCTATCTCTCTCTGCGTTATGATCGATTTGTTGTGCTCGTGGTAGTATTCTATCGGGTCTTCGATGGTGAGTATGTGCCGGTCCATGTTTTCGTTGATGTGGTTTATCATTGTGGCAAGCGTTGTTGTCTTGCCGGACCCTGTGGGCCCTGTCACGAGCACGAGCCCCCGGTTCTTGTACAGGATCGGCTTCAATGTCTCAGGAAGGCCGATCTCCTCGAACCCCAGAAGATGCGAGGGTATCAAGCGTAGAGTGACGCTGAGCAGGCCTTTCTGCCGAAAAATGGAGACCCTGAACCTTCCCTCGCTGCTGAACGAATAGCCGAAGTCGGATGTTCCGCCCTCCTTCAGCTCGCTCAGGTTTTTCCCCGGTGAAATCTGGTTTATCGTATCATCCGTGTCTATCGGCCTCACAGGCACATCGCCGATGTACTGGAGCCTCCCGTGGAGCCTCATCACCGGCGGAATCCCTACAGTCAGGTGGAGATCCGACGCGCGTTCCGCGATGACTTTTTTCAGAAGTAAATCAAGTTTCAACTCGTCACCCGCTTTCATCGAGAAGCGCCCTGCCTGGGTCTACCGCGGCAAAAGCGCGTAAAACTACACGACCTGATATGTCACTCATCCGCATCACTGAGGGAGGCGACACTATCGGCGCTCCTTACCGCTTTCAGGATCTCCCGAATCGATGATTTTCCTTCAAGAACCTTCCTGACTCCGTCAATCAAAAGGGGGGTCAAGAGACCGGAGTTTACCGCCTGCCCTCTTATCTTCATGGTCGGCTCCATGGCAAACGTCATCTCCCGTATCGTCCAATCGATCTCCATCAGCTCAAAAATGCCGATCCTTCCCCTGAACCCGGTGAACTCGCACTCTTCGCAGCCTACGGGTCCGTATATGGTCCTGCCCTCGATATCGTTCCTGGTGATGTCAAGGGCTATCAGCTCGCTTTGCTCCGGATCATAGGCCCTCTTGCACTTTTCGCAAAGAGTTCTTATCAGGCGCTGCGCAAGGATGGCCTGTACCGAAGACGAGACGAGAAAGGGCTTTACGTTCATATCAATCAACCGCGTCAGCGCGGAAGGCGCGTCGTTGGTGTGCAGAGTCGAAAAAACCAGGTGTCCCGTTAGTGCGGCCTGAATAGCTATTTCCGCTGTTTCCCTGTCCCGGATCTCCCCTACCAGGATGATATCCGGCGCCTGCCTAAGCATGGCCCGAAGGATCCTGGCAAAACCCAGACCGATCTTGTGTTTAACCTGGACCTGATTGATCCCATTTATGTGGTACTCTACCGGGTCTTCCGCTGTGATCAGCTTGACATCCGAACGGTTGAGCTCCTTCAGCGCTGCGTACAGAGTGGTTGTCTTTCCGGACCCGGTCGGCCCCGTGACAAGGAAAATGCCGTTCGGGCGCTTGATGATGTTTTTGAACCGCTGATAGTCCTGCTCGTAGAAGCCGAGCGTATCCAGGGATACCAGCGCGGTCTCCTTATCCAGAAGCCTCATCACCATTGTCTCTCCCCAGTTGGAAGGCAGGATCGAGGCGCGGATGTCCAGCTCCCTTCCCATTATCTTGACGCTGATTTGGCCGTCCTGCGGCTTTCGCTTCTCTGCGATATCCATCCCGGCCATAATCTTCAGGCGCGAAAGAAGCGGGCCGTGAAGGTGTATCGGATGCGATCCGGTCTCACGGAGCACCCCGTCTATTCGGAACCGTATCCTGATCCTGTTTCCCTGGGGTTCGATGTGTATATCGCTCGCCCGGTTGTTCAGGGCGGATTCGATCATGATCGATACGAGCCGGATGATGGGCGCATCATCAGCCTCGCCGTCGATGCTGCCGGTCTCCTTTGCCAAGGCTGCCTCGGTTTCACCGGTACCGCCGTGGTAATGAATGTTGATCGCGTCTTTTAGAGCGTCAGCCGTAGCCAGCACCGCCATTAGCTCCGTGTTGAGCACAAACCTTAGCTCGTCGAGCTGAAACAGCTTGACCGGATCATCAACCGCCACCGCGAGTTTTCCACCTTTTACCATCAACGGCAGAATGCCGAACTGTTCGACGATGTTTTGCGGGACCTTGTTCAGGATGTCGGCAGGGATGCGGTTGGGCTTTGTCAGGTCAACGTAAGGCATCTTGTGCTGTTTCGCGAGAGCCTTCGTGACTTGTTCGTTTGTAGCAAAACCGAGCTCGACCAGTGCTTCTCCCAGCTTGAGTTTCTTGCCGCGCTGGTGCCCGAGCCCCTTGGAGAGCTGGCTGTCTTCGATAACACCCTGTTCAATCAGGATCCGGCCGATTTGGGTTCTTGCCATTTTTTGTTCCGAAGGGAAGAGCGTTTACATTCATATGGCTCATAAGGCAGGGCTTACGGCAACCTGGCTGACAAGAATCTAATAGCTTTCCTGAACGTCATTGTAACCGACTAGGATCCCAGGAAACATGAACAAGCCGCTCAGCCCGGAAACAAGTAATTATAAGATCCTGTGAAGCCGTGTCAACGCGCTTAAATTCGGAGACGTCCCCGAATTTCCTGAGTTGACAATGCCCTATCCGTACTCTAGAGTTGATCGAAACGCATCTCTTATTACGCCAAAAATCTCACCTTTTCGAAGGGAATACAAAATGCGACTTCTTTTCATCATGGCAGCGCTTGTTTCGGCTGCAGCGTGCGGTACACCCCAGCTGAAAGAAGCGAACATGACAACTCCGGAGCACACGCTCGAGACGTTCCACAACGCGTTCAGACACGACATGGTCGATCGGGAGTACGAATGTTTGTCCCTTGCATTCAAGCAAAGACACGGCAACATGGATCTGAAAAGCTACTATCATCTCAAGCAGATCCTCAGGGATGAACATCCTGTTGCCTCATACCTGTTTTCGCTCGGCGGCCTCGGCGATAACATCGTGGAGAAGGTGCCGGGTCCCGGTCCTGATCTTGCATCGCTGAAACTCACTGTGATGGGTAAAGAGGAAACGATTTACTTCATCCGCGAAACCGTTTACCGGCTTGAATTCGACGAGGGGAGGGTCGAGGAAGACATCACGGATCCGCTGCAGCAGCTGCTCTCGGTGGGGAAAAACAGGATCGAAGTGGCCCTCCCGCTGTCCGCTAGAACACGGAAACGGATCGGGCAGCTCCGGAAAGTTCTGGTAGAAAAACGCTGGAAGTTTCTGGACTTTTCATTTCTAGATGAAAACATCGAAGTTTCCGCCTGAGCTTGACTTTTGCGGAGCTCGGGTCCCCTTCCCGGCCGGATCAGCGGCCGGCTATCAGGGAATGCAGCGTCTACAACAGCGACAAACACACGGCCAAACAACACGTTTTTTGTGAGCACAGGAGGACAAGACATGACAAAGTTCGTTTACTTCTTCGGAGGAAACAAGGGGGAAGGCACTGCCAAGATGAAGAACCTTCTTGGAGGTAAGGGAGCCAACCTTGCGGAAATGGCATCTCTTGGAGTTCCCGTACCAGCGGGCTTCACACTGACCACGGAGGTCTGCACTCATTACTACAAGAACAGAAACAGATACCCGAAGGAGCTGAAAAGCAAGGTCAACGCCGCAATGGAGCGGGTGGAAAAGGTAATGGGCGCGCGTTTCGGCGACAGCAAAAATCCCCTCCTCGTGTCTGTCCGGTCCGGAGCCAGGCAAAGCATGCCGGGCATGATGGAAACGGTTCTCAACATCGGCCTGACCGAGAAAACCGTACCGGCGCTCATAGCCAAGACAGGCAACGAACGGTTTGTCTGGGACGCATACAGGCGGTTGATCACGATGTACGCCGATGTGGTCATGGAGAAGGCCGGAGATGTCGACCCGGCGGACGGCCGGGGGATCCGTCACCTTCTAGAGGAAGAAATGGAATCCATGAAGCGGGCCAAGGGTGTCACGGAAGACACCGACCTGACCGCCGAGGATCTGAAAGAGCTGACAGGGCGCTACAAGAAAATAGTCAAGAACACGCTCAAAACATCTTTTCCAGACAAGCCCAAAGACCAGCTCTGGGGCGGGATCAGCGCGGTTTTCAAGTCATGGAACGGCAAACGGGCTGTGTCCTACCGGCGGATCGAAGGGATCCCGGACGAGTGGGGCACTGCGGTGAATGTCCAGGCCATGGTCTTCGGAAACATGGGCGATTCATCAGCCACGGGAGTCGCTTTCACGCGCGATCCCGCAACCGGTGAAAAGGTGTTCTACGGAGAATGGCTGCCCAACGCCCAGGGCGAGGATGTTGTGGCTGGAATCCGGACACCCCGCCCCATCAACAAAAAGGGCAAAACCAAGGAAACAAAACATCTCATCAGCCTTGAAGAGGCTATGCCCGAAATCTACAAGCAACTCCACAAGATACAAAGGAGGCTCGAGCGGCACTACGGAGACATGCAGGACATCGAGTTCACTGTCCAGGAAGGGCAGCTCTGGATGCTTCAGACAAGGGTGGGCAAGCGCACAGGACGTGCGGCAATCAAGATAGCAGCTGACATGCACAAGGAAAGGCTCATAAACGCTGAGACCGCTGTTATGCGTGTCAAGCCGACTCAGCTCGATGAACTTCTCCATCCCACACTTGATCCGACGGATGAGAAAAAGGCCTCGCTTCTTGCAAAGGGTTTACCCGCAGGCCCCGGCGGCGGAGTCGGGATGATAGTCTTCACAGCAGACGATGCAGAGCGATGGAAACGGAACGGAAAAAAAACTGTTCTCGTGCGCAGAGAGACCTCTCCCGAGGATGTGCACGGGATGCACGCGGCAGAGGCGATACTCACGGCCAAGGGCGGCATGACCAGCCACGCGGCACTGGTTGCGAGAGGGTGGGGCAAATGCTGCATAGTGGGCTGTTCCGCCCTTGACATCAACAGCAACAGTAAAACCCTCCAGGTGGGCGGCTGTACGCTGAAGGAGGGCGACTGGATCAGCCTGAACGGCTCAAAGGGGAACGTCTACCGGGGTAGCATCAAGCTGATCGCCCCTGATCCCACCGGGAATGTGGAATATATCAAGCTCATGAAGCTCGCGGACAATATTAGGACTTTGGGCATCCGCACCAACTCGGACACTCCCGCGGACTCTACCAAGGCCAGGGAGTTCGGTGCCGAAGGTATCGGGCTCTGCCGTACCGAACACATGTTTTTCGCCCAGGACAGGATTCTCGCCATCCGTGAAATGATCGTGGCTGAGACCGAAAAAGACAGGAGAAAAGCGCTCAACAAGCTTCTGCCGCTCCAGCGGAAAGATTTCTACGGGATACTCAAGGCCATGAAAGGCCTGCCCGTGACCATCAGGCTTCTCGACCCGCCTCTTCACGAGTTCATCACCCTGACCTCCGAAGAAAGCAAAGAGCTCGCAGCAACCCTGTGCATATCCGAAAAAGCCCTGGAATCACGAGTCAAATCGCTCCATGAGCTGAACCCGATGCTCGGACACCGCGGCTGCAGGCTAGGCATCGCATACCCGGAAATAACAGAAATGCAGGGCCGCGCGATTTTCGAAGCCGCGGCCAAACTCACCAAGGAAAAGGTCAAGGTCCTGCCGGAGATCATGATCCCGCTAATAGGAACCGTCAAGGAGTTCGACCACCAGGCCGCTATCATCCATGCCCTGGCCGCTGAGGTGATGAACGAAAAGAAAATCCGTTTCAAATACCTGGTCGGTACCATGATCGAGATCCCGCGCGCAGCTCTTACTGCGAACGAGATCGGTGCCAGTGCCGAGTTCTTCTCCTTTGGCACGAACGACCTGACTCAGACCACTTTCGGGTACTCTAGGGACGACGTGGGATCGTTCCTGCCAAAGTACCTGGAAGAGGAGATACTGCCCGTGGACCCGTTCCAGTCCATCGACGAGGCAGGAGTAGGTCTACTGGTAGAGATGGCTGTCAAGAAAGGCCGCAAGGCGAATCCGGGCCTGAAGATCGGCATATGCGGGGAACACGGGGGCGACCCGAGCTCCATCAGCTTCTGCCACAAGATCGACCTGGACTACGTTTCATGCTCCCCCTTCAGACTTCCCATTGCCAGGCTCGCTTCTGCACAGGCAGCGATCCTGTTCAAGAAAACAAGGTAAAAAACAGAGCAGGCAGGCTGGAGGGACGGCTTCCACGCCGTCCTTTTCCGGTCGGGGTGGAACCCGAAATGAAACACCAAGAGGGCGAAAAATCTTTCGCCCTCTTGCCTTTCGCCCTATTGGTGTTTCATTTCGGGCACAGACAACATAAAACCAGGCACCAGTCTAAGCCCCCCCGCGGATCATCAATCCACCACGCAGATCTTGTTCCCACCGTGACTTCTCGCTGTGTTTACCCCCTTGATCGCCGTGCTGAGCATGTCCTCTACCTCTTTCACCGATTCACTTGGGTAGTTTGCGATCCCCACTGAAATTTTGAGGTTTACATTGGAATCTTCTTCCACGAGCGGGATGGGCCTCTCGAGAATATTGTTGAACACCCGGCTCGCCATGACTTTTGCTCCGGCGAGCTCGGTGTTCGGCAAAAGAATCAGGAACTTCGAATCCTCGATACGAGCCGCGATGTCAATGTCTCTCGACTCGCATAGAAGCATGGAAGCGATCTCCACCAGAATCTCGTTGATGCCGGTCTTTCCGTGCTTGTTATAGATCTCCTCGAAGTTGTCCACATCCACGAGAATGCACGAGAGCGGCGTACCGTACCGCTTCGATTTCTTGAACTCCTCTTCGAGCTTGATCTGCATGTAAGCCCGGTTGCAGAGACCGGTGAGCGGATCTGAAATCTTTGCCATCAATCCATCGGCCTTGATCGTTGTGCGGCCCTTCAGAAGTGAGCTGATGAACTTGTCGTGCTTTTCCTTCTGCCCCAGCAGAACCTTGTCGGTGCTGTCCATCTCCTCGAAGGGGATCGCCAACATTTTCTTCACACTGCCCGCATCAACGGGGTGCGACAGGATTTCATCAGCCTCGACATGGCGGGCCCTTCCGCGGCTGTAAGCATCGTCCCGGTCAGTCATCAGAACCACTGCGATGTACCTCTTGCCCATGGATTCCTTGACAGTGCGGCAGATTTCGAAACCGTTCAAACCCGGCATAAGAACATCCACGAGCACGAGTTCCGGGCGGTGCTTCTTCACAAGCCCGAGGACTTCCTCTCCATCCTTGGCAAGGAAAACATCCAGGTCCAACCCTTCCAGGATCAGCCGGATTCCTTCCAATTTGTCATCGTCATAATGCCCCAGAACAACCTTGGATACGGTCTCCATCTGGATCTCCATCATCTTGAAATTACGAACAAAACCACAACACAGCTTCTTCCTGATTAAATATATCGAAGGAAATAACCCCTTGCTCCCTGTTTTTTGAATAAATCGCGCATACCATACAGACCGCTGTCGAACCGCTAAAGCTTGTCCATCAGCTCATCAGGAATCTCGAAATTGGAGTAACAGTTCTGCACATCCTCATGGTCGTCGAGCGCATCCATCAGTGCCAGCACCTTTTTCACTTTCTCCTCGTCCAGAACCACCGTGTTCTTGGGGACAAGCGTGATCTCAGCCTGTTCGACGCTGAGATCATCCCGATCGGCCAGCGCGGTATTTATCTTCCCAAAATCCGTTGGGCTCGCAAAAACGATAAACCTGTCGCCGTCCTTCTTATAATCCTCCGCTTCGATCTCCAGCACGATCTCCATGAGCTTGTCTTCGTCCAGCCCTTCCCCGCTCACGAGAAAGAAAGATTGCTTATCGAACATCCAGGACACGCACCCGGCCTCACCCAAACTCCCGCCTTTTTTCTCGAAGATACGCTTGATCTCAGGTCCGGTCCGGTTCCGGTTGTCCGTCAATGCCTCCACAACAATCGCCACGCTGCCCGGGCCGTAACCATCGTACGTCAGATCCGAATATGTTGAAGCGCCATCCAGCTTGCCGCTGCCCTTTTTTACCGCCCTTTCGATGTTGTCCTTGGGCATGTTGTCAGCCTTGGCCTTTTCGATGGCGTACTTCAGGCGAAGGTTCATTTCGGGATCCCCTCCGCCGATTCGCGCCGCGGTAATGATGGCTTTGGCATGCTTGGAGAAGATCTTTCCCTTCTTGGCGTCTTTCGCGCCTTTACGGTGTTTGATTCCTGCCCAGTGTGAATGTCCGGCCATGATCAGTTCTTCTTTTCCATACTGCTTTTATTCAAAACAAAACGAGGGTCGCGGTATCCGAAGCACCCTTCGCGGAATATCCTCACGGAAAACGAAAAAAGGCAAGAGATTATCTTGCCTTTTTCTATTGCCGCCGTCAACAGGATGAGAGAGTTTACCTCTTGGAAAACTGAAAGCCTCTGCGCGCACCTCTCTGTCCGTACTTCTTCCGTTCCTTGATGCGGCTGTCCCTGGTGAGGAAGTTCCCGTCGCGAAGCGTTGCCTCGAGGGTTTCGTCTTCCTTTATCAATGCTCTCGCAATGCCGAGAAGAACAGCTCCGGACTGTCCTGACTCTCCTCCTCCCTTGACGTTTGCATACACATCGTATTTGCTGTAGGACTCTGTCGCTTCCAGGGGCGAGAGAACCCGTTGCCGGTTCTGAAGGACAGTAAAATACTCTTCATACTTCCTGCCGTTTATAACAATGTTGCCCGATCCTTCGCAGATCCTGACTCGGGCCACCGCGGTCTTGCGCCTGCCGGTTCCCCATGTGTATTGCTTTCCTGCCAAGCTATTTCTCCTTAAATTTCCTTACAGGGCCGGTTTCCTGAGAATCAACTTATTGTTTTATGCCTGAAGACGGGCGCCTCATCGAAGCACGCCGCAATCTCACATCGATTCCATTGAAGGCGTTTCGCAGCGGCTCATCCCTCGAACGGCACGGGTTTTTGCGCCTGATGAGGATGGTCCGATCCCTTGTATACCTTCAGTTTTTTCAACATGGCCCTGCCGAGTTTGGTCTTTGGAAGCATCCGGCGCACAGCCATACGGACCACATCTTCCGGTTTCTTCTTCATCACGCTCCGCAAGGTGACTTCCTTCAGCCCGCCGACGTATCCGCTGTGCCAGCGGATCATTTTCTGGTCGAGCTTGTTGCCTGTGATAACCACCTTTTCAGCGTTGTTCACAACGATGAAATCGCCCGTGTCCAGGTGAGGTGTGTAAATGGGTTTGTGCTTGCCTTGAAGCATCTTCGCTATGGTCGCGGCCATGCGGCCCAGCACCTGGCCGTCCGCATCAAACAAATACCATTTCCTCTCGACCTCACCCGCCTTCGCCATAAATGTCTTCATAACTTCCTCTCCGCACACGGAACGGTTCTCGCGTCATTATTCATCAACACAGAACATCATCGAGCTTGAGCCCGGCTTTGCACCGAAAATCCAAACATGTTGCCGTACTCTGGTGGTGTTGATTGTTGTTTAGAGAACAAAACCCGATAGTTTATCAGTAAAGCCTTCTGTGTCAAACTCTTTGTTTACTTTCCTTGCTTTTCCGGCGGCATTGCCGGCCGACAACACGTCAACGCTTTTAATCCCTGTTGTATATAAAGTTAGGAGCCGTACTAACAGTCTCCTGTTATACAGGTTGGCTCGTGCAAGGCCAGGTTCACCACGGAAATGCCGCTCAAACCCTTCCTTTCTTTAAGAAGCTGATACAGGTTTGAAGCTTTTTTCTGCGGGGTCGGATCTATTCCGCTAAACCTTGAGTTGAGAGAGGAACGGCCCCAGAGAATGCGCACGCTCCTATCCGTGATCAGCGTTACATCGTCGGCAAGGCCGCGGCCATAACCGGAAACATCGATCTCTCTCAGGCTGATCGAGGAGGCAAGCTCACCCATGTTCTGGATAAGCTCCGCTTCACGGGCAACCGCAGCTCCTTCGACAAGCCGCCTGTTCGGCGCGGCCTCTCCGTTGGACAGTGATACCACGTCTCCAAACCCGGTGATAACCGGCACCGCCGCCTTGATTCTTCCCTTATCCAGCTGAACGACCGATGAGATGACCACACCAGACTTGTCGATGAAATAAGATCGGCCCTGATCCACGAAAAGCGCCACCGGCCTCCTCAGCCTGAACTTCACACGGTACTGCGAAGGGTAAACGCGCTGAAAGCTCTCCAGCGATTCGATCCAGGGGCTGAACCGGGCAGAAGCGCCGGCAAACGCCCGCTCGAAGGTATCATCGAAGATGGACCTCGATGGATAACTCGAACAAGCCTCCTGTATCCCCCCCACAACCTCAGCGGTCAGCCTGTCCGAAGACGCAAGCCACGACGGCCGGCTTATACACCGGACAGCCGGCGTATGGACAACAAAACAGGACAGCTTTTTCGCCCGCCCGGACAAGATACCGATGATCAGCAAAGCAATGGCTGATATCGATACGAAAACAAGAGTTTTGACAAAAAAACCGGCCAGTCCGCCCTTCAGCAACGTATTGCCAAGCAGGGAAAACAAGCCGCCTTTTTTTCTCCCTTTCCTTCTTTTTGGAGAGGACGGCTTTCTTCTTGTCATGCATCCACCTCCCCATCTAAAGCATCTAAATCAGCAGCTCTCAAACCGTTCGGGATCAACCGTTCAGCTCACCCGTGTCTGAGTGACCCGAGGCGTTTCAGCGAGCTTCTCGTGGCTTTTTTTCTCTTCCGGCAGCCCTCCGGATTCGAGGCATTTGCTCTCGAAATCCTCGAGGAAAATCTCGAGAGTCGATGTAACCGATTGAATGAGATCGCGGTTGACATTGACCATGCTGCCGCTTCTCGATCCTTCGAGGACGCGGTTGAGGTGTCCGATGCCCAACCTGACCGGGTGAAGCCGCCGGTTGACGAAACCGGTGATGTTTCCAGATGTTGTCTTTTCCATAACTCCTCCTTGCCAATATAGTTGTTGAATAAAGACCGTCGGAATATTTCCTGAGGGCCCAACCGTTTGCTTAAAATAGTATCCGTTGTATAACAGATACGGAAACCGGGTGCAAGATAATCTCAGGCTTGATGCTCAAGAAGTTGGGGGGTAGGAGAGAGACCCCGGATAGAGGATCAGACGTGGACGTTGACGTAGACGATTGGTTTTGGTGCCGGCCTCGAGAGAAAGGAAAAAGTGACAACTTAAAACAAGGACTTGACCATCAAGAATTTTGAAGAAGCTCTGGCATCCAAAATCTGTTAGGTTACCCTGACATTGCAAACAGAATCGGCTAAAATCGGTAAACCTCGCGCCATTGCAGCCCATCGGTACATCGATCCCAAATTCAAAAGGAGAAACCTTTCTGAACAAAAAAAGGAATAAAGAAGACTCGGAGCAAAACACAACGAGTCCCTTGATATACCGCGGATTCACACTCAACTCCTTCCAGGCCGCTGCAGCCGCTGGCATCGACGCAGGTCGCTCCGTTCTTCTTTCCGCTCCCACCGGAGCAGGTAAAACTCTTGTTGCCGAGTATGCGGTTGAGAAGGTGCTCAAAGGAGGAAACCGCGCAATCTACACGGCACCCATCAAGGCGCTGTCCAACCAGAAGTACCGCGATTTCAAAGTGATACTCGACAAGGACGTCGGTATCATGACAGGCGACATCACTCTCGATCCTGACGCGCCGCTTCTCATCATGACAACCGAAATCTTCAGGAACACAATCTTCGAGCGGCCGAAAAGCCTGGATGACGTTGCTTGCGTGGTGTTCGACGAGGTCCACTACATGGACGATCCCGAGCGGGGAACGGTGTGGGAAGAGAGCATCATCTTCGCTCCGCCGCACATCAGGTTCATCTGTCTGTCCGCAACAATCTCAAATATCAAACAGTTCGGAAGCTGGATCTCTAAAACACGCGAGGAAGAGATCGAGGTGATCCGAAGCTGTGACCGCCCCGTTCCTTTGAAGCACTACCTGTACTTTCCGGGGTACGGTCCCACCAGGGCCGACAGGATAACAGGCTTCCCCTCCAACCGCAAAAAACGCGGCGGAAAACAGAAAGAGATGGGGAACAGCGACGATCTCATCCAATTCCTGAAACGCAACCGCAAGCTCCCTGTGCTCTGTTTCTGCTTCAGCAGGAAGGAATGCGAGCGGCGCGCGCGAGACAACCGGCGGATGCGGCTTCTTTCGGGCGAAGAGCGGGATAGGATGGAGAAGATCTTCGATAAGATCAGTTCCGATTACACATTGACGCCTGACGCAGCGCTCGACGGGCTCAGGGCCCTTGCCATGGAGGGAGTGGGTTTCCACCACGCCGGACTCCTCCCGCAGCACAAAGAGCTGGTTGAACGCCTCTTCACTTCCGGGCTGATCAAGCTTCTTTTCACCACGGAAACGTTCGCGCTCGGCATCAACATGCCTGCCCGCACAGTGATCTTCACATCGGTGAGAAAGTTCGACGGGGTGGGCTTCGACACGATGACCACGCGCGAGTATCAGCAGATGTCGGGCCGGGCGGGAAGGCAGGGGATCGACAAGGAAGGGCTGATCTACTCGATCATCGAAGGAAGGCGGACCGCGATAAAGGACATAAAAAAGCTGCTCTCCAACGATGTTGAGCCTGTACAGAGCCGCTTCAACCTTTCCTATTCGAGCTTGATCAACCTTCACCGCAACCTGGGGGACCGCATCTATTCGGCCTGGGAAAGCTCCTTTAACAACTTCCAATGGTCACGGATGAGCCGCAAGAAACGGGAAAAGAACCGCAACAAGCAGGTCTCGGTCATCCGGAAAAAGATGGGCATCCTGAACGAGCTCGGCTACATCGAGGATACCGGACTCAGCCCCAAGGGAAAGGTCGCAGCACTGATAAACGGATACGAGCTCCAGGCGGCGGAGCTCCTTTTTTCCGGTCTCCTGGAGTGGTTCAACGAGGTGCAGATAAACGTGGTCCTCGGAGCGATACTTTTCGAGGAGCGGCGGGGCGACCTGTTCAGCAGAATGAACAAGAAGCTGCTCGGAGAACACCGATTCGATGTGGACAGGTGCATAGAAAATGTAATCGCGGCCGAGCGCAAACACGGGGTACGGAGAACTGTGAGCAAGCCGAACTTCAAGATCGCCGAAGTAATATCGGACTGGTGTGCGGGCGCGGAAATGAGAGATCTTGAAAAACACACGAACGCATCTCCCGGCGACCTTGTGCGCACCTTCAGGCTGACGATCCAGCTCATCAGGCAGATCAGAAAGGCCATGCCGCGCAACCCCGCGCTTTCCGAGAAGCTGGGCCGCTGCATCGAGCTCATCAACCGCGAAGAGGTAGATGCTCTCAGGCAGTTGAAGACGCCTTGAGGAAGTGTTCAGTGTTAACCCGCATATTTCATCCTCTTCTGCTGCGGCACCGAAACAAATCCACGCTGGATGGACCAACCCCATCAAGATGCGGACTAATCCGTGTCCATCCGTGGTTCTCTTCTTCTTTCCTCCTCATCTTTCTCCAGCCACTCGACCACCCCATCGCAGCACTCCTGCAGAAGGTCTGCTATCCGCCTGTACTCGGAAAGGGTGGCACCGATCGGGTCAGGCACCTCGTCGTTGGCCTGCGCGTCCGAGAGAAAGCTCCTTATCATACGGATCTTTCCGCTTGATTCCACGGGCCAGGAAGCATGGATCAATGCGCGGTGACTGTCTTCCATGACCAGGACAAGGTCGGCAGTTACCACGCAAAACCTGTCCAACATCGACGCCTTGTACCTACGGATGTCAGCTCCAAGACCTGCGGCCGCTTCGATTGCAGCTGACGTGGGAGGAGACCCATCAGGAGCATGTGTCCCGGCCGACTCCACAAGCACGTGGTCAAGCCCCTTTGCGCGTAAAAGCTTATTGAGCAGCCCTTCCGCCATGGGAGAGCGGCACAAATTGCCCGTGCAGACCACAAGTATTCGATACAAACCGTTCATCGTTTCATGCTTTCCATGTAAACAGCCTCGGTCTCCTCCACCATTCTGTCAGTGCCGAACAACAGCTCGAGCCGCGCCCTGCCCAGCTTCCCCATCGAGGCCGCCCTTTCGGGATCATCGAGCAGCCCCGAAAGTGCTGCGGCGAGAGCTTCCGCATCACCTGCCGGAACTAGAAAGCCTGTCTCGCCGTGCTCCACTATCTCCGGAACCGCGCTCACCCGGTTGGAAACAACCGGAAGCGAGTACGCCATCGCCTCGAGAAACACCAGCCCGAGCCCTTCCCACAGCGAAGGCATCACGAACACATCAGTCAGCGACAGGATATCCGGCACATCATCCCTTATGCCCGTGAAGGTGACCTGATCCTCCAGGCCCAGGGCACGGCTAACAGCCTCCGCCTTCTTCCTGTTGCTGCCGAACGGGTCATCCCCCACCAGAAGCAGCCTGAAGCTGCGGCCCTCGTCCTTCATGCGGCGCGCCGCCTTCAGCAGGGTTTCGTGATCCTTCTGTGGAGCAAAACGTGCCACCATGGTGAGCACGGGAACACCGGGATCGAGCCCTAGCTCTTTTGCCGGCTCTCGATCACTCCCGCCCCCCGAAAGAAAAACTTCCGGATCGAGGCCGTAGTAGATCCGTTTTATCTTTTCGCGCGCCACCCTGCCGTGTAGCGTGACAAAACGGGCAACGTGATCGGAAAGAGCGATAACCGCGTCTGCGCGTCTTGAGATGACACCGTGTACAAAGGAGACCAACGGGTTCAGCAGCGCGCGCTCATCGTTGTGCTTGGATGAGACAAGCACCATCGGCTTTGCAGGCAGGCTCGACAGCGACGCGACCAGGTCAGCCTTCAGCAGGTGCGAGTGAACGACCGAGAAACCCCCGTTCTTTACCTTCGAGGCGAGTCTCGCCACAGCCCCCGGCAAGGCGAGCGGACTCTCGAACGCGATCTTCTCGACCTGGATGCCGCTCGATTCGAAAAGGCGGGCAAGGCTCCCCTCGCCCTTCAGAAAGACCAGCTCAATCTCGTGCCCGCGCCCTGCGAGCTCAGGCGCAAGAATGGAAAGATGTTTTTCCGCGCCCCCCGTATCGAGCGTTGTTATCACCATGAGGATTTTCAGCCTGTCCGTTGACAACTCAACGCTCCCTGCCGCCCTGTATCGCGGCGCGATAAACATCCACGGTTCTCTCAAGCATGCTCTGCAAAGTAAAGCGCTCCATCACGCGGCGAAGCCCCTCCCCGGCCATGGCCGCGGCTTCATCCCGGTCCGCGATGATCTCGCCGCAGGCCGAGGCAAGCGCGCCGGGATCGTCTCTCGGAACCACGAGGCCTGTCTTTCCGTGCTCCATGATGTCCCTCGATCCGTTCACATCCGTGGCCACGGCAGGCATCCCAGAGGCCATGGCTTCCATTAGCACGTAAGGCATTCCCTCCCATCGCGACGGCAGTACGAAAAGATCAAGCTCCTTCAGAAGCGAAGGAACGTCTCGTCTGTAGCCGGTGATGAAAACACTGTCCTCGACGCCGAGCTTGCTCACAAGAGCCTCGAGCCTGTTTCGAAGCGCGCCCTCGCCCACGATCGCCAGGCCTGCATCCGGAAACCGGCTTTGCAGCATAGAGAACGCGCGAACAAGGGTATCGTGCCCCTTTGCCGCGTTCAAGAGCCCCACGGTGCCTATGCGCGGGAAAAATTCGCGGCCCATGAAAAGGCTATTTTCCGGATCAGGCGGCTCAGCCCAACGGTAAGGCCAGGGATCGATCCCGTTCTCCACCTTCACAAGCCTCTCAGGTCGCGCTATCCGCAATCTGAGCGCCTCCTCGCGCTCTGATTCCGAAACATTGATGATCCTTCCGGTCTGCCGGCCAAGGAACCTTTCGATACCCAGATAAAACATCCTGTTTACCGGATTGAAATGCCCTTTGAATGAAAAAGCGAACGTGTGGGGCGTGTGTACCAGCGCCGGGCCGGGCCTGAGCATCGCTGCCGCACGCCCGAGCACACCGGCCTTGCTCGAATGCGTGTGGATCACATCGAACCGCATCCGTCCGAGAAGGCGGTAGAGAAAAAAAAGATGCTTCAGATCAGCCCAGGGAGAGGGTCGGCGACGCATGGGAAGCTCGATCACTTCAGCGCCGGCGCCTCGCATCGAATCCATATCTTCCCGAAAGGTTGGATCCCTGACCGCTGAGCAGACAGCAGTGGTGTCATGCCCCATGGAGGAAAGCCCTGATGCCAGCTCCCGTATGTGACGCCGGGTTCCCCCGATGGTGCACTCCATGACGAGCAGAACCTTCAACCTGTCCGGATCCATGTTCTCAGCCGCTTAAAAAGCAGAGGACCGCAGCCTGGGCAACCGCCGCCGCCTCATGGACATGTTTTTTGAACTCCTTGATCACGTTTCTGTCGGCCGAATCGGTGACAGCCTTTATGGCAGCAAACGGGATGCTGTTGATCGCCGACACCGAAGCGGCGGCTGCCGCTTCCATGTCCACCGCAACAGCGCCGAACCGGTCTGCCAATCTCTTTCCGGTTTCTTTGTCGAGCACAGGATAATCTCCGGAGATCATGTCGCCCCTGTGAACAGAGCTTTTCCCGGTGTCGAGAACGCTCCTTGCCGCTTTTTCGAGGAGACACGACAACTCGGGGTCAGCATCGAACCATGCGGGCTCGTCCGGTCCCGTGTCGTGCTGAAGCAGCCGGTCGCTAACAACCAGATCCAGGGGACGAAGCCCGGCAGAGAGTGCGCCCGCGGTTCCCACGAACAGCACGAACGATGCATCGAACAGCTCGATAGCCGCCTGGACACCTGCTGCCGCCCGCACCTTGCCCACGCCGGTGGTTCCCGCAAGGACATCCATGGAAGCGTACCTGCCTGTCACGTAGCGCAACGGCCCTTTTTCGCAAAGCTCGCCTTTGCATTCAAGGGCTTCCGCTATCTTATCGATCTCCACGCGAAAAGCCGACAGGATCACAGCTTTTCCGGATGACAGCCGACGTACCATCTCGTTTCCTCGACAAAGCTGATCAAAAAAAGACCCGATCAGAAACCCGGGATCGACCCGTGGACCGAGTCATGATATGAAATCCGAAATCCGTTGCATCGTAAAAAGAAATCTTAACAATGAACTGGTCTGACTCTTCTGTCTTGTCGGACTTCGAGGATAACATGAAGATCATAGTTACCGGAGCTTCCGGATTTCTGGGCCAAGGGGTGGTCAGGGCGGCGCTCGATGCCGGCCATGAGGTTGTTGGAGCGGACATCGTGCCCGGTTCACTGGCGGGGCATGCCGACGGGTATTCCGAGCTGCTGCTCGACCTGTTCGATGCCCCGGCTCTTCTTAAAAACGAGCTCGATGGAGCGGACGCGGTCGTTCACGCGGCAGCGCTGATCGCGGGCGACCCCGAAGCTATTCGCAGGACCAACGTAAAAGGCACGCAAGCGCTCCTGCATGCCTGCTCCGGGCGCGATCGGCTCCGTTTCGTGCTCCTGAGCAGCATGGCTGTGACCGAGTCCTTTCCAGGAGCGTACAGCCTGTCAAAAAAAGAAGCGGAAGCAGCAGTGGCTGAGCGGGCTGCAAACCGCGTGATTCTCAGGCCCACCATGGTCTACGGGAAAAACGACAGGGGCTGGACCGCATCGCTTGAAAGAAGGGTCACAAGAAAACTGCCCCTGTTTCTACCCGGGGGCGGCACAAACATGATCCAGCCCGTTTTTGTGGATGACGCTGCCAAGGCCGTTGTTGCCGCGGCCGCGACAAAAGAGGCGGCGGGTGCAACGTTCGAGATCGGAGGCCCAGAACCTGTGAAACAGGTTTCCTTCCTGCGCGAGGCCAGAAAAGCTCTTAACGGAAAAACCGTTTTGGTTCCGGTGCCGCTCTGGCTGCTCAGGCCGGCCGCGCTCTTCCTGGGCAGCCGTATTCGGGCAACCCTGGCGTTCTTTGCAAACGACCACACCGTGAACATCTCCTCGGCGCGGAAAACACTCGGCTTCGCCCCGCGAGGCCATGAGCAGGGCCTTTCAGCAGCGTTTGGGGAGTAAGGCTGTCAAAATCCCTCATTGCGGAGCTTGTCAAAAGTAAGCTTCCCGCCTTTTTGCATGCGCTGCAAGTGCTTCTCCACCCACCTGCCCATCATGTCGCCCTCCAGGTTGACCGTGTCCCCGGCTTTCGCCTGTGCGAGGGTCGTGGAAGAAAGCGTGTGCGGTATCACAGCCACTTCGAACGCGTCCTTGAAAAGCTTTGCCACGGTCAGGCTGATGCCGTCAACAGCCACCGACCCTCTTTCCACCAGGTACTGCATGACCTCATCCGGCGCGCCGATCTTGAAACGCGTCTCCCCTGTAAGGCGCTTGACCGTCTTGACCGTGCCCACGCAGTCCACATGGCCTGAAACCAGGTGTCCGCCAACAGGATCGCCGAACCTGAGCGCCGGCTCGAGGTTCACCTTGCTCCCGCGGCTTAGTCCTTTGAGCGAAGTCCTGTCCAGTGTTGTGGTAACCGCGTCGAACTCGAGGCTCCCGGGCAGTATCTCCACAGCGGTAAGACACACCCCTGACACCGAAACGCTGTCCCCCTTCTTCACCTCTTTTGCAAGTCCTGGCGCCTTGGAACGGATGCGCGCCTTCTTGCCTTTCACAGCGATGGATTCGATCTCGCCCGTTTCCTGGATGATTCCCGTAAACATATTTTACACAAGCCTTTCTTGACGCCAAGCAGTTCATGAAACTGCTTTGCTCACATGACAAGGAGGACTTTCCGGACGGCATCGGCTGATTCCTCAGCAGCACAAATACACCTCAGGAAAAGCATATCAGACCCCGCAGGCAAAAAAACTACTTTTTGCCTTGATTTAAACCGCCATCGTTTTAACATATCGGGTTTTGTAACTTCGTTGCAGTTTTGTACAAAGGACAACCTGTCCGAGCAGGACAGGCCATCGGCTTACCTCGGATGATCGTCCATGTTTTGACTCTGTTCCCGGGACTGTTCGGCGCGTTCCTCGATGAAAGCATCGTGGGCAGGGCCGTACAAAGAGGTCTTCTCGAAGTTAATCTGGTAAACTTCAGAGATTTTGCCGAAGGAAGACACAAGGTAGTGGATGACAGGCCTTTCGGCGGCGGCCCGGGCATGGTGCTCAAGCCGGAACCGATCTTTGCGGCAGTGGAACATACTCTCGCACAAGCGGCATCCGATCATCCGAGAATGATTCTTCTCTCACCGCAGGGTGCCCGCTTCGACCAGGAAAAAGCGGTTGAACTGGTTGAACACAACGAGCTTATCATTCTGTGCGGTCGGTACGAAGGTTTCGACGAGAGGGTGCATACAGGCTTTCCCTGGGATGAGATCTCCCTGGGTGACTTTGTTACATCCGGCGGCGAGCCGGCAGCGATGTGCTTGATAGAATCGACGATCAGGCTGAAGCCCGGAGTGCTGGGCGACGACGAATCAGCATCGAGAGACTCGTTTATGAACGGGCTTTTGAGCCCGCCGCAATACACACGGCCGAGGGTTTTTCGTGGAATGGATGTTCCCGAAGTCCTTTTGTCTGGAGACCACGAGGCCATAAGGAACTGGAGACAGGAGCAATCAAAGAGAGCGACAGCGCGCAAAAGGCCCGACATGAACGGCAAGAAGCGCGGTTCATCTGAAAAATGAGGAAGAACGATCATGGATCTCATTCATGAAATAGAAAAGAAGTACATGAAAGAAAAGCTGCCCGCATTCAACGAAGGCGATACAGTGGATGTTGAATGTATCATCCGCGAAGGCGGCAAGGAACGGACGCAGCTTTTCACAGGTGTGGTAATCGCCATCAAGGGCCGTGGTATCCGCCGGGTTTTCACCGTGCGCAGAATCGTACAGAGCGAGGGTGTCGAAAGGGTTTTTCCTTTCCATTCTCCGATGGTGAAAGATGTGCACGTGAAAAAGAAAGGCCGCGTGCGGCGGGCCAAGCTATACTACTTGAGGAGCCGTTCCGGGAAAAAAGCCCGGGTCCGCGAACGCCTTTACACATCCAAAACCGACACAAGCAAAACGCCTCCGGCATGAGTCGTTGCTTTGGATGCACCCGAAACACAGAGTCGTTTCGTTTGCGAACTGATGCCTGATCGGAAACGCCGCATCGGCGCTTTCCAGAAACAAATACTGCATGGGTGAAGGCCGAGAGTTTTAAAACACGGAAAAGGAGAGATCCGGATCATGGTTCAAAACCTGAAAATAAAGATCATCTTCATCATCGCGCTTCTTCTGGGCGCGGCTTACGTCCTTTATTACAAAAACATCACTCTTGGCCTGGACCTGAGCGGGGGTTCATCGCTGAGATACAAGCTTCCCCCTCCTGAAGACTTTTCCCCGGACGAAGGGAGGACCATGAAGGATGTCACCGCCGATACGGTGGCTGTCTTCAGGAAGCGCATCGAAGGCTACGGCCTGAAAGAGATCCCGATCCGCGTCCAGGGTGATAACGAGATCCTCATCGAGCTGCCCGGCATGTCGCAGGCCGAGGTCGATGACATCGTGAACATCATCCAGAGCCAGGGAAACCTAGAGTACATGCTAGTTTCGGAGGATGAGAGCGATCAGGATGACCCCAGCATCGCCGTTGATGTGAAAGCGGAAACCCTGAAGCTGATTAATCACCTGAAAAAGCTCGAAGAGGATGAGGGGGGCTGGGACCTGAACACCAACCTGAGCGCCCTGACCTTTTCCAAAACAATCAACGACGAAAGCGCACACTACTTCTGGCTGCCCCGCTCAGCGGATGTCGTCGAAATAGAGTACGGCTTCAAAGTGGAAGAAAACAGCACATTTGAAGGGCTTGGGGTTCAAATCGACTCCAATTCGGATTTGATCCAACATTTCTTCCTGCTGATGAAAAGGTACGACAACGAAAACTGGCGCTTTCACGGGCAGGACCTGTCAAGGGTAAGCCCTTCCCGGGACCAGAATCAAAACCCTGCCGTGGGCTTCGAGTTTAACTCGAACAAGGCCGGTCATTTCGGTGACTTCACCGACGAACACACCAACAAGCGCCTGGCAATCGTGCTTGACGGCAAAGTGTCCTCCGACCCGAAAATTCACACTGCGATCAGGGGCCCCGGCACCATTTCAGGCCCCCAACCGCAAGGTTTCACGCTAAGGGAACAGAAAGCACTGCTCACCATACTCCGCTCCGGAAGCGTTGAGGTGAAACCGGTGCTCATGTCACAGAACACGATCGGACCGACGCTCGGCGAGAACTCGATCTACCGCGGAAAGATCGCAGCGGTCATCGGCCTGACAGCGGTGTTCGCGTTCATGGTCATCTACTACATGACAGCGGGCTTGATCGCGTCGCTCTCCCTTGCCGTAAATCTCATCTTTTTGATGGGCGTGCTCATTTTCCTCGAGGCCACTCTGACGCTCCCGGGCATCGCCGGCATAGTGCTGACGGTGGGTATGGCGGTTGACGCGAACATCCTCATCTTCGAGAGGATCCGTGAGGAAAAGGACAGGGGCAAGACCATCGCGCAATCCATAAAAAACGGTTTCGAGCGCGCCTTCATCACAATCGTTGATGCAAACGTTACAACTTTCATCACCGGATTCATCCTGTTCCAGTTCGGCACCGGCCCGATCAAGGGGTTCGCTGCTACTCTGATGATAGGCATCTGTTCCAGCCTGTTCGCCGCGCTTGTGGTGTCGAAGGTGGTTTTCGCCCTGCTGCTCGACAAGGGCGTAATAAAAAAGAACCTTGCAATGCTCAGGCTCTTGAAGAGCCCGAACATCAGCTTCATCAAGGGCATGCCGCCCGCCGGGATCTGTTCGCTCATCATCGTGGTTGTCGGCCTTGCCGGTTTCGTCGTGGCGGACCAGAGCAAGTACGGCCTGGACTTCACCGGCGGATACAACGTTCACCTCAAATGCGTGGAGGGAACGTCCCAGGCTGACATCCAGACGATCCTCGGCTCGGAGTACCCGAACGTTCAGGTCGTGTCCATTGATCAGGGTGCGGTGAAACGCGTGGAAGAGCCTTTCGAGGTGTTCGACATCAAGATCAAAAGCACCATGTCTGTCAAGGAGGCGCTGCTTGCCGAGGAAGAGGCGCTCAAGGCTGCCGGCGGCGCTGCTGCCGAACCGGAAAGCGATGTCAGCTCTGCCGCTCAAGGTCCGGTCGGCTCGTCCGCTGTGTACCTGAAGAAAATCAAGGAGCTTCTCAAAGGGAAGCTCGTCAAGGATCCGATCTTCGACCTCTCTTTGCATCCGGATGAGGCCACTCAGACAACGATGGTAGATTTCGGCCTGAACCTGGCGGAACCAACCGATGAAGCCGGCCTGAAGAGCGCATTCGGAGATCTGCTGGAGATCAAAGAGGCCAAGTTCTCGGACGACAACAAATCGGTGCTCGTAAAAGCGGTCTATCCAGTAGGCACTACCTTCACTCCCATGTGGATCCAGGGCCGGATCAGCACCACCCTCAAGAAGGCGTCCAAAGCAGGCAGCCAGGTTGAACTGCTTGATCCGTTTCCATTGACCGGCTACATCGGTCCAACGGTAGGACACCAGCTTAGAGACGCCGCTGTGATCGCCATCTTCTTCTCCCTTGTCGCGATCATCGTTTACATCCGGCTCCGTTTCAAGCAGTACAAGTACGGTTTGGCGGCTGCCGCGGCACTTGTCCACGACGTTCTGATCACACTCGGTGCGGTCACCGCTGCCAGGGCGACCGGTCTTGTGGACGTGGAGATCGATCTTCCGTTGATCGCCGCTTTTCTCACGATCATCGGCTACTCCTTGAACGATACGATCGTTGTTTTCGACAGGGTCAGGGAGAACCTGCCCCGCGTGAGCATGCCTTTCCCCGATCTGGTAAACCTCAGCATAAACCAGACTCTCTCAAGAACCGTGCTCACATCGTTGACAACGCTCATGGCAGTCGTGCTTCTTTTCGTGCTGAACTACGGCCAGAGAAACGTCATGGAAGGCTTCTCGTTCGCTCTGATCGTCGGTGTCGTTGTGGGCACCTATTCATCCATTTTCGTGGCAAGCCCTGTGTTGCTCTTGCTGCACAGGCGTGAAGAGCAACAAGCCGCGGTAAAATGAAAAAGACTTACATCGCCTTTATTCTGCTGCTCGTGTTCCTGGCAGCCGTAGTAGCGGACTGGAACGCGCGCCAGGAATCCGACCAGAAAACGGGCGGTGTCCACATGATGCGCTCCCGCAACGATGACATCCTCGAGATCGAGATAGGCTACGCCGGGGGAAAAAATCCGATCAACAAACCATCCTCGCCTCTTGAAACCTCTGGTGCAGCAGGCACCGGAACCGCATCATCCGCCGTACAGAACAGCAAAAGAACAGTGCTAGAGATCAACGACGATGAACCGGAGCCGGACCGCCGCGGCGCGCAAGAGCACAGGGGGCTTTCAAAATACTACATCTACGAGGTGAAGGCAGGGGACACGATTTCAGAGATCTCGCTGGAGTTCCTGGGCACATCCGGCCGCGCACAAGAGATAATGACACTCAACAGCATCAAGGATGCGAAAAGCATCCAACCGGGAATGAAGCTGAAAATCCCAAGGGATTGATTTCATGCTCGTTGCCGTCCGATGTGAGCCCTACCCCTCCTCTATCAGGGCGCCTTGGGCAACAACAAGCTCGCGAAGCTTGCCCATTTCTCGTGGTGGAACCCGTGCTGTAACATAATGCCTGCCATCTGCCTGCCGGGACATTATCACATCACCGACACTGGAAAGGAAAGCGCTCAGCCTGCCGGATGAGAGCGGCATGTCCACCATCACCTCGGTATAGGTGTCAAGCAGGTTCGCGCAGACACGATCCTTGAGCTTGTCCATCCCTTGGCCATCCTTCGCCGACACCAACACATGCGCGGGATAGCGCCTCGCGAGATCGCTGATCTCCATGAAGTCATCCACGAGGTCAGCCTTGTTGAACACGAGCAGGCGCGGTATCTCCTTGCTGCCGATCTCCTCGAGCACCGAATCGACAGCCTTGATGTGCTGAGCCGCGGCAGGATGCGAGCAATCGAGCACGTGCAGAAGAAGGTCGGCCCTTGCAGCCTCCTCGAGCGTGGCGTGAAACGATGCCACTAGATGATGGGGCAGCTTTCTGATGAAGCCGACCGTGTCGGAGATGAGTACATCGAGGTTTTTCCTGAGCTTCCAGGAACGCGTGCGCGTGTCAAGCGTGGAAAAGAGCCGGTCCTCCGCCTTCACGGCAGCGCTCGTGACCCTGTTCAGAACCGTTGACTTGCCCGAGTTCGTGTACCCGACCAGGCAAACCTTGAAAAGGTCTTTCCGTGAATCCACCTCGCGCTTTTTGCGTCCACCTATGCCTTTCAGATCCTTTTTGAGCTCGCCTATCTTGCGGCGCACGATGCGGCGGTCCACCTCGAGCTGGGTCTCGCCGGGTCCGCGCATGCCTATGCCGGAGCGGATGCGCGACAGGTGGGACCACAGCCGCTTGAGGCGCGGAAGGTAGTACTGGAGCTGGGCGAGCTCCACCTGCTTGCGGGCCTGCAGCGTACGCGCGCCGGAAGCGAATATGTCCATGATGAGCTGGCTCCGCTCAACAACCCTGAGCTCGGTCAGCTTCTCCAGGTTCCTTGCCTGGGCCGGCGAAAGGTCGTTGTCGAGGATCAGGATCGTTGCTGACTTTTGGGAGGCTTCGTGAGCCACTTCGATGGCCTTTCCCTTGCCCATGTACCAGGTCCTGTCAGGAGTGTTCCTCCTCTGAACCGCTTCCCCCACCACAATCGCGCCTGCTGTTTCTGCCAGTCTTCTGAGCTCTGAAAGATGTTCCTCCGCGTGCTGCTCCTCACCCGGCAAAAACACACCCACTAAAAATGCGCATTCAGATCCATCAGTATGCGTACTTTCGGAATTCTCGCTTCGATCTGTTTTCAGTATTCCTGCCCTTTCGAATCAGCAGCTGTTCTCCGTTTTATTCATCCAGACCATGGACCGCTGCCATCTCCTGTTATCCTGTTCCGGAAAATCCTTTCTATAGTGGACTCCTCGGCTCTCCTCGCGAAAAAGCGCTGCGGCTGTTATGAGCCTGGCCACGGTGAGCATGTTGCAGAGCTCCCAGCCAAGCGGCCCGTACTCCTGGAACCTCGCCCTGAACACGCGCCTGGACCAGAGATCGAGAAACTCCCCGGCCTCGACCATCTCTGACCTGGACCGCTCGATTCCCACGCATCGCCACATGAGGGATTTTACCGAATTGAGAAGATCCTCCAGATCAAGGCCGGCCTCATCTGCCTCGTACGAAGGAGGACAGGGAATCTTATCAACTTCTTTTGCACGGCTTTTCCCCAGCTCGTCCACACAGGCAACTGCTGCCCGCCAGCCGAATATTATCCCTTCCAGCAATGAGTTGCTGCCGAGCCGGTTTGCTCCGTGAAGCCCTGACGAGGTGGCTTCTCCGGCGGCGAAAAGCCCTGGGATGGAGGTGTGGCCGTCGAGCTCGTTCATCACCCCTCCTATGCAGTAGTGCGCCGCAGGGCGAACCGGGATAAAACTTGTGGTTATGTCGATTTCATAAGATTCGCACTGCTTGTAAATGCCTTGAAAGCGCTCGCGCAGAAAAGACGGGGAAAGGTGTGTAACATCCAGAAAAACATGAGTATAGCTCGTCTTCGCCATCTGGGAAAGGATAGCCCTGGAGACCACGTCCCGCGGCGCGAGCTCTGCTTTGGGATGGTAGTCGGGCATGAAACGGTACCCGTAGCGGTCTCGAAGAACTCCTCCTTCACCTCGAGCGGTCTCAGAGATTAGGAGCCTGGAAGAGCCCGCAAGGTACAGGATCGTGGGATGAAACTGGAAAAACTCCATGTCGCGTATCTTCGCACCGGCCCTGAACGCCATGGCTATCCCGTCGCCTGTTGCGATTTCAGGGTTCGTGGTTTCCCGGAAAACCTGGCCGGAGCCGCCGGTAACCAGGATGGTTCTTTTTGCCAAGATCCTGCAGAAGCCGTTCTTCTCGTTCCAAAGCAGGGCCCCGATGCACTCTCCCTCATGCGTCAACAGATCCACCGCAAAATGGAGCGGAAGAAGGTGTGCGCGCTTGACCGACTTGACCTTGTTTATAAGGGCTCGCTGTATCTCCCTTCCTGTCATGTCACTGGAGTGAACCACTCTTGGTGCTGAATGACCGCCCTCCCTGGAAAGGGAAAGCTCTCCGTCCTCAGTGTCGAATTCGCTGCCCCAGCTTATGAGACGTTGAATGGCTTCCGGCCCCCTTGAGACGACCTCTTTCACAACCTCGCTGTGAGCGAGCCCCATGCCCGCGTCAATGGTGTCCTTGATGTGCAGATCAAGGGAATCGGATTTGTGCAGCACAGCCGCGATACCGCCCTGCGCATAAAACGAATTTGATTCTTCGAGCGAATCCTTTGTTACAAGGATGACATTTGCACCAGCCTCTGCAGCAGCAATGGTAGCGGTCATACCCGCAATTCCACCCCCGATGACCAGGATGTCGCAGCTTTCTTCTTGGGGATGGATCTTGCCCAAGGGCACCAGGTAGCGCGCGGAATGAAAGGTAGGAATATCCATAATCCGCTTTATCTAAAGAGAGTTATGCCGAATCCTACACAGCACTTTAACCTATGCTGAAAAGCTTCGCAAGCTGCGAAAAAAATTAAAATAAAACAGAAAAACCGTTTGGCGTTAGGTAAATTTTCGGGTATTATCATGTTAGGTAGTTGTAAGGCCAAACAAATACCTAAGAGTGATGAGATTCAGAAAAATAAACAGGCAAGAGTTTTAATGAATGGAGACAAGATCATGATTTCCAGGTGTTTCAAAAACGAGTTGGGCGCTGTTGCGTTCATCCTGTTCATCCTGCTGCTGCTTTTGTATGTTTGAGATCAGGCACACACACAAAATCAAACCGAGGATGCAAATAATCCCAAGGTTTGATACGATTTTTTCTCTACTCAATGCGATTTCATCTGATGATGAGCTTGGGAGAACGGATTAGTGTATTTCACTGAAAAACAGCTCGGGATCATCAATTTCATCCAGGCATACATAGAGGACAAGAACGTATCCCCCACTCTGGAGGAGATCGCACAGTATTTCAAGGTTTCCAAAATTACCATTTACGAGCATATCGCAGCTCTGGAAAAGAAGGGGGCCCTCAGAAAATCCAAGAACCGCGCCAGATCGATCGAGCTGATCTCAAACAAGGAGAGGGAAGCGCTTTCACGCTTCAAGGTTCCTGTGCTTGGTATGATCGCGGCAGGCCGCCCGATTGAGGCGGTGCAGGAAAGCGAGGAGTTCGACATCTCCTCTCTGTTCCCTGACAACAAGGAATGCTTCCTGCTCAGGGTAACCGGCGATTCAATGATAGAGGACCAGATCCGGGATGGAGACCTCGTGATGGTCGAAAAACGCAGCCGGCCGAATGACGGTGAGATCGTGGTGGCCATTGTCAATGGCAACGAGGCCACGCTGAAACGGTTCTTCCAAGAAGGTGACCGGATTCGTCTTCAACCTGCCAACTCCGGCATGCGTCCCATCTACGCGGATAAGGTTGAGGTCCGGGGCGTTGTGATCGGCGTTTTGCGCAGGTTCTGAACTCTTTCTCCCATTCCTTCCTGTTTTTCCTTGCCAAATCCGAACTTTACATTAACTTTGTTCCCCAATCACGGGGTGTAGCTCAGCTTGGCTAGAGCACTGGCTTTGGGAGCCAGGGGCCGCAGGTTCGAATCCTGTCACCCCGACCATTTATCAGATAAGGGGTTAGGTCCATTTCCTAACCCCTGTTTTTATGCCCCCCAAATTCATTCCCCACGCTATTCCCCACATATTTCGCTGTTTTTTTGGGGCATTGTTCCTTTGGTAACTTTGAAGAAGAAAAACTAAACTCACAGGATTACCATCAATCTTTCAACCAGAAATCCAATCCCTTAAAATCCGTTCGGATTCGCCAATGATCGATTCTTTTTAACACTTCTTGTAATATCGCTTCTATGCTGGCATATCGAATCTATTGAAAAAGGGACAACTAGCAATGGCGAATCTGGAACATATAGCAAAGCTCAAGAAAGACGTTGGAGAGTGGAATCTATGGAGGGAGAAAAATCCGAATATAGTCCCTGATTTGTCAAAAGCCAAGTTGGAGGGAATCAACCTCGTTGGAGCCGAGCTCGGGGGAGCCGACCTCATGGAAGCCCACCTGGAGAGTGCCAACCTCATGAGAGCCAATCTATGCGATTCCATCCTGCAAGGGGCCAATCTCTGTAATACCAACCTGAAAGAGGCCAGCCTATGCGATGCAAATCTGGAGAAAGCCAGTCTTATTAATGCACACCTGGAGGGCTCCGACCTAAAGGAAGCCCACCTGAAGGAAGCCGATCTCTGGGGAGTCCATCTGGAGAGTGGCGATCTCATGGGAGCCGACCTTGAGGGAGCTAACCTCATTAACGCTCACTTCACCGGAGCTGACCTCGATGGAGCAAACTTGAAAGGGACTAACCTTTCTGGTGCCAACTTCGATAATGCTAATGTATCTTTTGTCAAATATGATCGTAAGATCAAATTTGGAGGAGTGCGCATCTCCACATGCTACGGTAGTGCCATGTTCAAGAGGTTCGTTCAGGACCAGGAATTTCTTGAGGAGTTTAAAAGCGTTTGGTGGCGTAAGCCTCTATACTATCTTTGGCTATTTTCTTCCGACTGCGGCAGATCTCTCTGTATATGGATATCCTGGTCCCTTTCATTGGTATTCATATTTGCATGGATATTTTACATTATTGGATGCGTATTCCGGGCCATGCCGATCACCCATTCCGGGCGAAGCCGATCACTGATTCCGGCTCAAGCCGATCACCCATTCCGATTGAAGCCGATCACCGATTCCGGTCCATGCCGATCAGTTGGCATGCGCTGATTATCCTTTCACGAGCGAAGTAGACGCTGGATAACCGGTAGTGCTACGTTTCCTCTTTTTTCAACGAGACAGGAGGAGGCCGATGCCTGCCAAGAGGTTGTCTATGCGAAAGATACGAGAAATTCTTAGGTTAAGTTGGGCGCAGGACTTAAGCCAGCGAAAGATATCCCGCAGCATTTCGGTTTCCCAGTCCACCGTGGCCGAGTGCCTTTTACGCGCGAGAACGGCAGGCCTGAGCTGGCCTCTGGATCCTGCCCTGGACGATGCTGCGCTCGAGGCCAAGCTATACCCTCCCGCATTCTCCTCAAGGAGAGCCCGAGCCCAGCCTAACTTCAAACACGTCCATCGTGAGCTCCGCCGCAAAGGGGTGACTTTGATGCTTTTGTGGCAGGAGTACAAGCAAGATCACCTGGACGACGGCTACCATTACAGCCAATTCTGCGAGCACTACAGGCAATACAAAAGCCAACTCAACGTGGTCATGCGCCAGGAGCACCGGGCCGGGGAAAAGATGTTTATCGACTTCTCCGGCGACGGCATCGCGATCACGAACCCCCATACGGGTGTCGTCCGTGAGGCGGAGCTCTTGATAGCCACACTGGGGGCGAGTAACTATACCTTTGCCGAGGCTTTTCCTTCCCAACAGCTCCCTTGCTGGATCGAGGGCCATATTCATGCCTACGAATATTTTGAAGGGGTGGCCAAAGCCACGGTGCCGGATAACACGAAAACAGCGGTGACCCATCCCTGTTACTATGAGCCGGATCTTAACACCACGTATTCGGACATGGCTCGGCATTACGGGACCGCCATTTTACCGGCAAGAGTCCGGAAGCCTCGGGACAAGGCTCAGGTCGAGGGAGCCGTTTTAATCGCCCAGCGGTGGATCCTGGCGGCCCTTCGCAACCACACCTTTTTCAGCCTTGCGCAGGCGAACGAAGCGATTTTTGAAAAACGCGAGGAGCTCAACGGCCGCCGGTTTCAAAAGCTGGATACCACCCGAAAAGAGCTCTTTGAGACGCTGGACAAGCCGGCGCTTCTTCCCCTGCCCGCCACCCGATACGAGTATGCCGATTGGAAAACGCCCAAGGTCAACATCGACTACCACGTGGAAGTGGACAAGCACTACTACAGCGTCCCCTATTCCCTCGTGCACAAATATCTGGATGCCCGCTTCACGGCCACCTGCGTGGAGCTCTTGCACAAGGGGCGGCGGGTGGCTTCCCATGTGCGCAGCTTTGAAAAAGGAAAACACACCACTTTGAAAGAACACATGCCCAAGAGCCACCAGCGCTACCTGGCGTGGACTCCCACGCGCATCCTGGCATGGGCCAATGAAACCGGAGAGAAGACCGCGCTACTCGCCCAAGAGATCCTGAACCGGAGGGCCTATCCGGAGCAAGGCTATCGATCCTGCCTGGGGCTTTTGCGATTAGGCAAGGCCTATGGAAAAGACCGCCTGGAAGCGGCATGCGAAAGGGCGCTTTATCTCGGCGCCTACTCCTACAAGAGTGTCAAGTCGATCTTGAAAACCGGCCTGGACCGGCAATCTCTGCTGCAAGCCAGAGGGTCCGGCAAACAAATCCCCGTGGACCACAAAAATATCCGGGGGGCACCTTATTACCAATGAAAGGAAATGGATTATGCTCGACGAACAGACCCATCAAAAACTTATGGACATGAAACTTTATGGTCTTGCTGGTGCTTTTGAGGACTGCCTGGAGCAGAAAGGACGAGACCCGCTGAGCTTTGAGGAGCGTTTCGGCCTTATGGTGGACCGGGAATGGACCGAACGCCAGGCGCGCCAACTGAAACGGCGGCTGAAAAGGGCCAAGCTGAGGGAGCCGGCCTGCCTGGAGGACATGGACTATCGTCATCCCCGCAACCTGGACCGCTCGGTGATCCGCAAACTCGCAAGCTGCCAATGGCTCCATAACCACGAAAACATCCTCATCACCGGAGCCACCGGTCTGGGAAAGACCTGGATTGCCTGCGCCTTGGCCAACAAGGCCTGTCGAGAGGGACATCCCTCCCTCTACTTCCGGGTGCCCAGGCTTTTGCACCACTTGGCCCTCAGCAAGGGAGACGGATCCTATATCAAGGAGCTTCAGAAGCTGGCCAAGGCTTCCGTCTTAATCCTTGACGACCTGGGACTCAAGCCCCTGGAGGACACCGAGCGGCATGACCTCCTTGAGGTCCTCGAAGATCGCCATGGTCTTCGCTCGACCCTCGTGACCAGCCAGCTCCCAATCAAAAAGTGGCATGACACGCTGGGGGATCCCACCATCGCAGATGCCATCTTGGACCGGCTCATTCATAACGCCCACCGCATCGAACTGAAAGGGGCTTCTATTCGCAAGAAGCAAAACAGGAAGGGGGAAAACGCATGAAGATAAAGGAGGCCAAGAGAGGGCAGGTAACAAGGATGAGGTGGAGGCAGGTTTTCCACAACTTATCAGTCTCCTCCCCCTTTACCCCCACCTCGCGGGGGCTTTGCCCCCGAACCGCCGCCCTCCGCTTGAGCTCCGCCAAGGGCTCCGCTCCGGGCGGCCTATCAGGAAACGAAAAGGTATATTGACTGTGAAGGAGGTTTATTTTATCAGATAGGGACCAGCGTCGCTTCGCTCCGACCGGTGATCGCCATCGTCCGGAACAGGCGATCGACTTCCTCCGGAACAAGTGATCGCTTTGCCCCGGAACAGGTGATCGGCTTCACCGGAATACGCAATTGGAGAAGGGGCCTTTGAACTTGATCATCTTCCTTGGGGATTCCAATCTCTGCTTTACTACAGCGTTGTAACTTTTACGACTTTGGGATTCGGTGATGTCCTTCCCATAACCCAGTTTGCAGCATTCTTGGTTATGTTGGAGGTTATATTAGGCTACTTCATGCTCGGTGGTTTAATCTCAATCTTCGCAACGAAGCTGGCGAGGAGGAGTTGACTAGGTAAAGGACCGCAGATAAGGAGAAAACATTTTCCTTTGCTCCTCAAATGTATTCCAAAGCAAGCTTAATTTCTTTTGTCTCATTCTTCGAATAAAGGAGATAACAGATATGGAAAACACCACTATCGATTTAGATATGGCTTTACGTCATTTTTATTTTCTCCATTTATACGATCAAGCCAACAGACCTACATACATTAGATTTTCTGAAAGAGATATTAAATGCAACAAAATCATCAATGAAAACTTGCCGGATGACCAAAAGGAACTACTCAGAAATTGGAAGGAATGGAAATCGGTTTCTGAATATAAATCCGATATCGAAAGAGAAGGATACCTGCCTAGTTATTTTCCTGATAACATTGATAACCCCATCTTTGATTTGCAGAAACATGGGATGATTTCTTTGCACATAATAAAGGATGTAGATTTACTTAAAATGTGCGATGAAAGATCACAAGATCCTGGTGGTTTTGGGGATGATATTGATATTTATAATCAAGTGATTGTATCTCAACTTGACCATAGCAAATGGTATTACTTTGTACCAGAAGCCTTTAGAATCACATATAAGAAGTATCAACGAATGCAGGAAAAGAATAATGAGTTCTTTGATGGAACGGATATTGCATGCGAGGCATTACTTCGAACATTTGCAACGAAGGATATATTTCTTAGTAATTTTCAACTGGATTCTAAACGACCGTATTCAAATAAAGTTATTTATGACGGAAATGAAATAAATGCATATATTGGTCGGATAAGTTTTTTGAGATACTTTTGCTATACGGGTTTTAATTTTGATCTTTTAAATGGTATTTTTATTACAAACGTTGAAGCAAAATCAATTGCTCCTAAGGTAAATAAAAAAGGAATTGGCTGTCTCTTACTTGCGCCTTTATTACCTTACTTTATCATAAAGGGGATTTGTTAATGTCGATAAAAAGTGAGGGTGCTCGCTTCCCGGGCCTGGTGAATAGGAGACGAACCGTATACCCTTCAAAGCGTGAAAGGAGCTCTCATGGGCCTGTTTTCTAAGAAACCGTCTATACCGCCCATTACAGATGAGGAAGGCGTTATTGATTGGATGCTCAAATATGATGACAAGCTTGAGGAAGATAGGAAAAAGCTTACTCACGAAGGAATGAAAGCAGTAAAGCATGAAGTATTGACAGTTTTGAAAAACAGTACAGATTCAGAATCATTGAAAAAGGACGTTGAAAATAAATCTAATTTTTATTTTACGATACTCCTCCCTCATCTCGCCCAGACCGCTGAGGCTGGCGGCCCAGTTCCCGATGATGAAGATGAGTACTGTAAAGTACTTAATCATGAAGCCATTCTTGATTCCGTCGCATAAACCCCGTTTTTTAACAAGCAAATTTTGACTCGATGTTCT
>CAZIUL010000026.1:0-58343 GCA_964542475.1 uncultured Phycisphaerales bacterium | reverse complement strand
GACATTTTTCAAGTACTAAAACACTCTGCTAAAATCCGATTTTGGACAAGAGTGGAAGACTATTATGGGAATATGCGGATATAGGTGTGATTTGTGTCCTGTTCACAAATCAAATTATGAAAGCATAGACAAGCAGAAGGTTCGTGATGGCTGGGCTAAATATTTCAATTATAAAACAGAGATTGTTGGGAAATGCGAAGGTTGCCCAAATGATGGAAATTCAGAATGTAAGGTTAAGCCCTGCGCACAAGAAAAAGGCATACAAAACTGCGGGTGCTGTTCCGATTTTGCATGCGACAAACTGAAACCTGTTATGAACGTTGTCGAAGATAACATCAAAGATTTGGCGAATGTTCCAGAGGAGGATTTGGATTTGTTTGTTAGACCTTATCTGGCCAAAGAACATTTATCGGGAATGCAGGAACAATAATTTGTCAACAATCGGGTGGAGCGTAAGCTGAAAACGCCCGACGAGTTAGGCAACGAACAAGGCAGCGAGGCTCACCCGTAGCGTTAGGATAAGGAAAATGAGAAGAGAAATGGAAACAAAGCATCACCCAGATCCTGTAGTTGATGCAGAAATTGACAGACTGGCCCATGAGACAGTACAAAGCATGAGTCCTCGTGATCGTGGCCTCATGCTGTATCCAAACGCCGAGCCTGCCCCATTGTTCCAAGTGCCAACACATGTGGTTGCAGACCACCTCAACCGGTATACCCAATCAGATTTGGAGAATGGACAATTTCTGGAAGTCCTCCCCGGTAAATTTACGTTCATAATGAGTGACGAAACAAAGAAACGAAAAGGATCCGAACAAGAAAATACATGATATTTTCGCGTAGCCGCACCAAATCCTCATTTGCGGCGTTGTGTGGCCCGACAGAGAAGAAAATTGGGGACGGTCACCTGTCTTCCGCAGAACCATGTCCCACTCGGCCAACCGGCTTCGCGAACTGTTGCCCGACCAATGGAAGGCCGAAGGCCGAGGCTAAAGCAGTCCCTTGCGTAGTAGCCAGATGGATCAGAGGTAAGCAGCAACTTACTCCGCTTGTGAATACGATAGGCTTGCCGAAAAATCCAGTCGCGTAAGGTGATGCCCGGCGTACTGTGGGTTCACAGGACGCTTACGTGCAAACTGTCAAATACCAAGGCTCCAAGGTTCCCTGAGCAACCGGTGCAGTTTTTGTGATGCCGTCACATCTCCCACAACCTTTTCCTTTTCGGGATCCCAGGTTATCTTCCTCTTAAGACGTATGGAAGTGTCGCTCATGTGGGAGACGATATGGGACTGGAACGCCGACTCGAAGGGGCTGACCGTCTCCGAACGGCTCTTGATGCAGTCGATAAAGTCCTGCCAGTGGTTCGTGCTTTTATGGAGACGGATTTCTTCCGCTTTGATCTTTGTATCCAAAACGGCCTTGTCGCCGGCGTGGATTCCGTTCCGGTCAACGCTCACCCATCCGTCCGAGCCGATGAAGGTGGTCCCGTGGTCGTGGAAAGGACGGTATTTCACCACGGACTTGGCGGTCCTGGTGTTCATGAAGTGCAGCTTCACGCCGCTCGCAAAGCGGCATTTGACATCCCAGTCGCTGATCGTGTTGTAAAGCCCTTTTTCGGGGATCACGCCCGTGCCTTCGAACTCGACGGGCGCGGTCTTGTCCCTGTAGTTTCCCCAAAGGGCGATGTCGAGCGGATGGACGCCCCACCCGGCGATAAAGCCAAGCGAGTTGTCGTAGACATGGTTCGTGCCTTCGTGAGTGCACCGGTTTTTCGTGTAAGAAGACATGGGCGCGGGGCCTATCCACATGTCGTAATCGAGATCATCGGGCACGGGGATCGGCTCCGTGGAACCGCCGTCGGCGTAGAGCCTCTCGTAATGACCCGGCGCGATCATTCCAGGCGCCCAGACATCGATCCGCTCTAGCTTCCCGATCTTCTCGTTGTGCGCGAGCTCGCAGGCGAAACGGAACCGGTCGATGGAGCGCTGCTGCGTGCCGAACTGGAAAACCGCCTCTGTATGTTTCAGCTCTTTTCTCAGGGCCTGGTTCCATGTCACCGCGATTCCAAGGGGCTTTTCCACGTACACATCCTTGCCCGCTCGTATCGCGTGAAGGGCAACAGGCACATGCCAGTGGTCGGGCGTGGCGATAACAACGGCGTCTATATCTTTGCGCGCCAGGAGCTCCCGGAAGTCCTCGTATACGGCGCATGCCCCGTACGAACCCTTTTCCATCCGGCCGGTGTAGTAGGCATCGATCGCCTCGGACGTTGACTTTCTGCGCTCCTCGAAACAGTCGCTTATTGCCACACACTGCGCCCCAGGTATGTCGAAGAACCGCTTGATGAGGTCGTTTCCGCGCCACCCGACGCCGATATGCCCCAGGGTTATCCGTTCGGAAGCGGGGGGGATCGCTCCTGAACCCAGTGCCGTGCCTGTGATGACATGCGGCGCGGCCAGCGCTGCCGCGGAAGCCGCGGCTGTTTTTTTCATGAAATTGCGGCGTGTGATCTTGTTTTTATTCATGGCCTGTTTCCATGTTTGTTTCAAATGCCGGCAGTAAAATCGATATGGAGCCCGGATTCAACTGAAATGTTGAAGACAGGAGAGAATGAAGACAGGAAAGATAACTCCCAAATCGCGCTGAATCATGTATAATACGGGCATAAGAAAACCGTTCCTCCTCGGTAGGATTGAAAGGTGATACAAATGTACCTGTGCAGGATCACCCGTGTCCATCGCTTGTTTTTTTGCATGTCCCTGTTCCTGCTGTTTTTTTTCTCCGGTCACCTTTTTTCGGCCGGCCACACACGCTTCGGGCTTGCCCGGCAGGACGGGGGTGTTGAAACCTTTTGCAGGATGCTGAACGACGAATACAGCGCCAAGGCTGCTGACCGGGACCGTGAAAAGATCGTCAAAATCTACACGATATTGAAGAGAAGCTTTTGCACCGTATCCTCCAGGGAACAGGATCATATCATACGGACCATTCAGAAGGGTTTTCGCTATGAACCGCCTTCCGGGGCTTCGGTCGATTTCCGGGAGCTGGGAGTGGAATGCCTTACCGGCATGGGAACAAAGGGCCTGGAGGCTCTTCTTTTCAGCCTGGACCACAACAGGGTGGATCTCAACAGCCTGGACGGTTTGATGAACGTCCTGGATGAAGAGTATAAGAGCAAAGACAAGGACGGGCGCGACGAGAAAGAGATTCTCTGCGTGTACAAGATCTTCGAAGCCGTTTACGAGAAAACCGGCCCCTCGGAAATGGGTAGAATCCTGGATGGCCTGGAAAAAGCTTTCAGCGTGAAGACCTTTCCGGATGAAGGCGGGTTCAAGATCGCCGCGGCGGGATATCTTGCCGGAATGGGCACATCGGGGCTGGACTCACTGATCCGTGGTATGCGGCATCACAAAAAGCAGAAGTTGACCTATCCCCCTGAAAAGTGGGATCCGGTGTTGACGCAGCTTCGCGATGTTGCCTATGCCGAGTATTCCAGAAGGAAGAAATGCGACGACTACAAGGTGATCCAGGTCTTTGAGCTGTTTCAGGAGATTTTCCCCCATGCATTGGTCACAGAGCAAAGAAGCATGGCAGCGTATATCATCAAGGCTTTCCAGGCTTTTCCGGTGACCGACCAGAGGCTGAGCTTGCTGATCGGCGCCGAGTCCCTGTCCAGAATGGGCAAGCCCGGTCTCGAAGCGCTGAAGTACCTGCTGAAAAGCGAGTACCTCGAAGACAGCGAGAAGATCCTGGAGAGCGTGATCATCTCAATTGGGCTGACAAAGAACACCTCTGTCCTGAACACACTCTGTCAGCTTTTGTGGGATGATGACGCGGTCGTGGTGAGCGCGGCCTGCAAGGCCCTGACCTACTACCGGGACCTTCCCCTGAAGACGCGAAAGCCAATTGTGGAGGAGGTTGTGAAGGTCTACGCTTACCTGCATTCCCTGGCCATGGCCAGGCGGGGATCACCCATTTATAGCGGCAGGCTAGGCTCCGTGGAAAGCAGCATGAACAAGGTCCTGCGAGCCCTCACCTCCCAGAGCTTCAACAGCGCGCCTCGGTGGCAGAAGTGGTACAACGACAACAAGGGGAAGAGGAAATGGTAGCGCGGCGTTCATGACAAGCGGCCCCGTTCATTTCCTGCTTGCTGTCTTCAGGGGTGCACACCCATTTCCGTGAACTGAGCCGCTGCATTCAGGAAGTGGGCGGTGATCCAATAGACCGTCCAGCGTTCGTTGTACGTTCCGCGCATTTTCTGGACGTCTTGGATGTTCATTCCCTGCACGAAGTTGGTGTGGTTCAACTGTTCGCCCTGGCTGCCGAGGGGATCGAGCATCTGGCCGCAGCTTCGGTACATGACGATAGCAAGTTCCTTGAGATCGTTGCGAATGAGATGCCGCCCCATGCGGTAAATCTCGGGCGTATATAAAACTCCGAAGACATCAAGGTGCTGGTTTTGAGCCGAGACAACGGTCCAGCCGCGCGTTTGGAGCGCGTGATCACTAAGCCGTCCCGGCGGCATGTCGATGTCCCAGATGACCGTGTAACTGAGCGTCACGTCCATGGCGTGCTCCGCCCATCCCAGGTACTTCTTATCGCCGGTCATTTCGTAGACTGCCAGAAACGCCTGGAAACCGGCCCAAGCCCCTTCCTTGTCTTCACAGCGGGCGTCAAGGGTGCCGCCCCAATAGGGTTCGGTCATGTCCAGATGGCGGGCTGCATAATGTTCAGCCGCCTTGATGGCGGCTTTTTTGTTCGTTTCATTGCCGAACAGCGCATAGGCCTTGCACAACGGTGAAACCAGAAATCCTTCGTTGGTCGATGCGGGTTTCCATTGTTTCTCCAGAATGCGCGAGGCATGAACATCGCTTGCTTTCTTGAGGAATGTTTCCCACTTCGACGTGTTGACGTTTTCCATCTTCCTTCCGGCTCCGATCGCACGGGCGAAGTTTTCCATGGCCTGTCCCTGGGAGACCGGATCCTGGCCGTACCAGCGGTTTTTGTCCGGATCGTAACGGATCATGAAGCCCTGCTCGTTGAACGGCGAGCCGGACAGGTGATCCATCAGCAGTTGCGCCATGGTGACCGCATCGGGATCCTTTATCCGGTCAGCGAGCACCAAAAGCGAGTAGCCGGGGGAACCGGATTGACCCGCCCAACCCATGACATACTCATTATTGTGAGGGTACATGCGAATGCCGGCCGACTCGGCATCTTCATGCCATCGGGATTTGGTGAATTGATATTTGGCCTGAACGATACTATCGAAGGCCGGCAAACCATCGGTACCGAACGGGTGGAACAGATCGATGCTCGCACGCATCGGTTTCTGGAAGCCCGTCCCCGGCCGCTCCAACGGATAGGCTTGCAGGTAAAACGTTTTTTCAACCACCGCCTCTGGCGGGATGTCCATCCATGTGTCGGGATATTCGAAGAGTTTCTGCTGGTTGGCCTTGACGAAATTCCGCTGACCGTTGAAGGCACAGGGACCGGACAGCAGTGTCAGTTCCGCGGCCTTGTCCCGACCGATGACACCCATAGACCACCATTGATCACGGATGTTGGCGTGAGGCGCCATCGAGGGCAGCGTATGCAGTGCGGCGCCAAATAGCCGCTCGCCGGTTTTCCATTCCAAAGAGGCGTAAGGCATGGGGAACCGATGTTCTTCGCAGAGCAGCTCTTCACCGGGTTCGCCGTTGAAACCGGCTACATGTCCGAAGCGCGTTGAATTGCCCGAAGGGTTGCCGTAGTAGCAGATACCCGGCAGGAAGGCCTGTGCGCCGGTCCGGGGAATCTGCCATCGTACCGACAGTGTTACCTTTTCCGCCGGTTGCTTGCCGGTCCAGGTCCAGCGCCGCACGCAACGGATCAGCTCCCCTTCGGGAATGTAGGCATCTCGCAAAAGCCAATCACCTGGCGGTGTGGCGACTTTGCCTTCAAGCACCAACCACGGCCCCATTCGCTGAACAGAATGTGGTCGGGCGTGGACCCAATCACCGGGCCAATCGTTCTTCCATGTCGTGGCAACAGACCAAAGACCCTCGGAGGGCTGGAGCAATCGGCTTCCCTGATCGCCTAGCAATTCAACGGTGTAGTATTGCCCTTCAGGCCGGACCCGCAAGACCATGCCGCCGTTGCGAAGTTCCATAGATCGCAGTGAACGGGAAGACAGTTTCACATCAATGAACTGACCACCGGTATTCTGCCGGCATTCAACAGCCAAAGTATTGTTACCAACGCACAGCGCTTTCCAGGCATGATACGGCTCCGCTGCTTCTGAAGCCGCTTCGGTGGAACCCAAAAAGGTAGCCATGAACAACGTCAAGATGTTAAGACAGCTGCGGTACATTGTTTCCTCGGGAACAAAGGTTTCGGATTGCCACATCCCGTGCTGCCTGTAAAAGCAACACTACTTGTCGTCGTCGTAGTCGAGCCGGCCCATATCATTGGCCGTCCTTTTTTCAGGCGAACTGTTCAGCTTGTACCCGGCGCGGTAGGGGTAGTCATCGAAGCGGACCGGTTCGCCCGTTGCGCGCGGGTCAGCCGTGGTTTTCAGCTCAGCCATCAGCCTCGAGCACAGCCCTGACTTGACCTGCTCGTACTCTTTCAAGCCTGCCAGGTTTTTCACCTGTTCCGGATCGCGCTCTACATCGTAAAGCTCTTCGGCCGGTCTCCGCGCAAAAGAAAGCTCGTAGTATTTACGGATCTTTGGATCGTCGCAATGCTTCATGAGGAATGTCTTGGTGGGGCTGTTGTCGCAGTCGGCAAAGCTGTTCATGGGATGGGTGGCCCCTTCGGGCACTCCCGCGGGCCAGCGTTCAGGCTCGAAGTTGCGGATGTAAAGGTATTGGTCGGTGCGCAGACCGCGGCAGGGATACCCGCCCATGTCAGGGCTCTTTTGCGCGGGCACATGCCGCTCCTTTCCGAAGATGACGTGATCGCGCGAGCTGTCCACGCGGCCGGACCGGCCGGACAGAAGCACGGGCACGAGAGACCGGCCGCTAAAACAGCGCGGGATTTTTACCCCGGCTGTCTCGAGAAACGTTGGGGCCAGATCCGTGAACGACACGAAATCCGTCACGCGGCGGCCGGGCTTGACTTTCGAGCCCCAGCGGATAACCAGGGGCACGCGCGCTCCCATGTCGTAAATGTTGCTCTTGCACCGCGGAAACGGCATCCCGTGGTCGCCTGTCATGACGATGATCGTGTTCTTTAGCTCGTCTCTCCTTTCCAGCTCCTCGATTGCCGCGGCGCAGTCCGAATCGAACCGCTGCACCTCGAAGTAGTAGTCAGCGATGTCGGAGCGGATCTCCGGAACATCGGGGTAGAAGCCGGGTACCTTTACCTTGGAGAGATCCATTCCCGAGTCTTTACCGGAGCCTGCCTCGTACCCGCGGTGTGGATCCGACGAGCCCAGCCAGAAGCAGAAAGGCCTGCCCTCCGGCCGCGCATCCAGGAACGGCACGAACCCTTTGTACCGCGTGCCGCCCGGGTGCTGGTCCGTGTACCCGCCGGCTTTTATGCTTCCCGGACCCCAGCATTTGCGCCAGCTTCCCGCGTGGTATCCCGCTTTCTCGAGCAGGAGCGGGTAGACCGGAATGTCCGCATCCAGCGTGGACCAGAGGTTCGCAGCCTCCTTGAGACGCCAGTGGTGCTGGCCGGTCAGGATCGCGCTGCGGCTGGGCGTGCACGACGGGCTCGAAACAAAGGCGTGCTCGAACAGGACACCCTCGCGGGCCAGCCGGTCGAAGGCAGGTGTCTTGACAACAGAATCGCCGTACGCACCGGCGTGAGGCCAGCCCCAGTCGTCGGCAATGCAGAAAAGAATGTTGGGGCGCTGGTCGGGTTCAGAAAAGGATGCGAATGCGGAGGCCCTCTCGAGATCAGTCAATGCCAGCGACACAGTTCCCAGGCCCATTGCCTTGAGGCACTCTCTTCTGCCGATTAATTTTTTCATGGCGGTGCTCTATCATAAACAGTAAAAAGCAGATCTGAATGGAAGCTGCAATCGGCATGTATTCGATTACGGTGCCGACGGAGCTGTGCCCTCCATCGATGTTCTTCTGGAGGGGGGCGGTCTCTTGCCGCCTCTTCTTCCCTGAACACCGAACACCAAACAGTTCCTCTGATCCCGATCCCGATTCAGAATGTATACATTCACATCCCTGTTTCAAACCGGTCGATCTCCCGCATGAGCTCCTCGACCATTTTCTTTTCAGGAACGCGCCTCAACGCCTCGCCTTTTCCAAAGAGCATGCCGAACCCCTTGCCTGCGGCCATGCCCACGTCAGCTTCTTTCGCTTCGCCCGGGCCGTTAACAACGCATCCCATGATCGCCACCTTGATCGGCAGCTTTCTGTTTTTCAGGAGACGGTCCACCTCTTTTGCCACGCCTGCCATGTCGCTCTGCATCCTCGAGCACGTGGGGCACGCTATGATCTCCGGCGTTTCGATCCTGACGCCCGCGGCCTTCAGGATATCGTACGCCGCTTTTACCTCGGGCACGGGGTTCCCGCTGAGAGACACCCTGATCGTGTCGCCGATACCGTCCACGAGAAGCGCTCCCAGGCCCACGGCGGATTTCACGGTTCCGTAGCGCTCGAGCCCGGCTTCGGTGATGCCCAGGTGCTGCGGAGTGTCCGTTGCCTCGGACAGAAGCCTGCAGGCATTGACCGTCTCGTAAACATCCGTTGATTTTATGGAGACCACCATGTTTTCGACACCGGCGTCGCGCGCGATTTCCAGGTATTCGAGCGCGGATTCAACCAGGGCCTCCGCGCAGGGACGGCCGAATTTTTTCAAGAGCGCCTTTTCGAGCGATCCGGAGTTGACCCCGATCCTGATAGCTGCCCCGCGCTTTTCGACCTCCTTCAGGACCGCTGAAAACCTCTTCGGGCCGCCGATGTTGCCCGGGTTGATCCGGATCTTGTCAACGCCCCGTTCGAGCGCACCTATTGCCAGGCTGTGGTCGAAGTGGATGTCCGCAACGAGCGGAACGGGCAGGCGTGTCTTGAAATGTTCCAGGTGGCAAAGCGCGTCCTTGTCCGGCACTGCCACGCGCACCATCTCGCACCCGGCCTTGACCAGGCGCCCTGCCTGGCGCAGCGTGGCCGAGCGATCGGATGTGGGAGTCGAAGTCATGGATTGAACCAGCACGGGGCGTTTTCCGCCTATCCGGGCGTTCCCGATCTTGATCTCTCTTGTCCGACGTCTTTCAGGGGGCATGTCCGGAAGCTCTCGCATGTTTTGGAGCGGAACACGATACCATGATCCCGGCTGACGGCGACATGCGCGCCATCCCCAAAAACCGGAAACCGAGTGAACCTGCTCGAGAAAAAGTACCATATGAGTAATTGAAGGCAAACGGTCCCGCCAAATCTTTCCCTCCTGATACGGAGTCAGGACTACTTCACAACGATCCGGTGTTCTACACCCGGCTCGAGATGAAGGTCGATTCCATTTATAAGCCGGCGGCCCGAGCAGATTCTAGTCGAGTTGTCGGTGAAATCGGTCAGGCGGTATTGCTTCTCAGCTTGTACCGTGAACCACTCGGGAAACTGATTTATCCGAGGCCAGTCCATTGGAAGCTTCATCCGGGTCTTGTGGCGGGCCTGGTCGAAGAGCACGGTCCCGTGCCACTCCTCTTCGGCCCGTATGCTGATTTCAAGGGTTTCTCCGTCCATGACCGCACCGAAAACCACGTCCCGCCGCCAGGGGCGGATCGTTAGGCCCTTCGTTTTCCAGAGGCAATAAAGCAGTGTGGTCCGCGCGAAGTTGCCGTCACCGTGCCATCCTTCGATGACGCCATCGGGTTTCTGCTTGCTCCACATCACCCGGATCTCCCGGTCTATCCATTCGGCGGCCGTGCGTACCTGCTCGCGGTTATAGAGGTTGATGGCGCCCTCGATGCTGTCGGCGTAACCGTCTGAGCTCTGCCCCTCCCAGGGGAAGCTGCTGTAGTGTTCGTTGAGGTTTTCCAGGGCCTTGCGCACCGCCTCCTGGTATGGCCTGTGGTTGTCCAGCAAAAAAACCGTGTAGCAGCCGTTGAGCGTGTACCCCCAGGTGTCAGCCACGTCAGGCCGGCCCTTTCTGATGTCGCGCGCCCCGGTCCCGGGATTGAAGCCGTTGTAAAACAGTCCGTGCTCGTTCCGGCCGATCTCAAGGATGCGGTCCAGCATCTCGTAGAGGGGAGCCTTGTAGGCCGCCCGTTTGTTCGGCGCGGCAAAGGAAACGGCGGCATAGAGCTCGCACAAGCCCGAGACGATCTCGCAGCCGTGGTCGCGCAGCCGCAAATGGTCTGTATCGCGCGTGGGATGATGGCTGCCCAGCAGGTAGTAGTCCCCGAGGCGCACGGCCCATTCCAGGTAGCGCTGCCGCCCCGTCATCCAGTAGACGCGGGAGAGCACCTGCATCATCTCGCCGTTGATCTCGTGGCTGTCGGAGACGATCTTTCCGTAGGGCGTGTCCAGCGGGGCGCGTTCCCACATGTCGTCGAGCATGTGGAGCATGCGCTCGGACCAGGGGCTTTTCCCGAGCCACTCGGTGACAGGCAAAAGCCCGTCCTTGATGTACTCCGACGCTCCGAAAATGCTGCGGCCGAGGTCGGGCTCGTCCTCCTTGAAGCCCTTCTTCGAAAAGGAGTAGGCGTCCGGCAGGCTCTCGATGCGGGAGGTTAGCCGCGTCTCGGTATCGAGCATCTCCTTCATTTTTCCCTCGAACAGGTCCGTATCGGTCATTGCCGCGCTCAGCACCATGAAGGGGTAGTTGTCCGCGGCGCTGTCCCGGGCGTTCCAGTAGTCGTTGTCTCGCTGGAGGTTTCTGGGGATCAGCCCGGTCTCCGGATCCGCGTGCTCGAGCCATCCGTGGACAAAGCGGACGCAGCACTCAAAGCCCTCGGCAGCCCGGCAGCCGTTCTCCAGCGCCTCTTTGAAATGTTCCTGTTTTTCCGGTGGTGGGCGCATGAGATGACAGGAGAGGGCCAGGAGGGTGATCAGCAAGGCAACGTTTTTTTTTCGATTCATACCCTCGGTTTCCAGTGTTTCAGATGCTTTCCCGGCCGGAAAAAGCGATGGACTTTTCCAGCAGGATACAACGAATCGCACGAATTGCCAGTGTTGATGTCCGTGGAGCGTAATCATTTGCCGAACCGTGTAAAGTATATGACGGCCGGATGCTTTCTGTGTTAAAATCACCGGTTCCAACGGCTGCTACACCGGTTGCGGTTCGGATTTGGATAACAGTTGTTTTGCGGCATTCGGATTGACCGTTGATGGACAGGTTAAAAAAAACACATTTGCTGGTTTTTGCGCTTTGTCTGGCGTTGTTGTTCCATGCCGGATGCAGGGAAAGCATCGAGCACGGGGGACCGGACGAGGTGCTTCACAGGGTTTTACTCGATTACCCTTCGGTGCTGGGGTATGCGAGGGTCAGCGCGGACCGGCTTACCGCACTCCTTCGGATGGTGGAAAGCGCGAAAGCGCTTCTCCCGGAAGAGGCCGCTTTTATGTCGGATAATTTTGGCGGGAAAAAGGAAGAAACGGATTACAGCTTCGTGGAACAGGCCGTCTCGATCTGCAGGGAAGGAAGCCATGTCATTCTGGTTTTCCTGGATCCGACAGTGTTCGGTGGGCCTCTGGCGTTTTTTTTCGAGCCGACAAGCGGCGAAAGCCTTGTCCGGATCCTCGAAGCTGATGAGGCTTTTGAACGGGTTCCGGGAAGCGATCCGCCCGAGTTCAGCATGGTTCGGAAAGAGGGCATCGAGGATCGAATAATGGGGCTGCTGGGAATCATCGGGTTCGAGCCCGGCGGAATCGGCGCATCGGGCCCAATCCGCATCGTAGTGGAGGAGATTGCCGAAGGAACGCTCGTCATTCCTTCCTATGATGTGCGCAGGGATTTTTCCCGCTTTCTGAGGGAAACCTCTTTTTTGAGTGCGTGGGGGGATACCGGCCTGGTGATCAACATCGAGGTGCACAGGCTCACCCGGGCTTATGCGGAGGATGCGCGCAGGTGGAGGCGGAACTTCTCAAAGGCGCTGATCCAGGCTTCCAAGATGATCCCCGGTCCGCCGGCGTTGAAAACAGCGATGCTGAGAACAGCCCGGTACCTGCCGGAGCTGACGGTCGAGGCGCTCACAGCAGTGGAAGGGATACGGTACGTGTCCGAGACGCCCTGGGGGAACGGGCCCGAACTTTGCCTGGTCGCCTACGAGGACGGCTGCCTTATCGATGTTATTTCGAGCCTCGAAAAGACAAAACCCGATATGCTTGGGTTTGTCCCGCAGGGCCTGGCAATCCAGTGGAGCTCGGATCCGCATGAATGGGTAAAATACGTGGGGGAGAGCATTGCCTTCTACTCGGACACAGCACAGCTCGACCAGGAAACCGCGCGCAAAAACACACACGGGATCGTGAGCGCCATGTCCGGGGACACCGGCCGCTACCTCTGGGGAGCCGCTTTTGAGTCGGGGGAAGGGTTTTCCCTGGTATCGGTTTCCGCTCTGCCAGAAGACGAGCGCGAACCGGACATGTCCCGGGATGATGCATGGCCGGATCTGGTTGAACCGATGTTCGACCTTGTGTTCACGGGCGAACAAATGGAATGCAGCGGCGCAGGCGACGGGATCCGGAGATACGAGTATATACCGGACGCGTCGTACGAGGCTTTCCTGACCTTCCCGCCGATCGAAACAGTTCGCGGCAGGGCACACCGAATTACAACCATGCGTTTCAGTACCAGCGGAAAGCCCGGCGGTTTCACGAAGAAGCTGGCACGTCTTGAAAAAATGGGCGCGGGAAAGGCCCTGGGGTTTCCCGGGGAAGCTGAAATCTTTCTGAAGTTTTCAATGCTCTCTTTAAGCACTCTGTTTTTGCCGGGGATTGAAAACATTTTTCCGACACGCATAATGGCGTACGGAGCCGTTGAGGAAAACCGGCTGGTGTTCAGGTTTCTGTAGGGGCGAAAAAGACCCTTGCAATCATATGGAATGAGAAGGTCAGTCTCCTAGACAGTACCGGCAACCAGGAACCAGGAACCAGGAACAAGAGACTTTTATGGCAAAAACAGTAACACATCCAGGTGATCTTTACATTCCGCCGCTTTCGCTCTGGCTGGATCCCGGCCGCAAGAAGAGCCTGGCCTTTGTGTCGCATGCCCACGCCGACCACACGGGAAGGCACGATTCCATCATCGCTTCGGCGGCCACTGCCGGCATCATGGAGCACCGCATCAATGTCAAGGCGGACAGGGTTCCTGATTACGGAGAAGCGGTCGAGCTTGGCGAGGGCAGCATCACGCTTCATCCGGCGGGGCATATCCTCGGCTCGTCCCAGGCGCTCATCGAATTGAACGGAGAGCGGATTGTTTATACCGGTGACTTCAAGCTGATACCATCGCGCACCGCGGAGCCGTGCACCATCCTCCCATGCGACCGGCTGATAATGGAATGCACCTACGGCCTGCCGCAGTACAGGTTTCCGGACCGCGCCGGCGTGGAAACGAACCTTCTGAACTTCATCGGGGAGCTGCAGGACAAGAAAATGGTTCCGGTTGTTCTCGCCTACGCTCTCGGCAGGGCACAGGAGATAATAAAACTTCTTACCGGGAACGGCCTCGTACCGGCTCTGGAGAACAGGATCTTCGAGATGGCGGAGGTTTACGAGAGGCTTGGTGTTTCATTGGGGCGGTTCGAGCGTTTCGACCCGGAAGACCACGAGGGCCGGGTTCTTGTTTTTCCTCCCCATCTCTCGAACTCGCCGGTGCTGAAGAACATGCCGGACTCACACCTGATCGCGGTAACAGGATGGGCGATCGACGGCAGGCAGAGGGGGTGGTACCGCTCCGACAGCGCGTTTCCCATCTCCGACCACGCTGATTTCGATGATCTCATCCGTTACGTTGAAGAGGCAGGCCCCAAGAAGGTCTACCTGATCCACGGCTTCGATGATTTCGCTTCCCACATCAAACGCATGGGCATAGAGACAGAGATATTGTCTGGGATGAAACCGTAAGAATACGTGACATAAAAACGCAGCCCTTTCCAAACCTTTGGAAAGGGCTGCGTTCCTTGTCCGCTTTTTCCGGAACTCTATGTCTATCCGATAGTCACTGTGCCTTTGTAGGCCACGATCTTCATCTCCTTGTCAAAGGTGACCGGTCCGTCCGGGGGGGGGTAACGAACCGGTATCCGGCTTACAGCTTTTACTCGATGGTGACGCTCATACCCTTCAAAACGAGCGGCCGATCGATTACCAGAGGGGAACCGCTAAAAGTATTGGTCGTACCTGCCTTGAAAATCAGGGTCGTGTTGTCGGGCGCTTTCGCAAGCGCATCCTGGATGTTCGAGTACGGGTAGTTCGGTGAGCCATCCCCCGGTAACAGATTGCCCACGAAGCGCACATTGACCGGGGCGACCTGTACCAGGCTGTCCTGGTTCAGAACATACCCCTTCGGCACATCATCAATAGAGTACCAACCGTCGTCACCGCCGTTCCAGCCCATGTTCATGAGGAACCGGGTGTTCGAATAGTTCGTATCATAGCCGTGGACGACCCAGGCATGCCCGCCACCACCCGAGTTACCGCCGCCCATGCCGCACGGACGCATCCACTGGATCTCGCTGATCATCGCGTTGGGATCGCACTGCTTAGCCAATGTGTCGGGATCGTAATAAAAATATGTCTCGAGCGCGGGGGCAGAGTAGATAAAGTTGGACCCGGTCCCGGCGATGCCCCACCCGCTGGTGATGGTGTTGCCGATATGGTTGCAAAGCTCGGCCGCCTCCTCATCGCCCGGATCCGGCGGGTCGCTGTGCTTGTCTTTGATCAAGCTCCAGTCGTACGTGGCGTTTCCCGGGTATACGGTTTCGTAATGGGAATCCGGTGTGAGCCGGTAGTACAGGTTAGTCAACGCAGTTTGGTACGCCGTGTCAGGGCAGATTTTCTGTGCGGCCGCGTACAGGCTGCTGTCCCAGTATCCTGTCATCTCCAGGTTATTGTTCGTGCTGTCATAGCGAAGCCGGGCGTATTTCGTCGTGCTGATCTGATCCTTGGGCCAGTTCAGAGGGATGCCCGGATCCACGGTCAGAGGTTCGGAATCCCAGCTTCCGATGGTCCGCCAACGGTGATCGTAGTGCCATGTGTGCAACCCTGCTCCTTGGGTCGGCCACTGCCAGTAGTACATGATCTGGGCCACGGCCGTTGAGTTACAGCCCACGACCACGTGTTCGTCATACCCAGGGCTCAGAACCGGGCATTGGTCGTTGTAGGGGGAGCTCTGGTGCCATTTGCAGGTCAGCTCAAGCTCTAGTTTCTCGGGAGTTGCCCTTGGCCCCCTGCCATCGCCCGGCCCGGGGGAAGGTGTCAGGCCCCTGGACAGCAGGGACCAGTCGTTCGCGCGCTGGGACAACCTGTCGTAGTAGCGGCGAATCTCCGGGGCGTGGGTAGACAGGGCGTTGCGCAGGTATCGTAACCGCTCTGCGATTTCATGGAGCACGTTTTGGCAGCCGGGATTTTTCGGATCGAAGCTTCCCTTGGGAACGTACAGGTACACCGGCAGGACGAGTTGATCCGCCCCGCACAGACAATAGCCGCCGCCATCGAGATGGGCGATGTATGCGAAGGTTTCGCCCTCCTCCTCGTAGGGCTCGAGCGATCCGATGACAGCGTCGGGTCTGGCGTCGGGAGTCCACTGGCGCACCCATGTTTCAACCGCGGTCTTTATTTCATTCTTACCCAGATTCCCCTGGGCGTAAGCCTTGTTTATTTCGCCGGATGACATGATCAAAAGGAGAAGCCATCCCGCTATGAGACATGTTTTGAAGATACAATTCTGTTTTATGACAGCCCCCTTTCTCACTGTAATGTGACCAGTACGAGCACGAGCCCGTTTCCATGTTTCAGGGAGGTCATGGCTTTGCCGAGGATCGCACCCTGGGCCTTGGCAAGGTCGATGACTTTCATGGCGTGACCTGGCGTGTCTGATGTTGTGAGAAGGTCGCCCGGCACGATTGGCCCCCCTGATGCATCCGCCCAGCAATAAACGCGGCCGCTGAGCGCCACGGGGCTCTCGCCGTTCGCCTCCGATCCTTCCTGTCCCATGAGCATGCCTGTTTGGATCCCGCCGGCGCCTGAAATAATGCCGGCCACGGTCCGGTCATTGGCCTTGGTGCTGATCAATAGAGATCCGGGATGTTCAGGATCGATGCAGACAACCATGCCCGGAACAGGGGCTGCATTCTCTTCCGCACCCCTGATGTCGAACCGTTCGGAGAGATCGGATCCTCCCCGGATCTCGAGAATGTCGGTGCTGCAGCGTCCGCTGAAGTAACCTCCATATCCATCAGGCGAACTGACCGTGCCCATCACGCCGTAGGTAACACCGGTAGCGGAAACGGCGTTACCCCAGACCGCTCGACCCTGGTCTGATTCGACCTTTCCGTAGACCCCGCGTGTATAACCGGTGGGAGATGTGGCGTAACCGATGACGCCGCGGCCCTTGTCGTCCTCGGCCATACCGTAAAGACCGTAACTGTAAGAGCTGTATCCTGTTGCAAGACCGTACACTCCGATGCCTGCCCCCTCGCCGTAAACGCCATAGCCGTTAGGTGAGTCCACCTTGCCTTTAACGCCATAGTTTTCACCTGTGTCAGCATAAGATTCGCCGTACACGCCGGTACCATCGGGCGATTGGACAAGCCCGCAAACGCCGATAGTTCCGCCCGTAGTGCTTGTGGCAAAACCCTTCACGCCGACTCCTTTCGAATCACTGTTGGATCCATAGACGCCGTAGGTTGTAAGATTGAGCCAGCCGCTGGCCTTGCCGTAGATTCCGTATCTGTCCGCTTCGCCCCGGATTGCAGTGCTATGGCCATCATTTGTGCATAGCAGCACGGGATCATCTGAGGAAGCCTCCAGTGTAAGGGGTAGATCAATATCCGACCCGGTGATTGTCCCGTCCACGATGTCGTTCTGCTTTGTGGAGTCATTGCCGCCCTCCACCTCGGGAATACCCAATCCCACGGAGCCCGGGGAGTTGTCGTTTACCCAGACGTCGCTCGGGCTCTTGCCGGACATACTGCCAAGGCCGGGCGAGTAGGGCCTATCCGGCAGACCCGGGAATCCGGACGGGCCGGCTGAGGGCGATCCGCTTCCCGCTCTCCCTCTGTTATTCATCCTTCCGGGAAGCCTGACCTCTCCGAAATCCACGCCTCTCCGGTTGCGAAATATCTTATCACCCCCTGGCGTCTGCACGATGATATCGTTGTAACCGTCCCCATCATAGTCCTCAAAGTGTATGTCGCCTAAAGGGAGACCGGGATCCATACCCAAACTCTCAGTGACATCAGTGAAACCGAACTTTCCGTCGTTGCAGAACAAAGTGAATCCTTCCTGGTGAAAGAGGAAAAGGTCGATTATGCCATCGCTGTCATAATCCCCAAAAAAGCCTGTAAGGCCATGCCCTGCCCCATCAAGAAAAGCATGGGAGGTCACATCCTCAAATCCGCCGTCTCCAAGGTTGCGGAAAAGCAGGTTTCCGTTGATATCCAGCACAAAGAGATCTTTGAACCCATCGTTATCCACATCCCCCCAGAGAAACCGTGTGGGAGACTCGGGCAACTGCCAAGCAGGATCAATTTCCGGCGCTATTGGTCGCTGGTCGGGCTGTATGCCCTCGGGCCTGACAGCCTCACGGATACCGGCTGAATCGCTGGAAGTGGATGTATTCCGCGGCTGCGATTGGGAGCTCGCAAGGCAAACGATCACGAAGAACACCAAAAAAGCAGAGAAAAATTTTGTCTTCATTGCTCACTCCTCCAAAAAGTGTAAAAGTGTTGGAAGCTAAAACAAACAGTTATGAACCAATGGGTGCTTTAATTAATGGTGCGAGATGCCATTGGGTTGCATCGAGAGCTCTACCGGAAAAAACGGGAAAAATGACAAAGCTGCGCAAGAGATTTTGTGTTTTTTCAGGAAGAAAAGGGCGAAACAGCGGATCCAGGCCAATGAAAAGGTATTTTAAGCAATCTTGAAATAAAGCGTTTGATGAATAATAATTGATGTATAATAGTTGATGATGTTGATCCAAGTACCGCGAAAGTTAGATACGGTTGTTTCACAGGATGCTCCATCACGATGCCGTCCAAGAAAGACATCACGACCCTGCTTGAAGAGATGAGCGCCGGCAAAGCAGGAGCTGAAGAGAATCTGCTGCCCCTGATATACAATGAACTTCACGTTCTGGCCGAACGATGCATGCAATCACAACAACCGGGACACACCCTGCAGCCCACAGCGCTGGTTCACGAGGCATATATCCGACTTCGCGGATCAAACAACAAAGAATGGAAGAACCGGTCCCACTACCTTCGTGTCGCGGCCAAGGCGATGCGAGGCGTCCTGGTTGATCATGCCCGCCGCAAGCATTCCCAAAAACGTGGAGGACAGTGGCAGCGCATATCTTTCGAAGTGGCGGACGATTTCCTGGTGGAGAGCTCCGTTGACCTGGTTGCACTGGATCAGGTTCTCACCGAACTCATGGACGAGGACAAGCGCCTCGCTCAGCTGGTCGAGCTTCGTTTCTTTGGCGGGCTGACCATAAAAGATACGGCTGACGTTCTCGGGATCTCCACACGCACCGCAACTTACGACTGGAAGATGGCCAGGGCCTGGCTTATCGACAAGATGGCTCTTTGATGAGAACAAACCGGCTTTGGGGCGGGCTTCTAAGGCATTACAGTGATATCCACCGGATTCGAAACAAACCGGTCCGGATGATTCAGTGTGTAAATAAAGCGCAGAACAGCTCCTGCTGATTCGGGGGAAAGCGTGATTGGAATATTCATTTGCATTACACCTCGGCCTGCGGCATCGAGCGTGTTCACGGCATGAAAAAACAAGGCAGTACCCGGATTCAGGGAAAAGATCTCATCCGGCGCTGCACGATGAACCGGCTGAAGCGGTGCTTCGCCCGCTGAAGGAGATCCGGAAAAGGCTCCCCTTAACGAGCAGCGAAAAATATACTCAGCGCCTCCGTTTTCCTCCCGCGCATCGAGCTCGAACCTTACAGCATCTCCGGCGGCAGCCGAGAGGATGAAGCGATCCGCTTCCAGCGCATGCGTACCAATAAACTCGTCTGCACCGATATCGATGTTTCCCATGCAGGGCCTGGCATCTCCGTCAAGATCGTCCGGGGGAGCGTTCAGATATGTGCCTCTGTTTATACAGGGGGATTGTCCCGTGAGGTGAAAATTTCCACCGGATGGATCAGCGAGCATTGGATCCGCATCAAAATTGCTTTCTCCGGGATAACCGCCCTCTATCAGGCAATAGGAAATTAAAGGCGCTTGAGCTTTATCAGCGACATTTATCTCATTGTCCAATTTTTTTGCCCTGTTTTTCCAAAAGATCGTGTTCGTTATGGAACACCGACTCGAATCGGCTGTACAGGCGATTCCTCCGCCATGTCTTCGCGCTTCGTTTAGTGAAATTGTGTTGTTGGATATAAATGGGAAAGATGACTGCCTGCAGTATATTCCACCCCCATAATTCGCCGAATTCCCGAAAATGACATTGTTCACGATCTTCGGCGAGGAATTGACAAAACAGGCGATCCCGCCGGCTTTCATGTCCGACTCGTTTCTGGAGATAATGTTTTTGGAAATGAGGGGATGGGATTCATGAGTGCAGAAGATTCCAGCGCCCATGTAGGTGGTCTTGTTCCCTGTTATGATGTTGTTGAGTATCGAGGGGGAAGCTCCGCCGGCGCACCGGATACCACCACCTCCTTCCAACGTGCCTCCGTTGGTTATTGTGAATCCATCCAGAACCGAATCACGGCCTTCACCGCGGTTGAAGGTCACAACGGTTCTTTCCTGGTTTCCCCGGATTATTGTCGCCTCCGGCCCGTCAATGGACCGAACCGTAACAGCCTTACCCATAAAATCAAGCTGTTCCGCATAGGTACCGGGAGATACGTGGATCGTGCAGCCCTCTCCTGCCGCATCGATCGCTTCCTGGATTGTGGGGATGTCATCCGGAACGCGAAGGTCAGTGTAGGCAGCCCAGTTTTCAGCCGGGGCATCCCGCGAACCGGGACCCACAGTCAAATACCCCATCAAACCCAGAACAGCTGAGAAGGCCACACATAATGAAATGCCTGCGACCGGGTTCCTCTTCGTCCATTTCCACATCTTAATCGCAAAAGAGGCCGGCCGTGCCAGGATGACCTCGCCGTCAAGGTACCGGCGAATGTCCTCTCCAAAAGCCTCCGCCGTGGGATACCGATCCTCCCGCTCCTTCTCCATCGATTTGAGCAGGATCGTTTCCAGGTCGCCTTTGAGCGCCCGGTCGAGGGAGGAAGGCTTCTTCGGCGGAACTTCGCTGATGAGGCGCGCCGCCTCGAAAACGGTCTTTTTTCGAACATCGTAGGGCAGCTTCCCGCAGCAAAGCTCGAACAGCACAACGCCCAAGGCATACACATCGCTCCTGGCATCCAGCTCTTTGGGATCCCCCTTCAGCTGTTCGGGCGACATGTACTGCACCGTGCCGATGAGCTGGCCCGCCTCGGTGTGCATGGTGGTCAATGCGATGTCCGTGTTCGTGACCCTGGCCACCCCGAAGTCGATGATTTTCACCTGCCCCTCCCCGTCCACCAGGATGTTCGAGGGTTTGAGGTCGCGGTGGATCACGCCCTGCTCGTGCCCATAGTGCACCGCGTTCAGAACCTTATGGAACAATGCAAGGCGCTCCCGGATCGCCATCTGTTTTTCCTGGGCATAATCAACCAGGGACAGGGCCTGTGGGATGTACTCCATCACAATGTACGGTATCTCCACAGCTCCTTCTTCGCCGGAAGCCCCGCTCTCGCGATGGGTGCCGGCCTCGATCACCTGGGCGATGCCGGGATGGCGGAGCCTGGCCAATATCTGGGCCTCGTGCGTGAAACGGCGGAGGAGGGATTTCGACAGTATGCCCTGCTTCATCACTTTCACGGCCACCACACGCCTGGGATTCTCCTGGATCGCTTCGTACACCATGCCCATACCGCCCGAGGAGATAACGGCCTGGATGCGATACGGCCCCACAAGGGTCCCCACGCGGTGTGCGCCCGATTGTTTCCGGGACAGGCGGGTGATTGAGGGGGCCTTGAAAAGCCCGGTCCCTTCCCCTTCGATGGCGAGCAGCCGTTCAACCTCCGCGCGGAGCGAGGCGTCTCCTCCACAAGCACTCGCCAGAAAGGACGGCCTTTCCCCGGGATCCCTCTTCAGTGCGGCCTGAAAGATCTCCTTGAGGCGTTTGAAGCGTTCGCTGCTCATCGTGTGGTTCTCTGCCTAGATGCGACGCATCCTATTCGATTTGGTTTTCTTTCTTCAGACAAACGGGTTTCTCAAACTTCCGGATCATCTCACGGGGGAGCGAGTAGACGCTTCCCTCCAGATCACAGAAATACAAGCTGGACTCTGATGGCTGCCGGCCGTGGCCGTCCGCCCACAGGGCGAAAAAGTCCTTATGGGCATTGACCGGCCGCCGGACATAGGTGTGATTTCGCCTGCTGCCCGAGGTTAGCTGCTTGACCTTCTGCCAGGTATTCCCGCGATCTTTGCTGCTCCAATGGACAATCTCTCCCCCTGTGTTGTAGGGCTGCGGCCCGGTTTCAAGTGGAGCGATGATGTGCCATACACCGCCCTCTGTTATCCAGAGCGATCCCATGTCGTAGTTGTTGTCAGACACGGTAAAGGGGCGGAGCTCCCATTTAATCCCGGTCCAATGCGCGGTCGTCCACGTTCGCGGGGCGTTCTTTGGACCCGCCTGAAAGCCCTTGCTTGTAAGGTAGAGAATGGTAGGGCGATCCTTGTCGTCATAGCGGATATCTTTCAGGTAAACCCTCAACCCTTCCGCCCGGTAGTCATGGACCAGGGCGGGTGTACCCACGCTTTTCAGGGGTGGTTTCAGGGGTGTCCCGTCAACAGTGTGCCACGTCTGGCCGTGGTCCCGGGTTTCCATGTAGTACAGGTTCGTTCTCCAATTTACGCCTTTGCCTTCCGGGTGGTGGTTGAACGCCGAACCCGCTCGCGCCTTTCCCGCCGCGCTGATCTGATAGTGGCCCTCGCCGATCGTTGCCAGGCGCTGCCATTCGCTCCAGCTGACGCCGTCAGGGCTTGTCATGCAGCAGATCGTACGCTTTGCCGGATAGCCGTATTTGGTAAAAAAACAGAGGAATCCCCTGCCGGGCAGATGCCACGCCTGCATGTAGGAGAAGTTGGCGATGGCCACGCGCCGGCCGCCGTCCAGGCGGGTTGCGTGTACGAGCTCGAACCGATCGATGTCGTAGGGTTTGCTGCTCCGATGGATATAGGATGGCCGCTTATTTCCGTGCGATGTCGAGAAGATCCAGATATGGCCCTTGTCATCCTTTGCTATAACGGGGTTGTCGTGGGCATCGCCCGTTTCCTTTTCAAGCAGAATGGTCGGCCTCGGCACGGTTTGCGTGTCGTGGTCATAAAAGGACACCATATGAATCAGGTGGCGGTTGCTGTCCTTTGTGGTTCCCCCGTAGCAGAAAAAGGTCTTGTTTACTTCCTCGCAGTAAACCGCTAAGGGTTTGTGTTTCGCACAGTAGGTGCCCAGGCCGCCGCTGTATTTGTAGACATATTCGTCACCGGACCGCTGATTCATGTCCCAGATTCCGCGGTAACCAGTGTCTTTCTCATTCGTATTTGATGTGTCATCGAAAACATGCAAGGGAGCATATAAAAGGAGCAGGAACCCGAGATTGCCGAAAAACAGCCGGTTCATCGATATCCCTTTCTGCACTCAAGCGAAGGACAGGACTTTCGAAGGATATTACTTTCGATCACCGCCGTCAAGCCTGTTGAACACCGAATAAAATAGGTTGACTCGATGATATCAAATGGCATTATTGTCCCCTTTATTCATCTGCGCAAGATTGATTAACTGATGGAAACCAGGAGTTGATTTATGGCCCCTTCAGCCAAGTCCCATGTTGAAGAAGATGTATGGATCCCGACCAGTTGTGGACAATGCTACTGTATGTGCGGCATCAAAGTCCGCCGTCAGAACGGTGTGATAACCGAAGTGGCGGGGAATCCGGCTGCGCCAACCGGGCGGGGTCATATTTGCGTTAAAGGCCTTGCCTCACCGCAATTACTGTACGATCCCTATCGCGTGAATTACCCCATGAAGAGAACCAATCCCGAGAAAGGGCTCAACGTTGATCCCAAGTGGGAGCGCATCTCCTGGGATGAGGCGCTCGACACCATCGTCAAGAAGCTCAAAGAGTGTCAGGAGCGGGATCCGAGGGGGGCGTACTTTCAGGCGACCACAACCCAGGCATCGGAGATCCGGTTCGGAGTCATCGGCTTCATGAAGGGTTTCGAGACGCCTAACTACTGGGTGTCCGGCGGGGGCCTGCACTGCGGCAACGGCGCCCACTTCATGAACGGTATCATGCATGTGTCCTGGTCGATTATCCCCGATTTCGCGAACTGTAACTACGCGTTGAACTTCGGTTGTTCAAAGGGACATGGCGCGGGCCATGTGGCTGTCCAGAACGCCACGCAGGTTGCCGACGCGCGGGCACGGGGGTTCAAGAACGTGGTATTTGATCCCTTCCAGAGCGCACAGGCCTCCAAGGCGCATGAATGGGTGCCGATCCGGGTGGGTACCGACGGCGCGCTGGCCCTGGGACTGGTTAATTCGCTGCTCAACGAGCACGGCATCTACGACGCCGAGTACCTGAAATACAAGACCAACAGCCCGTACCTGATCCGGCCATCCGATGGACGCTACATGCGGGACTCGGAAACCAACAAACCGCTGGTGTGGGACCTGGATGATAACTGTCCCAAGGTCCATAACGACCCGTCGGTGACGCGCGTTGAATATGAAGACACGGCGCATGATGTGGCCCTAACCGGTACTTATGCGGTCGATGGTACGGAGTGCCGCCCCTCCTTCGAGCTTTTGAAAGAGCACGTCAAGAAATACACGCCGGAATATGTCGAGGAGATCACCTGGGTACCGGCGGCCACGGTCAGCCGGATCGCAAAAGAGTTCGGCGAGGCGGCCGAGATCGGCTCAACAGTCACCATCCAGACCAGCAACGGTCCAAAGACGGTCCCCAAACGTCCGGTGGCAACGCACTTCTTCCGAGGCAGCCAGGGGCACACCAACTCCGGCTGGACCTGTCTTTCGATCGACATGGTCAACCACATGGTCGGCGCGGCTGACACCTACGGCAGCGCCTTAGGCCTGGGAGCGGCGGTCGGCAGCGGTTACGAGGGGACAGGCAAGCCGTACCAGATCCCCTACCCCTGCCCGGATGGCCTGCTGGTCGCCAAGACGTGGGTCTACGACCACAAACCGTATCCCATGCGCGAGCCGAAACCGCCGACCCGCCTGGATCTGCACGACATGTTTCCGACTTCGATCTACAACGCGTTCACCATTACCAGCCCCCGCTGGTACGAGATGCTGGAGCGTTTCAAAATCCCGTACAAACCCGATGTCATGATTAACTTCGGTTCGAACTCGGTGATGACCATGGGCAACTCGGAAACGGTAACGGAAAACTTTTTGAAGAAGTTCAACTTCATCTTTTCTTTCCAGCTCTATATCACGGAGTTTGAAGAGGCGGTGGCGGATATCATCCTGCCCGACTCCTGCTTCCTCGAGCGTTACACGCCCGCGGTAAGCTTCCCCTCCACGTTTTCCCACCCGCAGGGTGAGGATGACTGGGGCTGGACAATCCGGCAGCCCGTTATTGAGCCGTTGTACGAACGCCGCGATTTCAACGAGGTGATGCTGGATATCTGCAAGCGCCTGGACATCCATGGCAAGTTCTACAAGGGGCTCAACGATTCGATTGGTGTGCGCTACGGCGGAGAGATGGAAGACAAGTACAAGCTCACGGAGGACGGCAGCGTCTTTCATTCGTGGGAAGATGTCACGGACCGCCTGCTCAAGGACCGGTTCGGCGAAGAGCACGGACTCGAGCATGTGCGGAAGACAGGTGTGTTTACCTGGCCCAAGAAGAAGGAAGACGTGTACTGGAAATGGTTCAATCCTTCGCGGGTACCGGTTTATTTCGAGTACTTTATCGACTCCGGCGAGCAGATAGACAAGCTGTGGAATGAGTACGACGGCAAGGATTTCTTCGACTTCGACTGGTCTCGGTTCAAGGCGCTGGCGGATTGGTATCCGTGCCCCACGCACACCGAAAAGAACCCCGAATACGATATGAACACCTTCTACTGGCGCGCGGTCATGCACTGCAACTCGATGACGCAGCAGAACCCCTATCTCGACGAGTGTTCGCAAGAGGACCCGAACGTGTACGCGATCCAGATGCATCAGAAGACTGCAAAGGAAAAGGGAATCGTTGACGGGGACAAGGTCTGGCTGGAGAATCCGGAGGGCCATCGAGTGCGTGGCTGGGTTTCTCTCACAGAGGGAATCGAACCGCACCATCTGGCAATCGCTGCCGTCGCGGGCCACTGGGGCAAGTTCATGCCGATCGCAAAAAACAAGGGGACCTTTTTTAATGACCTGGTGGAAATGGACCTGGGGCACACCGACCCGCTCACTTTCAACCAGGACATTTGTGCCCGGGTAAAAATCTACAAGACAGACGATTGAGCGAACCATGAGTGGGAACGCAGGAACAACGTTAAGATTGGAAACAGACATGACTCAATACGGAATGGTCATCGATCTCAAGAGGTGTTACGGGTGCTACACCTGCACCATGGCCTGTAAAACGACAAACCACACCCCCCCGGGGGTTTTCTGGGCGCGTGTCCTGATGAGCGAGGTGGGGACATACCCCAATACCGTTCGGCAGGCTCTCCCGGTTCTTTGCATGCATTGCGATGAGCCTTCGTGCCTGGAGGTCTGTCCGACCGGCGCCACACAAAAACGGGATGACGGGATTATCGTTGTCGAAAAGGACAAGTGCATGGGGTGCAAGTACTGTGTCATGGGGTGTCCTTACGGCTCGAGGTACAGCGTGGAAAAATGGGAGAGCTACTTCCCAGACGGGCTCCCGCTTTCGCCGTTGGAGGAGTTCCAGAAGAAAGAGTGGGAGGAGAAATCAGGCGTCGGTGTGGCGACAAAATGTGATTTCTGTCTGGACCGGGTTGCCGAAGGCCTGAAGCCGGCGTGCGTTGAAGCTTGCTCGGCCAAGGCCCGGACCTTTGGAGATCTCAACGATCCTGACAGCGAAATATCCATTCTGATCAAGAAGGAACGCGGGCAGGTTCTGAACCCCGAGTTCGGAAACAAACCCAAGGTTTACTATCTCTACCCGAGGTAATCACAAGAAGAACTCGTACAAGCCAGGGACATATGAGCGAAATTTAGGAGAAATGCCGTGGATCCGAAAGTCAATGGTCAGCTGCAACTTGACTGGGGTTGGCTTATTGCTATTTACTTGTTTTTGGGAGGAGTGGGCGGCGGTGCTTACACGATCGCAGCCATCAACAGCTTCATGGGGGCGGGCCTTGGGCTGACCACAACCGTGGGGTTGTGGATCGGTTTCCCTGCGCTTCTGGTTGGGACCGTTTGTCTCATTGCGGATCTTGGTGTACCAGGCCGCGCCGTTCTTGCGGGAATGAAGCCGGGGACTTCATGGATCGCCCGGGGCACCTGGATAATCTCCACCTTCATGGTTTTGTCGTTCCTTCACCTGATCCTGCGTGAGTTTACCGATGTTGGGGGAACACCGGTTAAGATCATCGCCATAGCCGGGATCGTCTTCGCCATCGGGACCATGGCCTACACCGGCATCCTGCTCAGCGCGTCCAAGGGCATTCCGTTCTGGCGCTCGGGTGTGGTCCCCGTGCTTTTTGTGATCTCGGCAATGGTGACCGGCCATTTCGCAATCGTGATCGGGGTGGCGTTGTTCGGTGAAACCGAAGCTGTCCAGGCCTCTCAGCACACGATGGCCGTTGAAGCGGTCGGACTAGTGGTGGTGGAGGTGCTGGCCATCCTGTTTTTCCTGCAGGCCGCATTCCGGCAGCCTGACTCGCGGGAGTCTGCGGAACGAATTCTGCGCAAGCGGATGTTCGTTTTAGGGTACTTCATCCTGGGATTGGCAGCACCGCTGGTTCTCATGCTGATGCTTGTTTTTGCGGACGGAATCGGAAGCAGCGGCGTTCTTGCAATCACAATGATTGGTGCTTTGCTCGGCCTGGTGGGCGGCCTTGTGCTGCGACAGGCGATATTGATCTGCGGCACATTGCCAACGCTGAATATTGCCGGTTTTCAGTTTCGCCGGATTCACCGGCCCAAAGTGCCGAAACCGGGCATCGGCATGCTCCCGCCCCGGTAATGCCGGTCATTTTGGGTGATCCGTTTATACGCTTGAGCCCTGTGAGATCGCCATGAAAGACCCGGACATCCAGCCAAACGCAGTGCGGTTCGTGAGGGCGGATCGTATATCTACAGCGAATGACGCGGATAAGCCGCAGGCCGAAGAGGTTTGCGTCATAGAGGAAACCCCCGTTACCATCGACGTGGAGGGGGTGGAGAGTTACACGCTTCTATGCACGCCGATCGACAGGCCGGCGCTTGCAGCCGGTTTCCTGTTCACTGAAGGCGTCATCGATGACATGGGCGGTATTGTATCGCTCAAGGAATGCGACGACGATCCCAATACGATCCGTGTCCGGCTTGTTGACCGGATTCCGCGAATCGAGGACAAGGACCGCAATCTGCTTATTGTCTCATCGTGCGGCGCATGCGGGAGCGAGAGTCTCAAGGAACGTGTCGCCGCTTTGCCTGTCGTTGGCAATACATTAAAAATAGAGGCCGGGCTGCTGCACTCGGTCTATAAAGCCCTGCGCCGGCAACAGAGTTTGTTTAAAGCGAGCGGTGGAACGCATGCGGCGGCGGTTTTCGATGAAAACGGAACGGTTGTCGCCTGTGCTGAAGACGTCGGTCGCCATAACGCGCTCGACAAAGCAATCGGCAAATGCGTGCTGGCGGACATCAAAACAGCCGGCCACGGGGCGGCGCTGACCAGCAGGCTCAGCCTGGAGATGGTCGGCAAGTGCGCGCGGGCGGGGATCGAACTGATTACAGCGGTATCAGCTCCCACATCAATGGCCATAGACGTGGCTCAAAACTGCGGTATCACGCTTTGTGCATTCGTGCGTGAAACACGCGCAACCGTGTTCACCCATCCGGTCCGCGTTATCCAAAAAAGGGGACAGAGCGTTTAACCCGCTTATTTCATACTCTTCGTCGCGAGGTGCCGTAAACTGTGTTGTGGCAAGGCGCATGTCAGGAGACGACCGCAGGCCTGTTCCTACAGGTTGAGGATCGTCTCCTGGCATGAAACGCAGCCACAGCGCAGTTTACGGTGCCGCAGCAGAAGAGGATGAAATATGCGGGTTAATTCCACATCCCTGTATTGGACCAACGACCTTTTTCAGCCGAAAACCGCCGATTTACGAGCATCCATCGCTTCGCAATGGCACTTTGATAGTTAACCTTAATGCGTCAAAAGCTTCGAGCAGAAATGGCCAAGAGTGCGTCAGCTACAACATAAAATCGGTTTTTTGTCCCGGAACTTAAGTGCATCTTATGTGAGGAGACGGAAAATTGGTTTTATGTTGTAGATGGCGTGCTATCGGCCAAGCGAAGCGTTTTATGCCGAAGCTTTTGACGCATTAAGGTTAAGTTTCAACCACAAAAGTCAAATGGGTTACATTTTTAGAATAAAGAACAATGTTCGTTCACATTGTCGTGGAGCTGGAAATATAAATACCTTAATTATAAGTATTAATAGGTTGTTTGAATATCAATGAAATGTAGTATATTAAAGTTCTATAGTATATATGTGGTTCCCCAAGTGAAGGAGTACAAGTGTGATACATTGCAACAGATGCCTGTCGCCGGATACTTATCCAGGCGTGGTTCTCGATGCGGATAATATTTGCAACTACTGTAAAATCGGATGGCCGGCGCCCGATCTTTTGCCTGTTAAAGAATTGAGGGATATTTTTGATTCAAGAAGGGGAAGCGCCAAGTATGACTGCATCTCTTTTCTCAGCGGGGGACTCGACAGTTGTTATCAACTTTATCTCGCCATAAAAGAGTTCAACCTCAATGTGATAGCAATAAACTATAACAATGGATTTGCACATAAAGTCGCTGTTGACAACCAGGAGAAGCTATGTGAGGAACTGGGTGTGGAGTTGATAAGGTTCGGATCCAAGGGGATGTTTGAAACAAAATATATCAAGCGCTTTATTAAAGCCACGTCAAATACATGGAATTTCTGGGGTGTTTGCCTTCCCTGCCAGACGGTCCTGTCTCTCATTTATAATGACACCAATATCAGGGGACGAACTCCATTTGTTCTGGCTGGAACCAACATATATGAAAAAGAAATGGAAAAGCGGTACAGGTACAAGAAATTCGTCATATTCATTAAACAGGTTTTGAAGGTTCCTGTTTACAAATGGCCCGCCTCAGTGGTCCACATGGTTCTGGCGTGGAAGAACCTCGGCAAGCTGCGTAAAGAATATGGGGAGTTCAGCAAAAAAAGCTATGAAGTGATAGGTCCAATACAATTCACTGGTGAAAACGGGACCAAGCCGACAGAATACCTGGATATGTCCAAATATATCAGTTGGGATATTTATCATGTTCAGAAAATCCTCGAGGAGAACACCGGTTGGAGAAAACCGGATGATCATCCCCTGCCGATGCGCTTTGACTGCAGGCTCGAGGCGCTGGCTGCTTACAGGCACAAGGAAGCCTACGGATTAACAGACTATGGCAGGATCTACTCGAACACCATCAGAGCAGGCCTGACTACACGGGAAAAAGTGGAGGACTCTTTTTTCAAGGTAGAGGATCCTAAACTTGTCAAGGACGCTGCAAAAGAGCTGCTGGATGAACTGGGATAATTCCCACTGTTAACCCGCTTATTTCATCCTCTTCGTCACGAGGTGCCGCAGCAGAAGAGTATGAAACAAGCGGGTTAACCTTAATGCGTCAAAAGCTTCGGCATAAAACGCTTCGCTTGGCCGATAGCACGCCATCTACAACATAAAACCAATTTTCCGTCTCCTCACATAAGATGCACTTAAGTTCCGGGACAAAAAACCGATTTTATGCTGTAGCTGACGCACTCTTGGCCATTTCTGCTCGAAGCTTTTGACGCATTAAGGTTAAGTGCTCCGTCTACTTTTTTACCTTTCACCCCTCACCAGATATCCAGCAGTTTCCACCACAAGCCGCCGATACCGAGCCAGATGATTATGTTCAACACGCTGATGAAGGCGCCCAGCTTCCACCAGTCGGCAAGGCGCACATACCCCGCGCCGAACAGAACCGGGGCGGGACCGGTGCTGTAGTGGGTCATGCTGCTGAAGAGGTTGCTGAAAAAGGCGAGAACCAGGGCGGCAAGGAGCGGCGGCGTTCCAACGGCCAGGGCTACGCCCAGGAACGGGGCATACATCGAACTGATTTGCGCCGTGTTGCCGGCGAAAAAATAATGGCTGTAGAAATAGATCAGGGCGAGGGCCAGGAAAGCGGGAATCCAGCCAATACCGGTGAACAGCCCGCCGATCGAGGCGCTGAACCAGTCGACCAGCCCGAACCGGTTCAGGTAAGTGGCCATCATGACCAGTGTTGACAGCCAGATAAAGGTGTCCCACGCGCCTCGCTCGGCAAGGATGTCTTCCCATGAGAGGATTCTCGTCAACAGGAGGATGGCCAGCCCGGCCAAAGCGGCGACAGCGGAATGAACGTGTAACTGTTTGCCGAAGATCCACAGCAACAGGAGCAGGATAAAGGTTCCCAGCATTATCGCTTCTCCGCGCTTGAGCGGACCCATCTCCTTCAGGCGGTCGGCAGCTATTTCGGGTGCGCGCGGGGTTTCCTTGATTTGGGGCGGGTAGAGCCGGTAAAGCGCGTACGGCACCACAAGCAGGCTGACCAGGCCGGGGACCACGGCGGCCACGGCCCAGCGCATCCATGTGATCTCGATCCCGAACTCGGCAGCCATTTGCACCGATAAAGGGTTGGCTGCCATGGCGGTCAGGAACATGGCGCTGGTGATCAGGTTGCCGTAGAAGGAGTTCAAGATGAGGAACGCGCCGATTCGGCGCGCGGTGCCGTCGTTTGTATTGCTGCCGAACGCCTCGGCCACCGATTTCACGATGGGGAAAATCACGGCGCCGGCCCGGGCGGTGTTGCTTGGTATCGCCGGGGCCAGCACCAGGTCGGTGGCGACCAGGCTGTAGCCGAGGCCCAGCGACCGTCGGCCGAGCAGCTTCATGAATGTATAGGCGATCCTGGGGCCCAAGCCTGTCCGTATAAAGCCGCGTGAGATAAAAAACGCCATCACGACCAGCCAGATAACCGGGTGGCTGAAGCCTCCGAGCGCGTCGTTGAGGCTGAGTGTTCGGGTAAGGGTAACCGCGGTGATTCCGCAGACAGCCACCGCCCCCATCGGCAAAGGTTCGAGCACGAGGCCGACAATGGTGGCCACGAAAATGGCGAACAGGTGCCAGGCCTCCGGAGTGACATCTTCCGGCGCGGGAATGAACCAGATTACCAAGCCGATGAAACCTGTGATACCGAGGCGAATTCCGATGGAGCGCGAAGATCGTATGGCTGTTTTTGGTTTCATCGGTTGAAGTTTCGGTTCATGTTCCTGTTTTGGGGATCAGCCGGGCGGAATCCCAATATTGAACGTTATTTCGTAACTCTTCGTCGTGAGTTTTTGAACCATATCGTTCTAGCCACCAGAAGCCCTGCTGTTGGTTGATCAAAGTATTTTTTGGAGGAACCTTGCCATCCCGAGCAGCCGCTCATGGCTCTTCATTTCGGGAACAGGTAACATGAAATTGTTCATCCGCATCCATCCGTGGTTCTCTTTTCTTCCTTTTCTTCCTCTTCTTCCACCCTTCACCCTCCAATCACCCCCCGCGCTTTTAACGATTCAACCCGATCACCTGAAATGCCCAGAGCTTCAGCCAGAACCGCGTTGGTGTGCTCACCCAGAAGCGGTGGATGGCGGCGAATGGCTCCGGGCGTTTCGGAATACTTGATCGGTATTCCAGCCAGGCGCAGCGTGCCGATCGTTGGATGCGGCACTTCGGCGATCATTCCCCTGTGCTTGACCTGCGGATCGGTGAAGAGACGCTGCATGTTGTTGACCGGGCCGCAGGGTATTGCAGCCCCTACCAGCAGTTCCATCCATTCGTCACAGGTCTTTTGTGAAAACAGGTCATTGACCAGCGGCAGGAGCACGTCGCGGTTCTCTACGCGCTTGGGATTTGTTTCGAACCGCGGGTCGGTCAGCCATTCGCTTTTGCCGGCCAGTTTGCAGAAGTTGACCCATAGCTTCTGATTGGCTACCGCGATGGCGATCGGATGATCCCTGGTCTTAAACACCTGGTACGGAATGATCGACTCGTGCGCTGTTCCCCAGCGCGAGGCCTCTTTGCCGGCTACCAGGTGGTTGCTGGCGATATTGGCCAGGCCGGAAACCTGGACATCGAGGAGGCTGATGTCGAGGTATTGCCCGCGCCCGGATCGCTCCCTCCACAACAGCGCCGACGTGATCGCACCCGAGGCGTAGACCCCGGTGAGCACGTCGGTAATTGCAACGCCTACCTTGCAGGGGTTTCCGTCCCGTTCTCCTGTGATCCACATGAGCCCGCCGACCGCGGAGAGCACCATGTCATAGCCCGGCCGGTCCCGGTACGGTCCGTCCTGGCCGTAGGCTGTGATGGAGGCGTAAACCAGGCGCGGATTGAGCTCATGGAGTGTCTCGTAGTCCAGGCCGAAGCGCTTTGTCAGCCCCGGTGTGAAGTTCTCGACAAAAACATCGGAGACCTTGGCCAGCTCCCGTACCAGCTCCAGGCCCTCGGGATCTTTGAGGTCGATGACGATCGATTTCTTGTTTCGGTTGCAGCAGAGATAGTAGGCGCTTTCTCCGCCGGAAAAGGGTGGCCCCCATGTGCGGGTGTCGTCGCCGCTGCCGGGCCGCTCCACCTTGATTACTTCGGCGCCTTGATCGCCCAGGATCATGGTGCAGTAGGGGCCGGCAAGAATCCGGGACAGGTCGAGTACCCGGTAGCCTTTTAATGGAAGATCGGTTGTTGGCTTGTCACTCATTTAGCTGCTTTCCTGTTGTTGAAATAGTCCGACGCCGGCCGGGCATCGGCCGCAATTCGATCTATATAAACTATGGTGATACAAAAAAAAATCGGTTTGTTCGTTTTCGTGTTTACCGGCCCGGCCGGGAGCTGTCGGACATTTTGTCGATTATGGGCACAATTCGGTTGACCATCCGTCGCTGCCAAATATAATGCGGGTTTGTGCCGGGCTCGGGGCGGCACAAGAAGAATGTCAACGTATGACAGGGAGTAAAACGCCTGGAACATGTAGAAGGAGTGTTTTTAATAACCCCGAAAACTAGCGCGGTATAACAGACTTTAATCTCCGAACCCTGCAGGGCCCTCGCGGTCGGCAGGGACTCTACGGTCGGGGGAGCAATCGCCCGGCCTGCCCGTCTTGGCAAAGGAGATGAACGGTGGAATCTTCCACTGCCGGCGGGCAGTGGTTTTTTTATGATTAAAAATGACCTTAGCGCGTACATCCTTGCCGGAGGCAGCAGCCGCCGGATGGGCGCAAACAAGCTGTTCATGCTGATCAACGGGCAGTCGCTGCTGGAGCGAACAATTGCCGTGTGCAAGGAGTGTTTTGTAACAGTTAAGCTGGTTGCCGGGCACGCGGCCGGATTTTCGTCGCTGGATATACCAGTGGTTCGGGATAATCCAAATGCCCGCGGTCCGATGGCCGGTGTCATTGCGGCGCTTGAGGATTGTCGTGCCGATCGTTGCTTTGTGACTGCTGCCGATCTTTTTGATTTGCGAGCCGAGGTCATTGTGCCGCTGATCGCTCAATACCGTGATCAGCAGTACCTGGGCGTGACCGAATCGAACGGCCTGCAGCCTTTGTGCGGAATCTATCACGAATCATCCCTTGATACCTTCCATAGATTCGCAAAGCAGGGCGATTTTTGTATGAACGAGGCGGTGAAGACCTTGAACCATGAGGGTGTCGCCTTGCCGGAGGGGCAATGGCGCAATTTGAACATTCCGGAAGATTTACCAAAGGCGGGGCTGAATGATTGAGCTGGCAATAGTCGGGGCTAAAAATTCAGGCAAGACCACGGTGCTCGAAGGCCTGGTGGATTATCTTGTCAGCGCCGGGTATCGGGTGGCCACGATCAAGCATACTTCCCACACCCATATGTTCGATACCCCGGGCAAGGACAGTTTTCGCCATCGGCAGGCCGGCGCCAGGATGACCGTTGCCAAAAGCGACAAGGAAGTCGCGATTTTTGCGGAGCCCGACGAATTGGACATCCGGCAGGTTCAAAATGTGATGCGTCAACAGATCGATCTATGGCTGGTTGAAGGCGATCGATATGCCGCCGAACGTCCCAAGGTGCTGGTGACACGCTGCCTTGAGAAATCATCCGGCGCCTTGCCTGAGAATGTTGTGGCTACCATTGGTCCTCAGCGGCTCGACGAGGTGTCCACGCATTTCGCGACCGAGGACTACAAAGGGTTGGGTTCTTTTGTATGTAACAGGTTGATGGGTAAGAAAGCGGAGATTCGCGAGTGAAGATAAACCGTACACCTAAATACCTGCGGGTTTCGCTGCTGTCAGCCTGCAATCTGCAATGTTCTTACTGTCAGCCGGCAGGCAAACATCGGCCGGCAGTGTCAGCGCCTGAAGATAAAGTGCGTTGGGCGATTCGGTTCTTGCATGACGAAGGCATACAAAAGATCCGCTTTACAGGGGGCGAGCCGACATTGCACGCAGGCCTGTCAAGGCTGGTATCCCTGGTCAAGGAAATGGATGGAGGCATCCACGCCGCCATCACGAGCAACGGAGTTCTTCTCGAATCCAAAGCCGGGGAGCTGTCGTCGGCAGGGCTTGATTCCGCAAACATAAGCATTGACACGCTTGTTCCCGAAAAGTTCCGGGCATTGACCAACAGCCACAGCCTGGATCGTGTTCTCTCCGGGATTGATGCCGCGGCCGAGCATATCAGCCGTGTCAAATTGAACTGCGTGTTGATCAGGGGTATCAATGATGATGAAGTCGTCGAGCTGATTTCATTCGCGGACAGCCGCGGCCTGGACATCCGGTTCATCGAGTTCATGCCGAACCGGTACAGCGGCCCGGGCGATCCGCGATACATCTCCAGCAAAGAAATCCGCGACCGGCTGCCCTGGGAGCTTCAGCCGTTGCCGGCCATGCCGTACAGTGCGGCCCGCTACTATTCGGCCTCGTCACTGGGCATAAGGGTCGGTTTTATCAGTTCTGTCAGCCACCCGTTTTGTACCGGTTGCGATCGAATCAGATTAACTGCAGAGGGCTTTCTGTACACCTGCCTTTTTGGCTCAGACAGGATCAATCTCTTTGACCTGCTGGCAGCCGATCCCGGGCAGGCTCACGCGGAGTTTCAGAACCTGATCCGTGCCAAGAGGTTTCGCGGCAGCCAAAGCACGGCCGGTTTCCCTGCTGATTTGCCGCTTTTTTCCGCAATAGGAGGGTAACCGTGGCCGAAGCCAGCCATACCGATGCCGACGGTAAAGCCAGAATGGTTGATGTTTCACCCAAGCAGGTCACTCTGCGCAGCGCAACCGCCGAATCGATGGTGCGGTTGGGGAAAGAATCGTTCGATGTGCTTCGCGACAATCGAGCGGCCAAGGGTGATGTTCTTGCGGTTGCGAAAGTGGCGGGTATCCAGGCCGCCAAAAAGGCTTCCGAGCTGATCCCGCTGTGTCATCCTCTTCTTTTGGGCAATATCGAGCTGGAGTTCGCGTTGAACGAAGATGATCATTCGGTGCGGATCGCTGCCACTGTCGCATGCCACGGCCGGACCGGAGTGGAGATGGAAGCGTTGACAGCCGCTTCCGTGGCGGCGCTGACGATCTACGACATGTTAAAAGCGGTTCAAAAGGACATCGAGATCGTGAATACGCGTCTGAAGAAAAAATCAGGGGGGCGCTCCGGTGACTACGTCCGTGTTTGATGTCGGCGTGATTGTGGTTTCCGATCGAGCGGCCGGAGGCGAGCGGGAAGACGCCTGCCTGCCCGTGTTTCGAGAATTATTGGATAATAACCGATACCGCGTGGCCGACGTCCAGGTTGTCCCTGACGAGCCGGATGATGTGCAAGCAGCCCTGCAAGCGATGATCAATCGGGAATACGCCCTGGTTTTCACGGCCGGGGGAACCGGTTGCGCTCCTCGGGATAACACACCCGAAGCCACATCACCCCTTATACAGAAGAAAACTCCCGGAATCGATGAGGCCATCCGCGCGTTCAGCATGACCAAGACCCGCAATGCCGCGTTTTCCCGCGGGATCTCCGGCATTGCCGATAAGACGTTGATCATTAACCTGCCCGGTTCTCCCCGGGCGGTCCGGGAGATCCTGGTTTTTTTGATGCCCGGTCTGGAGCATGCGCTGCGTTTGATTGCCGGAGCGAAGATTGATTGCGCCATTGAAGAGGTAAACGATGATTGAACTCGATGAAGCTCTGGAATTGATCTTTTCGAACGCTGATCAGCTCGGAACCGAGGAGCGAATGATTGAAAACGCGGTAGGATACGTGCTGGCACGGGATGTGGTGTCGCCCATCAACGTGGCCCCGTTCAGAAACTCGGCAATGGACGGCTTTGCCGTCAGGTCGGAGTGGCTCGATGGTTGCACGAAGACCGATCCCAAGGCTGTACCGATCGGCTCCACCGTGTTTGCCGGCGACTCCGCCTCGTCCTGCGCGGCTGACAAGCATGCAGTGAAAGTGATGACCGGTGCGCCGGTTCCGGATGGATTCGACACTGTTGTGCCGTTCGAGGATACCGAGCACACAGATGATGAGGTTCGTTTTTTCAATCCCGTGGTCACAGGGCGAAACATCCGTCATCCGGGGGAAGATGTGTCGCGCGGCCAAAAGCTGTTCGACAAGGGAGCGGTTCTCGGCCGGTTGGACATCGGGATACTTGCCGCTGTCGGTCTGCGGACGGTGTTGATGCAGCGCAAGCCTTCTATAAAGATCGTCAGCCTCGGTGATGAGCTCGCCGGCCCGGGCGAAGAGCTGGCCGAGTGTCAGATATACGATTCCAACACTTTCACCATCAATTCGATGGTGGAGCCCTTTTGTGAACAGGCGGAACGAGCCTGCCGCGTGCCGGACAAGGAAGATGAACTTAAAAAGGTGCTCGATTCCTCGCACGATGTCATCGTGACAAGCGGCGGCGTTTCAGCAGGTGAGCGCGACCTCGTTGTTGACCTGGCCGAGTCAAGCGGCTGGCAAAGAGTCTTTCACAAGGCGCGGATCAAGCCGGGCAAGCCGCTTTACCTTGCCGCGCGTGGGAAACAGCTCCTGTTCGGCCTGCCCGGGAACCCGCTCTCCACCGCTGTCACCTGCACCATGTTCCTGATCCCTGCCCTGAAAAAAATGGCCGGAATTGCCGAATACCGGCAGCGTTCAAGGCCGGCAACCATGGCGGCTGACGAGGTTCGCAAATCCAACCGAACGCTGATCTGGCCCGGTTTTTTTCAGGAAAAGGACGGCCGCACAACAGCCCGGTTTTCCCCCAAAAAAACATCCGCAGCCCTGACCGCACTCCTTGATACCGACGGCTTGATCATTCAAGAAGCTGCGGATGGAGGCGGATCAGAAGATGTTGAAGTTGAGATAATCCCGTGGAGCCTCGAAGGGTAGGAGCGGTTCGCGAACCGCCCGCATCGAAATAGACTCACTCCGCCGCGGCTTTCTTGGCATCTATGGCTGCTGTGACCCTGCCGTATACGATCAGGGCAATGCCTGAGATCGTGGCAATACCGAGGAAAACGTACCATATGTAGTGGGCATGCTGGTAGGCCTCGGGCATCGGTCCCTCGCCGGCCAGGGCTGAAAGGCGCTGGGCCTGGACCTCCTCGGGCAGGGTCCGTGGGGCTGGGCACCATTTGTCCAGCATCAGGCCGGAAATGAAAAAGCCGATGAGCGCCGAGACGAACGAATGCAGGTGGCTGAAGCCCAGGTAGAGTCCTTCTTCGCCCTTGGGCGCCTGGACCGAGAAGTACTCCAGGTAGCGGGGCGATATGAAGCACTCGGCCAACCCTTGCATGGCAATGCCTATCAACATCATTGCAGCAACCGGGTGAAACCCCATGATGTTATCAGTGAACATGTTGCCGGCAGCCATACAAAAGGCTGACAAGGGCATGATGAACATGCCGATGGTCATGGACAAAAGCGGGCTTCCCTTGCGCATCATGTGGGTGACCAATGCCACGAAGACCACGACTATTCCGGGATTGACGTTTGCATACCAGGAAATCGCCGAGCCTTCGCCCGCCATGCGCAGCACGTATTTTGGCATGCTGGCGTAGAGCTGGTGCTGCACAATCCAAAAACCGGTGATGATGAGGATCAGAATGACAAGGCGCGCCTTGGAACAGACAGCTATCAAGGCTTGCCAGATCTCGCCGAATGTCTTGCCCTTGCCGCTGGCCCGCGTGCTGCGATAAAAAAGGAGTATCAGGATAAAGGCTAACAGAGTCATGGAAGCCGCGAAGAGGTTCAGGACGATCAGCCCGTCGTTGCCGAGGCTCTCGCGCAGCGGCTTGACAATGGTCTTGCCGCTGAAGGCGCCCACGTTGACCATTGCGTAGAAGATGGAGTAGCCGCGAGCCCGGTTGGCCTCGGTTGTTTCCTTTGCCACGGTCCCTGTAATGACCGACTTGATAAAGGAGCCACCCACCATGATCAACAGCATTACCGGGATGAAGAACCATTTCTGCCAGCTCGTTTCAAGCCCGTTGAACACGATGATCTCACCCACCTGGTCAGCCAGATCCGAGTCAGGTGCGGATACTCCATACTCCACGAACCCGGCCGACTGGAGCATGGTCGGCAACGCCCACATGCCTGCGTAACCGATGGTCAAAAGACCGAAAGCCAAAAGCAGCGAGTTTCGGAAGCCGATGCGGTCGGCATATGCACCGCTGAAGGTGGGCAGAAAATAGAGCCCCGATACGAATACTCCGGAGGTTATGGCTGCCTCCACATCGTTGTATCCGAGGATGCGCGAAAGATAGAGCGTCATTACGACGAAGACGCCGTACCAGGCTGCCCGTTCCAGCACTTCGACACCGTTGGCGACCCAGAAGGCTCGTGAAAAACCCTTCCCGTTTACATTTGAGTTGACCTCAGGCATATCGATATCGCCGGGCTCAGAAGAGGTTAATTCCTCTTTCCGCAAGACCGGCTTTCTCCTTTCCGTTTTTGATACCAGCGTTTTTGAGAATTATTCGTTCACAAACAAATGGTCGAGCTCGATGCAGGTGACATAAAAAAAACGTATAGTATCCTTTGGTTTTCCGAAAAACACGGAGGGCGCGAATTCGACAAAAAACAGAGTCCCCAAGGTTACTTCAGCCGGGCTTCGGAATCAAATTCTAAAAGTTACCGCAGGGCCACTAAAAATTCAGTTGAATAAACATGACCCCTGAATAACACAGGAGAGAGAATCCGCCATGCCGCTAGAATTCGAATCGCTCAGTCACGGAACCGTTGCCTTCGGTTTTTTCAACATCGATTCGGACATGCTGCTTCTCGATCACCTCTTTTTCTTTTCAACCGAGTTCTGCAGCCGGGTCGTTGATCTGTCGGAGAACAAGAGCGGGCTTCGGCTCGACGGTTATACGATCGATGATCCCGCTGCGATAGGCAACCTGATGGGAGCGATCCACGGCGTCGAGTACACCGGCTTTATCGGAGCGCTCTACAGGCTCTACCCCTTTCCGGAAAAACCCGAGGGGTTCAGGCAGAAGCCGGAGGGCACAGAGACGCAGGAAACCGTGCGCTCCCTGATAGTAAAGCATGCCCGGCCCCTATCGATCCCGATCTCCGCCGTAGCCGAGAGGCGCGGCCGGAGCGCGGAGGTAGATATCGGCGGCTATCGTTTTACGCGTGACTCGTTCCGGGAGCTGATCCTTTACGTGTGGTGCGGCGGTTATCCCCGCTGGACAGCGGACGCACCGCCCGGCTACGTCAATGAAATGAAGGCGAAGATAGAGGCATCAGACCACTGCCTGTTAACCCGCTTATTTCATACTCTTCGTCGCGAGGTGCTCCCTGAAATAAGAGATCATCAAGTCCTCGATGTACCCCCCGCCTGTCCTGCGAAAGTAATGATCCTCCTGGGGAAAAACCGCGAGGTCGTGCAGCTTGCCCGCGCGGATGAGGGCTCCGGCCATGCGCATGGTGGTCGAGAAGGGCGCGTTGACATCTGCTGTGCCGTGTATGATCAGGAGACGGCCCTTCAGGTTCCCGGCAAAAGCCGGGTTGGAACCCACCGCGTATCCGACAGGGTTGTTCTCGGGCAGATCCATGTAGGGCTCGTTGATCGGCGGCGACTCGGTCAAATCCCCGGGCGCGATCGCAATGCCCACGTGAAAGATGTCGGGCGCCGTCAGCATGGCGCGCAGGGCGAAGTAGCCGCCCCAGGAAGCGCCGGTGATTCCCACGCGGTCGAGGTCCATCCAGGGCCTGTCAGCGGCGAGCTGCGTCAGGGCGGCCACGTGGTCGGGAATCTCGATCGTGCCGATCCGGCCGTACGACGCGTCCTGAAACGCTTTCCCCCGCTCCGTTGTGCCTCGGCAGTCGATGATAAAGGTCACGAAACCAAGCCGGGCCGCGGCCCTGGGCCTTGCCGCCATATACGACCGGGGCACGAAGCCATGAGGCACAACGGCGAGGAACGGCCCCGCGTAAATGAAAACTATCACCGGGTACTTCAGGGTGGGATCGAAGCCTTTCGGTTTGTAGAGCAGCCCGTAGAGATCGGTCGCGTTGTCATCCGCCTTGACAACGAACTCCTCGGGCGGGGTCCAGCCCGAGGCCTCGAGACGCGTTGTGTCCGCATGCGAAAGGGTGAGCAGGAGCTCCCCTTCGGCAGCGTTGCGAAGCACCGACCGGGGCGGCACTGTCGGCGTGGAGAATGTGTCGACAAAGCAGCTTTTCGACGGGGCAAACTGCACCGTGTGATCACCCGTGCCCTTGGTGAGGCGCCTGAAGCCGCTTCCGTCGAGAGCAACGCTGTAGAGGTTTGTGTCGTAAAGGCGTTTTTCCCCGTTGGCCAGGAAGTATACGCGCCCCTTTTCCACGTCGCTGGCCACCACGCTCAGAACAGGAAAGGGCCCTTCGGTCAGCCGCCGGATGAGGGCGCCCTCCAGGTTGTAGAGGTAAATGTGGCGCCAGCCGTCCCGCTCGGAGAGCCAGAGAAACCGGTCGGTCCCATCGAGAGATGTAAAATACCCCTTCCAGCCTCCCGTGATGAAATCGAGCCCGCCCATGAAGCTTTCTCGTGTCTCTGTCAGGATCGTGCGGCTCTTGCCCGACCCGGGGTCCGCAGCAAGAAGGTCGAGCCGCTTCGCGTTGCGCGCGAGGCGCAGGAAGAGGAGCTCGCTTGCGTCCTCCCGCCATCCGAGGGGGAACAGGTAGACCTCTTCCTCCCCATCATCGCGGGCGTTGACCACCGTCTTTTTTCCGCTCTCAAGGTCGAAGAGGGCGATCTCCTGCCTCATGAACCCTCCGCCCGTTTTTCCATAGACCACTTTCCTGACCTTCTCCTCCGGCTCCGAATAATCGATGATCGGCAGGTGATGGACCTTCCGGGTGTCGATACGCACCGCGCAGAGGCGGGTGCCGTCTGTTGACCAGCCTTCGGGAGCAACGCTCCAGGCGATGTCCTCAGCAGCGTCTTCGGTCAGCCTCCTTCCTTTGCCGCCTTCGTTTTCGTAGAGGTGAATATCTCCTTCCTCGATGAGGGTATAACGATCGTGCTGAGGCGAGTAAACGCGCCCGTTGTGGCTGCGCGGCTTCTTGGGTGTCCAGGCGGCCTGTTCCTCGCTACGGAGGTTGCGCATCTCCTTTTTCGCGGGGTCGACGAAGAAGAGGCCCTTCGCATCGCGGAACCAGAAGGTTGCGCCGTCTTCGAACCAACAGGCTTCCACTGCTCCTCCATCGACCAGGCTGGAGGCTCGCATCGACTGCATGAAGAGCATCTTCTCGGCAGGGGTGAGGGTTTGCCGCTCTCCCGCAGGGGCGGTGCGGCAGGGTGCCGGCGCTGCAAGCCAGCCGGCGAGCGCTGCCACTGCCGCGAAGAGGAAGAAACTGCGCGTATGGGTGGCAGTTATATGTTGTTCGCTGCGTATTTTCATTTGAACCTCCTGTCCCGCTCGCATCGTTCGTTTGCCCGTAAAACTCATACCTTCCCGGGCGGCCGAACTCCTTTCCCCTTGATGTCCTTGTCCCCGAGATCTTCCCTGGCCTTTTCCGCGAGAGCCTTCAAACGTTTTACGATCTCCGGGTGCTCCTCCTTGACATCATTTTTCTCGCGGATGTCGGTTTTCAGGTCGTACAGCGCGAGCCCTGTTTTGCCTTTTGCGTAAGGTCCCGGCCACCCGTCGTTTCCCGGCTCAACTCCCTCGTACGACCGGTACGCATGGGGGAAGTGAAGCTTCCAGCGGCCGTCGTACACCGCTTGAAGCTGGTCGTGCGGACCGCCCTGCGGGTAGTACATGAAGATGTGGTCGCGAGGATTCGCGTCCTTGTTTCCCTTCAGAAGCGCCTTTATGTTCACACCGTCTATCTTGTTCTTTGGCAGGGGCGCGTCCGCAATATCCGCGAATGTGGGCAGAAAATCGATTGTTGAGGCGAGCTTGCCGCATTCGGAACCTTCGGGGATGACGTCAGGCCAGCGCATGATGCACGGGGTGCGCTTCCCGCCTTCCCAGCTCGTGCCCTTGCCTTCTCTCAGCGGGCCCACGCTGCCCGCGTGGTTTCCGTAGTTGATCCACGGCCCGTTGTCGCTCGCGAAGACGACCAGCGTGTTGTTTCCGACACCGGTATCTTCAAGGGCCTTGAGGATCCTGCCCGCTGACCAGTCAATCTCCATTATCACGTCGCCGTACATGCCCTGCTCGCTCTTCCCCTTGAACTTGTCGGACACACCGAGAGGCACATGCGGCATCGAGTGCGGCACATAAAGGAAAAACGGCTTGTCACTGTTTTTTTCGATGAAACGGACCGCGCGCTCGGTGTAACGTGTCGTTAGGGTCGCCTGATCCTCGAGCGTCCTGATCTGGGCGATCTCTTTGTTGCCGTCGATGAGCGGAAGCTGCGGGTTCTTGACCTTCCAAGGCTTGGACCCGGGGTTCTCCTCTGTGAGCTGTTTCCCGTCGTAGTCAACCGGCCACATGTCGTTCGAGTATGGAAGCCCGAGGTATTCGTCGAATCCGTGCTGCAAGGGCAGGAACTTCTCGTGGTGCCCGAGATGCCACTTTCCGAACACGCCGGTTGCATAGCCGCTTTTCTTCAGCACCTCCGCGATTGTCTCCTCATCCGGGTTGATCCCCGTCTTCGCGTGCGGCCCGAGCGCGCCCCGTATGCCGATCCGGTTGGGATAGCACCCGGTCAGAAGGCCTGCGCGGCTCGCGGAGCAGACAGCCTGGGTCACGTGGAAGTTGGTGAACCGCATCCCTTCATCCGCCATGCGGTCGAGGTTCGGGGTCTCGAACCCCTTTGCGCCGAAACATCCCACGTCAGCCCATCCCTGGTCGTCAGTGAATATCACAACGATGTTCGGGGGGCGTCCCGCCGGATCGCCGGCCGCCCATGACATGGCGCAAGAAAAAGAAGATGCGGCAATTCCGAGCCCGGCTGTTTTCATGAAGTCGCGCCGGTTAATCATTTTCTGTTCCTCCTGATGTTGTTTCCATTCCATGCAAGATCATGTTCCTTATCAGGGGGTCGCCCCCGCTTAATTGCAGCGCCTTCTTGAACGCTTTGTCAGCTTCTTGTTCGGAACCTTCGAGATTGAGGACCATGCCAAGGCAAAGGTGAGATAGCGCAAAATCCGGTGCAGCCTCTATCGCCTTGGTTGCCAGTGCTTTCGACATGTTCAGATCCCGCACAGGCTCTGGTGCTGTCACACAGAAAATCGCTGCATTGACAAGCACGGCAGGGTCCTCCGGACAGAGTTCGAGCGCGCGGGAGTGGTTTTCCCAGGCTTTCGCATGATTTCCCGCCGCTGCCTGGATCCCGGCTAGAGTCTGCATTGCCCTGTATGATCCCGGATCGGTTTCGATGGATCTTTCGTACGCGTTCGCAGCCTTGTCGAGGCGGTTGCTCATGAACGATGCAGCGCCCACAAGAGCGTGCCCGGCACCTGTCTGCCTGCGGGCGCATTCCCCCGGAGGTAGAAGCGCGATGAAGCATGCCACAGCGCCTGCAATGAACGCGAGCAGTTTCCGCGTTAAGCCCGTGCCGGAACGCTTTTTCCTGAAAGCATCCGCTGTTTTCCAGATGGTGCCTGCTGAAAGGATGCAAAGAACGGGAACCGCGGGGAGGCGGAAGCGGGAGTAAGTGAAAAAGAGCAGGTTTGAAAAAAGCACGGCCGCGAGAACCAACAGAAGCAATGCCCGGCTTCCGGTTTCGCTCTCCTTTTCCCGGATCCTGAAGCTCAGGAAAGCGCCGGCGATCCCCAGCGCGGCGATGAGAGCGAACGGTACAATAAACATGTGAAGGCTGGTCAGAATTTTCTTTTCCGCGGCGTAGGAGTAGTTGATTCCGTACTCGAACTCGGACAGAAACGCTTTCAGTTTTTTAATCTCCAGAACCAGCCAGGAGACAGGGGCTTCCTGGATTTCACCAACACCTTTTAGAATCCAGAACCGCTCGGCATCCGCTAGGTTTTTCGGAGGCTCGCCGTTTTCGGCTGTGAAGGCTTTAACAGCTGCCTCGTGCATTCCTGCGGGATCCGATACGTTCTCGAAGCCGCCCGAGAACGACACCTCTGCTCCCTGCCTGTTGCCCAGGTAGAAGTTGAGCCCACCGCCTGCGCAGACCGGCGCGGTGCAGTCACCTGCAGCGAGGTTGTGCGCGAAAACGGGGGCGATCGCTGCAAGCGTGCCCACCAGCAATGCAGCGGCTCCTTTGCGCAGGCCCGGCGTCTTGCTGACTACGAACCAGAGTATGGTAAGGAACGGGATGAGCGCCAGGTTGGGCCTCGCGAGCACGAGCACCCCTCCCGCGAGGCCTGCGACCAGTGCTTCCAGTGCTTTTTTGCGGTCGAGAAAGCGGCAAAGGAAGAGCAGGTGCAGCAGAACAAGTGTAACGGAAATCGAAGCGGGCAGGAGTTTGAGCTCGAAAAACGCGGCGGGGCCGTACAGCGTATAGAGGCCCGCGGCAACGAGCGAAGGGGTGTGGCTCAAAAAGCGCCTGGCAAGCAGGTAAAGAAGCAATATGGAAAAGATGCCGAAAGCGGCCTGTACCGCGGTCGCTGCTGTCGGGGTTGTGCCGAACACCTTGTACACTGCAGCAAGGAAGTAGGCGTAAAGGGGCGGTCGGAGAAAGGGTCTCTCCTGCAGAAAACCGCTGTCAATGATATCGATCGCGGTTTCGTGGTGGATCTTTGCGTCAACCATAGGGATCGTTGCCAGCGGGTTTTCGGTGAGGTACTCGGCTAGAAGGGTGATGCGCAAAACAGCCGCCGCGCCAAGCACGGCTATCAGGCTCCATTTTTTTCCGAACGATACCGTGTTCATCACGCGTTTAATCCTTGCTGCATGAAAAGCATAACAAACAGGGAGGGTAATACAGGTGCTTTAATTAACACGCCCTGTTTGCCGATTATAACATTGCAATCCGTTTTCCAGGCCTTTATTAAGAGGCCGGTTCAGCGGAGAATGAAAGGAGACACATGATAGCAGCATTCGAGTACCTGGAACAGCATCCATGACCATGACCGCGCCCATTTCTCCAAGCAGCGAAAGGATCGGCCTGCCGCGGATCAGCAGCAGGAGCTTCTGGATTCCCGCCGCATTCCTGACGCTGCTTTTCGCGTTTTTTCTGGTCGCGATCCTTGTGCTCAACCAGGGTGTATTTTCTTACTCGATCGATGATCCGTACATCCACCTGGCATTGGCGGAGAACATAGCGCAGGGAAACTACGGAGTGAACACGGGCGAGCTTTGCGCGCCTTCATCGAGCATCATCTGGCCGTTCATGCTGGTCCCGTTCGTGATGCTGGGTGTGGATCACCTTGTCCCACTGTTTATCAATTTTATCGCTTCCCTGGGTGTGATCGCTTTTCTGGGCGGGCTGATGGCCCTGCTCGAAAAAGAGGAGGGCGGCCGGGGCGGGCGACACTTATCATGGCTTCTGGTGCTCTTCCTGGTCCCTGCTCTCAACCTGGCCGGCCTTGCCTTTACCGGCATGGAGCAGTCCCTTCAGGTTCTGCTCGCTGTTGCCCTGACATGCGGCCTCATCGTGGAGGTGAGGGAAGGGAGAGCTCCCTGGTGGCTGATCGCGGCGATAATCGTCGGCCCGCTCGTGCGTTATGAAAACACGGCTCTTTCGGCACTTGCCGTGGTCTTTCTGCTGTTTCGGGGGCACATCAGATGGGCACTGATCAGCGGGGCAGCGGTTGGTGCCGCGCTTTTGGGTTTTTCCCTGTTTTTGCACTCGCTCGGACTGGGTTTTTTTCCAGCCTCTGTGCAGGCGAAGTCTTACCTGGTCGGGGAGAGCGGCGGAGGCCTTTGGGGCCTAGTCCAAAGCGCTATTTTGAGCCTGTTGGGCAACATATTAGGGGTAAGACTGGTTGCGGTGTTTGCCGTGGCAATCTGTTTTTTCGTTGTGGTGCTCGTGTCCTCCAGGCGGAGCCGGCCGGAGAAAGGGCTCGCCCTGTTTGGCGCTGCCATGATCCTGATACAGCTTTCCATGGGCCGCTTCGGCGGGTTCGGCCGCTACGAGATCTATGCGCTGGCAGCGGCAGTGGTGCTGCTGCTGTACCTGTATCGCGGCCAGGTGTTCCGGCTGGTCTCGCAAGGCAGCGCTTTTCGCCTGGGCATCTGCCTGCTCGTGGTTGTTTCATTGCTTTTTCCCTATTATGTGTTCACCACCGCCTCCACACCGCTGGCATCGAACAACATCTACGAGCAGCAGTACCAGATGCACAGGTTCGTGCAGGAGCACTACCAGGGAGATGTTGCCATCAACGACCTGGGATGGGTTTCATACCGCAACGATCGCTATGTGCTGGATCTTTTCGGGCTCGCGTGCCGGGAATCGCTGAAGCTCCGGACAGCAGGCGGCACAGGACAATGGATGAACAGGCTCGCAAAGGAAAAGGGCGTCAAGCTCGCCATGATATACGACATCTGGTTTCCGGCTGTGCCAAAGGAATGGGTTCCGCTCGGAAAGCTGTACCTTGGCAAGAAAAGGATATCGCCGACAGGGAAAATGGTGTCGTTTTACGCCATCGATAAGTCAGTCGTTCCTGCCGCGACAGGCAGGCTGCGGGATTTCAAGAAGACGCTTCCTGAAGGGGTGCGGTTCGTATTCTCGCAGACGGCGAAAAACGCTCACGATAGCAGGGGAAAATGACCCCCACCAATTCCTGCGGCTGTTAACCCGCTTATTTCATACTCTTCGTCGCGAGGTAGCTGTAAACTGTGTTGTGGCAAGGCGCATGTCAGGAGACGACCGCAGGCCTGTTCCTACAGGTTGAGGATCGTCTCCTGGCATGAAACACGGCCACGGCGAAGTTTACGGTGCCGCAGCAGAAGAGGATGAAATATGCGGGTTAATGCACCCTGTAGAGCGCGGGCTCCATCTCCCTGCCGGAGCCCACATCGATCTTGAACGAGAACACCTTTTCCCACCCTTTGCACGCATCCTCGAAGATGCTGTATACCCAGCCGATTTCTCCCGAGTAGTACACATACCCGGGCTCCAGGCCGTGGACGTTTTCAGCCATCTTTTTCTTCTTGCTGTAAAAGGTGAACGGAACCGTGCGTCTTCCGGTGAGGATTCGCATGATCTTGGGTATGTCGCACATGATCACCTCCTCATCGTCCGTGTTTTCGATTATCCATTCCGCCAGCTCTATCAGCTTCGGCAGGGTTTCGATCTTGTCGAACCGCGGCAGGACGGGGTTCTCTGCACGTTTCATCCGGAACTCTTTCTGCTTTTGTGGATATACATAGGCCAGGTCACGGAAACCCAGGCACACGAAGCCGGTGATGTAGAGGACCGGGATGCTGATGCGCGCGGTTTTGATCATCCATTTCAGCCCTCCCGGTCGCTTGCGTTCCACAAAAAGAAGGATGTCCACGATCATAAAGGCGAGCGTAACAGTGAGAGCGAAAACAAAGTACAGGTAAGAGTACCTGCCCAAGATGTCCGCCTCCTGGGAGCGGCTCGTGTAGAGCATTGCAAGCAGCGGGACCTGGAATGCGAGAAAAAGGTACCAGGCCCACAGGCTTTTCATCAGGATGGGGAGGAGCCTGTTAAGGAGCATCACGGAAGTGGCAGCGTATTCGATCAAAAACGGGAGCAGGGGAAGGTAGAACCTCTGCTGCTGGTTGAACGGCCAGACGAAATAGAGTGCCAGGTACAACAGGCAGTAGTAGTCCACGAACGACCTTCTGCGCACGAGGCAGAGCAAGAGGCCGAAAAGGCAAAGCCCGCCCGCAAAAACGTTGATCACGGCTTTTACCCCGCCCTTGTTGGAGTTGAAGAACATTTTTGCGCAGGATGAGGCAAAGACTTTCGCGTTATCAACTATTCTCGATATCATGCCGGGAACGTCGATTTTGTCCATTTCGAGGTCCCGGTTCTTTGTCAGGTCCAGGCCGTAGCTCTGAGTGAACTCTGCAGCGTAATCAGTTGATTCCTTGTCGGTTACGCAGTTGTTGCGGACCATCCAGAGGATTGGCCCGAGAGCGCAGACGATGATCAGGAGCGCGGCAGCTCCCCATTGTCTATCGCGCCTGACCCAGGATTTCCTGTCACAGATAAAAACGAGAATGAGGGCTCCGAGCAGAGCTACGCCTGCCATGCGGGTGAAGTACGCGCATTGAAACAGGAGCACGAAACAGGCAAGTGATGGAAAAGATGGCCGGCGTTCTTGCTGTATCCTTAGCGCGAGAAGAACCGAGGCCAGAGAGAACGCGGTGAACACGGTCTCGGTTCTCAAAAAAGAGGTGGAATACTGAAGTATATAGATGGAAGAAGCCACAAGCAGGGCGAAGACGAAACCGGTCAGGACTCTTTTTTTAACGCCTTCATCTGAAAAACAGGAGTTCCTGATCCATTGTCCGGAATACAGCAGGTACACAAATGCCACCGACAGAAACCCGAAAAAGGCCACACAACACTGCATGATAAGGAAGTCGTCCGTTTCTGTGAACCAGGTAGCCGAAGCCAGGATGATGGGAAAAAGCGGGGGATATTTGGTGTGTGGAACTCCGAAAAAGCTGTATCCTTCCCCATCGAGAAGAGACCAGGAAGTGCCCACATAAACGGCTGAATCAGGATCTATGATCCAGGTTTCGTCTATATCGAGCAGCACTCCTGCTGCGAGACAGACCAGTGTAGCGGCCATAAGAACAAGAACGGCTTGACGTTGACGTAACACAGAGATCATATTTTTTTAACTTATTGTTATCAAAGCAATAAAGGTATATTATCTCAAAAAAGCCCTTTTAATACAATGAGGATTTTTATATACTATCCCGCGTACTTTTATAAAAGATTGTAAAAATCTGCGAATCCGGTAAATCATCCGGTTACTAGTTTTATTTTATGCTATAAAACATAACGGTTATACCAGTATTAGAAAGATAAGCCGACTGAAAGAACCATTTAAGTCGATTTCGATAATTATCTGACAGATCACCATGTACGGGCTTGAGGCTGAATCCGGGCCTGAGGGCCGTTTTGACCGGTGATCCGGTTCTTTCAGAATCTGTTTTTCAGAAATTAAACCGAAAAAGAGCTTAACCTGTGGAACCATTAGCTTCAAGCTCTCCGACTCCTGCCAAGGGAACACCATATTCCCGGAATGCCATACATAGCAAGGAAGTTATCCTTTCGAAGCTGAACCATATCTATGCGCTTTGTGGAGATCACAAGCTCGAAGCATTAATCGAGGAGTTCGAAACAAGCGGACCCGCACCGGATGAGATACAAAACCGCCTGATGGCGATTTTCAGAGATCATGCCTTGGTGGAGGCTTATTCATTTCTCTATGAGCTTAGTTATAAACAGTTTACGCTTATCATCTTCAACAAGCTCAAGTACTACTGCCACCTCCTCGATACGCGCGACATACTGCAGGATGTGTTCCTCTCGATCTACAGGTATCCCCACAAGTTCCGGGACGAGAAAAAATACGCCTTCAGAAACTGGTCCTATACCATTATCCGCAACACGATCCTGAAGCACCTGAAGATGCGAAACACGCATGAAAGCAGCTCTGATTCCGTGATCGAGATAATTGAGGACAAGAAAAAGGACAGGCCGCTCAACAACCTGGTAAACAAAGAAAGCATAGGGAACTTCAAGCGGCTGTATTTGCTTTATCTGGTTCTTTACCTGAATGTGGTCAATAATTTTTTGGCGGAGCGGGAGAGATTAGCGTTACATCTGGTTGAGGTAGAGGGTAAACGATATCGTGAAGCTTCCTCGATTTTGGGCATCAAGCTTGAAAACTTCAAAATGGTGGTTTGCCGTGCCCGCAAAAAGATCGTGAAGCGAATGAATGAGATACTGGGAGCGGATGAGCAATGATCAATGAAAAAAGCTCTCCTGTGTGCAGCGAGCTGGAAAAGGACCTGAGCGCCTTTGTGGATGGCGAGCTCAGGGACATCCATGCGGATCGATTGGTCAAGCACCTGGATGCATGCCCGCACTGCCAGGAGCTGATCGAACAGATGAAGACGTACGCACGCTGGCACAAGGACTGTTTCGATCCTGAAGCCGTCATGAACTCGATCGATCCTTCGCGGATGTTCCAGAACATTACCTCTGAGCTCCTGGAAGAAAAGATACAGAACATAGCAAGGCTGTTTTACCAGATAGGAAAGAGTTATCTGAGCAAGGGCTTTTCCACGAAATCCCTCCCAGGAGCCCGGCATTCATCCGGACGGGTGCGCCATATCATGAAATCAAAGCCCATGCCCTTGGGGCGGGCCAAGCAGAAGGCCGGACACCTTTTCCGCGAGGTGAGCAGCCTCTGCAAAACATCGCGGCAGCAGAACAAGCAGATCCAGCGCGCGAGGACGTTTTACAAGTCAGTCAGGGTTCAAACGGACGCTCATCTCGAGATGGGCAGGCGCTTCATGGAGGAGAGCCTCGCAATCGACCCAAGCTGCGCGGAGCCCCGCCTCTTTCTTGGCTGCTATTACTTCGCAGGAGTCAGGAAGTATAACCAGGCACGGGATCAATTCAGGAAGGTTTTGACCATGACAGGCCTTTCCGAAGAAAACCGTACCGAAGCGCTGATGAACCTCGGAATCACCTTCAACATCGAGTGCCGTTACGAGGAAGCTCTAGCGTGTTTCAGGGAAGTCGCAAAAAGCAGAGTGATCGAGAAGCATCCCCGTTTTTTCAGGTGCTTTATTTTTCAGGCGATAACCTATGCCAAACTCGGGAAATACAAACGGTCAATTTCAGCTTTCGATACGACCGTAAAGGGTTATCCCGAGCGCATAGACGAGATACGAAAGACGCTGTGGGACATGAACAGTTTTCAGAGCGTCATTAAATCCCAGCCGGCTTTTCGAAGAAGCCTGCGGGAGAAAATACCTGCTATTTTCGCGTCACAGGCTCAAGGTTAAGGAGATCTGAGATGAGCGCGCAATTGAGATGGAGCGGAGCTGCCGTGGTTCTGCTGTTCGTCTTTTTTGTCGGTTTGGGTGAAGCTGTCGCTCAGGACGATGGCGACATACCCGATATTTATACGCCAGGGGGAAGCGGTTCTTCCGGCGGCGGTTCCAGCAACACGTCCGGAGGCGGGGGTGGTTTTACTGTTTGTGTTGATCCGGGCTTTGTCGAAGCAGGCCTGACTTCAGGATTCGAGATCAGCAGCCCTGAAGGAACCGCGGTTTATGAGAATAAAGAAACCGGTATACAGGTGTACGGATGCGACGATCCGCTTACAGCAATGATCGATAGCCTTTACTTCGGAAGTACGACACTTGGTGTGACCTGGAATGATGTCCTTGTACAGGGCAACTTCACGGCCCGGATGAGCCTTGCGGCTTTTCGGAACGGCAAAGCAAACCTGACGCTTCGCAAAGATATGAGCACCAAGATTGCCGTGATCTATATATGGACTGAAGGGCTCGCGGGCTTGACAGGAGAGGATCTTGAAGAGTGGGCTGCCAAGGGTGCCTGCCACGCTGTTCCAATCCGCCTGATCCATAACTGCAACCTTGATCTTTCCAGGCTGATCGTGAAGGCCTTTGGTAACGGGTCGGCCTTGAGCGAGCTAGGCCTTCTTCAGGTAGAGTTCGATGAACATGGCAATGTCACCACAAAGACCTCCATGGTGATCAAGCACCAGACCCATGGTCAGAGCCATCAGCAGGGGGGCGGCGGTTCTTCATCTTGCGAGGAGATCGAGATCAGCACACTGGTCATTGATGAAGTCCCTTTCGTGAAGAACGGCGCGGACGGCGAGTTGTAGGCCCGCATAACAGATACATCTATCAAGACCCCGGTTCAGCAACCGGGGTCTTTTCATTTATGGAGGGCGGCACTCTGTTGCCGCCTCTTCTCTTGCGGCGCCGACAGAGCGGCGCCCTCCATTGTCGAACCGGGGGATATCCTATCTTCTGGGCGGTGGCAATCCCTTGCCGCCTCTTGATCTATCCGTGTTCATCCGTGGTTCTCTTATCTTCCTCTGCCTTCCCTTCGAGGATAGCGAAAGCAATGGCCAGCGAGTCGGTGTGTGAAATGGATATATGCACATTCTCGACCCCGATCGAGTCAGCGATATCCGATGTTTTTCCTGAAAGCTCGGGCTCGGGCGCGCCTTCAGGAGTATGGGAGATAGCAATCTCGGTCCATGCCGCTCCCTTGCCCCAGCCCGTCCCCAGCGCTTTCATCACCGCTTCCTTTGCTGCAAACAGCCCTGCCAGGCGCTGTACCTTGCGCTTGTGACCGAGCCCCTCCTCTTCCGGCGAAACAATCTCGGACCGGGTGAAGATTTTTCTCGGAAACGGTCGGCGTTCGAGCAGCTCCTCGATCCGTTTTATCTCTACGATGTCCGTTCCGGTTCCAATGATCATTGATTGTAAAAGCCCTTGTCATAAAAAGACATTTAGCTCCGGGACCGCCAACCGTTCCACGTTTCTTTCCTTTGCAATTTCAGCCAGGATTGTTATGGCCGCGCCCTTTTGTTACAATCCTTTTTACAAAGCATAGAGGTGATTATAGCACTTTGGCAGGACCTGACCAATCCCATTTAGCGGAGCCTTTTCCATCAACGCCGATCCCATACTGACAGACCTCAACGAGCCGCAACGCGCCGCCGTGCTTCACAAAGAAGGACCTCTTCTGGTCGTTGCGGGCGCTGGAAGCGGAAAAACCAGGGTAATCACGAGGCGCATAGCCCAGCTCGTCCGTAGCGGCATCCCTCCGTACAGCATTCTCGCGATGACGTTCACCAACAAAGCCGCCCAGGAGATGAGGGAGCGTGTTCACAGGCTAGTCCAGGTAGGCGGAGCGCTTCTTTCAACCTTCCATTCGTTTGGAGCCAGGATCCTGAGGATGGACGGGAGGGAGATAGGGGTACCGGAAAACTTCACCATTTACGATGGGGGAGAGCAGCAGAGGCTGGTCAAGGAGCTATTGAAGGAGGTGAACCTGGATCCGGTTCACTACCGCCCCAGTGTTGTCCTGGAAAAAATCCTGCGTATGAAAAACGAGGGGATCCCCCCGGAGGGCGCCAAGGATATCACGGACCATTTCAGCCGCAGTATCTCCTCGGTCTATGAGCTTTACATAAAGCGCCTGAAGGAAAGCCATGCTCTAGACTTCGATGACCTTCTTCTGGAGACAAAAACGCTTTTCAGCGAAAGGGATGATGTGCTCGATCGTTACAGGGAGCGCTTTCGTTTCCTCCTGATCGATGAATACCAGGACACGAACCGGGTGCAGTACGAAATCGCCAGAATGCTTGCCGGCAACCGGATGAACATCTGCGCCACAGGCGATCCTGACCAGTCGATCTACTCCTGGCGCGGGGCCCGGATCCGGAACATTCTCGAGTTCGAGAACGATTTTGCAGGCACCAAGGTTGTCAGGCTCGAGCAGAACTACCGCTCCACCGGTAACATCCTCAAGGCCGCGTCAGCCGTGATAAGAAACAACTGCTTCCGAAAGGAGCGGGAGCTCTGGACAGATGCCGGGGACGGCGACAGGATTACCCTGTGCTCCGCCCCGAGCGATGCGGGCGAAGCCGAGTTCGTGGCCCGGACCGTGGCTCAGCTTCACATGGCCGGCCGTTCTTACGATGGGATGGCGGTTTTTTACCGGATAAACGCCTTGTCAAGGGCGCTAGAAAGGGCGTTTGCGCTGAGCAACATCCCGTATGTGCTCATAGGCAGCGTGGCGTTTTACGAGCGGCAGGAGGTCAAGGATCTCATGGCCTACCTGAAACTCATCAACAACCAGAGGGACGGCGTTTCTTTTTTGAGAATCGTAAACACGCCTGCTCGCTCCATCGGTCTCCGTACGGTAGAGAAGGTCAAGAAGATAGCAAGGGAACAGGGCTGTGGACTCGTCGATGCGGTGCGTGAGATCTGCAGCCATTCACTGCTTCCCGCCCGCCAGGTAAATGCCCTTTCGGGTTTTCTCGAACTGATCGATGGGCTTCTCGCTTTTCCCCGTTTTCCGGTGGAAGAGATGCTGAGGGAAATCATCGACAAAGCCGGGTATTTCGGCTACCTGAAGGCACTCGAAAAAAAGGAAGCATCCAGCCGCCTCGAGAACGTGGACGAGCTGATCGCCGCGGTCGCGGAATACGATCGCCTTCATACGGATGGCTCTCTCGCGGGGTTTTTAGAGGAGGCCGCGCTCATACAGGGCATCGATGACTGGGATGAGAACAGCGAGAAGGTCGTTTTCATGACGCTTCACACGGCAAAGGGGCTCGAGTTCAACACTGTGTTTATGGTTGGCCTTGAAGACGGCGTGCTGCCACACCAGTTTTCCTTGAACGACGGCACCGAGGATGCCTTGGAGGAAGAACGCAGGCTTTTTTATGTAGGGATAACCCGCGCCCGACAAAAGCTCTACATCTCCAAGTCCGCGGTCAGGCAGCGCTATGGAAGCGTCATGGCCTCCAAGGGCTCGCGTTTTCTCGATGAGCTGCCGTCATCACTTCTCGAAAGCAGCCTTGATTTCGGCCTCGGGTCGAGGACGATGACAGGGGCATCCGGTATCGGGGCAGGCGCAACTCTTGATCCGAGCGACGGCTCTGCCGCCGGCTTGACCGGCTCGTTTCTTGAATATGATGCTGATGAGGCGCCTGAATTCTCCAGGGGTGATTCTGTGCTGCACCCTTATTTCGGGCACGGGACTGTTTTACAGGCGATGGGTTCGGGAAACACGGCCAAGGTCAGGGTGCGGTTCCCAAAGGAGGGAATCAAGCTTCTGATCGTGAGGTACGCTCGATTGAAAAAGGTATTGTAGGATGGCTGACGAGGGAAAGCTCGAAGACAAAATCCGCGAGATCGCGCGTTCCGCCTTTGACACCGGCGGCCTGGAGGCGCTGAAGCAGGCAGAGGATCTCTTTTTCGGCGAAGCCGCGAGGATAAGAAAAAAGGAACGGAAAGGGTCGCTCGCGAATCAGGTTTCCCTCGTTGGGCTCGACCGTGACAGGTACAGCGAGATCATAGGAAGCTCCAAGCTGATGCTCAATGTGTTTGCGCTCCTGGACAGGGTCGCTCCATCGTCCGTGCCCGTGCTTATTCAGGGCGAGTCCGGAACAGGCAAGGAGCTTGTTGCACACGCGATACACAAAAACAGCCCCAGGGCCGACAAGCGGTTCGTTGCCGAGAACTGCTCGGCAATACCGGAGACTCTGCTCGAAAGCGAGCTTTTCGGTTACAGGCGGGGCGCCTTCACCGGGGCTGAGAAGAACAAGAAGGGGCTATTCGAGGCGGCTGACAAGGGAACGCTGTTTCTCGATGAAATCGGCGATATGAGCCTGGGCATGCAGAAGAAGCTTTTGCGCGTGCTCCAGGACGGCGAGACAAGACCGGTCGGCGCGAACTCGATTGTTTACGTGGATGTCAGGCTCGTTACCGCTTCCAACAAGAACCTCCAGGAGATGGTCAGAAAGAGAGGTTTCCGGGAAGACCTGTATTTCAGGCTGAACACCATAACCATCTCGCTGCCACCGTTGAGGGACCGGAAAGAGGATATCCCGGAGCTGGTCGAGTTTTTTATGAAGAAGGTAAGCGGCGAGCTGGAAAGAAACGGCATGTCCGTAACGGCCGAGGCAATGGATGCTTTTACAAGATACCGCTGGCCCGGCAACATCAGAGAGCTCGAGAACGAAATGAGGCGCTGCCTGGCATTGAAGGCCGAAGGGAAAATAATCGGCCTTGACGACCTCAGTGATGATGTGAAAGACTAGGAGCCCGTTGAAAAAGTGCCGGCCGTAGCCGATCTGACTTTTTCAACGGGCTCCCAGGGTGGAGGTTCAAGGTTACGCGTTTTTAACATGGTTTCCTGTGGCTGAACGTTTCTGTTGGTTCAGGGATGTTTTCCGGCAGGGATGATAAGGAAGAAACAACATGGCTTACCTGATCATTGCAGTGGGAGACAAGCAGAAGCGGTTCGAGATAAAGGAGGATTTCTTTTTTATTGGGAAATCCCAGGGGAACCAGATTCGTTTGAACAATCCTGATGTGGCGGATCAGCATTGCCAGATTATAAAAGCAGAAAGCGGGTATCGCCTTCTCGATCTCGGATCCGCGACGGGAACGCTGCTGAACGGTGCCAGGGTGGAGAAGCAGGCGGACCTTAAGGACGGCGATTTGATCCAGGTGGGCAAGTTCAAGATGACACTCAAAGGAGCGGAGGCAGCGGACACAGCCGCTGCTTCGTCCGATGCGCCGGTCGTGAAGCAGCCTGCGTCGGGAGGAGCAGCGAGGTCGCGTAAGGGGCGCGCGAGGCCCGGCGCGAGAAGGAGCTCCCTAAGGGACGAAAAAGCACCGCTCAAGATCAAGAAGGAGTTCGCCGCTGCTTCAGAGCGGGGAGGGGATCGCCTGGTGCGGCGCCAGCTTCGCAAGGGGAGCAAGATACCTGTCTGGGCGCAGCTTGTGATCGCTTTCTGGGTTGCCGTGATCGTTGTGATGGTGGGATTCTTTATCGTCAAAGAGGCACGGCCTTCAAAATGGCACGGTCATTACCTCAAAGCCCAGCAGTATATCACGGCAAACCAGCCGCATTTGGCTATGCAGCTCCTCGATGATATTCCGGCTGATGACTACCACTACGGCGAGATGGCCGTGAAAGAGCTCAAGAGACTTCAGAGGCAGCAGGAGGGATTTGATGTGCAGCGGAACAAGAAAATGGCCATGGAGTATTTCGCGAACAACATCGAGCTGTTCCTTCAAAAATACATCGACGCGCCGGGCGACAAGCCGAAAATGGCGCGAAAGATCAAGCTGGAGTATGCACCGGACCGCAAATGCTACATCAGGGTGCTGATCATCTGCCGCATAGATTACTTCCTCGACAAATTCAAGGATGCCAAGGAAAGGGACCAGGTGGTGAAGCTGCGCAAAAAGTACGTGAAGGAGGTGGACCTGGATGCGCAGCCGACATACAGGGACGTGGAGGTCGAATCGTTAACCGAGCTGGACCTGAAGCATTTCGGAAACGCCTACCAGGCTGTGGCGGGATATCTAGAGAATTATCCTGACACAACCTTCAAGGGCCGCATCGAGGATCAGATCGAAGTGATCCGGAAGAACGTTCAGATCGAGTGGGCCTTCAGGCAAGATGGGGTGAATAGGAAGGTGGGGAAGGGGACTGAAGTCGCTTACCTCGGGGCTGTCCGGGATCTCGAGCGGATGCTCCGGCTGTGCGAGGGATACGATGCCCCTGAAGGAAAGCAATGGCGCGCCTCGTGGCAGAATAAGCTCGACGAGATAAACGCCATGATCGACGCAATGGCTGGTGTCGATAGGCGTACCCAGGCGGAATGAGGGCTCAGACCGATTTTTTCCTATATAGAGCACTGAAAACAAGTAGAAACGAGTCTCTCCGCCCCGATATGATGGGCGGAGTCATGGTTCTTTCGCTTGCTGTACTTGCTGTTGTTGGAAAAATCGCGTTTGTTTTACTTGACGCTGCCGCTTGGCCTCGCACTCGGGGCAGGCGCAGGGCTGGAGC
>CAZIUL010000025.1:0-62177 GCA_964542475.1 uncultured Phycisphaerales bacterium | reverse complement strand
ATTTTTTAAAAAGCAATATTATACGTCACTGTATTTGTGGACTGAAGTACTAAGCTATAACTGCAGTATTGCACGCGGGCTGTCGTAATTCAGGTTATCGCTTGATGTTTTACTGATATACGTATATAATTCATGAGTAATTCGCCTATCCCAGTAGTTGCATCTCATATTTTTTATTTGGAGGATGTGTCGTGAAAAGGAATTTTGTTTTGACCTGTTTTGGGGCGTTTGCCCTGATGTTGGTCTGTTCAGCCCCTGTCGGGGCCCAGGACGTTGTTCTGAACGGCGACTTCGAAACCGGTGACTATTCACCGCAGTGGACTCTTACGGGCGGGAACGCTCACACGGTACTCACCTATTATCAAACAGTTGCCGGCGTGACAAGCCTTTGCGTGAGACGGATGCCGGGCAAGCCTAATGACAACGGCAGCATCGAACAGCAAGTTCTTCTTTATAAAGGGGTTACTTACAACTTTACCGGCGATTTCGCAGCAGTGGAGAGCGGGTGAGGCTCCCACCAGGGCGGTACTTTTTCCGTCTGGATCAGAGGGACTCTGATCGGCTCACACAACTTCGGTTACATCGCCAGCGGCATCAAGAGAAAAACGATTACCTGCTCGTACACACCCACGAAAACGATGTTTCATATATTGAGGATCGAAAACACGAACTCAGCAACTGCGAGCACATGCACATTCAGTTACATGGATAATCTCTCCCTCGTTCCTGCTACCCCGAATTTCAGCTCGGACAAACTCAACGTCGACATTCAAACCGGGGCAAACGTGAACTTCGATCTCAATGCTGGAAGCGGAAACGCGGGCAAGGATTACTGTGTCTGGATGAACGCGACAGGACCGTATCCCGGAATCCAACTGAACGGAATATTTATCCCTCTTAACTGGGATTACATCCTCCAGTATTCAATGTTCAATGGATTGCCCGGCACCGGTCTCACCGGAGTGCTGGACGGTTCGGGAGGTTCGCAAGCACAGATATTTCTGCCTGCAGGCGTGGATCCTGTTTTGATAGGTGTGCCCCTTAGCTTTGCCTATGTCCTGACTTCACCTGGTCCATCTCTGCCAATCAGTTTTGCATCGTACCCGGTGCACGTGAAATATATTCCGTGACACTGCTTGGTTATTAATCACCGGCCTCTTTCCCTTCAAAAGGTATTGAAGGGGGAGGGGCCGGTTTTATGTTTCCAGAACAGCCAACATCCGAAAACGATGATCAGAAGAAGCGAGGTCCATGCGAGAGCGGTTCCCATGGCCCGGCTCGATGGGGCATACCTGAAACGAACGGTGTGGGCGCCCTCTTCGAGAGGAACGGCTCTGAAAGCGTAATCAGCCCTCAAAACCGGCTGTTTCTTTCCATCCACCCACGCTTCCCACCCTGGATACCAGCAGTCGGTAAGAACCAGAAAGCCTCTGGCCTCGTGCATCTTAACTTTCAGGATCACATCCAGCGGCTCGTACGATTCGATTGATACCGAAGGGGAAGCGCCGGTCGGGTCTGCTAGCGGAGAAAAGCCGTCGGAAGGAAAGGCTTCGAGCACTACCTGGGCCGAGGGATCGAAAGCTCCGGCGCTGATCTTCTGCATGGCCTTCTCCCTTGCTCTGTTTTCATCGCCGTTTTCATCCATGGTTACAACGCAGGATGTCACCACGAAGGCCCTGGGCAGCGCCTCCGGATTCTCGAAAAGCGCCAGGCCTTCTTCGTCGCTCCTGAAAGCCTGTGAAAAGCCTTTACGTTCGAGCTGCCGCGCGTCTTCGACACAGCCCACCGCGATGTAGCGCACCCCTAGAAGGTCGAGCAATGGCGAGGCAAGGCTCTCGGGCCGTTTTAAGGCTGCCACGTATCTTGGGTCTTCCCGGTTGATAAGCCCCGGATCGAGCGCAAGACAGTATTCGCCGAAGCGGCGGAGCACGAGCCCGGATACTCCGCCCAGACATTGTATGCCGTGGACAGCTGCCATGTTCGGCACCAGAAGCTCGTCCCTGCCGAACGATGCCGTTCTGAAAGGCCCGGCATCAGCCCCTTGTTCCAGAATGTAATCCGTGGTTTTGGTTGATGGGTACTGGCCTGCCCCGGCCTGTGTTGTGATGAAGCCCGATCCGAAGAGAAAAAGCTCCACGCCTGCCAGCACCACCACGATGAAAGCCGGCCACGGGGTTTTAGGCGCTGCCGCTTTGAAAAACCGCAGCACCCCGAAGACGAGAAGAGCGATCACAGGGGGCCAGAGCAGCCGGCGGAGATATGAAAACGCAGCAACGAGCTCTTCATGGGATGGAGGTTTCACACCTCTGGCCCGGGCAAGCTCATCGAACCACGATCCGCACATGTCCAGGATCGTTGGGAAGCCAAAGGCCAGGACTGCGGCTGCAACAGCTCCGAAGCCTGTAGGCACAGCGGCCCACGCCCGTTTCAGCGGTTTGTCTTTCCGTATGAAAAGAAGCTCCAGCCCAAAGGCCGCAAGGCCGGCGGCCGCAAGAGTGTGCAGGATGAGAAGCCTCCTGGGGCTTCCCACACGCATGCCGGGCAGGCAGTGATATATGAAATCAAGAAGCGGTGTTCCCAGCACGGTGAGCAGGACGAAACAGGAGAGCGCCGTGAAGATCAGTACCGGCGACCGCCTCCAGGCCCTTGCCAGGGCGGCCAGCGCCAGAAGCAACGGAAGCGTTCCGATGTAGAGCGCGTTCTCCATGAAGTTGTTTTGCACGTGATATGAAAGGAACAGGCGGTAGAAAAGAAACTCCTTGTGATTCCCGAACCTTCCTCCACCACCGTCAGGATCCGTTGGGTGGCCGAACAGGCCCGGAACGGCCTGGCCAAGAAGGGCAGGAGTTTCAAGGGCGGTACATTTGTAATGGGACAGGGGGTAGTCCTGGTCCCGCATGGAGTTCGTCTTCAGCTCTGCCGCGGGCAGCAGCTCTTTCGTTGAGAGACCCGTGCCGACGCAAACAGCCAGGACAAAGGCAGCCACAGGCAGAAGCCTTGCCATGTATGCCTGTTCCCCATCCCTGTAAAAAAGCGCCCTTGCCGCTGTCCAGAATCCGGCCCCGTAAAGGCCGGCGAGCGTGACCTGGGGGAAGCCGCCGAGGAAGCTCGCACCAGTGAATATAGCGAGCATCATTGTGGCGAGCCCGAACGCTTTCCTGCGCGCCACCCTTTCGCCGGCCCAGAACATGAAGGGGATCCACGCGGCAGCATTGATGAAGATCGGGATGTAGATGTGTGTGATGTACCAGGCGGAGGCGCACAAGACGGCCGCCCCGAAGAGCCGGGATGGCCGGCTCAAGCTCAAAGCTCCCAGGAAAAAGTACATTCCCATTCCAGCGATAAAGAGGTTTAAAAGCGTCTGGATCGCTAGAGAGCTCAAAGGCTTGATCCCGAGCGTGTCGCCCAGGATGAAGTTGATCGGGTAATGAACCGGGTAGGCGAGCCCTGCAAGAAGCGGCATGCCGCACAATGTGTAGGGAGTCCACAGGGGAGGAGTCCCCTCGTTCATCATTTTTGTTGAGACCAGGCGCTCGGGCACCATCCAGCAGGGAAGGTCTGAAAAGATCATGTTTGCCGGCGCAGTATCCAGTTCCGGCGGTGCTTTTGCTGAAAACGGGGGCCAGATGCGCGAGTCGAACGACAGAAGCACGCGATCGGTCACGAGCGGCTCGTACAAGAGCAGGATCATGAGCCCTAGAAGAAGAGCCAGCGCCACGCAGTCGCGCGTGGCGCCGCGCTTGAGAAGCGGAGTTTTTCGCGGCTTTTCTTTTTTTGTAACTGGCATGGGCTGATGATACCCCATGGGAACGGGAAATCAAAAAATGAAAGGGCGGGTTGTGTAAGATACCCGATCCCGATCCGGGGGGCGAGCACAGGGGCCTGCCTCCACGTGTCCTGATTTATATCCTTTTTACCTTTCGAATCTGAATGATTGAAAAAGCAGAATAATTCGGTAAACATGTTGTATCCGGCGCAAACGCGGCAGTCCGTAGGAAGCTTTCGATGCTTCCGGGATGGACATAGTATTTAAAACCGGTCCATTAACTCTTGAACCAAGGAAACAAGTTATGAAATGGTTTTTCGGCAAGCTGCTCGCTCTTCTGGCGGGGATCCGTGTCGTTATAGGAGTTCTTGCGGGTCAGAAAAAGGTCATGGCCCTGAAGAACGAAGTTCCCCCCGTCCCCCTGGTCCTCTTTCGCCAGTCTTCACGTTTTCTGGTGCTCTGGCCGGTGATACTCATGACCTGGGCCATGGCCTATCTGATGTGGCTCGCCCAGGGCGAGAGCCCACCGGAATGGCTGCCTGCGCAGGATGTGATGGGTGGCTGGTGGGCTGTGATCCTCGTGTTCGCGGTCTTGGTCTGGCGTGTCAGGATGAAGGGGCCTATCACCATCGCCATCGTAGCCCTGATCCTGGTTTTTTACTTCTTCATGGACAGGATCGAGCAGTGGGTTCCTTTCATCGAGTTCATCGCAAAGCTCAGGATTGTGGGCAACTGGGGCATCTATGCGCTGCTGGCCGGCATTGCAACCGCGGACATCCTCATTGTCTGGATGTACGCCCGGTTCCACTACTTCATTGCAACACCGAACAAGGGATTCCTGGTCTGGGGGTGGTTCGCGTCCGAGCGCCCGATCGAGTACAGCGAATACGATCTGAACATCGATGTGGACGATGTGGTGGAGAGGGCCTTCGGATTCGGTGCTTTCAAGCTCCGTCACAAGAGTGACATCTCGATGAGTATCGAGTTTCCGTGTGTCTGGCGGATCGCAAGGAAGATGAGCAAGTTCAACGAGCTCACAACCGAATGGAGGGTCAAGACCATCAGTGTGGCCGGTCAAAATGCTGAAAATGATCAGGAGCCGTCACGCTTATGAACATCGAGCCTTTTTATCAGCTCCTGCAAGTGAGTTTGTTGCAGGTCGCGGTAGAACCGGGCTAATGTATTGATGTAGCTTTTCAGGTGATGGATCGCCAGGGTTTCAAATGTTTTGAGCTTGCGGATCTTGCGGCTGTAACTTTTCTTGTTGACTATCACCTGTTCAACTATCCGGTAAATCTTTTTCCGGAGATCCTCGTCGTATCCCTGTTTAGCCTCTCGGTCGGAGAGCGTCTTGAGGCCGTTTACATTCGCGTGAAAGGCCACACGCAGCGCTCTGCGTGCTTCGTTGTCGATACACATCTCGAATCCGTGCCTTGCCATCTCTCCGGAATCGCTCAGCTTTCTTATGAATTTCATCGAGCGCTTTATCGACCGGAGCTTCTTCTCCAGGCCATGTTCGTTGCGCTCGAGGTAGGCGGCGCCCAGGCCCATCCTGTCCAGAAGCGCGGTATCCCTGTTTGTCATCAGGATTACGTAGTCCGGGTCGTACAGCAGCCGCATCTCATGGATGTTGTAAACACTGCCGGCGAACATCCGCTTGATGATGCGGGATGCGTTTCTGATGGCGCTTTGTGTGTTTTTTTCCAGCCCGCGTTCGATCTCCTGCCTTGTTGCGTTCTTGCGCAGGCGGGGTTTTTTCAGCTTTCCGAAGGTCATGAACAACCATCGCTTTCTCAGCGATTTCAGCCTGGAAAGCGCTCCATCCCCGAGCTCCTCCCTGATCTTGGTGTCGTACATTTCAGACCACCACAGGAAAGCCTCCGCCTTGAAATAATCCCTGTCGAAAAGGTCGCTCTCTTCGCGCACGTACTTGTGGTTGAGATGGTTGAGATACCTTCCGATTCTCTTGGATGTTATTCCGAAAAGCATGGATGTCCATAATCGCTGTGCAAAGGTTCGAACGCCCTGCACCATGATGAAAGACACTCTCGGAACCCGGGTCTGGAGTTTTGCCGATTTGATCGTGGCCTCAGCCATGTACTGCTCGATCAGTTTAATGTCGGTCAGGTCGAAAAAGGCGCCGTCCAGCCAGTCATCCACGAGCTTCAGGTCCATGCCCGCTTTTGTGTGCTTGATGTTGAGCTGCATGGCAGTTGAAAGCGCCCATGAGGCATTGAACTTGAACCCGTCCTCGCAGAGATGAAGCCTTTGCCTCGTGATCTCATCCACGGTTTCTTCGTGGATGATTTTGTCGATCGCGATGCATCTCTCCGCGATTGACAGCCGGTCCCAGGGCTGCATGACCTTGTAACCCTCCAGCTCTGCGCCGGGGCGGTGGGCTTCGTACTTGTCACGCGCACACTTTTGCGCGGGCAATTCGGAGCTGTCTGCCACCTGTTCGTGGTTCGAGCGGGAAGTGCCCGCACGGCTACAGATCTCAGCGATGAGCCCGGCCTTTTCATCGATCTTGCGGCGCCTGATCTCCTTTACTTTTGTGCAAGATGAGATGTGTGGGCGGCCGTTGGCTAATATTGCATACTCCGACTTGTAGACAAAGCTCCAGAGCTTGTTTACGAGCTTTTCCAGGTTGGCAGGTGTTTTTTTGATGGTCTCGAGGAGGTTGATGTAGTTGGCCTGTGCGGCGAAGTAGTTGGATCTGTTGAAGAAGGAAAAAAGCTGCGTGAACAGCAGCAGAAGCGCTCCTGGAATACCGAAGAAGATGAAGTTCGCCACAAAGTTGTCAAGGAAGTTATCCGCGAGGTTCAGGCTGTTTTCTTCCTCGTAGACAATGTTTCTGGTGTATTGACCTATCAAGGCAAAAAACGTAACAACACCGGAAAGGGCCAGAAACCGGCGCCCGAGGTTTCTGGTGATGTACCTTCCGAAATCGTTGATATCCACCATCCTGATGATGTCAGCGGTCAGGAGAACCGCCTGAACAGCAAAGTGGCGAATCTGGCCGGCTGCCTTGCGCAGCAGCTTGACTCGGTTCCTGATAAAAACCAAAAATCCTTTCAAAGCCCTTGGTCCTTACTATTGTATCCGTTTGCTCGATCCTTTGGATAGGACATAGCTTGAGAAGAAAGTGTTTCACTGTCAATATATCGCTTGAGTTCAGGGGAGCGGGTTAGCGGCTTTGCGAGAGTCATTGTTCTGATTTCGAACATGCGGTTTTTGGGGATGTGCGGCAGCGACGGGCGTTCTATTTCATCTTGGAGGATCGGCTGGAGCGCCTGCCGCGAGATGTCAGTATTACGATGACGATGATCAATGGCACAAGGAGGGTCATGGCCGCGTTTATCGCGTCGTCCACCATGAGGGTTTTGTTCTTTTTTTCGCCCTTGATGAGGTTTTGCCATTTGCTGACCCAGGCCGAGATGTTGCGCCTTATCGAATCGTGATCCGATGGGAAGAATTGCAGGGAAAGCTGCTCTCCGGGCCAGGATGAAAATGTGTAGAGCCCCTCCTTGAAGAGGGGGAAAAAGCCGTGTTTTTTCATGGCGTGTTCGAGGAGCGCCTTGTTGGTCAGGGCGTCGTATGCCTCGCGCGCCTTCGCACGCGCTCCTTTCATGAGGGCAATGCCTCTTGGGAACAGGAAAAGCCCCTCTTCGGGAAGAATGAAACCCGAGGGCCGGCCTTCCAGCGGCGATCTTTGTATCTCGCTCATTACGGCGAAGGATATCGATCCGTTGCCGCCGGAATAGAGACTCGACAGCAGGTGCGCCCTGTTGTTGTATGTCTGGAGAACGTTCTCGTCTATTTCGGCAAGAAGATCGAACCCTATGTTCCTGTCTTCGTAAACCTGCTCGGCGCGATCGACCAGGCATGCGAACAGGTAGCCGGTTTCGTTGAACGGCGTTGGCGTCTGCATGAGGATCGATCCGTTGAATGTGTGGTTCGCCAGCGATTCCCATCCGCTTGGAAGGTATTTTTCGAGCTTGCTGTTTTCGAAATAGCTTCGGTTGTAAACGATCGTGATCGGATCGCCCGAGATTCCGAACCATCTCCGGTCCCTGTCAGCCAGTCCCACCGGCATCTCATCTCCCCAGGCGGGCTCATACGGCTCGAAAAAACCCTGGTCGGCCAGGCGTGAGAGCACTACTGTTGATGTGCCGAACACGATGTCCGGACGCTTTTCCGCGGGCAGGGTACGGATTGTATCCAAGAGATGATCGTCACTCGTTACATGTGTGATCTCGATGTGCGGAAAGGAACTTTTCAGTTCCTTTCCGATAAAGTCGAGAAGAGTCTCATCGAGCGTGGAGATAACGGATACTGTTTCGTTGGAAAGTCGGCCTTGACCCATGCACACGTTTTTTCCCGAAATCAGGGAAGCAAGAAGGCAGAGGCAGATATGGGTTGTTTTGGCTGTTCTCAAGCTTTGTACCGCTCCATCGAAAAAAACACGAAACTTCGCGTGCCGGAGTTTCCTTTCAGGCCTATTTTCGGCGTAAAGAGTGTCCTGATCCCTGATCAAATATCTTTTTTTCTCCGCCCACATTGGTAATATCCCATTTCAGGAAAAAAACAATGATAACTATTATCGACCTGGAGCGAAAGAACCTTTGAAGATAGCAATAATCGGTGCCGGGATCTCAGGGCTTGCGGTTGGTCGTTTTCTGGATAGTTACGGCCACGAGGTGGACATTTTCGAAGCGGCGAAAAGCGATGCCGCGGGCTTGCTGGAGAGTAGAAATGTCGGGGGATACGAGTTCGACGTAGGCGGGGGGCATATCATCTACACGCGGGATCAATGGTTGCAGTCGTTTATTAAAGAGCTTTTTGTAAACGGCACGCTTCTGGAGCACGAGCGGCGGACCAAGATTCTTTACAACGACCGTTTTGTGAAGTACCCGTTCGAAAACGGGTTGAGCGACCTGCCTCATGAAGCAAATTTCGAGTGCGTTTTCGGCTTCATACAGGCGTACATTAATCGGAGGAAAACAGGGGAGCCGGACAACTTCCACGACTGGATCTACTACAGGATGGGGCCCGGTATGGCCAAGCATTTCATGGTGCCCTACAACGAAAAGATCTGGAACATCGATCTTTCCGAACTGGGTGTCGCTTGGGTGTCGGGCAGGGTTCCGGAAACCCCTTTGCAGGATATTGTGCGATCCTCCCTCGGGATTTCCACCGAAGGGTACAAGCACCAGATGAAGTTTGCCTATCCTTTAAAAGGCGGAATCAATGACGTGGCAAAAAAGGTCGGGATGCCTGTGGAGGATAGGATCTTTTACAATCATGCTGTTGAGCACATCGAGAAAAAAGGGGATCATCGTTTCGATGTCGACGGGGCCGAGTACGAGGAGGTGGTCTATACAGCCCCGCTGGACCGGGCTCCGCAGATAGTCTCAGGGCTTGATCGCAAGGCGGGTGAGGCCGCCGCATCGCTCGGGCACATCTCCCTGACCACTTTTCTTTTCGGTTTGGACGAGGAAGACGCCAGGCCGTTTTCGTGGGTTTACCTTCCGTTCCCGGAGCAGGGCCCTGCCAACCGGCTGACCTATCTTTCGAACTACAGCCCTTCGAACGCGCCCGATGGAAAGGCATCGATCCTGGTGGAGGTCACCCATCGCGGACCGCTGAGAATGGATGCCGGTTATGTCAGGGAGCTGAGGATGTGCCTGCAAAAGTCAGGCTTTTTGCGGGAGGGCGCAAAAGATGTCGAGGCACACGGCTCAAAGGAATACGCCTATATCCTCTTCGACCGTGAGTTTGAGCGGAAACGGTCTACAGCGGTAAAAGGAATGGAAGAGCTGGGCATCCGGCTGTTGGGGCGGTTCGGCCGATACGATTACTACAATATGGATCATTGCATCATCGAGGCGAAGCGGCTTGCCGAGAAGATCCATGATTCAGGCAAAGAGACATGAGGATTTCCGTTGTCATCCCAACGATGAACGGCGGCGAGCGCTTCAAGGAGGTGCTCGCAAGAGTCTTTTCCCAGGAGAGCGATTTTCCAATCGAGGTGCTTTGTGTGGATTCGGAGTCCGATGACGGGACCCCCGGATTTGCCAAAGACGCCGGAGCGCGGGTGATATCCATTCCAAGGCGTTCGTTCAACCACGGTACCACTAGAAACATGGGAATACGCGAGACGCGGGGGGAGTTGGTGGTTCTCGTTGTACAGGACGCGCTTCCCTCGGATCGGTATTGGCTGTCGAACCTGGCGGAGTCGGTGGCTGAGGACGAAAAGGCTGCAGGCGGGTACTCCAGGCAGGTTCCAAGAGATGGCTGCAATCCCATCATAAAAGACAGGCTGATGAACTGGAGCGCATCCCGGCCCGATAGAGCCGTGCAGGAGCTCGGGCTGGACCGGGAGTTCGATGCGCTGACTCCGATGGAAAAGCTCTCCTTGATCTCGTTTGACAACGTAAGCTCGTGCGTCCGGCGCAGTGTTTGGGAAGAGCACCCGTTTCCGGAGCGGGACTTCGGCGAGGATGTCGCCTGGGGCCTCGGAGTGATAAAAAGCGGGTACCGGATTATCTACGAGCCATCCTCGGCGGTCATTCACTCCCACAACAACAGTGTTTGGTACGAGTTCAAGAGGATCTACTCGGACCACGGCAATTTGAACCAGCTGATCGGGCTGACAACAGTTCCTCTTTTCAGGGACATCGCTGTCAACGGAGGAGCGGCTTTCAGGCACTACTTGAAGCTGATCAAAGAAGCCGGACACGGCAGCTTCGAAAGATGGTACCGCTCTGCCGGAGCATTGCCTTATGCCTACCTGGAAAACCTTGCCCAGTACCTTGGCGCGCGCCTCAACCGGCGTATGAAAGAAAGGTCCGGTTTTGCAGCGGCTATTGACCGTTGGCTCAGAAAAGGGGTGTGAGTCGCTGCCGCAGCAGAAGAGGATGAAATATGCGGGCAAGACAGATCTGAAAGAATCTCATAGAAAGCGAACTTTCCAAGGCTGCTTTACGTCAAATTAATCGCCCTTACACCCTTACACAAATATCGTATCAAAGCCATTATCTTTTTTTAGAGGGATTTTCTTGGCCGTGATCTTATGAAATTATGAAAAAAGGCCAGAACCAGTATCGGCCAAGTTGAGGCAGATTGGGAATGTGTTGTACGCATTCCCATCTGTTTTTTGGAATGTAGGGGCGACCGGCCGGTCGCACGTAAGTCCCCCTTTTCCCGAGGTCAATGAATGTTCATTGCTTTCGCTTTGGACATGCTAAGAAACCGAAAAGGTGATGGATTGTAGGTGGTAAACGCGAGATAAATCCCAAGCCCCGAGAGCGCTTGATCGTTTGGAACTGTTGTGTTTATCAGGAACTCGCCGTCTCCATCCAATGTTGACATAAGGAGCAGGATGAGAGGGTTCATACCCAGGGGAAACTGGCGGCCATCGCCGAGAAAGGGTCCCACGTTATCAAGGGCGACAAACGCGGCAAAAGGTTGGAGTTCATCGAGCTCGCTTTGAAATGTTATGGAAACCGGGTCTCCTATATAGGGATCTGATGGTGCATCGATATTCATGTTCCAGAGCCTGAAAACATCTCCTGCCGGGACCTGGTCGTAGTTCATGTTGAAAGAAAGAATCCCATTCGAATCGAACGCGATGCCTACCGGACCCGGATTTATCTTGTCTATGAAAAGGCTTTTTTCTTTGGTGTTGATGTTGATCTTGAAAACCTGACCGAGAATCGCATCCGGTGCGAAAATGTATCCATCGTTGTTGCCGGAAGGATCGAAATCGATGAACCCAAGGAACAGAAAGCCCGAAGCCACCTGCGGATCTGCGATCGTTCCGTCATGGTTCAGTTCCACTATCACGTTCTGTAAAGGAGACGCAACAAAGATACGGTTAGAGCCCGGCTCGAATGCGATGCCGCTCATCCCGGTTATGCCGAGTGAGGAAAGGTCCGCGAACTCCTCCGCTGTTCTGCTGACCGGATCGATCTTGTGGACTTTCGGGCTGTCGATGGCAACGGCAAAGAGATCGCCCGAAGAAGAGAACCTCAGCCCATCGATGTTTTTCAGGTAGGGATCCGTCAACCAGATCGACTGGTTTTCCGTCAGGGCGTCGATCTTGGTTATGGTGCCTCCATATGAACCCACGAAAACGTCACCGTTTTCGTCTACAGTGAGCGCATCGGGATCTGAGATGGGATCCGAGAACTGGAGACAGGTCCCGTCCGGCAGCACCTTGAAGATCGGAGTGGGAGTCATTGTGTAGGGCCAGGTTGGTTCGTAACCGCTGCCGATATAGAGGTTGCCGGAATCGTCGAAAGCCATCTGTGTCGGTGCGAACATCCCGCTGGAAAAATGCTCGAGCGAATGCCCGTTTTCGAACGGTATCTGGGCGCTTGTTTCCTGGATTCCAACCAGACAAATAACAACGGACAGAACCATTCCCAGCGGCTTCATCCCCTGAGCCGAGCCTTTTTTCTTATGTTGCATTAACCTTCCCCTCTTCAAGCAGGCAGAACGATATTTCCATTGCTGCTATAACATCGTCTTGATCTGTAGAACGATGTGGTAAACAGTCAACAGGAAGTAAAATCCGAATCCCGTAAAAATTGCGACACGCGAATACTTGAAGTTTTTGTGGACCAGCACGAAAAGCAGGCATATCCCGGTCAGTGTTCCCTTGCACATGATGAAAAAATAATCGCCCTGGTCGATCATCCATTGGGCCACGGGATTGAGTTCTCTGCCCCCCTTGTCCAGGTAGACCAGCGTCGAAACCGAGTCGATCGCTGTCAAGAAGAAGAAGATCAGGATGAAAACCGCCAGTTTCGTGCTGTAAAGATCGACATACGCGCAATCCGCCTCAACGATTCTTCTATGGTGAAACCGCCTTCCGCCGAAGAAGGAAAACAGGCTGAGGGAAGGAGTGGGCTGTTTTCTGCGATCAGGGCCTCTGTATTCACTCTCGCTCGATGGCTGCATGGAGTCTCCAAATAAACTGTAATTCGGTTGGTTCAGGCCCAAGCTCTTTTCGGCCGATTTCACCATCGAACTTAAGAGTCCGGTGAAAAAGTGCTTCGGAAGCGAAAGCCGATCTGACTTTTTCAACGGACTCTTAACACAGGATCGAGCCGGGCTGAGAAGTGATCAGGTAGAGGGGGAATCCGGACGGGTGGTGCTGATCCGGATCTTCCATGCCCTGGATGAACGGACCTCGATAACCTCGGCGGTAACCGGGCCCAGGTCGATCCGGTCTCCCACCTTCAGAACCCGGCCGGCTTTCCTGAACAAGAGCCCGGATATCGTGTCAACCCGCGGTGCATCGAGGGCGATCCCTAGCCTTTTGTTGATCTTTTCCAGGGAAGTCGCTCCCAGGACCATGAATGCGCCCGATCCGTCGGGCACGATGCTGGGATCCTCGTCGTCGAACTCGTCTTGAACCGCGCCAACCAGCACTTCGATGACGTTTTCCAGGGTGACGATGCCCTGGATGGCCCCGTGTTCATCCAGAACAAAGGCGAGATGCTGTTTCGATGCCTGGAACTTTTTGAGAAGGCTGCTCACGGGCAGGGTTTCAGGCACATACCTCGGATGCCGAGCGAAACGCTTCAGATCGAAATCCGAGGACGAGAGGTTAACCAGAAGGTCCTTGATGTGCACGACTCCGATCACATCGTCCATAGAATTTTCACAAAGGGGGAATCTGGTGTGTTTCGTTTGGCGGGCTGTATCCAGGCACTCATCCATGGACTGGCTGACGCGCAGAAAGGCGACATCCGGCCTGGGCACCATTATCTGGCGGGCCAGGCGCCTGTCCATGTCGAATATGCTATCGAGAAGCTTATGTTTTCTTTCGGTCAGCTCGCCGCCGGCATGGGCTCCGGCCAGCACGCTTCTCAGCTCCTCTTCTGAAAAGGGCGTTTCAAGCGAGGAAGCGCCGGCGCTGAGTCCAAAGGGCAGTAGAAGCAGGTCTGCTGACTTGTTCAGAAGCCACATGAACGGGAAAGTGGCCGTGTAGAAGAGCTTGAGCGGCATAGAGCAGGAGAGGAGCGTTATCTCGGGCTTCACGATGGCTATTGTCTTCGGGGCCAGTTCTCCGACCACGATGTGAGCCGCGGTGATGGCAAAGAAGGCGGTCAAGAAGGCTGCGGAGTGAAGGGCGGCTTCCGATTCGATGTTCAGCATGGAAAAGAGCGGACGGAGGAGGCTCGCCAGGGCAGGTTCCCCGATCCAGCCCAGCCCGAGCGAGGCCATTGTTATCCCTAGCTGGCAGGCTGAGAGCGAGCTGTTCAGGTGGTTCATCAGCCACATGGCGGTTTTGGAGAAGGCCCGCCTGTTTCTGATCATAATCTCAACACGGCTTTTTCGCAGCTTGACAAGGGCAAACTCAGCCGCGACGAAGAAAGCGTTGAGCAGCACAAGAAAGATCGATACCAGGATCAGATACAAATTCCCGGCGATATTATCCGGCATTTGGAAAGAGTCCTTTATCTCCCGGGCGTAATGAAAAACCTTTTATAAAACTGAAAAAACCTGCATCGGATTATCTGTACGCGGGTGCGCAAACACAACCGTAAAATGCTCAGTTGTTCTCTTTATCCGTTCTCATCCTTTCAAACGACGCCCTGAGCGGCCTGAGCTGTTCTTCGGGCGCTCCGAACCGTTCGGCCACTTCCAGGTATGCGCGGGCGCGTTCAAAGCTGATGAGCTCCTCTCCCCCTTTCTCTAAGGGGATTCCTGCCAGCAGCAGGGCGGGTTTCCATTTGGCCTCGGGAAGCGGTAGCGGGGGGGAGCGCTCGTACGATTCCACAAGATGATGCGCTGCAAGGCCAAGGTCGGCGAACCTCCGGGTCTGCCTGTGTTTGTGAAGGTGGTACTGGCCGAGGCGGAAGTGTGCTGCGAATGCGTAAGGGTGGTCGGGGTTCAGCCTGATCGACTCCCTGAACTCGAACACGGCACCCTGTGTGTCGGGGCTTTGCTGTTCCATGGATCCGTGTTCGAAATAGCATTCACCAAGGTTGTAGTGGGGAAAGGCGTACCCCCCGCCCTTGTGCACAGCGTCCTTCCACAGGTTCAGGCTGCTGTTGAAGACCGGATTGCGCGCGATTGTCAGGGAGCAGAAGCAGAGAATCACAGCGGTGGGAATCCAGGCTGTCAGGTGCGTGCCGCGGCGCGCCCGTTCCCAGCGGATAAGCGCCATGATTGAGAGCCCGGATGCCGCGCATATGCCTGCAGACGGCAGGTACAGGAAGCGTTCCGCGAACACGGCTCCAATTGGAACCAGGTTCAGAACGGGCAGAAGAGCGGCAGGGAACCAGAGCAGCCAGCCCGGAACGCGGCGGCTTTTTTTGAAGGCCAGGACGGTCACGAGGAGAAAAAACGCGAGGAAGAGGAGCCTGGTGATGGTCAGGCTTCTGATCTCCGAGATGTGGTAGAAGATCTTGAGTGAACAGGGATATACCGTGACTCTCGCGTATTCGGCCAGGCCGGCGAACGCGGCCTCCAGCCTTCCCCAAAAGGCTACATCCTGGAAAGGAGCGGTCTCGATGGCCGGGCTGATGCGGCCAAGGACCGCGTACCGCAGGCAGAGAAGGGCGGCCATGAGCAGGGGGTAGAACCAGTAGCCGGCCACGGTTTTTCCCAGGCACATCTTCGATCTAATTCCCGATCCTGTTTTTTCCGCTGATCCGTACCTTTCGATCAGCCAGAGCAGCAAGGGAAAAACCAGGGCGTTTTCCTTGGATAGACAGGCCACGATGAAAAGGGCGCCTTCTACAAGACGCAGCCAGGGCTTCCTTGCCGCCTTGAAGTGGACAATAGCGGCCAGCGCGCAGAATAGAAACGACAAGAGCTCCGCCCGGCCGACTATCCAGGAGACCGCTTCCACGTGCGCCGGATGCACGGCGAACAGGAGAGCGCCGAGAAAGGCACCCGGCCTGTCGTCGGTAAGCTGGTGGATGAGAAGGTAAAGCGCCGCCACCGCCAGGAAGTGTAACAGCAGGTTGGTTCCGTGAAAGACCGAAGGCTGGAACCCTGCCATGAGGTGGTTGATCCTCAGGGACAGGATGAAGACCGGACGGTAAAGCCCCAGATGCGGTCGCCCCGCAGGGGTGCTCTCCGAGAAGATGGGCGCTTCACCGGTTGTCTGCGAATTTTTTGTGACATATGGCTGGTCATCGTAGAGAAATTCCCCGAAAAGGCTGTTGCTGTAGGCGATACCGGTTGCCACAGCCAGAACGAGAAGAAAAAATAGGTTTCGTGCGGGCATTATCAGGATCTTTTCGAAAAAACACACGGCCTCTTCGGGCATCTGACGATACCAAACTATACGACTGTTTGAGGTTTAGCCAAAGAAATATCAATCTCCCGTTTTCGCCTGAAAAGGGCGGTTGCCGCGGGATGGAGGAAAGGTTCTGCACATGCCCGAGAAGATCACTGTTTCAGCTTGTCTCATCGTCAGGAATGAAGAGAAGGCTTTGCCGGAATGCCTGGATTCTATCAGGCCGATCGTGGACGAGATCGTTGTTGTTGACACGGGTTCCACGGATGAAACCGTCCGGCTGGCCCGGGAAGGCGGGGCAGAGGTTCATCACTTTCCGTGGAATGACGATTTTTCCGCTGCAAGGAACGCCGCACTGGACCAGGCTCGCGGGGATTGGATCCTGGTGATCGATGCGGACGAACGCCTGGAATGGAGCGGCGGCGCATCGTTCAGGGAGCCGTTGAAGGAAAAAGGAAAGTGGGGTTTTCTCCTGACCCTTGTGAACATCTATGAAGAGCGTTCCAGCTCCGTGCTGCTGCTCAGGCTTTTCAGGAACAACCCGAAGATCCGTTACACGGGTATAATCCACGAGAGAGTGGATCCGGCCCTGGTAGAGGTGAGTGGATGCTTCAAGGACGCTGTCGGGAAACATCCGGCCATGTTCCGCCATCTCGGATACCTTGCCGAGAGAAGGGGAGAGAAGGCAAAGGACGAGCGCGATCTCCGTTTGTTGAAGAAACAGGCCGCGTCTGATCCGGATGATGCGTTCAACTGGTACAAGCTGGCGGTTCACCCTTTTATCCGGAAGCATCTGCGCGAAGAGGCGGAAGAGGCGCTCAAGAGGGCATGGGCAATCATCAGGGAGAGAGATCCCGATGGGACAGAACTGGCTTACGCGCCTGAGGTCGCCGCACTCCTCATTCTTGATGCTGTCGGGCACAGGGAGATGTCCCGTGCACGTTCCGTTGCAGCCGAAGCAAAGAGGCTGTCAGGTAAATCGCCGAACCTTCATTACGCGCTCGGCCTTTGCGCCCTGGCGGAAAAGAAACCGGATGAAGCCGGGTTCCACCTGAAGAGCGCGCTTTCGTTCGACGGAAAAGTCATGGCTTATGCGCCGCTGAAAGGCGTGACCAATCATCTTTCCTTGAACTCCTTGAGCGAGGTCAGGTTTCTCCAGGGCGCGAAAGATGAGTCCAGAACTCTCTACGAGGAAGCCGTTCGCTTCCTTGGCAGCGAGCCTGCGAACGCGTTTCACGGTTCAGTAGAGACCATTGCCGAGCAAGGGGATCCCGGATTTGCGATCATTCTTTTGAACGAAGCCTCGGCCGCACAGCCAGGCGACGACTTTTCCTGGGTGCGGGGCGGTGAGCTCCTGATGGAGCTCGGCCTGTACGCGAGGTCCCTGGAGTGGCTGAAAAGAGGTTTGAGCCGGGTTTCTGACGACAGGCGCATTGTTGAAATGATTGAATATGTACGCCATAACCGTTTTTCCTGCCGGAATTGAAGCATATCTTATCATCCTCATCTGCTGCGGCACCTCGCGACGAAGAGTATGAAATGTGCGGGTTAAAAAGTATTTGATTGCTATATCACCCATTTTATGTACATCCTTCTCGTGGTTGATTGGTAGTTGTTTAGAATTTCTAAAAAAACGGTCCGGGGGCCTGTTCCGAGAAGTCGATCACTCATGGCACATGAATCGATGCGACGTGTGTGGGTAAGACAAGATTGTACAGGCCTGTGCGTGTAAACGGGAAGGAGGTCATATGTTTGTCATAAAGCTGATACGCAAGTTTTTTTCTCTTTTCAGATCGAACCTGTCCAGCCATGAGATCGCCCTGGGATTCTGTTTCGGCATACTTCTTGGATGCATACCGATCTCCAGCTTCTTTGCTGTTGCAGCGGTTTTGTGCCTTATCCTGGTCTTGAGGGCGAGCCTTACCGTCTTCATAGCAGCCGCCGTGATTGTCAAACTGCTCTCTTTTGCTATCGACCCGGTGTTGTTTCATTTGGGAACATACGCGCTGGAAGGCCCCATCAATGGGCTGTTCGAGTGGATAGTCAACAGGCCGGTGCTGGCACTGCTTGATCTTCACCGGTATGTGGTTGCAGGCGGTGTCATTTTCACGCTGCTTTGCTCCCTGGCCTGCTACCCCTCGTTATACTATCTCACGCGCAGGTACAGGAATGCTGTTATCCGTTGGAAAGAGAAATCCACTGCTTTAACAAAAATCACAGACTTCTTTCTCATCCGGTTCCTTGCATGGCTGTTCATTGGAGAAAAGAAAGGTGACATCAAGGAAACAGCGGATTTGAGAAGATCACCGATCCGGAAGGGCTTTGTAATTGTTGCGGGTTCGTTTATAGCCCTCGTCTGGGTTTTCTCGCTCCTTTTCGGGAACGCTCTTGCCAAGGCCGGTTTAGAGTCCGGAGCGTCTCGGGCATCCGACTCTGATGTGAGCGTGAGGGAGCTTGGCCTGAGTTTTTTGAGAGGGAGTCTTGCGATCGAGGACATGGTCGTACTGAAAAGGGATAGCAACGACAGCATAATACAGGCTGTAAAAGCGACTGGTGACCTGAGTGTCCGTGATTTGCTCAAACGGCATCTAATCTTCGAAGAAATTTCCGTAGAGAACATGGATTTCCGCGTGGAAAGGGATGAAAAGGGCCGCTTGAACCTGGACAAAAAAAGAAAAAAGCAGGAGGAAGAGGAAGGTTCGGGTTTCCTGGGGGATGCAGATGTTCTATCGAAGCTTTGGCAGCAAAAAGACCTGGCCCGGGACATGCTCGAAAAGCTGCTCGATATGCTCTTTCCTCCGGATGAAGCGCTCGATACTGGGAAACGGCTTGATGATATCAAGGAGGAATGTGCGCGATTGAAGAACTACGCGGCGTTTTTCGCTGATTACCTTCTCGAGGGGGGCTATCCTCTCGTGGTGGTCGAAAATTTTTGGATCAGGGGGTTGAAGCTCAGGCTCGAGGACAAGGCCGAGAAAGGCGCCGGCAGTGTTTTCGATGACCTGTGCTTTCATGCAACAGCGCTATCCTCGAATCCTGGGCTCTATGCAAAGGACAGTGTGATCATTCTTGGAAACAACGGCCTGGAAGATCCTACCTTTCGGCTCGAGCTCTTGCTCAACTGGTCGAGCCCCGATCCTGTGCACGGTATGGAGATTTGCCTCGATAAGATGCCGTCCGAGCAGGTGCTCGAATACATAAAGCCAGGTGATGACCTTTTGTTCAGCGGGGGAGAAGTAGAGCTCGACTCAAAGACCGTTTTCAAAAGAGGGGGAATCCACTCGACCAACCGGTTCTGGATCTTTGGCGTGAATGTCGAGCCGGCGGAAAGCGGCGATAAGATTTTCGGCCTGGACAGCGAGCTTTTCTGCCGCGGCCTGACCGAGTTCATGAAGGACACACCGCTCGAAGTGGTTGCCGTGATCAAGGGGCCATACGACGACCTGGAGATCGAGGTGGATGACAAGGGGCTCTTAGAAGCCGTCAAAAAGGGGATCATGCGCACCGGTGACAGAATCCTTCAGGAGAAGCTGAACCAGCAGTACGGCAAGATCATGGAGATCACCGACGAGAAGATGGACGAGCTGAAGGGCCGAATGGATGGAAAGAAAGGCGAACTTCAGGAAAAGCTCAACGAGAAGGTGGGTGAAAAGCTGGGGGACAAGCTCGACGATACGATAGGCAAGGACCTCGAAAAAGGCCTGGAGGGGCTGCTGAAGGGGAAAGGCGGGGATGACACCGGCGGAGGCGGCCTCCTGGATGGCTTGCTCGGAGGAGGCAAGAAAGAGGAAGATGAGAAGAAAAAAGACAGCGGCAAGGGGAAGAAGAAGGACAAGAAGAAGGGCAAGAAGAAGTGAGGCTCATCTCCATGTTGATAATTTAGCATGGAGGGTAGGATTCAACCCCGACCGGGAAGAGGACGGCGTGTAGTTTTTTTACGCTGTTGCCACCCTGAACACCATGTAACCGATATAGACCGAGATGAGCGCCGCGCCCCCTATCTTTCGTATCCGCGGTGACAGGAGCACGAACAGAAAGAAGACCGTGGAAGTCGCGCACACGAGAACATAATCAGTCAGTATTTTTCCCTCCGCGGCCAGATCCCTCCAGGAGACAAGCAGCGTCCCGCCGAGCACGAGCAGGATGTTGAAGATGTTGCTTCCGAGCAGGTTGCCCACGGCTATGGAGGTTTCCCGTTTTCGAAATGCTATGATGCTTGCCATCACATCCGGGATCGATGTTCCCACGGCAACGATGGTGAGACCGATGATAGTATCCGAAATCCCGAGCAATTTCGCGATGTTTATTGAACCGTAGAGAACCAGCTCGCCGCCCCCGTAAAGTGTTGCGCAGCCGGCCAGGAAGCAGAACACGCCGGGCAGCAGCCTGGGTCCGGGCGTGCCGTTGTTTTCAATTCTCCCGGCTTTCAGCCGGCCCCTTAACGTGAGAAGGTAAACGATAAAGAGAATGGCAAACGGTATGCCGGCCAACCGGCTCAGGTTCATGCCCGGACCAACCAGGAAAAACATTAGCAGGAGCAGCGGAGTACCGAAAAAGAACCACAGATCGATCTTGAACTTTATCCTGTCGACAACCAGCCCTCCCAGGAGCGCGCAGATGCCGAATCCGATGCAGAGGTTTGTAAGGTTGCTTCCCGCGATGTTAGTAAGCGCGAAGCCGGTGTGGTCGCGATAAGCAGCCACCACGTTGACGATGAACTCCGGAGAGCTGGTACCGAACGCGACCAGGGTTACACCCACCACGACCTTTGACACACCGAGGTTGACCGCGATTGATGAGGCGCCGTGGATGAGTAGCCTTGCCCCAAAGTATAGTATTAAGAAGCTGGCTGTGATGAATAGGATCTGTGTGAGCATCGGGGCCGGGATCGTTCCTCATAACTGGGAGTCCGACAATAAATGGAAACAAGTTCACGATCCGTGAATGCTAAGTCTTTTCCGCGGAGAGTCAAGAACAGCGGGGTTTTGATTTGAGCCGGGCCCGGGGGAAACCTGTTTTTTTCAAGGCCCCAGAATTATGCGTCCTGCTCCCGCGGCCCTGATATTTTTAACTGCCCGACGGAAGACCGCGTAGGGCACTAACGGTTCGACTTTCAAGAAAACCGCTTTGCCCGAGCCTGACAACAGCTCCTTCAGGGTTTTGCCTTTTGTTTCCTCGTTGCTGCCGTCGATCGTCACGGTCCCGTCTTCGCTTACTACAAGAGGGATGGTTCCTCCAGGAGTTTCCGCCCTGGGGAACAGGCTCGCCTCGAAGAACGCCCCGAGTTCGGCTTCTTTTCCCGAAAATTTCATCCAGGATATTTTTTCGAGGTCTATGTCGAACTCCCCCAGCTCCACCTTGCCGTTGATGTAGCATTGCTTGTGGCAGAGAACGAACGCCTCCACCCGTTTGCCCGCGCGGGTCAGTATTTCGGCTTTCCTGAGGAGCTTGCCGTCTTTTTCCACGACAGCGCCTTCGAACTCGATTCTTGAGATGTTTTCGAACAGGACCTTGATGACAGCTTCCCCCCGCTGAACGTAAAGCATGTCGAATTTGTTGACAAAGACATCTTCGCCTTCCTTATCGTCGTAACAGTAATGAAGACCGGTCACATGCGTAATAGTCCCGTTTGTGTCCATGATGTCGGCCACGCGGTGACGATCGCTGTCAAGAGCGCTTGCCGCGGGAATGAGTACGATTGTCAAAGCGGCGGACAGTTCGAGAAAAGCTTTCATGCCCCGGCCTCCTTAAAATCCGTTGTCGTAGTCGTCGGTCATGATCGATAATGAGAATACTCCTCCCGCTCGGATGCTGTCAAGGACCTGCACAAGTCGGCCGTGGGAGATCTCCTTGTGGGCGTTGACGAGCACGTGAAGGTTCCCTTCCTTTTCCGCGCGTGCTGCATCGGCGCTCACGAGGGTTGTCAGCTCATCAAGGCTTACGAGATCGAGGTCGACATAGACATCTCCGTTGGATGCGATTGTCACGGAGAAGTGGTCCTCTTCCCGGTCCATCTTCGCGGTGGAAGACGAAGGCAGTTCGATCCGTATGCCCTTGTGTATCGCCATGGACAGCATAGCGTATATGAACACAACCAGCAGAAGAAAGATGATGTCAATGAGCGGGATCATCTCTATCCGCGCTCCCGGCCTTTTTCTGCGCCTCAGCTTCATGGCTGCGCCTTTGCATTCGTTCCCTTGCGCTTTGTCGAGTAGGTCTCCATGTATGTGGCCACCTCCTCTATCTCGTTCAGGGCGGTTTCGTTGGTGGACCGGAAGAAATTGAAGGGGATCAGCATCAGGATGGCGATGCCGAGGCCTGTTGCGGTTGTGATCAGCGCTTTGGCGATCCCGCCGGTGACTGCCATGGGGTCTCTCGCCCCCTTCGCACCGAGCAGGTCGAAGGATTCGATGATGCCGAGCACTGTCCCCAGGATCCCCAGAAGGGGCGCCAGCGTGATGATGGTGTCAAGGACCATCATGTACCTGTTCAACCCCCGCTCTTTTTCGGCATAGAGCATTTCGAAGACCCCGCGGATATCCCCGCCCCCTTCGAGCCCGTGGCTGACCGCTGTCAGCAGGTCGTCTTCGGACTCGGCCGCCTTTGCACCGGCTTCCTCCCATTTCTCCAGGCGTATCAATTCGAGGACTTCGAGAAGACGCTTCCGGTCCGTTTTTCTGTTTCTCAGCACCTGATGGATGCTGCGCTCTATCACAACGGTGAGCCCCACAAACGAACAGAGCAGAAGGGGGTACATGATCGGCCCGCCGTCGTGAAACAACCTCGCTGCACCTTCGAACATCTCTTCTCCTTTGTTTATTGTGTTGGAGCCCGAGTCAATGCCCGGTCATCGCTGATAAAACGCGGTCCCGGTTTTTTTGACAGGATATGCTGTTACGGTTCAGCCGTCCAGTTCGAAGTCCCAACCCCAGATGACCGTGCTTTCCAGCGGCTCGCCCTCTTTTGACAGGCCGGGCTCGAAGGAGATCTTTTTGACCTGGCTCACCGCGCTGTTGTCAAGTGTGGAGTGGCCGCAGGATTTGTGGATCGAGGCGTGCAGCACCCTTCCTTCCGGGGAGATGGTGATCAGAAGCTCTACTCTCCCTTGAAGGTTCTTCTGTTCTGCCGGCCATGGGTATTCGGGCTTGAAACCGACTTCTACGAGAGGTATCGGTGCCTTGAATATCGCCTGGTCGGCCTGCCCTTCCGTTTCCACGGGTTTAAGCGTTCTTTCTTCACGTTGCCGTGTTTTTTCCCTTACCGGCGCTTGTGCTTTTTCTCTTTGGTCCGTTTCCTTCCGGGCCTTGTTGTTTTCCACCCTCTGCCTGACAGGACTCGTGCAGGAGCGCGCAGCCTGTTTTTTTTCCGTTTTTGAAGAGGGCATATCATTGGGGGGTTTTTTTTCCCGGGAGGACTCCTGTTTGAGAAGCTTGCGCTCGGCTTTCTTCACCGGCTCGCGCACAGGGTGCTTTTCCGGGATGTATGATATGGTTTCGCATCGCTTCGAGCTGCTGATCTCCGGTAACGGATCGTGATCGAACGCGGCCGGGCTGAACCCAAGGACCGCCGCGTGGACGGCAGCCGCGGCAAAGGCCGACAACAGCAGTGGTATGCGGCTCGACATCGGGATCAGGATCTTCATGACTTTGCACCGAATCTGTAGGTTAAGCTAACGAGAAAGTTCAGACCAGCCTCGTCCCACCTGCTGTGGGCCCTTCTGTACTTCTTATCCGTGAAGTTCTCCACGGCAACGCTCAGACTCAAATCTTTCATTATATCGAATCCGCCCCTGGCTGTGTATACCGTGTAACCTGGAAGGCCGTAGTCTCTGAGCAGGCCGCTGTTTTTGTCCTGGGGATCCTTGAGATAGCCTTTATCAGGATCAGCGGGATCGATGCGGCCGGAAGGAATCCGGTCGTACCGGCGCACCATGTCTGCTGACAGCTCGAACCAGCCGTTGCGCTTCACGTCCTCATCGTTCCACTTGAGCGCAACGATCGCCCGCGCAGGTTGTGTGTGGCGGAGCGGCTCGTCGTTCGCCCTGTCGTTGCCGTAGTTCCATGCAAACCCCGCGGAGACGCTCCAGGTGTCCGGGATCACGGAGTGGATCAGGCTGAGCATGGTTTCCGTTTCCAATTCGACCCCGTACACGTTGGCATTGCCTGACGTGGTCACGTAGATCGGCTCGCCTGTAGTGGGTTCATGGCTCATGCCGTTCCAGTTTCCCGGGACATTTGTCTGCCAGTTGCGGATCGAGGAGTAGTAGCCGATCAGCGAGGCTGCAAACCTTTCGTAGAGCGCTTTGGTGCCCACCTCGAAGGTGTCGCATTCGACGGGATCCAGGAACGGGTGGGGGGCAAGCCAGCCGAAGCCGTGGTGGTGGGTGAGGCCGAACTTCGGGCCGAACTGCCTGAAACCGTGGGCGTAGTTGGTGATGAGGTTTACGTTGTCGGTCAGGCGGTAGAGCAGGCCAAGGCCGCCGGAGAACACCCCCTTGCTGTCCGAGAAGTCATCTATGTACGGATCGTGGGTGGCAGGCAGATTGTTTTTTACATAAGCCGCGTACTGCTTGTCAACGTCCGAGTTGAAATGGAAACGGTCGTACCGGCCGCTGGCAATCAGTGTCAGGCACGGAATGACGTCCCACTCGTCCTGCAGGTAGATCCCAAAGTTGCTCCAGTTAGAATCGGGAGCCACCTTTTCGGTCGCGCCTCCCCAGTGGTGCCACTTGAACTGCTCGTCGTCCGGGCAGACCCCGTGGTCCTCGTGATAGTGCATTCCGTAGGTCAAGCGGTGGTTTCCCCTGACCGGGCTGTGAGCCTGGATATCCATCGAGTAGGTGTCGGTTTCGGCATAGCCTGTTTTAGCATTTCCGTGATCTATGCGCTTGTCGCGCTTGTTCTGAAAGTAGCCCCATACCTTGAGCTCGCTCAGCCAATCCGAAAGTTCTGTGCCTTTCCATGTCAGGGTGGCTGCCTCGCGGTCGTTGAAGTTGGTCTGGTCGGGCTTGTAGTAGCGGCGCACCTTGTGGCGGTGCATGTCCTGGATCGCGAGCTCGATCTCCTGGTTGTCTGTCAGCTTGTACTGGCCCTTGAAATCCCAGGAGTAGTCGCGCCCCCCTGTCGGGTCCTGGGTGCCGACTCCTCCTCCCGCTTCAACATCGTGAATCTTATGGCTTGTTCCGCCCAGGAAAAACTTGAAACGAGGGCAAGCACCGTAGATCTCCTGGCGGATTCTGTACTCTTCAGCAGCGCTGCCGTAGCTCCCTTTTGTGAGCCCTCCCGCCCTGAATCCCGATTCCGTGTAGTCTATGGGGGATGACTTCGTGATGAAGTTGATCACGCCGCCGAGAGCGTTTGATCCGTAAAGAACGGATGTGGGCCCGCGGATCACCTCGATCCGCTCGATGCTTTCGGCGTCCACCTTGCCGTACATGTCATCTCCGGCATACCCGCCCTCGCCCCAGAGCGAGGTGAGGGAGTTTCCATCCACCAGCGCGAGCAGGTTTCCGCCTGCGAAACCACGGATCACCGGGTCGCTCGAGGAGGTCGTTCTTTTTTCCACCCAGATGCCCGGCTTGTCGTTCAGTGAATCAACTATGGAGAGCTGGTTTTCGCGGGCCACCTCTTTTTTGTTCACGATGGTGATTGCCCGGGGCGTGTCAAAGGCTTCGCGTTCGGTTCGAGTCGCTGTGACAGTGATGTCATCCAGCTTGAAGGCGTTTTTCACCTTCTCCTTCTTTTCTTCGTCCTCAGCTCTAACGCTGCCGGCTGTTGACACGGAATCATCATCCTGGAAGGGGTTCGTGGAACTGCTGTTGAAACCTGAAGATCCCGGCATGGTGTGGCAGGCGCACGTCGCAAGAAAAAGAATGAATGCTGATGCTTGCCGTTTGGTCATTTTCTGATCCTTCCCGTTTGGAAAAGTTGGAACCTGCGAGATGTTCGTGCTGGCCCGTGTTATCAAGACACTGAAAAATCCATTGCCTTCAGCAACGCAAAATGTAAGCCGTGGCGAGTATTCCAGAAAAAATAAATAAAACCGGGCCTGTTTATTCGCGAAACGCTTATCAAGCACCGAACCTGTTGACCAGGAAGAGAATAGAGCGTCAGGCAATCGTAGTAGACGTTACGTGAAAGTAACGATTGTTGTTCTTTTTTCAGTCTCGGACCGGAGGGCAACCACGGGAGGTTGCCCCTGCACGATGAATGTAAAGAGGCGGTGTCCGTGAAGGGGCGGTTCGTGAACCGTCCGTCTTCTTCCCCGAACCCTTCCGCCATCTTTCCTCGATCCTGCTCACAAGGTCAGGCTTTACTCCGGCTGCATGTAAGGGTATCCGAACTCGCTGGGCGGGCACAAAAGCTCCTTCACTGTCCGCTGGCTGGCCCACCGCAGGAGGTTCATGGGAGATCCCGCCTTATCGTTGGTGCCGGAAGCACGTCCTCCGCCGAAAGGCTGCTGTCCGACAACAGCGCCTGTGGGTTTGTCGTTGATATAGAAATTGCCTGCCGAGTGTGCCAGGGCATTCCTCGCTTCGACCACAATCCCCCTGTCGCGAGAAAAAACAGCGCCTGTAAGCGCGTATGGAGATGTCGAATCGATGAGCTTGAGCGTCTCCTTCCATTCTGTTTCGGGATAAACATGGATCGTGACCACAGGGCCGAAGATCTCCTCTTCCATCAGCTTGAAATGCGGGTTATCCGTGATAACGATGGTGGGCTGTATGAAGTAACCTTCCGAATCATCCCAGGTTCCGCCGTGGATGATCTCCGCCTCGCTGGACTCCTTGGCGTACTTGATGTACTCCACAATCGTATCGAAAGCGCCCCGGTCTATCACGGCGCCCATGAAGTTGCTGAAATCCGCCACGTCTCCGACCTTGATCTTGCCGGCCTCATTCAGGAGCCGTTCCTTTACCTCGTTCCAGCAGGTGTCCGGGATATACACCCTGCTCACTGCCGAGCACTTCTGGCCCTGGTATTCGAATCCACCCCGGATGATCGCCGTGGTCACCTCTTGAGGATCGGCTGACTGATGCATCAGCACGAAGTTCTTGCCGCCGGTCTCGCCCACTATACGGGGGTAGCTTTTGTACTTCTTGATGTTGTTGCCCACGGTTGCCCACATGTTCTGGAACACCTCGGTGGAGCCTGTGAAATGGACACCGGCAAGGTCCGGGTGGTTCATGGCAGGATCGCCTACCTGGCCTCCGGGTCCGGGCACCAGGTTGATCACGCCATCCGGCAGGCCCGCTTCCTTCAGGAGCCGCATGATGTAGTATGCGGAGTAGACCGTGCTGCTTGCCGGCTTCCACACAACCGTGTTACCCATCATTGCGGGTGCTGTTGGAAGGTTCCCGGCGATGGAGGCGAAGTTGAACGGTGTTACGGCGAAGATGAACCCTTCCAGCGGGCGCATCTCCACCTGGTTCCACATCCCTCCGGAGGAAAGAGGCTGCGCTTCGTACAGCTCGCGCATGTAGTATGGGTTGAAGCGGTAGAAATCAACCAGCTCAGCCACAGCGTCGATTTCTGACTGATGGGGGGTCTTGGATCCGATCAGCATGGTGGCAGCGTTCATCAGGTACCGCTGACTTGTTGAGATGAGTTCTCCTGCCTTGAGGAAAATGGCAGCCCTGTCGTTCCACGGCATGCAAGACCAGTCGTGCCACGCATCTTTCGCAGCTTTCACCGCAGCCTCCACTTCCTTGGCACCGGCCTTGTGGTAGGCTCCAAGAACCTTTTTATGGCTGTGTGGAGGGCAGCAATTTGCTGTCTGCCCGCTATGCACATCTTTGCCGCCGATGATGAGGGGGATTTCGATTTGTTCAGAGGCGAGGTCAGCGAGCCTGGATTTCAGGTCGGCCCGTTCGCGTGAACCGGGGGCATAATCGAAGACGGGTTCGTTTTTGGGTTCGGGTACTTTGAACACTGCGTTGTACATGACTGTTTTCCTTCGTTTTATTCGGGGACCAGCGATTGGCGTTCGGTTTTTTTGGCACACGCAAAAGGGCGCATTATAGACACGAGCATGGTCCCGCGTCAACACGGTAACAACAAACCGTTGTTGCCGCTGAAAAGACGAGAGCATGAGGAGTGTTCCCGGATGGATGCGCAGCATACCTGTAGGAAACAGGGGAGCGCTTTTTTGATCAGCAACGATTGGCCCATGGCCCTGTTCCAGAATACGCCCCTAAAAAATATCATGAAATTTGTTATGTTTCTGTAAAGGTCATTAACACCATAACATAAGAAAAAAAACCTCGTTATGCCCTGTGCCATTAACTCGCCATAACTTGTGTCATATGTCCTCTGATGCCTAGCCTGCCTGCTCGGTTTATGTAACGCCTGAGACTAAAAGGAATTATGAGTATTGGTTGCCATGGCACACCTTGTGCACTAAGAGTAAAAGAACCGGGCTTGCTCTGCGTTGGCGGTCGTGGGGCTCTGGAAGTGATCAGGCCATCTCTTGATGCGCCTGCTTCTACAGAGCATTTGTGAGCCCGGTTCTTTTTTTTATCTTCATTTTGCAAATTTCCGATATTAAATTGGAGTGTTCTTTTCGGCTGGCCTGGAAAGATATATGCACCCGTTTAATAATACAGGTTCAATCGGACAGGGGTTTTAATGGATATGCTCCTTTGCGTTGTTTCATCCGCTGACACGGCATCGCTGACAACCGATTATCTGTCCTGGTTTCTGCTCACCTTTTTTGTCTCCCTGGCGCTTTCCATCTATCTCGTGCCGGTTATGATAGAAGCCGCCCGTAAATACAACATCGTGGACAAGCCGGACGGGGGATTGAAAAACCACACCGAGCCCACGCCCTACCTCGGTGGGCTCGCCATTTACATAGCGTTCGTAGTCACCCTCGGCCTGCTTCTGCAGGAGTTCAACGACAACATAGTGCTGGGTGTTCTTCTTGCCGGCTCGATGATACTGATCCTGGGGCTCATCGACGACTTTGGTGCTCTCACGCCGTTCATCAAGCTCCTGGGGCAGATCCTTGCGGCAGTGATCCTTTACAAGTCCGGCATAAGGATAGAGATCGGGGTTTTATGGGATGAGGCCAACCTGCTTCTCACGGTGCTCTGGATCGTGGGGATATGCAATGCGTTCAATATCATTGACGTGATGGACGGTCTTGCGGGCGGTGTGGCCGTTATCTCGGGGTTCGCTCTTTTTTTCATGGTGGTAGTTAAGGGAAACAACTCGGTCATAGCGGTCATGACCCTGGCGTTGACAGGATCAATCCTGGGTTTTTTGCGCTTCAACACAAAGCCGGCCAAGATCTACATGGGTGACACCGGTAGCATGTTCATCGGGCTCATGCTCGGGTCACTCTCGATGATGGTCTCTTACGGCCATGCCAATCCGATCACCTTTCTCGCGCCGCTGTTCATTTTAGGCGTCCCGATCTTCGACACCTTGTTTGTCATGCTTCTTCGTTTCAAAAAGGGGCTGCCGGTTTTCAAGGGATCCCCTGACCATTTTGCGCTGAAGCTCAGACGATGGAACAACTCCACGAGCAGGACCGTTGTCATCAGCTACATTGCCACATTCGTGTTTTGCATCGGTGGCGTGTTTCTCATCTACCTTCCCGGGTTTCTCTGGCCGTGTGTGCTTATCGGGATATATGTGGTGGGCGGGCTCATATCAGCCGTTCTTCTGGCGCGGATTGACTAGTCCGCTTATTTCACAACCCCTTGATCTTCTCCCTGAACCTTTTTCGGGCGCCTGGTACTTTGCGGGCCATTTCATCGAAGAACGCTCTCACGACCCCGGCATAGGAGTTTCTGCGCGCGGATGCGGACAGGTCGAGCCCGAAAGGCCAGGCGCCCTCGGGTGCGAGAGCGTACAGCTCCTCTGTGGCGTTCATGAGCTCCATGATGAGGCCGGTGTCATACGGCTTGAACAGGCTTTTCGGTGCGGAGTATTCGAGGGTCTGATCGGCGTCCCTGATAACGACACTTTCGCCCATACCTAGGAACTCTCCGAGCCCCCTTTCGGTGAACAGGAAACAGGCCAGCAGATCCTCCAGGTCATCGATCCCGATCGAGGCCAGGTCGTTTGCAATGGGGTGGCTGCGTATCCTCATCTTCCATTCGAGGGGGTCGAAGTTCATCGGTTTTTTTGCGCCCACGACCACAAGGTCGTACCCTGTATAGAAAACCCGCACACAGGGGAAGACCGCGTGAAAGGTTGCCAGCACCGAGCGCACGTCCATTGCACTGAGCTGATAAAGGGGAACCCACTGGCACATGACCCCTCCGTTGTTCAGCCTGGAGGCTGCGAGATCGAAATACTCCTTCGTGTAAAGGTTTCCTGATCCCGCGACCCACGGATGGATTGGGTCCGCGGCTATGAGGTCATGGGTGGATTGTGCGAGCAGAAGCCGGTTTCTTCCGTCAGCGAGAGTGACCTTTGCCCGGCCGCCCGTAATATTGTGGTTGTATTCAGCGAAACAGCCGGCCGCATGCACCACGGAGCCGGAAAGCTCCACTATCTCGAACACCTTCGGGTTGTGTGCTGAAAGCGCGCCGGAGGACATGCCGGTGCCCAGGCCAACGGAAACAATGTATTGCGGATCGTTGTGGCAAAGCGTGGCAAAGTAGCCCAGCAGAAGCTGGAGCCTCCTGTCTAGGAATCCGGTTGTGGCCACCACCTTTCCGTTGACTCTCAACGAGAGGATGGTTTCTCCATCTTCGTTTTCGAACGATTCCACCTTGGCCGTGGCAGCCGCTCCCTCCTCGAAAAAAACCGTTTCGACCCCGGGTTTGTGTCCCGGCCGCCAGGCAGCCGCCACTGACACGAGAAACGCTGCCGCACAAACCGCAGCACCGGACGCAAACAGGCCGCGCTTTTTCCCTTTGGCAGCGATGAAAAGAAGAACAGCAGCGGCAAGGGAGGTAATAACGCAGGCGATTATCCCTCCCTCTGCGGACAGAAGAGCCAGAAGCGCGAACGCCCCGAGGATCGAGCCCAGGATCGACCCGAGGGATGACACCGCGTAAAGCCTGCCTGTCAGGCGCGAGAGTCCGCCTTTTTCAGCCAGGCGCCCGGCTGCGAGGGGCAGCATTCCCCCCAGAAAATAGACCGCCGGAAATACCGCTGCAAAGGCTATACCCGCGTACTTGAGAAATGTTGCCGGAAACGCTTCACCCGCGGCAGGGTATAGGTTGTATCCGTCCCCGAGCGGTCCGTCCATGCCGAGCATGGCTCTGAAAACCAGCATGCTGAGCCCTGCTGCCGCCGCTGAAAAGGCGAGAAGATACGCAAGGCAGGAATATGGAGAGCGCAATCGGGACAAAAACCATGGCAGCGATACGCTTCCAAGAGCAAGGGCTGTCAGGAAGACCGCCAGCACCAGGGAAAACGCATACACGGTCCCGCCGAACACATTTATCAGGATGCGCGTCCAGATGATCTCGTAGCTGAGCGATACGCATCCGCCAAGGAACACGGCCCCTGCCACAGGAATCATGTGGAACTTCTCGGCAGGCATGCTTTTTTGGTGTTCGGCAGCATTGCTTGCGTTCCCATTGGCTACTTCAGGCGCCGGCAAAGGAACCTCTTCCTTCATGCCGGCCATGATGGCCGCAAGGCCCACGCAAATGCTCAGGCCCGAGGCGATGAGCACGCACCCTCCGTACCCGAAACCCGGAAGAAGCACGTAACCCGCAAGCACTGCACCGAGGCCCGCGCCCAGGGTGTTGATTCCGTAGAAAATGCCTACTCCCAGCGAACGCCTTGCGCTTTTTTCCGGCACAGCAGCCCTTATCAGGAACGGTAGTGTGCCGCCCATGAAGAACGACGGCACGAGAAGAAGACAAAAAGCGGAAGCGAACCGCGCTGATGCAAAGGTCAGAGAGCCGGGTTCGATCCCGGAAAAGATCGTTGCCAGAGCCGGAGTGATCGCTTTAGCTAGGGGGGGGAATGCCGGCATGAGCACTCCCACGCAGAGCTCGAGAATCCCGTAAACAAGGGTTGGTTTTCGTGTCCTTCGGGAAGCTCCCGCAAGAACAAGGGCGCCCAAGCCCAGCCCTGCCAGGAATGCCGCCACAACCGCTGAGGTCGCGTGGATGGAGACTCCGAACGAGAACTGGAGCAGCCTGGAGCAGAGTATCTCGTTTACAAGAGAGGCAAAGCCCGAAAGGAAAAAGAGGGTGGCAAGAAGCACCCCGCGCGAGAAAACGATGGTTGTGTCCCTGCTCTTTATCATTGCTTTTCCGGTTTGTCCATGCCCGCTTGTGTGCCGATCTCTTCCAGGTACGCTTTTAATCCCAGGTTTTCGATGGTGTAGATGGTTTTCTCCGGATTCACTGCTTTCAGTTTCTCAGGTGGCCCGCCCTTGTTGTTCAGGATCCGTACTCCGCCTGTCATCCATTCCGGGGCCGCGCCCAGGTACCCGGACGCCGCACCGGTGTAACCGCTGGGAACCACCCATGCGTTGCTTGTCGGGCTGGATTTTCTGAGGTCGAAAAGAGGCTTCCACACCTTGTGCACTCGCCACGAAGCGGCGTTTACCTGGGACGCATAAAATCCTGGAGCCGAGAATAGCGCGACGCAGATCACGGCCATGCCGAAAGAGCTTTTCATCGGCCCGGCGCGATGTTGTATCCGTTCCGCTGCAAGAATCAGGCCGCGCGCAGCAAGGATGATGAGGAACCCCGAACACTCGTAGTAGTAGAGCGGCCCGTACCAGGGTGTTCCCCAGAACCAGTGAAAGAGATATGCTCCTGCCAGGCAAAGGAAAGAAGCCCCGAAGAGAAGCTCCCACGATGCTGCCGCACCGAGCAGGAACACGAGCACCACAAGCACGAGCGACGGTGCAAACCCGAAGAGCCAGCAATCGAGCCTCGATATGTTGAAGACCGTGTTGAGCGCTCCCTGTGGCGCGTAATCCAGGCTGAAGCGGTCGAATGGGGCGTACATGGCAGCGTATTTCTGGTAGGGAAAAAGGTATGCATCGCCTGTCAGCGCGTTGTTGTACCACAAAAGAAACAGAACCGCTGCTGCTGCCGAGCCCAGGAAAAGAAGCGCTGACAGGACACGTTTTGACAAAGCGCCCTTGAACCGGACCTGGCCGTGGAAAAAAAACGGCAGGATCAGGGCCGCACCGGTTACAGGCCTGATGAGGATGAGGGCGCCAACAAAAAGCCCGCTCAAAAGAATGAGGCCGTCTTTTCGTTTTTCGAGCCAGAGCATGTGGAAATATGCCGCGCACAGGACAGCGGACAGGGCCGGGCCGTGCGAGAGGAAGCTTTCACCCATGCACACGAAAAACGGTGAAACCGTTGCCAGCAGCACTGACAGGAGCGCGCACCTCCTTCCGAAAAGACGGTAGGCAAGCAGGCAGGTCATCGCGAGGTTGAGGAAAAGGTAAAAAACCGGGGCGGCCTGGACAAGACCCAGGGCCACAGCGGGAAGGTAGCAGAGCGATGTTCCCGGCGGGTACTTGCTGTACAGCTTCCCGTCGTTGACCATCTGTTCCGAATCGAAGAACGCTTGCGGCCCGGCAGGAGCAGGCTCGGACAGCCGTCCCGATGTAAAGATGTCCGCCTGCTTGAGATACGAAAGCTCGTCCGAAACCGTGGTCAGGCCCTCGAACAAGCCGACCCTCACACACACGACGAAAACGCACACAACAAGGGTCGCAAGCAGAGCCGGCCAGGCCTTGTCAAGAAGAGAGCCTGCCCGCTCAAAAAGGCGCAGCACGGAGCGCGGGGCGGTTGCAATCAGGATGTTCGCGGCACAAAGGCCCGCGACGAGCGCTGCCATGGATGTGAGCGTTCTCCCGGCTTCCACGGCGAAAGCATCGATGTTTCCAGGAACCCGGCTGATAAGCGTGGCGATGAGCGGATTGAGATCCAGGAACACGAAAAAGGTGATCAAGCCGGCGGCTGCGAGGCGCACTTTTTTCGATAGGTTCCCCAGGCAAAACAGCCTGGCGCCTAGAGAATACAGCACGAACGCGAAAGCCAGGGCCATGAACAGCGACAGCGCCGCCCACCAGAACGCCATCTCCCCGTTTCCAAGCTCCGCGAACAAGGCGCGGTTCAGGAGCACGAGCCTGGAGCCGAAAAGGCGCACGCATACTCCTTGTTCGGCTTCACCTGGAAGAACAAACTCTATCCAATCGACGGACAGGCCGATCCAAAGCGCGAGCCCGGCTGCCCAGGCAGGCATCCACTTGTTTGATCTGATGTATTCCATGAAATGCGTGTTAGCTTGCGCCGGGTCCTTTCTGTTCAGGAGTATGGCTTGCGGCCAGATGAATACGATTCACATCAAGCAAAGCTGATAGTGCCGGTTCCCTTAATGTTGCACAAAAGCGGCGGCTTTGCGGAAAAGCAACACATTTTCGTAGCGGTTTCGTACGCGTTCCAGGTGCGCGCATGCTTCATCGGGCATCCCGCGGCGCGCGTGGAACAGGGCGAGAAACACCGCGCGAGCCAGGTTGTCCGGCATCACGGATGCCGCTCCCTCCACATCCTCCGGGCCTGGTGTTGTCTTTGAATCCGTCCTCTCCTGCGCTATCAGCGATGCAGTTATCTGTGCCAGCCGGTTCAAAGAGTCCAGGAACCGTGCGGATGAGTATGGTTTTTCGGCCATTGAAATCGCAACGATTTTGACCTGGATCAAAACCACGTCCAGCAGCTCCTTGTGGCGCCCGCTCTTTCTCAGCGCTGAAACAAGAACATCCCAATCTTCCGGATTGATCTCTTTTTTCCCGGAGAAGAACATTGCCTCGCGCGATTGATGTGCCGCTTCATCGAGGTTTCCCAGCTTCAGGTGCCCTTTTGCCAGGAGAAACCTTGCTTCGAGGTTTTCGCGCATCTTGAAATGAATGTCAAAGGACTCTTTTGCGGTTTCTTTCAATATGCTCATGCCTTCTTTCATGCGCGGCGTCGGGTACAATGCGTTGAATAGCATAATCCCGGCCCTCAACCGGAAGTGGGAATCCGGAAGCGCTTTTTTGAGCTCGTTGATCCCGTCTTCCTGCCGGCCTGTAAGAACATAGAGCCATCCCAGCAGGCACTGGAGCCTGGGAGAACCCTCGGGGATTTCTTTGGAGCATCGTTCAATCAGAGCTATCGCCTTCTCGGATTCCCCCGCGTGGTGGTATGCCATGGCAGCACTCATAAAACGGCCCATATCAATGGTTGTGTCTTTGGGAACGATCCGAGGATCCCCGAACAGCTCGTCAAGATACCTGGCAGCGAAGCAGCGCATGCATTCGTCGGGGTTGTCCGGGTTTTCGATCTTTGCATCAACAGCTTCGAGCATCTGCCGCACGAAGCCGGGGACGTTCCAGAGGTATGTGATTGATTCCTCGGGATAGGTGCTGAAAAGGCGGCGGAACATATCATCCGCTTCATCGGTCATTCCGCGTGCATGAAAGGCCATTGCCGCGTTGCAGCATATCCGGGGCGAATGCCTGCTGCTGGTGTCCAGTTCCATCGCCCTGTCGAACGCTTCGCTCGCCTCGAGCAACAGGTGTGATTTAAAACAGAGCTGTCCCTTGAGATCCCAGAAAATCGCGTTGAACGTGTTGCCTTCTTCGATCGTTTCGATGGCTTCGAGGGCTTTTTTTATCTGGCCGTATTCCTTGTACAAGAGAGCCATCTGAAAAGACGCCTCGGTTCTGAAAGGGTTCAGGAGCATCTCTCGTTCGAGCCACCCGGCCCGGGCGGCAGGGGAAGGGGAGCTCTCTGCGGAACACCTGAAGGCCTGGTCATCAGCAAGTGCCGGAACTCCTGCCGCTGCCAGGGCCAACGGAAGCATGAGCCACGCCGCGACAGCCCGGCCCGGGCCATGGCTGTTTGCACGCGGATTCTCATGAGCCGGTTCCTTCTTATCGAAGGCACCCGAGCTAAGCGCTGCGATCACGCCCCAGAAGAACCAGAACGGGGCGGGCACTGCTGTTTCCGGCATCTGATCGAACATGTTCGACACCTGCAGGCCCAGCAGCGCGGATGCGCTCGCAAGCAGAAAGATACGGCGGTTACGGTCGGTATCCGGGCACAGCGCTTTTCGGTATGCCTTTTTCAAGAACAAAAAGAACAAACCGGCCAGAAACAGAAGCGCGGGCACGCCCATACCCTCGGCAACGTGCAGGGAAAGAGAATGCGGGTGTGTGTTGTAGGGGAGCTTGTTCTGACGGCCTTTGATGAACTGCGTGTGCGTTACATAGTTCCCCAGCCCGATCCCGGTCAACGGATGCTCGCGCACAGTGGATAAAGCGGCTGACCACAGGGCCCTGCGAAAGTCGATTGTGTCCGCCTTCAACGTGCCTTTGAACTGTTCCACAAGCAGGGAGCCGAAAAGACAGGCCACGAGCACAAGGGCGGCTCCGGCGGGGATGAGCACGGGCAGGCATTTTCTAAGTATTCGGGGCATTTTTGAACACAGAATTAGCAGGACGAAAAACGCAGGTATCGCCGCTCCATACCCCAGCATGCCCGCCCTGGAGTGGGTAAGCGCGAGAGCCGCTGCGCAGAGAAGGGCACATGCAAAGGTGATCGCTTTACCCAGCGGCCGAGAAGCTGTCATTCCAAGTACCAGCAGCACGAAAGAGCTCAGGAAAAAGCATACCGAGGTGATGTTGGGGTGGGTGTGAAAGATGTGGAGCTGGGAGCTGAGTATTTGTTCAAGCGGGATGTAGTGCATTGCGGATGCTACGGAGAGCAGCGCAACGCACGCTCCGAACATACCCCCAAGGCCGAAAACCCAGAACAATGGTCGCGCTCCGCCTTTCCGGCTGGCCGCGGCGCCTGCTGCCAGCATCATGGCAGCACCCGCTGCTGTGTGGGACAGGAGCTTGAAGCTGAGGTCGACATTCATGGCGAGCACGGTTGCAAGCAGGCCAAGGAGCAAAAACCCGGCCACCATGAAACGTGTGACCCCGGAAAAGAGCCGCGTTAAAGAGCCGCCTGGAAGCTCGATCAAGGCGAGAAGGCAGTTCAGTCCGAAGGCTGCCACGAGCCACGACGGTGCTCCGACCAGGGCCTTTCCCACATACGGTTTGTCAACGGCCACGTGGAACAGGGATGTGTAGTACATGAGCGCGGCTGTGAAGCATGCGCAGGTCATGACGCGGTTCGTGCGGCCGGCGTGTGCTGTCAGAAAAAATGTGGCCGCGGCCTGGATTCCCAGGATAATTACGGGCAGTCCGGGCGGGAACCCGATCGAGCTTATGTTGAAGATCGCCGGAGTTTTTCCCAGTGAATGGGCTGACACCGCTCCTACGGCGAGGATCAGCCATAATTCCTGGAGCCCGGGTTTGCCGGGCGGCGATTTCTTTTGCACACGTGCTTTTATGCGGATGGCCGCCCCTGCGGCAGCTCCCGCCAGCATGGCCCATAACGACCAGTGAACCGGTCCGTTGCACCAGCCGTAATAAAGGGGTTTCCAAAGCGATGCATCGTAGTAGTAAACGAGCACTGCTGTGAACAGGACAGCCATCACGGCCAGGCGCCCCCATTCGAACAACAAGCGGCTCCTTGCACGGTTGTGTTGAAGCGCTTGCCTGCCTGTCACGTGAACCTCCCGATTACTCGGCCCTCTCGTTTTTTTCCAGTTCGATGTATACCTGGTGATCAGGGTTCAGCTCGCACGCTTTCTTTGCGCTCCGGCGGCATTCCTGGTGTCTTTTACGCGAAAAATAGAACTGCGCCATGAAATGGTGGATCTGCCAGCAATCCGGATAAAGGCGCACAGCTTCCTTCATCATCTCTTCCGCTCTCACCGGGTCAGACCGGGTCAGACCGTCGGCCTGGTTCGCGATCCCGAAAGCCTCGATCTGATCCCCGGTGTAGACTCTTTCGAGGTCCTCCGCGGTGATATGATACAGGTGCAGGGTGTATCCGAATTTCAGCACCGGTTCATATTGCATAAGCCATGATCTGTCCGGAGTTGGCACAAAGGAGTTGATAACGTTTTGAACGCTGATGATTATCGATCCCGTGGAAGGGAACTTTTCCATGTCGCGGGCGTTTTCGATGCCGTATGTCAAAGGGTCCATCTTGCCGAACAGGTCGGTCTGCACGTCATCCAGAGGATGTTCGACGGTATACTCCTTGAACCTCTTGAGGTCCTGGCCCCAGTCGAAATCGGTTGCAACGATTACTTTGTGCCCGTTCGAGGGCCCGCCCCACGCCTCGTTGAAGAAAGGGATGTAGTCCGGATAGATGAGTGCGCAGTTGAACACGTTGAAGATCACAGGCAGCAGTATCGCGGCCTTTCCTGCGGCGCCCCTTTTCCAGAGCCTGGAGCCTGCGATCGCGATGAAAACCACCACGAGAGGGATCACCGGCAGAAGGTACCTGAGTCCGCACTGAACCGTGATCATGAACGAAAAGTAAAAGCTGTAAACCGCAACGGGGATGAGCAGGAAGAGCCACCTGAAATCCCTGTGCCTGAAGAACGAAACGACCCAGAACGGGATGGAGAGCGCGAGCAGCACCAGAAAACCGAGCGTCATCTTCGAAAGAAACGCCACGGCGAAGTACGACTTGAACCCCTCCTGGCTTCGTTCGCCGAGCAGGTAAACCGAAAAGCCGCGGTGGTTCAGGTCGTTCTGCGCGTCGAGCCCCTCCATGTAGTAGTAGGGCAGAGGTACCGGAACATCTTCGAGCAGATCGACCTTTTGGAGCGCGTTCATCTGTTCGCTCACGAAATCGAAATCACCAAAGTGCGTGAACAGCCTGTCGAATCCGAACGAGGCGCATATTACCACGCAGGATGCCGCGCCAAGCAGCAGGCACTGGAAGAGCCATGGCACAAGCCCCTCAGCCTGCCACGGGGGTCTTTTCGGGTTTTTGCGGCGCATCCCGTTCGAGTCCGTGATCCAGGGCAGTATCAGGGCTACAAGCAGAATCAGCGGCACCACCGCGAAAAGGAGAAGGCTGGAAAACTTGGCTGCCTGGCAGAGGCCGAACAGGATCGCGAAAGCTGCGAATGTTGATAAGCGCCGGTTTTCCAGGTAGCGGGCCAGGACGAAGAACATGAGAGTCGCAGCCAGAGAGGCTCCTACATCCACCGTGGCGAGCTGGGAGTGAGCGATGTAAAACGGATTGAAGCAGAGGAGGCTCAGGCCCAGAAAACCTCCCGCCTTTCCGTGCCAGCGGCGGCACCACCTGAAAACCACGTATGCCAGAACAATGGAGAAAAAGACGGTGGGGAGCCTCGCGTAGTAAAAGAGCGAGTCGAAGTCGTCAGCGTTCAGCTCATGAAAAGCGCGCGCGTACTCCCAGCGCGTGTAATCGAGAGTTTCCTTCTCCGGCGGGAGCTCTGGGTTCATGGCGAGCAGGGGCAGGGCCATGACCATCTGCAGCAGCGGCGGGTTGTGCTTGTAGAACTCGAAGTTCCCCCTTTCGAGATAAGTGTACCCGGCCGGCAGATGTCCGAACTCGTCAAAGGTCGGCGCGAGCATGGGCATGGCGAACAGACACTGCAGCGCGAGCGCTGCCAGGAGCCCGGCCACGGCTAGGCGCTCCGGCCAGGACATGGTATCCGCCTGAAGGCTGACCTCCTGTTCCAGCGGTTTATTCTTGTCCCCGCCTGTTTCTCGTTTTGAGTCTTTCACCTGATGTATTCCAGCTCCTTGAGCTTTTTTTCTGTTCATCTGATTCCTTGGATATTGGAGCGAACATTAAACGAGGGACATGATCTTGTCAACATGAACGGTCAGGGTTCCGATCTCGTGCCGGAGTGCAACCACAGGGGGTTGTCCCTACACAATCTTCCTGAACCCTGAACCCTGAATCCTGAACCTTGAACCTTTTCACTCGATCCCGCTTAGGGTAGAATCAATAATCATCCGATACTCAACGACGAATCGCACGAAACAGGCGGTCATGGTCAAGACAGACGGATCGGAAAGAAACGCGGGCTTTCTCGGGGCGGAGGCGTGTATGGCAGCGACCCAGGTATGGGTCGTGGTTTGCCTGTTCGGGGGCGGCATGCCGTTTCAACCCGTAGCCGCGGTGCTGGGCGTTGCCCTGCTGCCGGCGTTCAACATGAGCCTGCATCTGGCAAGGGGGCGCCTGCTCCCTGCTTTTGTCTTCAGCCTTTGCCTGGCGCCCTTGTGCGCTGGAGCATCCGGCTGCTTGACGCACGCGTTCGGGCTGAGCAGCAGTCTCGGCGCGATAGCACCGGCGCTTCTGACCATGCCTCTTGCGGGTTTCGCGGGGTTTTACCGCTGCAATGCGAAAAGGGAAGCCGGCTCCGGCTCAGGCTCCGACCCCGGACTGGCAGCAGCGATTGGTGTGGGCATTCTCCTTGCGGCGTTTACAGCCGGTCTGCTTCTCTTTTCAGGCACGCTCAGGCTTTCATGGCACGGCCTTTTGCATTCGTCCATCACGTACGGAATAATCGACTCCGGTGTTCCGCCGGAGAACCCGTATTTCGCGGGGCAGCCCCTCGTATACTACTGGTTTTACCACCTGTCAGCAGCGGGAATCACCACAGCCGCGAACCTATCCCCGCTCTTCTCATTCAGCGTCTTCAACATCTTTGCGTCGTTGTCGATCGTTCCCTGTCTTTACCTCATCAGCAGGGGCATCGGGCTTGCACCGAAAACATCGCTTCTTGGTTCCGTGATCGGTACCCTCGCATTGAACCCGCTGGGACCGCTTTTTCTGGTATTGCAGGATTCAGGCGTTACCTTCAAGGATATCGAGGGAGAGCTTTTTCCAACCCACCTGCTGCAGTACATGACAATGGGGTACGATTTCAGGCTGGCATCCCCATGTACCAAGTTCTGGAACGTATCCAGTTTCGCCCCGGCTTTGGCCCTGTTCCTTTTGGGGATTCACGCGGGATTTGACCGCGCATCGCGTGGATGGCGGTGGCGGTCTTTTTGCCTGATCGCAGCGGCGGCGTTTGGAACACTGATCCTCAACCCGCTCGTAGGGCTTTGCCTTGTGCTGCCGCTTGGTGCGGCATCGCTTGTCTGGGCGGGCAAGGGGAACCGCGCCCGTTTCTGTCTTGTGCTCTGCGCTCTTGCGGCGGGGGTGGGCGCGGCTGCTCCCTGTCTTGCAGGGATCCTGGCGCAGGGGGGAGGCGAACCGTTCATGCATTTTGGCCCTGCGCTCGAGCCCTTTATGGGGGTGATACTCGCCGCGGGCCCGGTGCTCCTGTTCGCTGTCCTGGGCGCTTTCAAGCTTTGCAGGCTGAAGGAGCTTTCCGGCATGGCATTGTCGGTTTTTTGCGCGTGTCTTGTTTTGATGGCCCTTTTCTTCTGCTTTCCCGAGGGAAACGAATACAAGATCATCAGGCTTCTTGTTTTTCCCGCGGCGGTCCTTGCGGGCGCTCCGGCTGTCGCGTTCCTGTCGAGGCTCAGGCTTCCCCGGGTCGTGTCGGTTCCGGCTGTGGCTGCTGCCCTGCTGCCCAACACCCTGATCGCCGGCGCAGCTTACCTGTGTGATTCGAAATCAGCCGTGCCTGTTGATGACAGCGACACGCAGATCGTGCTTTGCGCCGGCTCCGCTGCCAGGGGAGATGTTTACAGGTTTTTGAGGAATGAGACTCCTCCGGATTCGGTGGTGGTGGTGAACCCCGGTGACGGTGAGCGCTCGGTGGGGGGGCACAAGCAGGGCGACGAGGTCCCGGCTTTTGCCAGGCGCGCCATCTACACGGGGCATCGTTTTTACCTGACTGAGCGGATGCCGGGGTTTGAAAGCAGGCTCGAGCGCGCCCGGGCGTTGTTCAGCGGAAAGGAAGCGCCCCTGCCCGAACCGGTCCTTGGCAGGCCTCTTTATGTTCTCGTCCGTTCGGAACAACACCCAGAACTTTTAAACCGCGCGCCTTTCGAAAAGGTGTACGAGAACGGTGTAAGCGCTGTTTTCAAGCTAAAGATGCCTTGAGCCGGACGGTTCCGCGTCATGTTTTCACGCCTCGCCTGTTTTACGGTTTGTCTCATTGCCCCACGAAGAACCGTTTGTTCGTTCCGTGACTGGGATGGATCAAGGCGCGGACTTTTCGGCGGCAGGTGTGGCAGCGGCCGCTGTAGTAGCAGCCATTGGCATCCTTGTATATCCTGAAGTAGGTGTTGCACCTTTTGCAGAGTATTCCTATGAAGCTCTTCATGCGCTGATTATCGGTTTTTTCCACGGCCGGTATTTAGCGTGCGGTATTTGAATATTCCTCTGGCAGATCGATCCACCCGCTGATGATGCCTCTGTCTATCATGCCGCGCGCAGCCTGCAGGACCTCCTCCTGATCCCTGCCGGCCTTTTCAGCGGTCTTTCCCAGGGGGGTTTGCCCGTCAACGGAGCAAAAGATCTCGGCTGAAAGCGGATCGAGGCGAAAGGCGGTCCCGGACCTGGCCACGTATGCCAGGTGGACAGGCTCCTCAGCGGGTTCGAGATCCCCTTTTCCGGGCGAAGGATCGAACCGGTAGGCCTTGATGCTGTTGCCCTGGGGGATGGACGGCTCTGCTGCTGACAGGTCGGGGATCTCGCGTGCAAGCCGTCCTATTCGCCCGAATCCGGTTGTCCTTAGCACGGTGTCAGGCCTTTGTGCGTGGTAAAGCACGAAGTGGCCGTGGTTCAGAAGCACGATGTCGCTTCTTACGGTGAAAGCCTCGTTCCAGGGCCCTGTGTCCCACACGTCGAACTCGCCCTTCATCTTCCAGTCGTAGCTTCCGTTTTCCATCCTGGATACGGTCACCCCGTAGCGGTCCGGGTTGAGGAGCACGTCCGTGTCCCCGCCGATCATGAATGTACCCGAGTAAACCGATAGAGCCACCACATCCCTGTGCCTGTGAAGAAACTCGTAGCTTTCCCACGCCTCGGACCGGGTTTCCGAGGGAAAGCCGATGAACCACGATGCTGAGGCGCCAAGGCCCGCCTTTTTCATGTTCGTGAAGATCTCCTCCACGATGTGCATCTTGTTTCCCTTGCGCATCAGGTCGAGCACTCGCTGGTTGCCTGACTCGTACCCGAACTGGAACATCCTTGCGCCCCCGCGAAAGAGCAGGTCGAGAAACTCCTGGTTCGTGTAGGTTTTTTCGAGGCGTGTCTCAGCGAACCAGCGGATGTCGAGTTTCTCCTCGGCGATCTTCTTTGCCAGGTGCCGCAGGGTTCGCGGCGGCGCGAGCGAGTCCCAGAAGTAAAAGTACCCGATGTCGTGTTTTTCGTGGATGCTTTTCACATCGTCGAAGACCAGCTCCGGCTTCCGCATGCGGAAGTTGCGCTTGAAGCTGTCCCCGCAAAACGCGCATTTGCCATAATAACAGCCGCGCGAGGTGCACATGTTCGCCACCGGGAACGGCATCAGGTAGCGCTCAAGCGGGAGGCCGTCGAAATCCGGAGTGAGCGCCTGGTTCAGGTCCTGGAGCTCGGGCTCGACCGGGTTCTGTAAGACTTTACCGTTTTCGAAACGTACCAGGTTGGGGACCTCATCGATCGGCATGGAGCCGTCTGTGGCCCGGGCGAGGCAGTCGAGAGCGCATTCGCCGTCGTTGAGTATTCCGTAATCGATAACTCCTTCAAGCGCTGTGTCCGCGAAGTAGACATCCCTGTAGTCAACCACCGAGGTCCCGCCTATAACCGTCTTGATGCCGGGCCGGACCTCCTTGATCGATTTGGAAAACTTGAGCGCCTCGATGAACTGCTGGTGGAACGGGAGCGTGAGACCGATGATGTGGGGATCGAACTCCAGCAGCTTGTTTCTCAGCTCGTTTCTGTACGTTTCCATCACAGTATCACCCGGCCCTGAATCCAGAAATGCCATGCAATCCCGGATGTAGGACGGGCTTTCAGGGTAAAGGAGCGGAGTGGCTGCGAAGATCAGACGGAGCGCGGCGCTCAGGTCGTTGAAAGCGCGGTTGAACAGCTCCGGCTCGAAGAACCGCTCCGGATCGCGCATGATCTCCTTGCCCTCCTCGGCGGATTCGATGCTCTCCCTTGGTGTGGCCATGAACATTCCGAAGAGCTCGTACTTCCAACGCTCCTGTTCATCGATCCTGTCCATTGCCTCGAGGCGGTCAAACTCCGTTTCCACGTAATTCCTCAAAACAGCGAGCCTCTCCCTCTGAATCAGAAGATCGGTCACTTCCAGGTTCAGGTCGATCACCGTCACCTCGTGCCCCTTCGTGCGCATGGCTCCGGCCAGCACGGACAGGCTCGAGTATGCCATGGATGGAATGGTTCTGTCCGGGGGATAAAGAAGAGCGATCCTCAAGGCAGCCTCCTGATCATAAGGACGGACCGTATCAGCCCTCTCGTAAGAGCCGCGCCTTACAATAGCAAAGATGCAGCGCGATTCAAACGGTTCTGTAGGTATTAGGCAGATTAGGAAGAGGAAGAAAGAAAAGAGAACCACGGATGAACACGGATAAGAAATTTATTGCGGGAGCGGGACCGTTAGAAAAACGATGCAGTGATGGATAACGCGAAGCTTTTTCACTATCCTACGCAATGTGAACTTCCCCGCTTCGCGGGCGCCCGGCAGCACAGCCGGCAGCGCCCGCATAACAACGGTTACATGAAATCGAGGTGACAGACAGATGACAGGCCCGGAAAAGAAAGAAGACTCCGCTCCATCGCTGGACTTCATCAGGCAGATAGTCGCGGATGATCTCGCCAACAACAAGAACGATGGCCGGGTTATGACGAGGTTTCCGCCCGAGCCGAACGGCTACCTGCACATAGGGCATGCCAAGTCTATGTGCCTGAACTTCGGTATCGCCGCTGAAAACGAGGGCGGGCTCTGCAACGTTCGTTTCGACGACACGAACCCAACCAAGGAAGAGCTGGAGTACGTTGAATCGATCAAGGATGATGTCAGGTGGATGGGGTTCGACTGGGAGGATCGGCTTTACTTCGCATCGGACTACTTCGACCGTTTCTACGGGTACGCTGTTGACCTGGTGAAAAAGGGCAAAGCCTACGTGTGCAGCCTGAACGCCGCCAAAATCAAGGAGTATCGCGGCACACTCACCGAACCCGGAAAAGATAGCCCCTACCGGAACCGCTCGGTTGAGGAGAACATGGATCTGCTGGAGCGCATGCGCGCGGGCGAGTTCGAAGAAGGAGAGCACGTTCTCAGGGCCAAGATAGACATGTCCTCTCCGAACCTGAACATGCGCGATCCTGCAATATACCGGATCATGAAAAAAGCCCATCACAGGACCGGTGATGCATGGTGCTTGTACCCGATGTACGACTTCGCGCACGGCCTGTCCGACTCGATCGAGGGTATCACGCATTCGCTGTGCACGCTCGAGTTCGAGAACCACCGACCGCTGTACGACTGGTTCCTCGAACAGCTCGATGTTCCGTGCCGTCCTCAGCAGATCGAGTTCGCCCGCCTCAACATTACTTACACGGTTCTGAGCAAGCGCAGGCTGCTCAGCCTCGTGCAGGACGGCCATGTCGATGGGTGGGACGACCCGCGCATGCCCACGATCAGGGGACTGAGGAGGCGCGGTTACACACCCGGATCGATCAGGAGCTTTTGCGAGCGCATTGGTGTGGCAAAGTACGAGGGCGTGGTGGACATAGCCCTTCTCGAGCACTGCGTGAGGGAGGAGCTGAACAAAAGCGCCAAGAGGATCATGGCAGTGCTCAGGCCGCTGAAGGTGGTCATAGAAAACTATCCCGAGGACAGGACCGACCAGCTCGATGCGGTGAACAACCCCGAGGATCCTTCCATGGGAACGAGAAAGGTTCCGTTTTCACGCGTGCTGTACATCGAACGAGACGATTTCATGGAGGATCCCCCAAAAAAATTCTTCCGTCTTGCGCCGTGCAGGGAGGTCAGGCTCCGCTACGCCTTTTTCATCAGGTGCGTTGATGTGGTAAAGGATGAAGAGACCGGAAAGGTGATCGAGCTCCGCTGCACCTACGACCCTGAAACCCGCGGGGGAGACGCACCGGACGGACGAAAGGTGAAGGCAACGCTTCACTGGGTGTCAGCCAAACATGCAGTCGATGCGGAGGTGCGCCTGTACGATCATCTGTTCAGCAAGCCCGATCCAATGGATGTGAAGGATGGAAGCGGTTTCGGAGATGCGCTGAATCCAAACTCCCTCGAAACCCTCGTCTCCTGCCGCCTGGAGCCCAGCCTTGCAGGGGCTCTGCCCGGGAACATTTACCAGTTCGAGAGGCTTGGCTATTTCTGCGTGGACTCGAACGATTCTACGCCTGAACATCTCGTGTTCAACCGGACCGTGACCCTTCGCGACACGTGGGCGAAGATACAGAAAAAACAGAAGAAACAGAAAAAGTAGTGAGCCGGGTTCGAGCTCACCATCCCTCAGCCAGCCTGACCATGGTTTCGTAGTTGCGCATAGTCGTGTTCGAGATCATCCGGCCGTAAGGGGCGGCGCTGGGCATCAGAACAAAGCCGCGCCCGCTGCCTGCCGTACCTTCCTCAAGAACCCGCATGACCTTCTCCTCGAAACGGTCAGGCGGCAGGTTTTCCACGTCCGCGATCTCGATGTTTCCGAAGAGAACCATCTGCTTTCCGTACCGCTTCCTGACATGTCCCAGTTCCACATCACCCTGCGGCGGCGGCTCGATCGGGTCGAGGGCATCCGGCTCCATTCCGGCGATGTGATCGAGCACCTCCTTGAGTCGTCCGTGAGAGTGAATGCGCGCGTATCCGCCATGGGCCTGGATCATGCGAACCATCGGTTCGACGTAACGTATCACGTATTCTTCGTACAGGCGCGGCGGCAGATAGGGCGGTGTGGCGTACTCCGGGCCATAGATCCGCCAAAGCCGTCCGGGCAGAAGACGGCTGACCTGCTCGGTTCGTTTGTGAATCCGTCTTGCCGCCTTTTCGAGTAGCTGGTGAAACAACGCCGGCTCGGTCAGGGCGATGATCGTGTACTCCTCCATGCTGAACAGTGCAGCGGCAGCGCAGAGCGGGTCCTCGGTATCCACCATCACGATACCCCTGTCACCGAGTTCTGCTTCTTCGGCCTTCAGCGGCGAGACGTCCAGCTGTTCGACGAAGACTTCGTCCGGGATCTTCAGGTAGGCCTTCAGGTCGCCGGTGTCCTTGAGCAGGGGCTCGGTCGTCCAGACGGTGTCGAGAGCGCGCTCGCGCCTGGTTGTCCGCGTCATCGTTCGCCCGGCCACAGTTACCGTGGTCCGCGTGATTCGGCGGTCGGCCTCCTCCCATGACTCCTCCTTGAAGAACTCCTGTCGGACCCGGCCGGAAGCGGAGCGGGTCGGATCGACTGATCGCGCGCGGACCGGGCTCATCAGGCGGATGAGGTCCGTGCGCTCCTCGGCCAATTGCAGAAGCGGGCGCCAATCGGGAGCGTTGTAGACGTTGTACGGATCCGGATCCCCTGGATCGACCTTGAACCCTCCGACCTCATAGAAACACACCGCCGGCCGGTCCACAGTCTCTCCCCGCAGAGTCGCCATCAAGCGTTCGCGCCTGTTGAGCATGAAGTTCCTTTTCTTTTCGCCTTCCGGGCGGTGCCGGGTGCCGTTTCTCGCTACCGGTCGAACTCAGCACCGTTTTGCTTGGCGCCTGCAGCGGCCGCTGCCTCGAACACCAGCACCTCGAACGGCTTCATTTCGATGGGAAGCGGATCGTCTGCCGCCACAACAAGCCGGTCGATCCGCTGACCGGGACGTGGAGATCTCAACCGGTAATCGGTCGGATGCCGACCGGGGAGCTCCAGGTCGCGCCCCAGCTCCAATTTGTAGATGCCCGGCTTGCCGGACGGATTGCGCAAGACCACGATGCCGCCGCGCGGCTGCCAGGATGCCCAACCGTATGTTTCGCCGAGGCCCGGGTCGCCACCTATCCAGTGAGTATCAACCAGCACGTCGGCATTGGCCCGTGACCAGTTGGCTGCCGCTGCCAGTTCATCCCACATGGCCGGCGTCAGCAGGTGCGGGCTGATGTAAAGCTCCTGGAGGTTAGTGCCGGAACCGAAGAAGGTCCAAAGTTCATCAGCCACCGATTTCTCGTCGCGCTCCATGAGAGCCGGATTGGCTCTCTCGCCGATGCAAGGGCCGTGCAGCATAAGCGAGTTGAGCGGGTACAACGGCCCCAACCGGACGATGTGCCGATAACAGAACATGTCGCGGTATGTGATCCACTGCTGACGCTTGTTACCCGGACCATGAAAGCCTGTATCGCCGCCCTGGCGCCAGATCGAATCGGCGTAGAGCGTCCAGAAAGGGCTGGCCCAGGTCCCGACCGTGGCGCTGATGAACAGCTCCCGGTTTTGCTTGCGCAGGTCCCGGGCGAGGTTGAGCACGGCGTCAACATCGTCAGCCGGTTCGCCGGCTGCGCCGGAGCCGCCGCCGCTGCCCATGCCGTCGAACTTGAAGAAGATCACCCCGTTGTTTTTCATCATCTCCAGGCAGATTTCGCGAAAGGCGGTCCGGTATTTCGGCCCGGCCATGGAAAAGCCGTTGCGGTTGGTCTCAAAGCCTTGTGACTTGCCGTAGGCGGTCCTTTTCCGTTTCGGTTCGCCGTATCCGCCCCAAGGCGATATCCATACTCCTTGGGCCGCGCCGTACCTGGCACCGGCCCTATCGAGATTCTTGAAGCCGTCGGGAAAGTCCTCGTGGAAACCCCACAGCGAATTGAAATCGTCCCAGCCGTCATCCCATACGAAAGCCTCCATCTTCACACCGCGTTTTGTTATCAGCTCCCGCCCGAAATGGTCGATCGCGGTGAGGCACTCGGCCTCGGTCATGTGGTTGTCCGGTCGGCCGATGTTCAGGTGGTACCAGCTGTTGTAGTGCAGGAAGGGGCGATACGGATGTGCGCGGCGCTGTTCGAGGTAGGCCAGGAACCCGCGTCGCAACCGGCCCGGCTCGACCACGCCGAACACCGACGTGTATTGCCACGTCTCTCCCGCACCGAGCACGTTGCCGCGAGGCAGGGCACAGCGCACAAGCGAACTCTCACCAGCTGTATTTTTCGCCAAGGGGTGTTCGACAGCCATGAAAATGTCTCCGCACACAACCACTGAACCGTCGACCCGTCCGACTTGCCTGGCCTCGTCGATCGGTGTGTCGACGAAGATCAGCTCCTCAACCCCGGTGTTCCGGTTAGCGGTCAGGTCAACGGTTTGGATGATGTAGTTGGATGTATCGTTTATTCGGACCGACCAGCGGATTCTCAGCCCTGACGCCTTATCCGTTAATACGGAGTGAATAGCGTTGTTCTCCTGGTACACTTGTGTGACAGGTGTGAGCGCAGCCAGATCGACACCCCGCCCGTCCCCCAGCACGATCCGTGGCATGTGGCCGCTTTTCAGATGCAGCGTCTGATCCGTGTGCTTGTTGGTAATGGTCAGTGCCGCGATCCGGCCGTCATCGCGCAGCCATTGGCCATTGATGACCCGGTTGGCCAGTACTAACGGGTGTTCTATAGGCGCCCCGGGCAACGGCTCGTCCTCAGGAAAACAACTCACGCTGCAAAGGCAGATCGTTGCCAGCAGCCGCACCGGTTTCATCGAGGCTATCATTGCATGTACGCCGCCATTGTCCAAAAAAGTGTGATATCGATCCCGATCCCGCTATCCCTTCCCTTTCTTCTTTTTCATTAACCTTAGCTGAAAATTAGCAACAAGAAATAAATTTCTGTCCGTTTATTTATTATCCCGGAACATTTTTCCGCACAGGTGTTTATATATGGTAATGTCTGCGCTGAGTATGCGAGAATCCGCTATGCTGACAGAGCACCCTTCCTGAACATCATTTCTTCGCTTGAAAGGGATCTGGAATGAACAGCCAAGGCGCGTCCGAAAGAACCCAATCCTGGTTGCTGAAGACAGGCTTCACGCTGGCCGTTGTTGTTGTGGGGGTCATGGCGGTTGTTCTTCTGCAGCCGTTTTCAGCCGATGAGGTCGATATCGATGCTGTAAACGGGGCGGTGGGAGCGGACACTAGCCGCATGAGCGCTGCAGAGGACATGCAGGGAGATGAAGAGCGCCAGCCCGTGCTTCCGGGCGGACCGGAGGGTGAAAGGATCCGGATCGACGGGAGCATAACCCTTGACGGCTCACCCCTTCCGCGGGCAGCGGTTCAGGCATTCGCGGACTTTTCCAAAACAGCCGGGCCCGTGCTTGCCGACCGTATCAGGTCGATGCCGTTCTACTACAGCGCTGCAGGGGCGAAGCTCAAGGAGATCGTGGAGGACAGCAGCTTTTTCGAAGAGCCTGTAGAGGGCCCGCCCCCCTGCGCGGCTGCTGTCACGGATTCAGCCGGCTTCTTCACGATGAGCGTAGTGTGCTCTGAAAGCGTCATGTTCGGCATGGACCATGATTTCTATTTTATCCCGGACAGCCAGGCAGGCCCCTACTCCTGGGTCGAGAAGGATGAAGAACAGACACTGGACGGTTTCAGCGGAAGCCTGTCGGTCGATCTGGGTGCCCTGGTGCGGGGCGTTGTGATTGACTCCGGGGGGATTCCCATCGAAGGGGCAATAATCGAGTTGGTTCAGGATAACGAAGGAACCGGGCGCGGCATGGGGGGAGGGGCTCCCTGGGACCGGGGAAGGGGAAACAGCTTCAGCAGAAGGTACGCTGTGACGGATGATGGGGGCGCTTTTCTGTTTCGCGGCGTGCAAGCGGACGTTACCCTGCGCGCGAAGGTCCGCATGGATGGATGGGCTCCAGGGCAGTCCAAGACCTTCGAAACTGTTGCAGGCGAGGTGCATAGGCTCGACCTAAGGCTTCTTGAGGGCGCGAGCATCCTGGTTCGTGTCAATGGGCCGGACGGGGAAGCTCTGGGAGGCGCCCAGGCTTTTCTCGAAAGGGAGCGCGGACAAGGGCAAGGACAACAGGGACGTGGAATGGGTGGATTCATGGGTGGGACATCCAGCATCACGGATTCCGCTGAAACTGGTGTTCAGGGCACAACCCTTTTTGAAAACCTGGAGCCCGGCAGCTACAGCGTCAGGGCCTACTATCCAGGAATGCTGGAGAGCACTACGCTGGAACCGGTCGATGTGCCGGAAGAGCCCCGCACGATCCAGGTGAAACTCGCGCTTTCCAGCGGAAGCGCTATCACCGGCTTTGTGGTTGATGACCGGGAAAGACCGGTTGCGGGTGCTGCTTTGGAGGCGGGGGAACATGCGGACTCCTCGAACTTCATGGGGCGCATGCGCGCCGGGTTCCAAAGGATCTCCACGCCCGAATCCGGGCAGAAAAAGGTGATAAGCGGCGTGGACGGGGAGTTCGCCATTACCGGGCTGCCAACGGATGTCAAGCTCTTCGATCTGCTTGCGCAAGCCGACGGGTACCTGTCCGCGCGGATCGAGGAGGTCCAGCCTGATTCCGCCGGAATCCTGTTAGTCATGGACAGGCCCGGGCAGATCGAGGGAAAGGTGATCAACGCAAACACCGCGAACCCGGTTTGCCGGTTCGAGGTCAGGGTTCTGCCCGCTCCGGAGACGGAGCAGGGCCGGGATGGACAGGATGCCGCCGGCGGCCGTGGGAACCAGGGTAGAGGCAGGGGCAGCATGGGCAGGAACGATCGTGGAGGCCCCGGCGGATCGTCCGGGTTTCCGATCGATATCGGCCGCATGATGGTCAATCGCGGGTTTAATGGAGGAAGAGGTTCTCCTTTCGGGGGAGCTGATGAAAGCACGCGCGAAAGCCTGAGTACTGTTCTCGATTCGGTGAGTGAGAGCATGAGAGTATACTTCGGCACATCCGACCCGCTTACCGACAGGAAAGAGGAGTTCAACGACCAGCAGGGACGGTTTCTTCTGAACAACATCGTGCCGGGCAGGTACCGGCTCTGCGTATCAGCGGACGGCTTCGCTCCCAAGGTAACCGACGCGTGCGATGTGGAGATGGGCCGGAAGGTGCTGAACGTGGTGGTAGGGCTCGGTCCGGGCGCCTCGATAAGCGGACAGGTCACTGCTGACACCGGACCGGTTTCCAGCGCATCGGTACGCATCAGGTCAACGGGCCGGCCCGATCCGGATCTTTCGCTCGCACTCGAGACTGTTGAGGATTGCGAATCCGGTCCTGACGGGATGTTCGAGATCAGGAACCTTCCGGAAGGCGAGTTCGAGCTCCGAGCCGAGCACGAGGATCATCCGCGCGCATCAACGGATCCGCTTGCTCTCGAAGAGGGCCAGGACCTGGGCGGGGTGATAATCGCTTTTCCTCCTGGCGCCACGGTCATCGGCCTTGCGCTGGATGCCCGCGGCATGCCGCTTGTGGATCAGTCGGTGCAGTGCTCAAGCTCGAACAGGGGCGGTAACAGCGGCGGCGGAAGGAGAAGATCAGCTAGAGTACGGACCGACAAGGAAGGGCGCTTCGAGATCAGGGATCTCATGGCAGGGACTTACACTGTGAGCCTGTCTTCCGGGTTCAGAGGGTTGTTCAACGCGGGAGGTGGGGATGATGCTTCGGCAGAGGTTTCGTTGAAGGAAGGCGAGGTCCGTGAGGTTGTGCTTCAGAGGGAAATTCCGGAGGGCGTTGTTGTTCAGGGGGTCATAACCGACGGCTTCGAAGCGCTGAACAGCGGCTTTCTGATCGTGAGCCCAACGCAGGACGCGGGGCGCAACTCGATTCGAAGCGCCGCGATCAACGAGGGCGGTGCATACAGGGTGGAAGGGGTCAAGCCGGGCACAAACAGCTTCGCGATCCGTTTCAACAACGGAAACTCGTTCGAGAACGCCACGCTCGAGTTCGAGATCCCCGATGTTCCTGAATTTTTTCAGGACATCACGCTGCCCGGGGGCGGAATTTCAGGGATTGTTGTTGATGGAACCACCGGCTTCCCGATGGCAGGGGTTCGCGTATCTCTCAGCAACATGGACAATGACACCCCTTCGGACACGGGCGACCGCGGCAACAGGCGGGGGCGGATCATGGGATTCATCAGCGGCCGGGGCAAGTCGATGACCACGGGAGAAGATGGGGAGTTCCGTTTCAGAATGCTGTCAGCAGGGAGCTACCGCGTTCGCGCGCAGCACTACGGTTCTTCGGACAGCTCAGGAGATGCTGGTTACTATCCGGTCGAGATCGACGGCATCGTGCTTGCAGAGGGCCAGTCCAGGAGTGGTTTTAAGGTTTTGCTTTACATGGGAGGCGGCGTCTTTGTGCGAGTGACGGACAAGGGCAACACGCCAATGGACAGGGCTATTGTGTCTGCTGCGCTGGAGGGGGATGGGACCGGCGGTTCAGGCCAGGGCGGGTTTACAGGTGGTGCGCGGGAAAGAACGAACGAAGAAGGAGAAGCCGAGCTCGGAAACATGGAGCCCGGTGAGTATACAATCAACGTACAATCGCGCGGGATGGCGCAAAAGGCAGTCAAGAGCGTGTACGTGTCTTCAGGGCGGTTCACAGAGATCAACGTGTCTCTCGATAAAGGATTTGCCGTGTCGGTCAGGCTGAAAGACGGCGAAGGACAGTCCATAACGGGCGCAAACCTTACGCTCAAAAACGCCCAGGGCTCAGCGCTCGTGATACCGCAGGATCGCGGCGGTTCGGGAAGAAACACATATAACCTGGGAAACCTGTCTCCGGGAAGCTACACCCTGAAAGCCGAATGGAACGGGAACTCCGGATCTTCGAAGCTCAACGTAGAGCAGGCAGGCTCGATCACACTCGTGATGAAGTAGGGGCGGCCCTTCGGCTTTATATATAATATGGGTTTATCCGTGACCATCGGTGGTTCTCCATTTCTTTCCCCATCCTCCGGTCTCAATGCAGGGCGGCCATGAAAGAACGATCCCTGAATTTTTTTTCGGATTGGTCGCAGGCCTCTATATTCACCAGGTATGGCGGTCCAGGAGCTGCTTCGCTTCTTCTGCCGCGGTGCTCCCTTCGTGACTCTTGATGAACTTCGTCAGCTTTTTCAAAAAGGAGAGCGTCTTGGCGTTCTTTTCAACCGGAAACAGAACGGGATACTTGTCGAGAAGAGCGGTCCATGCTTGTGCAGCCATCAGCTCCGCCGAGAAACTCTTGTCCCTTGATGACTCCTTGCCAAGAGCCTTGGCCCTATCGGCCGCCTCTGTTTTAGGAAACTCGGCGGCCAGCAGCTCGCGCGCCTTGACAAAGGCGAGCCCCCGGTTGTTTTTTTTCCCCTCTTCCATGCGGTTGATGAGAGACACGGCGATCTCATCGATCTTGTCAATCAGGCAGTCGGCATCACGCACAATATCAGCGGAATCCGAGTCCTTCTTTTTTCCATATTTTATTTTGATCTTGGCGGCAGCATTTTTTGCATCAACAAAAGAACGGTCACGGTACTGGGATACCGCCTGATCGAGAGCGGGATGGAGCGCCTTTTCCAGAGGGGGAACCGGCTCTTCCCGCAGGGCCTTCCAAAGGGCTTTGAGAAACTCCCTTTCTTTGACCACATAATCGCCCCGCCACCGGATCTTGCCATTACGGCCGATGATGAAGATGTAGGTGAGTCCGTTTTTTGACACATCCACATAGGGAATCGATTTTTCAATGATGGATACGAGGGCAATGGAGTGTTCCAGCTTGTTCTCCGCTACAAAACCCTGAAGTTCGGGATTGTATGCGGTGAAAGAGATGGCGGTAAGATCCTCATTGTCGTAACCCCTGAGCAAGCTCCCCAACAGCGGAACCCCTCGCCTCATACAGGGGTCGCAACCAAATGCGAAGGTATGGATGAGCACCACCTTTCCCCCGAGCTCATGGATTTTTACAGGATTGGTTTTATGCAACTGCAGCCAGCGGCAATCTTTCAACTCCGGGGCGAGCGATCCTATCGGCGGGCCCGATTCCTTGGACAGGGCCGCTGAAGAAAACGAAACGAGAAAAATCCATAACAGGAAAAACGCGATCAATGAGCTTTTTGTCCGCATAAAACAACCTCCTGTTTTAATGGTGAGGTCCCGGATCGTTGCAGGTGATGGGATAGTATTCCGCTTATGGAAAGGTCAGGTTTGTAACCAGTATACTACCGAACAGGAAAAGTGTAACATGCAGCCCATCTGTTTTCATGAACTCGCCCCGTCTCGTTTTGTTTGCATGATATCTCCATCCGCTCGGACAAGCTCAGAGATTGAAACCAACGAGCTTTGGCTCCCGGTCTCTCCTCGGAGCGGCCATGTGAATCACGCGCGTCCCGGACTCCGTATCCTCCGATGATCGGAAGTTTTTCCTGCAGCGCCCCGGATCCAGGCTATTACCAACTCCGATGTAGATTCCCAACCAAGGGACCGGCGTCCGAACGGATTCAATACAACAGGGGTGTGACACCATGGAGAGAACAAAGCCGAAACACGGAAAAAGCTTTCGCAACAATGCGCGGGTCGCGGACCAGTGCTGGCGTCTCACGCAGAAGTATAACCGCTACGTGCGGACCGGGGCTGCCATCGGCACCTGCCAGACCTTGGGCGACCCGGACCGTTCCTGCCCTCTTTTCGGCGAACACGCCTTCCGCGTGGGCGCACTGGGCCGGAACCGCGCCTGCACCGCATGCGGCCGGTACTGGATCTCCTGACTCCGTATCACCCGTATCGACTCCGTATCTCAAGCGGAATCGTGGTGGATTTGTCCTGGCTCCGTATCTCCTTCGCGGATCGCCTGGGTTAGAACGGGCAGCTTGCGCAGTGCATCGTCTTCGTCTAAACGGAGCAAGCTGCCCGTTCGAATCCACTTGTACCTCTACTCGATCTCAACCAGCCCGGCGTCGATGTACTGGCCGCCGCCGGTCTGGGTGCAGTGGACCGCAATTGTGTTCTCGCCCTGTTTCAGTTTTCCCTCCCCAAAGCTATCCAGCGGAACCAGTGTGTAGCTCGTGGTGTATCCTGCGAGTTTCTTCACGAGAACACCGTTCAGGTAAACCTCAGCGTCCTCGTCGTGATGGATCAGAAGGTGAAGGTTCGAAAGACCGCCTTTCTCCAAAGTGAATGCGCGGCGGATCCAGATGTCAGAAGTCGACCATTCGGTGTGGACAAGAGTACCGGGCGTGTCGCGTTTGCCGAATCCCGCGATCCCTTCCTTCCATGCCGAATCATCGAAACCCGGTGTTTCCCATCCGGTAGGCGGCGCTTTTTCGGTGTAGCGCCATTGAGGCGGGGATTGGGCATCTTTCGCGCAAGTGAGCACCGTCCGGATTTCGGGAGGCGGTTCGTAAAGCCTCAAAGCCGCTTCGCGAGCCTTTTCAAGGTTCATCTTGATTATCCTGCGGTCATAGGTCATCAACCCGTTCACCTCGATCTCAACATCCGAGGTCTGCGTGTACACCGCTGCCGCGAGGCCCCAGCCGATCAGCGGTTTCAGTTTCGACAGCAGCTCCACGTAAGCTTCGGTGAGCGCTTCTCTCGTCTCAAAACTCCGGTACCCCCAGTTTTTTTCCGCCTGCCAGGTGTGTCCCTTCAGCGGAAGACCCAGTCCGCCGAACTCGCCGAGAACTCCTGCCCTGAAGGGCTCGTTGGGAGGTGCCGCAGGCCCGGGATAACTGTGGATGTCAAGAACATCACCAACTCCCCGGTCGGTCCATCCGCTCGTGTTGTTCACCAGGCGCGTGGGATCGAGCTCTTTAATGAAATCAACGATCCTGGGCGTGTCGTACTGGCCCCAGCCCTCGTTGAAAGGAACCCACATTACGATGGATGGGTGGTTGTAAAAGGAGGTGACAAGACTGGAGAGCTCTTTTTCGAACCGTTTATCCGATTCGATTTCAGCGCTCTCATCTTTGTCATCCCCCCTGGGGCGGCTGCGGCTCGGCATGTCCTGCCAGACCATGAGCCCCAGACTGTCGCACCAGTAGTACCACCGGGCAGGTTCGATCTTGACGTGTTTCCTCGCCATGTTGAACCCGAGCTTTTTCGTGATCTCGATGTCGTATTTCATCGCTTCATCCGTGGGTGCTGTGTACAGGCCGTCCGGCCAGAAACCCTGGTCCAGGGGGCCGTACTGGAACAGGGGCTTGTTGTTGAGAAAGAGACGGAGCGTGCCGCCTCGGTCCTTTCCAAGCGCGATCTTGCGCATGCCGAAGTACGATCCGACACGGTCCATATCGTTGCCGTTCGACCGGAGCACGACCCACAGATCGTAGAGAACCGGCGATTCGGGCGACCAGAGCCTGGGATTTTTCATGGAGAGCTTCAAGGTTTCGCCAAGCCGGCCTTCGGCCCGCGCTACGGGCTTGTCTCCATCGATGGCTATTGCCAGCAGGGAGCAGGTTTCATCCGTGCCGCGTCCGTTGACGGTCAGGTACAGGGCGTTCTCATCGATATCGGGTTCGATCTTCAGCCGCGCGATCGACATCAGCGGCACCGGCTCCAGCCACACCGACTGCCATATTCCCGTGGTGGGTGTGTACCAGATACCGTGCGGATTTCTCACCTGCTTGCCTCGCGGCTGCTGCCCCTCATCTGTCGGATCCCACGCGGATACCACTATCTTCTGTTCGCTTCCGGGGGCCAGCGCGGACGTGATGTCGATGGAGAAAGGAGCGTATCCGCCGGTGTGCTCGCCTACATTTTTTTTGTTTACCAGGACTGTTGCTTTCCAGTCCACAGCACCGAAATGCAGGAGCACACGTCCCTTTCTCCACGAGTCCGGCACTGAAAAAGTGCGGCAATACCATATCCGGTTTTCAGGCCCGACCCTTTTCATGACACCGGAAAGAGCAGATTCGACCGGGTACGGCACGAGTATCCTGTCGCCGTACTCGTCGGGCTGCTCGGCCTTTTTTGGAAGAATGCAACAATCCCAGAGGCCGTTCAGGCTGCTCCAATCCTCTCGCACCATCAGCGGCCTTGGGTATTCCGGGTGCGCGTTGCCAGGCGTGACATCTTTTGACCAGCGCGTCAGAAGCGGGCCGGGGGCTGGTTTCCAATCATCCGCAAGGGTTGTGCAAAAAGCCGCAAGAGAGAGAAGAGCGGTCAAAACAGTCAGCTTCCACATGGTTGGTGCCTTTCTGTAAAAGGAACAGTTTTGCTGAAGAGTAAATGTTGACCTCGGAAAATACAAGTTCCACAAGGATCTCGATAACGATGGAACTGCAGGATCGGTTCGTGAATAGCCCCTGCCCGCAAAAGATATGTAAACATTCCATAGAGCGTGCAGGGGCGTGCCCTTTGTGTGCCCACTCTCCGACCTTCTCCTCTTCGTGAACTCTGAGCCTCTGATCACGAACCCGGATCAACACGCCCCGGGCGGTTTGGATGCTTTCAAGCACGGCCTCACCAGATAACAGTTACAAGCGAACCTCCCGGCAAGCAGCGATATGGCGGCTGCCACGGCGCCTGTCATATCCAAAAGATGTATGGTTGTCATGAGCATCATGACGATGCAGCCCACCTCGATGATCGTGCCGGCTGTAACATGACCGGTCTTTCCGGATTTGATCAGCAGCGCGCGCTGAAACGACAGAAGCGCGGACAGCACGGGGAAGAAGGCGAGGATCATTGTCGGACAGGCCGCAAAATCCGCAAGCGCCTCATTCAGGCCGGAGATGTCACGGAACCAGATACCTGACAGCGGGGTGAAGGCGATGAGACACAGCACCGACATGGTCAAGAGGCCGAGCATGACAGCGAAGTTCCTCACCTTTTCGTACCCGTCGTTCTTGTCCCCTACGAGCGTGATTGCCGCCTCCTGGTACGAGAGGCAGAGCGCCCTGAACAGAAAAACCAGGCTGTTGACCACGGGAAGAACAGCAAGCGATTCTAGAGGAAGGCGGGCCTGTCCCACGAAGAAAGTGACCATGGGATGGGCGGCAAGCGCGATGGTCGATGTGAGTGCAAGGGGGTAGTAGAACCTGCCGATTTCCCTGTAGGAGAGCGTTTCGGTTTCCGGGATCGGTCCTGCTCCCTCCTTTTTGAGGCTTCGCACCACATCGATTGCCATGATTCTGGCTGCCACCGCCTCAAGCGTCACGCCAACGGAAAGGGCTGCAGCGCCCACGCATGCTCCGGGAAGCTCGGAGAGGAAGTACAGGATCGCCCCTGTAAGGCACATGGTCGAAAGCCTGACCGCCGTACCGTACGCCACCTTTCTGGTCTGTCCCCCCCTTATCAGAAGCCCCTGGTAGAACCTGCGAAAGCCGATTGCCGCGGGCCAGGGAAGCATAATTAAAAGAGCGTTGTGAACCAGCGCTGCCACGTTTTCGGGCAGGCCGATGAGAGATTTGTTTATGAAGTCCATGCCGTCTGTAAACAGCAGCCCCACCATCACGAGTGTGATGGCGAGGTTCATGGCATGGGTGAAGTTTCGAAGCCTCGTATAGGAAACCCAGTCCTTTGCGAGCGCGGTGGACGCGCTCATGATCATGATCACAGGCGCTTCGATTATGATGGCAATGGCGAATGCAACGCCGTAAGCCGCGAGATTGGCCTTTGGATCGGCAAGCCGCGCTATGACAGCAGCGAGGAACGGCCCTTCCAGCGCCATCATCAGCCAGGTTAAAGCGAGTGGTGACCAGAAGAAGAAGATGGTCCTGTAACCGGGTATGTTCCTGTTTTTCATGATAGTAACGAGCAGGTCATTCAAGGATAAAATTCGATCAGAGGATGCGCCATGCGATCAGGCAGGCGGCGAATATGCCCGCGTAAAGGATGACCGCGATTGACGTGACAGCTTTTGCCGCAGGAGTTGTTTCCTGTTTTCGCGCGACATACCCCATGGAGAGCGCGGTCGAGGCGAGGACGAGCAGCATGCCGGCAGCGGTCAGGTACGGTGAAACGGCGCTGGTCACGGATGTGTCGAGAACCGAGGATCCGCTCTTTATGGCGCTTGCCGTCTCGATCCCTTCCGGGTCTGTCAGCGCTCCTTTCCAGTAGGGGATGCGGGATGTCGTTTTCAACAGGGCCTTGTAAACGTGCATGGCGCCCATGACCGGGAGCAAGGCCAGGGCCAGGGAACCGGTTGAACTCAACAGCGACTCGCGGCCGGCCGCCTTTCGCATAGCTGCAAAAACCAGCATAAAGAGCGATGGAAAGATCACGAACAGGATCAGGGCCGTGGCCGTTCCTTTCCACGCCCCCTCGATCCCGAGCGCGCTGCAGACCGCGTTCGGCGCTGCCTTGAGCATCGATTTGGTGACTTTCCATTCCACAAAGATCTCGTAGACAACGAACCCGCACGCGATGGTTGCGAAACCGATCTCAGCGGCTTTGAGCGTTACCCCGGCGTGAAGATCGGAGAGAGGTTTTTTCAGGCGCATCGACAGGTTATCCCACGGGCACGATGACAGGCACTGCGAGCAGAGGATGCACTGCCGGTTGTCCTTGATCTTGGGCGGGAAGAGCTCTGATGTGCACGATCTTTCAGTGATCAGGTAGTGCCGCTTTTTTGCTATACACGCCTTTGACACGCAGTTTTTGCAGACAGCGGGCCAGCGGGCCCTCCATTCGGTCATGGAAAGAAGGGAGTAGAGCCCCAGCAGGTGTCCCACGGGGCATATGTATGTGCAAAAGGTCCTCTTTTCCCAGATCAGTCCCGCGAGAACAGAAAGGCCAACGAGCACGATGAGGTAGACGGCCATGCGCTCCGGCACGCGGTGGATGGCGAATGTGTGGACTCCGAACACAAGAACGATCGCGAAAAAAAACGTGATGACCCAGCCGGATTTCAACAGCTTACCGGGCTTTTTCTTGAGCCCCAGCTTTGAGGCGATGCTGGTCACGGCTTCGACCGGGCACACGGTGCACCAGTGCCTTCCGAAAAGAACGGCGATGATGATGATGATCGGCCACCAGTAAGACCAGACCAGAAGGTTGGAGAGGTTCGTGTTCCTGAGCGTCAAAAGAAAGTCCGCGTCATCCGAGCTAACACCGAGGCCGCCGTAGACTATCGCTCCGAGGAACAGGATCAACACGGCTTGAGCCGCTATCGGGAAGAGCCTGTTCTTGTAAAGAGTCTTGATAAGCTGAATCTTGAACAGGTCCATGAAGAGTCTCTTTCTTGTTGTTTTTCGGCTATGTTCTTTTCTTGAATCATGTCATCTTGCCTGTCACTATTCAAGGAACGGCAATTTTGAAAAAGGAGGTATGAAGTGAAACACACGACGAGGCGCGATTTCTTGTGCTCCGTTGGCAGGGGGGCTGCCGCAGCCGCCGCTCTTGCCGGTCCGGGGCAGGCACTGGGATGCGCACGGGATAACAGGGGCGGGAGCGGGGGGCTGAGCAAGAGACCGAACATCGTTTACATCCTGGCGGATGATCTCGGGTACAACGAGGTGGGGTGCTACGGCCAGGAAAAGATCAAAACGCCCAATATAGACAAGCTGGCCGCGGGGGGGATACGCTTCACACAGCACTATTCCGGCTCGGCTGTTTGCGCTCCCACGCGCTGCATGCTCCTGACAGGCTTGCACTCGGGACATTCCTACATAAGGAGCAACGACGAGATGAGCGAGCGCGGCGATGTTTGGAACGATCCCTTGATCGAGGGCCAGAGGCCGCTGCTCGAGGGCACGGAAACAATCGGCACCATGCTCCAGCGGGCAGGGTACAAGACAGCGTGTGTGGGAAAGTGGGGCCTGGGCTGGTACGGTTCGAGCGGTGATCCGAACAAGCAGGGGTTCGACCACTACTTCGGGTACATCTGTCAGCGCGAGGCGCATAACTACTATCCCACGCATCTTTGGAAGGACGGGGAGAGGTTCGAACTCGAAAACGACCGGTTCAAACCTCACAAGAGGCTTCCAGCGGACGCGGACCCGGATGACCCGAAGTCGTACGATCCGTACAAGGGCACGGACTTCGCTCCTGATTTCATGATCGACGACACGCTGGAGTTCATCCGGAAGAACAGGGAGGATCCGTTTTTCCTTTACTGGTGTACGCCTGTGCCGCATATGTCCCTGCAGGTTCCGGAGGATTCGCTTGACGAATACTTGGGAAAGTTCGACGAGACGCCTTACAAGGGGCAGAAAGGTTACCTGCCTCACATGACGCCGCGCGCCGCGTACGCGGCAATGGTCACGCGCATGGACAGGGACATCGGAAGGATCGTCCAAGAGCTGGAAAAGCTCGGGATACGCGATAACACGATCATCATGTTTTCCAGCGATAACGGCCCCACCTTCAACGGCGGAACCGACTCGGAGTTCTTCGAGAGCAACAAGCCTTTGAGCGGGCTGAAGTGCTCGCTAAAGGAGGGCGGCATCCGCGTTCCCATGATCGCGAACTGGCAGGGAAAGATACGGCCCGGCACAACCACTGACCACATCTCCGCCCAGTGGGATGTGATGGCCACCTT
>CAZIUL010000024.1:1260-64396 GCA_964542475.1 uncultured Phycisphaerales bacterium | reverse complement strand
GGGATTTCGAGGGGATGGTCCTGGAATCCGTCGGTTTTCCGACCGATGCCGCGCGTGGATTCGACGTTACCTTTTCCGAGCTCTGCGAGCGTGCCAATGGTTTGCGCGATGCTGCCGCGGCAAAAGGAAAGGCGCCCGCATGCGTTTCGGTTTCCATAGGCGGTCCGCTTGACATCGAGGAGGGGGTGATCCTTTCCCCGCCCAACCTGCCGGGGTGGGACGAGATCCCGTTGAAGAAGATGCTGGGCGAGCGGTTCGGGCTTCCCGTGCACATCGAACACGACGGAAACGCGGGCGCGCTCGCGGAATGGCGTTTCGGCGCTGCGCGCGGCGCCTCGAACGTTGTCTTTCTGACCATGGGCACAGGTTTCGGAGCGGGGATCATCCTCGACAGCAGGCTTTACAGGGGAACATCGAGCACAGCGGGCGAGGTGGGGCACATCCGCCTGGCAAAAGAGGGACCGGTCGCATTCGGCAAGAAAGGGTCGTGGGAGGCGTTCTGCTCGGGAAGCGGCATAGCGCTCCTGGCAAAGGAGATGTTTCCAAAGCGCTGGGGAAAAGGCGGGGTGTCCGCGCGCGACCTGGCCGCTCTCGCGCAAAAAGGAGACGCTGACGCGAAAGCGGTTTTCACGGGGAGCGGGCGTTTCCTCGGCCAAGGCCTGGCAGTGCTCGTTGACCTGCTGAACCCGGAGGTGATTGTCATCGGCTCGCTCGCACACCGACTGGGCGAGCTCGTCTTAAGCCCGGCAAGGGAGGAGATGGAAAAGGAGGCGCTGCCGCGTGCCCTGGCTGCCTGCCGCGTTGTGCCCGCAGCGCTGGGCGAACGGCTCGGTGACGTGGCCGCACTCTGCGCCGCCATTCACTCCGCGCAGGGGTGAAGTCTATTTCGCCTTTTTCTTCGGGGTCAATAGATGTCCGAATCGCCCATGGTGAAAAAGTAGTTTTCCATGAGCCATTCCTCGTTCATCCAGTCGGCAAAGAGCCTGTTGATCATGTTGAAGCGGGTCGGCTCCTGCACAAAACCCATGGAGGGAAATGTTTTGAACCACTTCCCGCTCGGCGGAAGCCACATCTCAAGCCTTGGGCAGCCTTCCTTGAGAGCGTCCCGTGATGCCCGGGCCACGAGCGCGGCCTGGGCGGCTTCGTCCTCCGGGTCGGTGAAGAGCTCGGCGATCGGTGTGATTTTTTCGTTGATCCACCCGCTTCTGTAAGCGATCAAGCCCGCCACTTCGCTGCCCCGCATGGCCTGCGCGCACCTGTAGTTCACACGGGGATGGTCAGCGTAGCGCCAGTTCAAGAACTCGGAGTTCCTGAAAATCGTGTATCCTATCTTCGGTTTCATGCGCTCCCAAAGGTCATCGGCGCCTTGGCCGAACCGGTCGATTTTTTGGATCTCGATTTCCGAGACCCGGTCCTCGATCCTCTTCAGGCGTGCCTCGTCAAGGTCGAGCACGAGTTTTTGGACCGGTTCCAGAACAGGTATGTAACCAAGGAAGCGAACCCCGATCCGCTGGGCGTTGGGGATCGGGTAGCCGTAACAGAGGACTGTCGGATGGCAGTAGGCGAAGATGTCGAAGTAAAGCTTGCCGACTGTCAGGAAAACCCCTTCCCGCTTGAGCGACCGCCGGTATTCCGATGCAACGCAGCTATCGACTATCTGGGATGTCACCTCTTCTTTGCCGCGGAGCCATGTGCGAAACGGGATCGATGTGTACTGCCCGATGATGCGGCCGTCCTCGTCGATCGCAACGGATGTCTGGTTGCCGAGAGGGCTGTCCCGGAACTGCCAGTGCCACTCTTCGATTTTGCGATGCTCGAAATCGGGGTTGACCTCGGAAAACACCTCGTTGAACAGATCGAGTATCCCTCGCTCATCACCCGCCTCGTAGGGCCTGACAGTCCATTCCTTTTTCGCCATCTTCTGATCCCCTGCAAGCTTATCCGAACGTTGACGCCGGCTGCCGCGCCCGCGCTTGCGCGCGGCATGCGGCGTTTTTCTGCATCACTTCCCTTTTTTCCAGTCAGCGATGTTCTTCTGCATAAGATCATAATCGGCATGATAGACGCCCGGGTAAAGCCCATTGAGCGTTGTCCGGTTGACTTCAGAAGCAAGCGGAACGTAGTCGGTTGCAGCGGCTGTGATTGCGGCGTGGGCCGTATCCACGATCAAACCCGCTACAAGGCCCCCGAGGCTGTTTGCATGTTGCGCGCTTCCACCGCCCTTGACCACTTTTCTCCCCTGTTTTTCCCAGAGCAAGGCCCCGGTTCTTGCGTCAACGAGGCTGTAGTGCAGGGTGACCGCAACCGAGCTGGCTATCACGGCGTAGTTTGTGTCCCACTCCTTGATCGTTACATACAGGATGGCGTCCGCGCCCATATGTTTGAGGAACATGCCCGGCTCGATGATCCAGCTCTCGCCGTCGAGGTCGATTCCTTCCCTGGCCATCATGTCTGCTACCAGCGGCACGGGCATCACGTAGTAGCCTCTTTCGATCATGGGCTTGCCTATGGTGGACATGAACAGGTGGGGAGCTTCGGCATCGGTTGTGCTATTGTTTGCGGGAAGTATGATTATCGTCTTCGGGTTCACCTCGTAGTATTTCGCTTCGTCGCTGAAATCAGGCGGGGCGGCGCAGCTTGTAAACGCCGCTGCCAGGACCACGGCCAGAAACAAAGTCAGTGTTATCCGTATCATGGTACATTCTCCTCAGCTGCAGCAGTTCCCTCGAAGACCTTCTCCTTGCCCGAAACCGACCGTTTCAGAGCAAGCACGAACAGCTCCGATTCCGGGTAGTAGCCGGTTTCTTTGTCGAGCTGTTTGAGCCCCTTGTCCAGCTCGCCTTTTTGTGTGGCGAGAAAATAGCCGTACTCGGCGCACACGCCGGGCGGAGGCTTCTCTCCCTTTTCCTCGGCGCCTGTGACGATTTCACCCAGCAGCTCGATGTGATCTTCGACAGCCTCGGGCGTGGCATTCTTGAGGAGAGAATACAGAGACTCGTCGTACCTTTCCCACGGGCTGGCGCAGCTTGTGAGGATGATGAAGCCTGCAAGGCCGGGCAGCAGGCATGTTGTGCTATTCACGGTGGTTTTCCTCCTTACTTCATGCCCCGGGAGTTCAGGGGATGTGAATTTCTCTCGTGTTTCCGCCGGCAAGAAAAACGATTTTGTTTACTATCAGCTCGTTGTTTCTAGTGACCTGCACCTTGTAGGTGCCCGGTTTAATGGTGTACCGTTCGTCTTCATCCACCTCCATGTCGGTCCATACAGGCTGCCCGTTTCTGGTGACCGAGACCAGGGCTTCATCCAGGTTTCCAGTGAACTGGAAATGGCAGGTGTCTTCCTTCTGGAGGATCTCTTCCCTTTTCGAGAAGCATGAGGGCATGACAAACAGCAGGGTAAGCAGGCAGAGGGCGAAACAAAGAAACAATGCTTTGGCTTTGGTGTTCACTGCTTTATCTCCTCAACAACGTACTGTGAAAAAGCGCTTTCGGATTGGGGAAGCGTGCCGGACACAACCTTGCAGATCGCTCCCTCGCTTTCAGGAGTGTTTCCGAAGAGAGAGATGATTTCCAGGAGCCCGACCTGTACGCCGGGCAACTCCATCTGCATGCCGGTTTGCGGATTCTTTACCTTCTTTCCCAGTTTTACGAGGGCAAGCTGTTCGCCCGCCTCCAAGCCCTGGGATACGCCGCCCGCTATAACGATGTTTTCGCCGTCGCGAGAGAGCAGGTAGGATCGCCACGGCCTGGACATCAGGTTTTCAACGATGTTGCTGACAAGCATGGAGATCGCGGCGGAGATGGCTTTGGAGTCGAGCGTCGCGTCATACCCCGCCTTTGTTCCTACTCCCATCATGGTGCCGACCTCGGTGGATGCCTCGCCGGCCCCTTCCTCGGAGTAGATCACCTGGGATGTTTTCACATCCACGAGCCGCACGTTTACCCTGGCGTGGGCCTTCTGCACCTTGGAGCGGCTGAACACGCCTGTTTCCCCGATGGTGTTCCGGCCGAACTCGGACAGGGAGCCGATGATCAGGTAGTCCGCGGGAAGGTTGATCGATTCGAGATCGCTCCTGTTCAGTGCGTCGATGATCCTGTCGGAGTCGGATCGCTCGAAGAGCAGGAACTTGCCGGACTGGGTGAGGCGCGATGCGAGGATGTCCGATGTCATGCTACCGATCATGCTCTTCTTGTCACCGAGAAGAATGCTCTTTCCGTAGGGGGTTTCGTTCGAAAACCGCGCGATGGCCACCCTGCGCTTGAGGATGTTCTGGTCCGGAGCAAGAAGCGTGGGGCTGATGTCGGGTCCGCTTTCATCTTCAGGCTGAATATAATCGGGGTCGTTCACTGTGGCGCAGGATGCGAGAAGGATGACGAACAGGCAGGCGATGAGAATAACCCACAGGGTGGCGGAGAACTCCATGCCACGGTTGATCGCACGTTGATTCATGGCTTTTCCCTCCTTTCGTTTCGAAGCCCGGCAGCGGCCTGGTTAAGCTAAATAGCTTGAAAGCCGGGTTCTTTGGGTAAAAGTGATACTCCTTAGATCATTACCGTTTTTTTATAACAGGTTTTCAACACGGTAAAACATGATGCAAGCTGTATTTTCATCCGACGAGGGTTATTATATCAAAAATATGGAATAATGATCAAAACATCAGGATGACGGAAATGACAAACATTTATGACACACTAAAAGAGCGGGGCTTTTTCAGTCAGGTCACTGACGAGGGAGCGGTGCGCGGATTGTTCGAGGCGGAGAGGGTGACAGCCTACACAGGGTACGACCCCACCGCGCAAAGCCTCCACATCGGCAACCTGCTCACCATCATGCCTCTCGTGCACCTGGAGCGGGCCGGACACAGGCCCATCGCGGTTGTCGGCGGAGGCACGGTCATGGTGGGGGATCCAAGCGGAAAGACCGAGCTGAGAAAGATGCTGGACGAGGGTACCATCGAGGAGCAGACAGGCTCAATAAGGAAGCAGCTCAGCTCCTACCTGGACTTTGATTCGGGCGCCTCGCTCATCGAGAACAATGCGGAATGGATCCTGGGGCTGAACTACATCGAGTTTTTGCGCAACGTAGGAAAGCACTTCAGCGTGAACCGCATGCTCTCGTTCGAATCGTACAAGATCCGCATGGAAACAGGGCTCTCCTTCCTGGAGTTCAACTACCAGATCCTCCAGGCCTACGATTTCCTGGTGCTTTTCCGGAAGCACGGATGCAAGCTGCAGATGGGCGGGGATGACCAGTGGGGAAACATTGTCTCGGGCACTGACCTGATCCGCAGGATCGAAGCGGCGCAGGCACACGGCATGACCTATCCGCTGGTCGAGACAGCTTCCGGGGTGAAGATGGGCAAGACCGTGGCTGGTGCAATATGGCTCGACCAAGAGCACACCTCCCCGTACGACTTTTACCAGTACTGGATCAACATCGATGACAGGGATGTGAAGCGGTTTCTGGGCTACTTCACATTTCTGCCCATGGAAGAGGTCGAGCGGCTCGGCTCGCTCGAAGGGGCTGACATCCGCAAGGCGAAGCAGGCGCTCGCGTATGAAGCAACCGCGATCACGCACGGAAAGGAAGAGGCGGAGCGCGCAAAAGAGGCGGCGGAGTCAGCTTTCGCGGGGGACGGCAAGGCGGACGGTGTTCCGGTTCACCACCTGGACCGGAAAGCGCTCGATGAGGGGATACCGGTCGTGCGGCTTTTCATGGACACCGGGCTCTCGGCATCGAAGAGCGAGGCACGCAGGCTGATCAAGCAGGGCGGCGCCTCGGTCAACAATGAGAAGGTTCCGGATATCGAGCACCTGGTTACCTCTTCCATGCTTGATGACGAGGGGGTTTTGATGCTGCGGGCCGGTAAAAAGCGGTATGTGCGCGTGAAGGTGCGGTCGTAAAGGCGGTTCGCGAACCACCCTTACCGGCCGGGGTTGTATTTGCCTGTCCGCGAACGCTGATTAGCTTCAAAAACCTCAAAAATACTCCGGCAGTAGCACCTTGAGCTTTACCGCTGTTTCCGGATCGCGGACCTCTTCCGCCGTGATGATTGCATGCTTGGCCGCTTCCCTGCACGAGCACTTTGTAACCCCGGATTCAATTCTTTTTGCTGCTGATTGAAGGAGCTTCTTCGCGTTCTCAGCGTTCTTTGTGAGGTTCTCGATCACCATCCGGATGTCAACGTCGGACTCCTCTTCCTTCCAGCAGTCGTAATCCGTGACCATGCACACAAGCGCGTAGCAGATCTCCGCCTCCCGCGCCAGCTTTGATTCGGGAAGTGCGGACATGTTGATAAGGCCGGCGCCCCATGAACGGTACAGGTTGCTTTCCGCCCGCGTGGAAAAGAGCGGCCCTTCCATGCAGATGACGGTTTCCCTCCTGTGCACATCGAGGCCGAGCTTCTTGATCTCTTCGTAAACGATCCCCCCGAGGTCGTTGCAGAACGGGTCGGCGAAAGCGACGTGCCCAACCACCCCTTCTCCGAAAAAGGTGGAAGGCCGCTGCCGCGTCCGGTCGATCACCTGGTCCGGAACCGCGAACGCGAGAGGCGCGAGCTCTTCCTTCAGGCTGCCCACCGCGGAAAACGCAACGATCTTTTCGACGCCGAGTGTTTTCAACGCGCAGATGTTGGCCCTTGAGTTGATCTCTGAGGGAAGGGTGCGGTGTCCGCGGCCGTGCCTTGGCAGGAACGCCATGCGCACACCCGAAAGCTCGCCGATCACGATCGAGTCGGACGGCTCGCCCCACGGCGTGTCCGGCTTGACCTCATCCACAACCTTCATGCCCTTGATCTCGTACAGCCCGCTCCCCCCGATGACTCCGATCGATGCCTTGCTCATGCTGCTTCTCCGTGTTCGTTATTCGATATGCGTTTTTCCAACGCGGTCTACCCGCGGTCAGCTTCATTCATCTCTGTGCACAATGTCCGGCGAAAACGCGGGCACGCACACGGCAATGTATTCGGCGCCTTCCGGGCCTGGAGAGCTGTAACGCACCCATTCGCCGCGATGCGTGATAACGGTCTGGCCGGCTTTCGCGTCGATCTGTCCCCCCTTGAACTCGATTCTGAGCATGCCGCTCAAGATGGTGGTGTACTCGTCGAACTCAGGGGTCTGCCCCGGCTCTTCCCACCCGCTCGGGCTCTGCATTCTGGCAATGCTCAAAGCGCTGGTCTCCGAGTTGACCCGGCCGATGTGCTCCTCGATGATCTTGGGAGCGTTTCCTGCGGCGCGGATTATGGAAGGTTTTTCTATCAGTGTGGGCATTTGTTTTTATCCTCCGTTAAAAATTTCGAGATACCCGGGTGGTTCATCCTTTTTTCAGCGGACCATGATAGGCCTTTTTGTACGATCCGAGATGCGCTTTCTCGTACTGCAGCTCTTCGCTCTTGTGTGGCTGCTTCGCCTCAACAGCATAACCTATTGCGATGATCGATTCCACTTCGAGACCGGGCGGGATATCCAGAAGCCCGGAGATGTAGTCGTCCGCGGAGAGCGATGCGTCGTGTCTGCGTTTCCTTACCTGGATCCAGCAGCTTCCAAGGCCCATCGATTCCGCCGCGAGCTGGATGAAGATCGATGCGATGGAGCAGTCCTCCACCCACACATCTGATTTTGCGCTGCTCCCGAGCACAACGATCCCGAGCGCGGCATCCTTCAGAAAGGAAGATCCGTGCGGCTTGGATCGGGAGAGCTTCTCCAGAACAGCCTTGTCCGTGACAACCACTAACTCCCAGGGATTGAAGCTCCTCGATGACGGCGACCTGAGCGCGGCTTCCACCAGCAGGTCGATCTTTTCCTTCTCCACAGGTTTTTCACGAAACTCACGGATGCTTCGCCTTTTCCGGATGAGTGCATGGAACATCAGGCGCTCTCCTTTTTAAACGCGGTTATGGTTCCGGACGTTTCGATTTTCAGGCGGCCGGCCATGGCCTCGATGACGTCCAGGTGGATATTGCCGACGATTCCCTTGGATGACAGCAGCTTGCCCAGGTCGAGATGCAGCATGTTGAAGGAGCCCGTGGCCTCGAGCTCGGGAGGTATCTTCTCGATGATCATGTTCATCAGTGTGCCCCTGAGCTGGTTTCCGAGCGGGCCTGCCGCGTCGAGCTTTTCCAGCTCCAGGTTCAATCTCGATCCATCGGCGGATGGTTTTATCCAGGCGGTGAATGGAATGGTGAAAATCTTTTTGATAGTCCCGGAAAGCTCGATGAAACCGTCCGTAAAAGCGATCGACAGGTCCGACACGGGGAGGTCCTCTAGAAGATGTTTTTTTATCAAGTCGTTAAGCTCCTGTTCCGTAACCGTGACATTCAGCTTGTCGATCCGCATGTTTGATTTCCTTTTTCAAGCGCTGACAGCAGCCTATTTTCTGGACATGACTTTGCGGTCATCTACAATAATTGCTCTCTGCCCGTCTTTGGCGGTGTTTCGATGGCCCTTCTTGGAGAAACATATCATGTCCGACGAGAAGAAACCAGGCATCAAGAAGATAAAGGCCGCTGGTTTGATGCGCAAAATCATGGCCGGCTACTTCAAGGAGCTGGATGACGCGTCCAAGGCAGGCTCCCCAAAGGTGGCATGGTGCACGAGCGTGGGTCCGGCCGAGCTTTTGCGAGCGTTCGGATTCCTGGTTTACTTTCCGGAGAACCACGGCGCCCTTCTGGGAGCCACGCGCGCGGCCATGGACCTGATCCCGGCTGCCAACGCTGTCGGCTACTCCCCGGAAATCTGTTCCTACCTGACCAGCGACGTGGGCTCGTACATCAAAAAGCAGACACCGCTTTCCAAGGCGTTCGGCATGGATGGTGTGCCCAAACCTGATGTGCTTGTCTACAACACGAACCAGTGCAGGGATGTGAAGGACTGGCTCGAGTTCTACAGGCGCGAGTTCAACGTGCCTGTACTCGGGATCGACACCCCGAGAGGGGTGGGCGACCTGACCGAAGATCTCCTCGTCTACGTAACGGCCCAGCACGAGGCGCTGGTGCCGGTTCTGGAAAAGGTGGCGGGTCACCCGCTTGACACGCCCGAGCTCGAACGCGTGGTCTCCCTTTCCAGGAAAACAACCGAGCTGTGGAAAAGGGCCTTGAGGACCGCTGCCGCGCTTCCATCGCCCTTCACCTTTTTCGATGCCACGATCCACATGGGCCCGGCAGTGGTTCTGCGCGGGGATGAGCGCGCCATCGAATACTACGAGGCGCTCGTGCCCGAGCTCGAGGAGCGCGTCAAGGACGAGGTGGCGGCAGTGGACGGCGAGCGCTACCGGTTCTACTGGGAGGGAATGCCGATCTGGGGCAAGCTCAGGGAGCACGCCGAGCTTTTCATGGGGCTGAACTCGTGCGTTGTAGCGTCCACATACTGCAACTCGTGGATTTTCGAGGCGCTTGATCCCGGCGATCCGTTCCGCGGCATGGCAAAGGCCTACACCGAGCTTTTCATCACGCGCTCCGAGGAGTTCAAGGAGAGCTACCTCGAGAGCATGGTCAGGGACTACAAGGTGAACGGAATCCTGTTCCACGACTCGAAAACATGCCCGAACAACTCCAACTGCCGCTACGGGATGCACGACAGGCTGCGCAGCAAGCTCGCCATCCCGACCCTTGTTATTAACGGCGACCTGAACGACCTGCGATGTTACTCCGAGGAACAGTCCCGCACGAACATCGAGGCGTTCGTGGAGCAGATCAGCAAGTAGGCGATCAAAGGCAGGCACGGCTTGAAGAAAAAGCAGAAGCAAAAGAAGCAGGAAAATGAGACATCCGCACGCCCGGCCGGGGCAGGGCACAGCCCGGCAGGTTCGAGCCCGGTTTTCTGCGGTGTTGATGTTGGGGCCTCAGCCACCAAGGTCGTGCTTGTCGACAAAAGCGGTGCCGCGCTTTCCCGGTGCGTGCGAAAATCCGGAGTCGACTACCTTGCCACGGCAAAAGAGTGCCTGAAGGCAGCCCTGGCAGAAGCCGGCCTGCCTCCCGGCAGCTACCCCGCGTCAAGCGTTGCAACCGGCTACGGCAGGGGTAACGTGGACTTCGCGGACAGCAGGGTCACCGAGATCACGTGCCACGGTCGGGGCTGTTTCGAGAGCCATCCATCGAGCCAGGTGATCGTGGACATCGGCGGCCAGGACAGCAAGGTGATCAGGCTCGACACCTCCGGCAACAGGATCGATTTCAAGATGAACCGCAAGTGTGCCGCGGGAACAGGCGCTTTTCTGGAGGAGATCGCCACTCGCCTGGACCTTTCGATCGATGAGCTCGACACGCTCGCGCGCGGCGCGGACAAGAGCTTTACCCTCGGCAGCTTTTGCACGGTTTTTGCGAAGACCGAGATACTCGCGCATCTCAGAAAGGGCGAGCGCGTGGAGAACATCATACTGGGCGCGTTCCGGTCGGTGGTGAACAGGATCGTGGAAATGGACCGGTTCGAAGGGGACGTGACCCTCACCGGCGGAGTGGTCCAATACAACCCCTTTCTGAGGGAGACGCTTGAAGAGGCGCTGAGACGTGATGTGTGCGTACCCCCGCATCCCCAGTTCACAGGCGCCTTCGGGGCCGCGCTGATTGCAAAAGAAGATGAGGCGGACGGAAAGAACGGAAAGGCACAAGACAAGAGAAGGTGAAAGGAGCCAAGAAATGTTGGACGCACTTTTCAAACCAAGGTCAGTGGCGATCGTGGGCGCATCGAACAATCCGCTCTCGATAGGTCACATCGTGATACAGAACCTGGTGGACCACGGTTTTCGCGGGCCGATTTTTCCGATCAACCCCAAGCAGAGCCAGGTAAGAAGCTTCAAGGCATACAAATCGATTCTCGAAATCCCCGACGAGGTTGACCTGGTAAACATCTCCATCAGGAACACGTTAGTGCCCCGGGTGATGGAGGAGTGCGGAAAGAAAGGCGTCAAGTTCGCCATCGTTCACACGGCCGGGTTCAAGGAGATGGGCGAGGAAGGCGCGGCGCTCGAACGCGAAATGGTTGAGATCGCGTGTAAATACGGAGTCCGTGTTTACGGCCCGAACTCCCAGGGGGTGCAGAACTCCGATCCCGAAATCTCCCTGTACGCGAACTTCACCTTTGTGCCCATGACCCCGGGAAGCGTGTCCATCGTGGCGCAGTCAGGCGGGGTGGGCGAAGTCCTGAAGATCCCGCTCCACAAGCTGGGGATGGGGCTTCGCATGTACGCGAGCTTTGGCAACGAGTGCGACGTGAGCATGAACGAGATTCTCCAGTACTACGGCGAGGATGACGGGTGCAAGGTGATAATGCTCCAGGTCGAGACGTTCAAGGACCCGCAGGGCTTTCTTGATGTTGCGCGAAGGATCACACCGAAAAAACCGGTGCTCGCGATCAAGGCGGGGCGCACCGCCGAGGGCGCTGTGGCTGTCTCGTCGCACACCGGCTCTCTCATGGACCAGGACACAATGGCTGACGCCATGTTCGAAAAGGCCGGGGTGCTTCGCTTCCTTAACCAGGACGATATGACCAAGGCGGCGATCGCGTTCGCGAACCAGCCCGTGCCCGAGGGGAACAAGGTCGCGATCGTGACCAACACCGGCGGGCCCGGGATCCTCGCGCTCGACGAGGCTATCCTCGGGGGGCTCGAGCTGGCCGAGCTGAAGGACGAGACAAAGGACTATCTGCGCGAGAACCTCCACCCGGAAGCCACAGTGAAAAACCCGGTGGACGTGGTAGCAACCGCAACCCCGGAACACTACGGCTTGACAGTGGAAACGCTTTTCAAGGATCCCAACGTGGACATGGTGCTGGTGAACTTCATCACGGCTCCGTTCGTGGACCTTAAGGGGATCGCCGAAAGCCTTAAAAAAGCCGGCGATGTGGCGAGCAAGCCGGTGGTGTCGGTTGTCATGACCATCGAGAAGTGGTACGGGCTCATGGATGCCATCCGCGGGAGCGGCACACCGGTCTACGATTTTCCGGAGGACGGGGGAAGGGCTCTGCTTGCAATGGCACGCTACGGTAAGGTCAAGGCAAGGAAGCAGGAGGTTCCGCCCGAAATCGAATATGACCGGGAAGGGGCGGCTTCTATCCTCGGTAAGTTCGAGGGCAAGGACACCTACCTGCCCCAGGCCGATGTTTTTGCGATACTTGAAAGCTACGGCATAAACTGCTCGGCAACCAGGGCTGTGAAGAACGCCGCTGACCTGAAAGCCGCGGCGGACGAGGTGGGCTTTCCGTGCGTGCTCAAGGTGGATGCAACGAGCGTGGTGCACAAATCGGACGAGGGCGGTGTTGTGCTGAACCTGGGCGATCCTTCAGCGCTGGAGAGCGCGTTCGAGGATCTCGGCAGCAGGTTCAAGGGTGATGATGTCGGTTTCGTGGTGCAGGCGCAGAAAAAGGAAGGCCGCGAGGTGATCCTCGGCACAAAGGCTCAGGAGGGGCTTGACCCGCTGATCATGTTCGGTCTCGGGGGCATCTTCGTGGAGGCCATGAAAGACGTGGCGTTCAGGCTGGCACCGCTTGCCAAGGGCGAGGCCATGGAGATGATCGAGTCGATCAAGGGGCTGCCGATCCTGGCTGGAACGAGGGGAATGTCCTCGATCGACATGGACGCGCTTTGTGACATGATGGTACGCCTGTCAAGGCTTGCCGCTGACTTCCCGGCGATCGAGGAGATCGACCTGAACCCGGTGTTCACGCATCCAGCGGGCGAGGCGCCTGTTGCGGTTGACGCCCGGCTCAGGGTGATGCCGCGATGAACGAAGAGTCCATTATTCCGGTGGTGATCGTTGTCCTGTACATCGTGCTGCTGTACGCGGTGTCCTGGTGGACCCGCAAGCTGAGCGCGAAAGGCGGGATGATAGGGTACCTGCTCGCGGGCCGCGGCCTTCCAACCGGGGTGGTTGCCGTGCTTCTCACCGGTCTGGCCGTGGGCGGCGTCTCAACCGTGGGGGTTGCCCAGCGCGCATACACCTTCGGTATATCAGCAGGATGGTACAACGCGGCCTGGGCAGCCGGTGCCGTGATCATGGGGCTCTTTGCAGCGGGCAGGTACCGAAGGATGGAGGTGAGCACGCTGCCTGAGCTTTTCGAGCGGCACTACGGAACCGGGGGCAGGGTGCTCGGAGTATTGGGCCAGCTCGTGATCCAGGTGGTGATCACCTGTCTCCAGTACGTTGCGGGCGGCGCCATTCTCGCAGCTCTTCTGCCGGAGTTCTGGTCTTTCCAGGTTGCGATCTTCGGTTTCACCCACGAGTTCGTGTTGGTTGACCTTGAAACCGGCATGCTCATCACAGCCGTTGTTTTTGTGGGGATCTCCCTGATCGGCGGGCTCTGGGCCGCGGGCATCACCAACGTCATCAACGTGACCTTGATATATATCGGTGTGGTGCTCGGAGCGTTCTTGTGTTTCAGCACGGCGCTTGACAAGGTTGGCGGCCTAGAAGAGCTCAAGCAGTACCTGGCCGGGCTTGATCCGCCCAATCCCTGCTTCGGACTCGGGGCGCTGGGCATGCCGCTTGTCATGGCATGGTTCCTGATCATGATCGTCACAGCGCTCGGCACCCAGGCTGTCGTGCAGATCAGTTTTGCGGCGAAAAGCCCTGATGCGGCAAAGCGAGGCTTTCTCCTGGGCGGGCTGATCATCCTGCCGGTCGGCTTCATAAGCGCAATCATCGGGATCTCTGCCGCGGTCGTTCACCCTGGCCTGACCGACACTGCCGAGGCTCTGCCGCGCATGGTACTTGCCCTGAACCCCTACCTGGCCGGCCTGATTTTAGCGGGGCTCTGGGCCGCGGACGTTTCAACAGCCTGCGGCCTGCTCCTTGGCAGCTCCACCCTGGTGGTCGGTGACATCATCAAACGGTTCATGGCCAGAAACATGGCCGAGCGCACCGAATGGTGGATATCAAGGGGCGCGGTCCTCGTGTTGAGCGTTTTTACTTTCGCCCTGGCCCTGTTCGTTTCAAAGGACATCCTGGGCGCGCTCACAGCAGGCCTCACCCTGAACTCGGCATACGCGCTCATTACCCTGATGACGCTTTTCTGCCCGAAGCTCTGCAGAAAGGGCAGCGCCGTATGCACGCTCGCTTTTTCCATGCTTGCCTTCGGCTCGTGGTTCCTGCTCCCCGCGGAGTGGAAAAGCGCCTTTTTCCACCCGATCTACCTCGTGCTTCCCGTGACGATAGCCGCTTTCTTCTGCACAACCTTGCTCGACCGTAGATCGGTTCTGCCGCATCGGTAGGAGCTCCCGGACTCCCCTGCCCGCCATACCGCGAAAGCCTCCGGTTGAAGGGTTGCCATTCGTTTTTTTTAGTGGTTCAATAGCTGTATGTTTTTTCACATGAGTTGTTACCCGGTGAAAATTCCACCGGGCTCGGTATAGCAGAATAAGGAGATAGGTATGGATTTAGGTCTCGAAGGCAAGAGTGCCATTGTAACAGGGGGCAGCATGGGCATTGGCACCTCAATTGCCCTTGTGCTCGCCAGGGAAGGCGCGAACGTGGCGATCAACTATCGCCGGCACGATAAGGAAGCGAAAGAGGTGGTCAAGCAGGTCGAGGAGATGGGCCGCAAGGGGCTGGCCATCAAGGCGGATGTGTCGAGTCATGTTGACGCGCAAAACATGGTTGATACGGTGGTGAAGGAGTTCGGGCGGCTCGACATCATGGTCTGCAACGCGGGCATCAACTGGGACGGGGTGATATGGAAGATGTCCGAGGAGCAGTGGGACGCAGTCATCAACGTGAATCTGAAGGGCTATTTCAACTACAACAAGGCGGCGGCCGCGGTCTTCAAGGAGCAGAAATCCGGCAAGATCGTGAACGTCTCCTCCATCAACGGGCTCAGGGGCAAGTTCGGCCAGGCCAACTACTCCGCGTCCAAGGGAGGGGAGATCGCCATGAGCAAGACGCTTGCCATAGAGCTTGGCAAGTTCAACGTGAACGTGAACGTTGTGGCCCCGGGCATGGTCATGACCGAGATGGCGCGCAAGATCCCTGCCGAGTTCCTGAACAAGGCGGTGGACGAGACTGTTGTGGGCAGGATCGCAACGCCCGACGAATGCGCGGACGTTGTGGCGTTTCTTTGCTCGGACAGGTCCCGCCACGTAACCGGTGAAGTTATCAAGATCGACGGCGGTCAGTACATTTAGGAGGCTGGATTAAATGACACGAGTCGGAATAATCGGCATAGGACACGGCGTGTTCGGTCGCCGAAGCGACGCCACAGTACAGGAGCTGGCGTTCGAGGCGTTCAAGGCGGCGCTGGATGATGCCGGCATTGACAGGGACGACATCGATGCATCCGTGATCGGGTCGGTTCCCGAATATCACAAGCAGCGCTCGCTGCCGGGCGTGGTCCAGGAGTACCTTGGACTCAACCCAAAGCCAACGTGGCTGACAGAGGTGGCATGCGCTTCTGGAAGCGCGGCCATTCGCACGGCGTGGGTGTCGATCAAGGCGGGCATGCACAACATCATGGCTGTTATCGGCTGCCAGAAGATGACCGAGCTTTCCACGCCCGAGATACTCGCGCTCATGGGGCGCGTTGGCGAGGTGCAGTGGGAGTCGGTTTTCGGCACGACCTTTCCCGGCTACTACGCGCTGTTCGCGCAAAGGCACATGTACGAGTTCGGCACCACCCGGGAGCAGCTCCTCGAGGTCGCGGTAAAGAACCACTACTACGGCGCCAGGAACAGGAACGCGCTCTTCCAGAAGGAGATCACCATGAAGAAGGCGCTGGAGTCCGAGGAGGTTTCCTCGCCGCTCCGGGTGTACGACTGCTGCGCTAACGCGGACGGTGCAGCATGCGTGATCCTGGCCGACGAGGGGCGCACCAAGGAGATATCCAAGAAACCGGTCTGGCTCGACGGCGTTGCGAGCGCGACAGCCAGCATGTCTGTGCTGCGCAGGCCCAACCTGGTAGGTCTTCCGAGCGCGGAAAAAGCAGCGAACGATGCCTACGAGATGGCGGGCGTCACAGCCAATGACATAAAGGTTGCCGAGGTGCACGACTGCTTCACCATCGCCGAGATCATGGCGTACGAGGATCTCGGGTTCTGCAAGCGAGGCGAAGGCGGCAGGTTCATCGCTGATCGCGGCAGCTACATCGGCGGAAAGACACCGGTGAACGTTGACGGCGGCCTGAAAGCCAAGGGACACCCCATAGGCACAACAGGCGTTTCCATGACTTACGAGGTAGCAAAACAGCTCAGGGGCGAGTGCGGCGAGCGCCAGGTCCCGGATGCCGACGTGGGCCTGACACACAACGTGGGCGGGATCGGACAGTACTGTTTCGTCCAGGTGATGAGGAGGGATTAAACGATGTTCAAATGGTTCGGACTTGTAAACTATTCTCCCTTCACCAAGGTGACCGACTTTGCCAAGCACCTGAAAGACGGCCGGGTGATGGGATCGAAATGTGTAAAATGCGGCACAACCTCGTTTCCTCCGAGGGGAGACTGCGGCTCATGCATGAGCCCGGAGTTCGAGTTTATAGAGATAACAGGCAAAGCACGGCTGCACACCTTCACCAAGATCGTTGCAGCACCCACCGGGTTCGAGGAGGTGACTCCCTATATCGTGGGCGTCGCGGACCTCGAGGAAGGCGGACGCTGCCTCGCCTGGATCGGCGAGACAATAAAGGAAGAGGAGATCGAGATCGGCATGGAGATGCAGATGGTGCCCCGCATATTCGAGGAAAAGGAGGAGATCAAGGTCTATTACAGCCTTGAGAAAGCGGGCACGACCTGGTCGAAAACGGATTCTATGTAAAAGGGTGCACGGCGTTTCGCGCAAAGCATCTTTGATCGACGGAGCAACGTGATAAACAAACGAAGCCGGGCAGCCTCCGTGGCTGTCCGCTTATCATAAAAACCACGAAAACACACCGGATATGTAAGGGAGGACAATCATGGGACAGCTGGACTGGATGCCGAAGGATGACGAGATCAAGGATCACGAGCTTTTCAAGGACGGGTACTTCGGGACCGAAGCCCCATCGATCATGTACGAGCTGAAACCGGTCAAGGACAAGGGGGGAAAGCCGGTGGACGGGCTCAACACGGCCTGGATCACGCTGAACAATCCAAAGCAGTATAACTCGTACACAACCGACATGGTAAAGTCAGTGATCGCGGGGTTCAACAAGGCCTCAATGGACAGAAGCGTTGTGCTGGCCGTGTTCACGGCTGCCGGGGACAAGGCGTTCTGTACCGGCGGGAACACCAAGGAGTACGCCGAGTACTACTCGGGGAGACCGGCGGAGTACGGCGCCTACATGGATCTTTTCAACGGCATGGTGGATGCCATCCTCATGTGCAAGAAGCCCACGGTCTGCCGCGTGAACGGCATGCGCGTGGCAGGCGGACAGGAGATCGGCATGGCCTGCGACCTCGCGTTTTCATCGGACCTCGCCATTTACGGCCAGGCAGGGCCGCGCCACGGTTCAGCGCCTGACGGGGGATCAACGGATTTTCTGCCGCTCATGATGACCATAGAGGATGCGCTCTACAACTGCGTGTCATGCGAGCTCTGGTCGGCCTACAAGATGAAAAAGCTCGGGCTCATCACCAAGTGCGTGCCCGTGCTGAAAGACGGGGACAGCTTCGTGAGGAACCCCATGGTGATAACCGACCGTTACATCGAGGACGGCGAGATCGTTTACGGCGAGATGAAGCGGGGCGAGGCTGCAAAGGAGGCCAAGGCTGTGCTCAAAACCCTGCCCGTTGATTTCGAGCTGCTGGACAAGGAGATCGACAAGCTGACGTGGGGCTTCACCAACCTGTTTCCCGGGTGCCTCATGAAATCGATCGACGGCATCCGCATGAAGAAGAAGTTTTTCTGGGACCAGACAAAGCTGGCGAACCGCCACTGGCTGGCGGCCAACATGGCAACCGAAGCCAACCTCGGGTTCAACGCGTTCAACACCAGGAAGATCACCGGCTCCGATGTGATCGACTTCGTGAAGTACAGACAGCTTGTGGCTGAAGGCCGGGCGTTCGACGAGTCGTTCATGGCGGAAGTGATGGCTAAGCCGTCGTAGGGGCGACCGGCCGGTCGCTCGTACAGGCCCATACACGGCCGACGGAATGTTTGCATTGATCCCGGACGGGCGCGATGAAAAAAAGGAGGAGCTCATGCCTTTGAAGGTCGGCGTGGATGTGGGCGGTACGTTCACCGATTTTCTGGTCATTGACGAGACCGGCAAAAGCAGCATCTTCAAGGTTCTGTCCACGCCGAAGGATCCTTCCATCGGCCTGATGAACGGGCTTGTCGAGATCGCGAGTGCAAGAGGGATCGATCTCGAAGCCCTTGCAAAGCAGGTGGAAACCATCGTTCACGGCACCACGGTCACCACCAACGTTACCCTGACCCTTACCGGCGCGAAAACAGGCCTCATCACCACGCGCGGTGTGCGGGACGCCCTGGAGATGCGCCGCGGCATCCGCGAGGAGCAGTACAACAACCGGTACACCAACGTCCCCCCGCTGATCCCGCGCTACCTTCGCAAGGGCATAAAGGGACGCCTCGACAGCGAGGGCGTAGAGGTAGAGCCGCTCGATAAAAAAGAGCTGGACGAGGCGCTGGGCCTTCTCAAGCGCGAAGGTGTGGAAGCAGTGGCGATCTGCATGATGAACTCGTTCGCAAGCAGCAGTCACGAGGATGCGGCTGCGCGCGCCGTAAAGAAGGCGCTTCCCGAAGGGTATCTCTCGGTCTCCTCGAAGCTTCTACCGTCGATCCGTTTCTACGACCGGGCATCCACAACTGTGCTGAACTCCTACGTCGGCCCCACGCTCAAGCGGTACATCGACAGCCTGATCGAAAAGCTCTCCGGGATCGGGTTCAAGGGCGTTCTGCTGATCATGCAGTCGAACGGCGGTGTTGTGAGCCCGGACATGGCTTCGACGCGCGCCGCAATGACCCTGCTTTCCGGCCCGGCAGCGGGCCCGGGAGCAGGCAGGATATACACGGAGGCGCACGGTTTCGAGGACTACATCACGGTTGACATGGGCGGCACCAGCTTTGACGCGGCCCTGGTCAGGGGCGGTGTTCCGCAGGCAGCATCGGATGGCAGCATCAACCGGTACAGGCTGGCCCTGCCAATGCTCGAGATCGTGACAATAGGCGCGGGCGGAGGCAGCATCGGCTGGATCGACGAGGGCGGTCTCCTGCGGATGGGGCCGCAGAGCGCGGGGTCGGACCCGGGGCCTGTCTGCTACGGCCATGGCGGCGAAAAGCCCGCGTGCACCGACGCGGACCTCGTTCTCGGATACCTAGACCCGGAGTACTTCGCGGGCGGCAAGATAAAGCTGGACCTCGCTTCGGCCGGGAACGCGATCGCCAAGGAGATAGGGGATCCGCTCGGGATGAACGCGCAAGAGGCGGCCGCAGGCATGTACCGGGTAATCAACACGAACATGGCGCACGGCGTGCGAGAGGTCTCCATCAAGCGCGGCTTCGACCCGAGGGAGTTTCCCCTGGTCGTGGCGGGCGGAGCGGGACCGCTTCACGCGTGCATGATCTGTCAGGAGCTGGAGATCCCGTTCTTTCTCGTGCCAAGGGAGTCATCGATCTTCTGCGCGGCCGGTATGCTGCTCTCCGACCTCAAGCACGACTACGTGCGATCGCTCGTGGCCCGGATGGACAGCCTCGACAACGAGCTTCTGATGCAGCAGGTGCGGGACATGAGGGATGAGGGCATGAGAGCGCTTACAACGGAGCATATCCCGAAGGAGAGGATGCGCTTCGAGCCTGCGCTGGACATGCGTTACATCAAGCAGTACCACGAGGTAAGCTGTCCCATCTCCATGGAGGATATCCTCTCGGGATCGTTCGATGAGATGGTGAATGCGTTTCATGCGGAGCACAACAGGCTCTACGGCTACTCGCTGGAGAACGAAAAAACACCGGTGGAGCTGATAAACGTTCGCCTGAGCGCGGTCGGGGAGACGGAAAAGCCCGCGTTCGGAGAGGAAGGCGCTGTTGAGGAGGATGCGCGGGGAACGTTCAAGGGCAGGAGGAAGGTTTTCATACCCGAGAACAGCGTGTTCGAGGAAACCCCGGTGTACGACGGGCACGCGCTAAGGCACGGAAACAGGATCGACGGCCCCGCCCTCATCGAGCAGAGGAACACGACCGTGTTCGTGAGCGCGCAGTTCGACGCGTTCTGCGACTCGATGGGCTCGTTCGTTGTGCACAGGAAGGGGTTTGACGTGAAGGCGAAGGAGGGCAAGCAATGAAAACCGGCATCGACCCCATCCTGGTGTCCGTGTTCCAGCGGGCGTTCAAATCGATCACGGACGAGATGAGCATCTCCTTGACCATGACAACCCGCTCGCCCATCCTCTGCGAGGCCAAGGACTTTGTCACCGGGCTCTACGATGCCAAGGGGAGGATGCTGGAACAGACCGAGAACCTTCCGATCCTGTCCTTTTCGCTCGGGCCTGTGTGCAAGCACATCATCGATTTCTTCGGGGATGACATTGCGCCGGGCGATGTGATCTTCCATAACGATGTCTTCAGCATGGGCAACCAGAACAACGACGTTGCCGTGTACAAGCCGATCTTCGTGGGCGGAAGACTTGTCGCGTGGAGCGCATGCAAGGGGCACCAGGCTGACATCGGCGGCGCGGTCGCGGGCGGCTACAACCCCAATGCAACCGAGGTGTGGCAGGAGGCGCTGCGCATCCCGCCGGTCAAGGTTATCGCGGGCGGCGAGCTCAGAAAGGACGTGTGGAACCTGATCTTCGCGAACATCAGGTTCAAGATTGTGGAAGAGGACATGCGCGCCCTTACCGGCGCGTGCGTTGTAGGGGAGCGGCGCATGATCTCGCTGGTGGAAAAGTACGGCTTCGATGTATTCGATTCGCACAAGAAACACCTGTTCGAATCCACGAAGAAGATGATGGAGGCTGAAATCCGCACGATCCCGGACGGTGAGTACAGCGGCGAGAGCACCGTCTACTTCGACGGCAAAACACCCGGGTCGCGCTACCGGATCAGGGTCAAGATCGTTGTCAATGACGGCCGGATCGCGTTCGACTACTCGGACACGGACGGCCAGACAGACGGCTTTGTGAACGGCACGTACACATCGAGCGCGTCAGCCACCACGCTGACCTTTCTCCAGATGGTGAACCCGGACATCCCGCACAACGAGGGCATGATCGAGCCGCTCGACATCATCATCCCGGAGGGATGCATACTGAACGCCGCGTACCCGGCTGCCACAACGTTCGGCAACCACCTCTGCCCGCCAAACGCCGACGCTATAATCCGCGCGCTCGCGCCGGTGATTCCGGACAGGGTCACGGCGGGCTGGAACCAGCTCCTCTGCTCGCTCACCACTGGTACGGATCCGCGGAAGGACGACAAGTACGTTGACATCTATTTCATGGGGCTGAAGGGCGGCTCCGGCGCGATGGACGGGGTGGACGGGTACGATCACATCGGCATGATCGACGCGTCGGGCGGCGTGCTCGACCAGGACTACGAGATGTTCGAGCAGCAGACACCGCACCGTTTGCTGGAGCACGAGTACCTCGTCGATTCGGCAGGGGCGGGAAAGTGGCGCGGGGGGCTCGGTGTTGTGAGCCGCTTTGTAACCGGCGGGGAGAAGACGCAGCTTGTCACTTTCGGCGACGGCGATGTGGAGCCCGCCTTCGGGCTAAACGGCGGTCACGGCTCCACTCTCAACTACATCGATCTTTGCTACCCGGATGGAAAGGTGTACCGCACAACGAGCAAGGATCTCGTGACCGGGATACCCGAGGGGACCGAGTACGTACAGGAAGCGGGTGGCGGCGGCGGTTACGGCGATCCGTTCGAGAGGCCGGCGGAGAAGGTTGCGGAGGAGGTGCGCAGCGGCACTCTTTCAGTCGAAAAAGCACGCGGCGCGTACGGCGTGGCAGTTGACCCGGAAACGTTCGAAGTTGATGAAGAGGAAACCGGGCGCTTGAGGAGACAATGACATGAATTTCGAGCTTACCGAGGAGCAGAGAGCTGTTCAGGAGACCTTTGCGCGCTACGCAAGGGAGCGGCTCAAGCCCGAGGCCCAGGCCATAGACGAAAAAGCCGAGTTTCCGCGCGAACAGTTCCAGGCGGTTGGCAGGCTCGGATATTTCGGCATGCGCTACCCGGAAAGTGCCGGGGGTTCGGGCATGGACATAGTTACTTACTGCCTGGCCTCGGAGGAGCTTGCATACGGTTCGCTGTCCGTGGCAGCGGCATGTGCCATGCAGTCGCTCATGGGCACGTACTTTTTGCACAGGTTCGCCACGGACACGCAGAAGAAGGAGCTGTTCGAGCCCGCGCTGAAAGGCGAAAAGGTCGGCACCATCTGCATCACGGAGCCTGACGCCGGGAGCGACCTTTCCAACATCTCCACCTCTGCCGTGCCGGATGGCGAAGGCGGCTGGGTGCTCAACGGCCGAAAGATGTGGATCACCCAGGCCCCGGTCGCGGATTTCTTCACGGTTTTTGCCAAGGTGGATGATGTGCTCAACGTTTTTCTGGTCACCAGGGATAACCCCGGCCTGAACGTTGGAAGGAACATCGATAAGATGGGGGTGAAGGCCTCGGTGACATCGGAAGTGGTTCTCGATGATTGCAGCGTGCCCGGTGATGCCCTGCTCGGCGAGCCTGGAAAGGGCGCCGACTACCTTCGCGAGATCCTGGACGAGATCCGCGTGATGACGGGCGCGCTCGCAGTGGGCACGGCACGCGCCGCGCTCGAAGACAGCCTGGAGTACGCGAAGCAGCGCATCCAGTTCAAGAAACCGATCTCCAAGTTCCAGGCCGTGAAGATGAAACTCGCGGACATGGCGATGCAAATCGAGGTTGCCAGGCAGTTCGTGCTTTACGCGGCATGGCGGAGCGACAAGGGGCTTGCGAACTCCAAGCAGGCGGCAATGGCCAAGCTGTTCGCGTCCGAGGCTGCCCTGGATGTGTGCGACAAGGCCGCGCGGGTGCTTGCCTCGTACGGGTACGCCATGGAATACCCGGTGCAGCGGTACCTTCGCGACATCCGCTTCACGCTGATAGGCGGGGGAACGTCTGAAATTCTGAAGCTGATCATTGCAAAGGAGGTGGGGGCATGAGCGCTGAAAGCTCAATACGCGTACTCATCGCAAAACCAGGGCTCGACGGTCATGACCAGGGCGCCAAGGTCCTGGTGCGGCACCTGATGGATGCCGGGTTCGATGTGAAATACACCGGGCTCAGGCAGAGCTCGGAGGCGATCGTCAAGGCCGCTCTTGACATGGACGCTGATGTGATCGGCCTTTCCATAATGACAGGAGCGCACATCCCCGTGTGCACGAAGATGGCCCCGCTTTTGAAGGAGGCCGGCTTGGATGAGAAGGTGTGGCTGGTCGGAGGCAGCATCCCGGCGGGCGACAGGAGCAAGCTGGAGGGCTTGGGTGTGGACCGCGTCTTTCCTACGGGCAGCGGCCTGGATGAGATTGTTGACTTTATCAGGGAGAATTGTCCATGAGCGCCGAAGCAAAAGATGACCGCAAGGAGAGCGGGACAGGAAAGGTCCGCCTTGAGTCGGGCATCGAGGTAAAGCCTGTGTATACCCGGGATGATGTGGAGGCGAGCGGGGGGCTTGCACCTGTGGACGATCCCGGTGTGTATCCGTTCACACGGGGGATTCACCCGCTCATGTACCGCAAGAGGCCGTTCACCATGCGGCAGTACTCCGGGTTCGGCACGGCCGCCGAGACCAACGAGCGGTTCAAGTACCTGATAAGCCACGGCCAGAACGGCCTGAACGTGGCCTTTGACCTTCCAACGCAGACCGGTCTCGATTCCGATGATCCGATGGCAGACGGCGAGGTCGGCCGGGTGGGCATGGCGGTTGACACGCTCGTTGACATGGAAGAGGCGTTCGAGGAGATCGACCTCGAGAAGATAACGGTTTCGCTGACAATCAACGGCGCTGCCGCGGTGCTCATGGCCATGTATTTTGCAATGGCCGAGAAGCGGGGGTACGACCTTCACACGCTGCGCGGCACTGCGCAGAACGATATCCTGAAGGAGTACATCGGCAGGGGAACATGGATTTTTCCGGTGGAGCCATCAGTCAGGCTGATCGGGGACACGATCCTTTTCTGCTCGGAGCGGGTGCCGAAGTACAGCCCGGTCAGCGTGTGCGGCTACCACATCCGCGAGTCCGGGGCAGATCCCGTGCAGGAGGTGGCTTACGCGTTCTGTATCGCCAGGGCATACATCGATCATGTGCTGGGACGGGGGCTTGATGTGGATGACTTCGCATCGCGGCTGTCGTTCAACTTTGACATTCACGGACGCCTTTTCGAGCAGGTGGCCAAGTTCAGGGCTGGAAGGCGGCTCTGGGCGAAGATAATAAAGGAGGAGTACGGGGCAAAGGAACCCCGGTCCTGCATGCTGAGGATGATCGCGGGCGGCGGCGGGGGTGGTCTCACCATCGAGCAGCCGGAGAACAACATCATGCGGGGAGCATACTACGCGCTCGCGAGCGCGCTTTCAGGCACGCAGACCATGGCGCTGTGCTCGTTTGACGAGGCGTACACGATACCCACGGAAAAGGCGGCGCTTCTGTCGCTTCGAACGATGCAGCTTCTGATAGAGGAGGTAGGAGTGGCGGACACGGTCGATCCGCTGGCAGGGTCGTACTATGTCGAGTCGCTCACCAACCAGATGGAAGAGAAGATAAGGGAGTGCTTGCGCGGGGTCGATGAAAGCGGGGGCATTGTAAAGGCTGTTGCCGAAGGACGCATACAATCGGATGTGTCGAAGCAGGCCTACGAGCACGAGAAGGCGGTACGCGAGGGAAAGGTTCGCAAGGTCGGTGTGAACTGCTACCGCATGGAAGAGAAGGAGCGCTCGGTTGAGCTTCATCCATACCGAGGGGAGGAGGCTGCAAGGCAGGTGGAGCGGCTGAAAAAAGTCCGGTCGTCGCGGAACGAGGACGAGGTACAAGCTGCGCTGGATATGGTGCGCAACACAGCGGTAAAGGAGCGGTCCAATCTCATGCCCGCCATAATGCAGGCGGTGAGCGTTTACGCGAGCGTGGGCGAGATAACCTCCGTGCTGAAGGATGTGTTCGGTGTTTTTGAGGAGCCGATTCGATTTTGATGAAGGCTGTATGCTTGGGGAAGAGGCGGACATGGAGCGTCGGGTTCCACCCCGACCGAAATAGAACGGATATGGAGGTCCGGATTCTTTTGCGACCGGAAGAGGACGGCGTGGAAGCCGTCCCTCCAAACGCCAAACCGGATCAAGGACGGTCTGGAGGGTTCCTGGGGCGAACTTTTTCGCCCTTCATCAATAACATAGGAGACAGAAAGGAGCGTCTCGCGAACGGTCATGACCAGGTATATCCCGCATCTCAAGCGTGTTAGCGGTACGATCGAGCCACCAGGAGACAAATCGATTACTCATCGCGGAATTCTATTCGGTTCCCTGGCCTCAGGACGCTCCGTTATCAGGAACCGGCTGGACTGTGAAGACTGCAGGAGCTCGATCAGGTGCATGGAGGAACTCGGCGCTGTTTTTGAAGAGAACGGGCAGGATCTTATCGTCGACGGGGTCGGGCTGAAGGGGTTGCATCCCCCCGCACAGGTGCTCGATGCGGGCAACTCCGGAACAACCATGAGGCTGCTTGCCGGGATCCTTGCCGGTCAGGGGTTCGGTTCCACTATCACAGGGGATTCTTCCCTGAAAAAAAGGCCGATGCAGAGGATCATCGACCCTCTCGGATTGATGGGCGCTGTGATCAACTGCCTGGAAACGAAAGGCCGCGCTCCTTTCAGGTTGGAGCCGTCGCAGCTTAAAGGGATCGAATACAAGATGCCTGTTGCAAGCGCACAGGTGAAATCAGCCCTTCTTCTGGCCGGTCTTCGTGCGGAAGGTAACACGACCGTGATTGAGAAGGTTCCGTCGCGGGATCATTCGGAGCGGCTGCTGAAGGCCATGGGGATTGCGCTTGAAGAGGCGAACGGTTGTATAAACCTGGAACCAGCGGAAGAGCTTTCTCCGATTGACCTGAAGGTGCCGGGCGACATCTCTTCCGCGGCGTTTTTTATCGCACTCGCGCTGCTTCATCCGAATGCCCGGATCGAGATCAACGGAGTGGGCCTGAACCCTACACGTCTCGGCTTTGTCGAAACCGCCAGGCGCATGGGAGGAAGTGTCGAGATCCGCGAGAGGGTCGGCGGGCCGACTGAGCCGTTGGGGGATGTGACAGTGTGCAGCTCGAAGCTCAAAGCGGTTTCGATCACAGGTGCCGATGTTCCTTCCATGATCGACGAGGTGCCGCTTGTTGCGCTTCTTGCATGCGGGGCGGAAGGAGTCACCACCATCAGGGGGGCAGGGGAGCTCAGGAACAAGGAGTCGAACAGAATCGAGGAAACAGCCCGTTTGCTCGTAAGCATGGGCGGGAAGGTCGAAGCGCTCGATGACGGCTTCAAGGTCATTGGTCCATGTGAGCTCGAAGGCATCAGGGCGGACAGCCGCGGCGATCACCGCACGGCAATGTTGCTTGGAATCGCGGGCGCGCTTTCGAAAAAAGGAATGACTATAGACGGCGACGAAGCAATAAGGATCTCGTATCCGGGTTTTTACGAGGCGCTTCTTGAAACAGGATGGTAATCCGTGCGTCCGGTGAAACTACGAGCCTCCAGCCTCTCCTCAAATCAAACCTTGCCAGTTATTTCGTCGATGATTTCACTCACCAACTGTTTGAAACTGTTGTCGGTTTTCATTTTATCGGATATTTTGTTATATGCGTGGAGTACTGTAGAATGATCACGCCCGCCGAAATACGCACCAATTTCCTGGAGTGAGTGATATGTCAGGTTTTTGATCACAAACATGGAAATCTGGCGCGGTAGACCGATGGAATGAATCCTTTTTTTCGATTGCAAGTCGGACAGCTTGACATTGAATTTTTTTGTGATCGATTTAACTATGTGATCGATTGTGATTAAGTGATCGTTGCTTTTGATCACATCCTGCATGGCCTCCTGCGCCATGTCAAGGTCGATCTCGCGGTTCATGAGCGTTGAGTATCCGACCACCTTTGTTATTGCGCCTTCCAGTTCACGGATGTTTGTGTTGATGTTCTCGGCCAGGAACGACACCACCTCCGAGGGAACATCGACATTTTTCATGCGGGCTTTCGCCTTTAGAATGGCGCAGCGTGTTTCAAGATCGGGCGGGAAAACGGGCGAAACAAGCCCCCACTTGAACCTGGACACGAGCCTTTCCTCGATGGTTGGAATTTCAGATGGTGGAGAGTCGCTTGAAAGCACGATCTGCTTGCCGCTGTTGAAAAGCGAGTTGAACGTATGAAAAAACTCTTCCTGTGTGCGTTCCTTCCTGGCAAGCAGGTGGATGTCATCGATGAGAAGGATGTCGATGTGGCGGTACTTGTTCCTGAAGTTCGTCAGGTTGCCTTTTTCAATCGAGGATATGAAATGGTTGATGAATGTTTCACACGAAAGGAACAGGATTTTTGTGGATGGTTCCTTGGCAAGGACCTTTTGACAGACAGAGTGTAAAAGGTGGGTTTTGCCCAATCCGCTCGATCCGTGCAGGAAAAGGGGATTGTATGATGATGATGGTTTATCAGCTATTGACATGGATGCGGCATACGCGAGCTGGTTGCAAGGGCCGACAATGAAGTTACCGAAGCTGTAGTTGGGGTTTAGAAAGAAATCGTCTGATATTTTATGCCTTGCGTTCATTTCCGGCTGTTTTTCAGGGACCGGCTCGCTGCTGGAATCTCTACCTGAAACCTCGGGTTTGCTTTCCTGGATCACCGGTTCCGCTGACGGGTCTATTTTGATGGTTATTGATGCTTCAGAAGAGTTCCCCAAGGCCTTGTCTATTGATTTGCGGAGAACGTCCATATAGTAGTTCGATATCCAGGTCTTCAAGAACTTGTTGGGAACGGTGAAGGTGAAAGCCTCATCAGAACATTTGGATAAAGTCACCGATCTGAACCATGTTCTGTACTGCTGTGGAGTGACGAACTCCTGGATATGTGAAGAAATGATGCTCCATTTTGTATCGATAGAATCTTTAGAATCTATCATAATATATCCTTTTAGGATTAGGGAATCTAAGCTGGAGTAAGATAATTTCAATCCGTGCTGCCATCAAAACACGGTATTGATCAGGTGTGAATTTATCATGAAGGCCGGTTGCGTGTCAAACACTTAAAAGGCGAAAAAAGCTATCCTACTTTTAAGCGTGTGCCTGGAAATAAGTAATAGGGAAAAAAAATTATTGGCCTACGCTTTCCTTGTTCATGATGAGAAAAAGTTTTTTCAGCGCCTCGTTTTGGACCTGTCTTACCCTTTCCCTAGTGAGGTTCAGTTTATGGCCGATTTCCTTCAGAGTCATCGCGTTTTCATATTCGAGACCGTATCGCATTCTGAGGATTTTGGCTTCTCTCTCGCTTATGAAGTTCAATAAATTTTTGATCTGGACTATTTCATGGCCGGTCAATACCACATCTTCAGGACGTTTCGAGTTTTGATCCTCGATCGTGTCGGAAAGAGACTCCGTGTCCTCGATGCTGAACGGATTCGATGCGATGGAGGCTGTTCTCACCGCGTGCGTTACAGCAAGTATGCTGTTAGGGGAAATGTTCAGCTTGCGGGCCACCTCGCGAGTTGAAGGCTTGCGGCCCAGGGTGTTGGCGAGAAGCTCAACTGTCCTGTTCCATTTGCCGATAAGTTCCACCATGTAGGATGGTATCCGAACCGTTTTTACGGTGTTCGTAAGGGCTCGTCGGATGGATTGTTTAATCCACCATGTGGCGTAAGTCGAAAAACGGCAATCTTCTGACGGGTCGAACTTTTCCACGGCCTTCAAGAGGCCGAGGTTGCCTTCCTCGACGAGATCCATGAGCGAAAGGCCGCGGTTGATGTAGTTTTTAGCGATTGAAACGACAAGCCTCAGGTTGGCCTGGATCATCTGTTCCCTTGCTTGAAGGTTTCCTTCGGAGATCTTAAGGGCAAGCTCCTTTTCCTTCTCCGCATCGAGAAGAAGGATTTTGTTGATTTCCTTCAGATAGGTTGCGAACGACTTCTCGGAGGAAATTGAAGCGCCTCCTAATAACTTGAGTGCGCAAAGGTTATAAAGCGTGCATATATACGTTTGTACCCGGGAAAAGGCAAACAAAATCCGGGCTGTGCTCAGGAGCGCTGTGCCGAGCTTACAGAGCTTACAATCGTCTTTATAAGAATTTTAATTAAAGAAAAAAACTCCATTTTTGATTGACAAGCCGATGACTGAAAAGCTCTTATTACTAAAGGAGGTGTTGGGAATCCGGGCGAAAAAGGAGAGGAAGGGTCTTTTGATTCCAAGAGACCGGCAACCGTGTCCGTTTTAGATAACCATCTATTTTGAAAAGCATTAAGAATGGGAAACACAGCAAAGGAAAAGCTCATATCTGAGAGAGAGTTCATACCGGTCTTGAACCGGCTCTCTCGGGATTTTTTCGGGTTCATTAACTTTTTGGGAGCCAGGACCAGGGAACCCATTGAATGGCCTAAAGCCTATTATTCCATACTGGCTGACAGCACCCATTACTTGGAAAGCGAGCTGGATGATTACAACGCCAGGAAGAACAAGGATTTCAGCTACTTTACAGAGCTTGTAGCTTCCCTCAAATGGTTCTGCTATTCAGCGTCCAAGCAGAAGCACATTCACGTCCGATTTTCCAGCTACGGAATAGATATATCAGAGGAGTTTAAACTAGAGTTTCTTAATGAGTCTCGGGTGTTTCTCGAGTACCTGAGCCGGTCCATCCGCTGCCTGCTCGACCATCTGAGCAGAGAAGCGAGGAAGCTGGGCCTGGACATACCACAGGATGCGAAAGAGGATGCTTCAGCCGAAGATTTTCATGGGATCCACGAGATCAGGTGGCTGCCAAACAACATCGATGAAGGGGAGGTCTTCGACCAGAACCACATGGTTGCGGAGGTTGCCTCGCTTTTCAAGAAGATGGCGGATATCTTCAGGAACATGCATGTCAACAAGGAGGAGAGCATTGAGAACATAAGGAGCCAGATCCTTTACGATTTCGACGAAACCAAGACGAGGCATTTAGAGTCTTTGATCCATAACATCCAGTCTAAATATGACACTTACATCAAAGGCACCAGCGCCGAGTCAAAGCATCCGGCTCTTTCATATATTCGAGGGCATGCGTCCGTCTCGCTTCATTTATATGAGATCGCAACGATGCTGGTTCATTTTTACGAACGGTATGAAAACGACATAAGGTGCGAAGAGGCACAGAAGAAGGTGTGCAGGATAATTCCTCAGGATGACCTGTTGATTCAGTTGAACCGTTATGTCCGTTACTACGGAAAAAGGTTCATCATGGAAGGGGAGAGGCACGCTGATAAGATCATAAAGACCTTTTTGAAGCTGAAAACCATCACCATAGCGTATAACCGGAAATCTTCTCTTCACGCGAGGCCGCTGAGCCTGATCGCAAAGATTGCGCTGCACTACAATACGCCGCTCGAGATCGAGATAAACGGTGAGCGCTGCAATGCGAGCTCTATCATGAAGATGATCATGATGGTAGGTAACATGAAGGATACCGAAAAGTTCATTTTCCGGGGTGAGGACCAGGCTCTGAAGGACGTGAAAAAGCTGTTCGACATCGAGTTTTTCAGGGATGGCGACACTTCCAAGGTACCGCCGCAGCTCCGTTATCTCCTTCAATAGGGGAGAGGGGCGTTCCTGATCAGGCGGATGGTGTCCTGTGCAATGAGAAGCTCCTCGTTGGTGGGAATGACGAGCACCGCAACCCTTGATGCCTTGGTCGACACCTTTCTTTCGCTTTTGCTGTCTTTTTCGTTCATGCCGTGGTCGAGCTCAAGACCGAGATACCCGAGCTGTTGTGACACCATTCTCCTGATCGAATGGCTGTTTTCACCGATACCCGCGGTGAAGACCACGGCGTCGAGCCCGTTCATGGCTGCCGCATAGGAGCCGATCTTTTTTACGATCCTGTAGATGAACACGTCAAGCGCGTCCCCGGCATGCTTGTCCCCCGCTTTTGCCGCCTCTTCAATGTCCCTCATGTCCGACTTGCCGCACAGCCCCAGAAGCCCGCTTTTTTTGTTCAGGAGGTTGTCCATCTCCGCCGGGGTCATCCCCGTTTTCTTCTGCAGAAAAAGCGGTATGGCAGGGTCGAGGTCTCCGCACCTGGTTCCCATAAGAACGCCTTCGAGCGGTGTTAAGCCCATGCTGGTGTCCACGCTTTGACCCCCGGAGATCGCGGCGAGGCTCGATCCGTTGCCGAGATGGCAGGTGACGATCTTGAGCGATTCGAGCGGCTTGTTCAGGATCTCTGGGACGCGCTTCGACACATACCTGTGCGAGGTTCCGTGGAAACCGTAACGCCGGATGCCGTGCTTTTTTAGGTAGCTGTAGGGAAGGCCGTAGAGGTAGGCCTTTGGGGGCATGGTCTGGTGGAACGCCGTGTCGAACACCCCGGCCTGAGGGATTCCGGGCAGCATTGCCAGGCACGCTTCGATCCCGAGAAGGTTTGGGGGGTTGTGCAGCGGAGCGAGGCTGCTGCACTCTCTGAGTTTGGCTATCACCCGGTCATCAATGATCACCGATTTCACGAACTTTTCAGCACCGTGAACCACCCGGTGCCCGACCCCCATGATCTCGCTGATATCTTCGAGCACGCCGTGATCCGGGTGGGTGAGGTGCTCTTTTAGAAGCGCGATGGCCTGAGTGTGGTCGGACGCCTCGACCGGTTCGCTGAACTCCTTTCCGTCGCTCCCTTTCTGCCGTATGCATGTGTCAGGGATGCCGATACGCTCCACAACGCCCTTGACGAGACAGGCCAGGGCATTGTCGCCGTCCTTCTCGAAAACCTGGTATTTCAGGGATGAAGAGCCGGAATTTATCACCAGAATTTTCATTTAGTTCTACTCCAGCCGGTTCGCTGTATGAAGAAAGCCATGCCTGGCGTGTCAGCACCGGATTGCCTGTCGAAACCTGTTCTTATACCGAATTATTCGGAAGAATCAGCGATGAAAATGAAAAGCAAATCGATGAAATGAATTTGGCCTCGGTATTTCAGCGATACGCGCCACGTTTATTGCTCTTCATCTGCGCTCCTCCGCATTTTTTTTCTCCCGGTCACCCGCTTCGGGCCTCATATTGCTAAAACATCCGGCAACGAAAAGCTTTTGAGCCTTTCACCCCTGAGGCTAAAATGGGTTAACCCGCTTATTTGCGGATTTATCAGCGGGTATGTTTCCGTTCTGATCACGAGAGGTTTTTCAATGTCCCAGAACAGTTCCAGGATGAAGCCGCCCCCAACCGCGTGGAAGTTCGTCATGGAGGCGTGTTTCGTGCTGTTTCTCCTTGTGCTGTCCGGGCTTTTGCTTTATGTGCCGAAGAACACGGCTGTGCTCCATTTCGACTGCTCCGCGTACGCTGCCCAGTCCGTCAACATCGCCGGCGGGGATGGAAACACAATGCGCTGGGGAAAGGAGAACATCCCGGGGTTTTATCCGCCGGGATACCCCGCGTTGACCGCGCCTTTCCACTGGATCCTCGGCTACGACCTGCAAAACGGCATTGTCGCCAACTTCGTCATGGGATTTCTCACGGTACTCGGCGTTTATTTCCTGGGAAGGAGGGTTGCCGGCCCCTTTGCCGGAGGCACGGCCGTGCTCCTGCTCTTGAAGAGCGAGGTGTTCGTTCACGTGGCCCAGATGCTGTACTCCCAGATGTCGAGCCTGCTTTTCCTGGTACTCACAACCTTGGTCTTTCTTGCCGGCTGGAGGCGCGGCAGGCATGCCGCCTTATTGAGGCTGTTCGCGGGCTTTCTCTGCGGAATGACCGTGCTTATCCGGTACAACAACGCGGCGCTTTCCCCTGCCGTTGCCCTGTTTGCTCTTTTGATTCCACCGCCCGAAGGAACCGGCCGATTGAAGGCCGCGTTTACCGTTTGGGTGGGGATCGGCCTGGCTGCCCTGGCCTGCGCCTGGTACAACACGGCCGCATTCGGGACGCCGTTCACTACAGGGTACATGTCATGGGGGTTCACTATCGGGAAAACCTTTTCTTTGGATTACATTTTCAGTCCGGCCAAGATCCAGATGGATGAGGGAAAGTACCAGCTCCTCAGGTCCGTGGCCGGCTTCGGCCTGTTGTACTCGTGGCCTGTGGCGCTTTCAGCACTCATCGGGCTTGTCAGTGCGTGGTTTACCAGGCTGAAGAACCCTGATTTCTGGCGGGTGTCGTTTCTGGCAGCGTTGAGCACTTTGGTGCTTTACATGTTTCTTGCGCTCTATTTCTTCAGGTCCCCCATTTACACGATGCTAACCCTGCCCCTCATCATGGTCGTGGCAGGCGCCGGGGCAGTAAAGGTTTTTGATGGATTGCGCCTTTGTCTACAGGGCTTGTCAGCGCGCTTGAACGCCCCGCCTTTCAAAGGGATGTCACTGAAATGGCTTGCGGTGTTTTTTGCGCTGATTTATCTCCTGCCCTCATTTGGCGAAGCCTGGATTTTTAACACGCAAGGCCGCGTGGAAGATGCCAAAGATGTGCATACCTTCAAGGAGGCTGATATGTTGATGGAGCGGCATGCGGTGCTGCTCGGTGCTGCAAACCCGCTTCTTGCGGACTACATTTTTGTCCGGCGGGACACGGACAGGAAGTACTGTTTTCTTTCCACTCACCAGGGCGAGCGTTTCAAGCAGCGTGTGGCAGAGGAGCTTGGTTCCCTTGCCGTCAGCCTGGACGGAATAAGCCTATACATCGTCAAGCGGTTCCAGCAGAAAAGGCCGGTTTATTTTACAGTGCTCATGCCGGCCCAGCCCAGGGACATCGCCCTCATCAAGCAGCTATTCGAGTTTTTCCAGAAACGGTTTACCCTGGAAAAAACAAGGGCCTGGAACATCTACCGGGTGAAGCCGCAGCAGAAGAGCATGAAATAAGCGGGCTACAAGGGAAGCTCCGTTCCGATGCCTTTTTCACGGGCCTTTTTGTAGATGAGGATCGAGACCGCCATGTCATCAAGTGCAAGGCCGAGGTTGATGCTCATGGTGCGCTCTGTATCCGATTCCCGGCCGGGTTTCTTTCCTGTCGCGATCTCCCCCAGGTCTGCGTACGGGACAGGAGTGTTTCGGAAGTACCCGGTCCTTCTGTAGTACTCCATCTGCGACCTGTCATCGGTTGCCAGCCTGTCGATCTGCGCGAGAGCCCCGCCCTGCCAGTACGAATCGAAATCCACCGGGCCGGCGAACCCCCCGGGTTTCAGCCATCCCGGCTCGATAACCGGATCCGGATTTTTCAGGATGGGGCCGCTCGTAACAACGATGTCCATCTCCTCGACCGCTTCCCGCGGCGTGCTCACGGCTTTGATATCGATTCCAAAGGCATCTCCCATCTCTTCCGCGAACTCCTCCGCCTTTTCAGGAAAAGTGTCGTACGCCCTGACGTGCTTCAAGGGGAACAGGCGGCAAAGCGCTTCGAGGTTGGACCTGCCCTGCACTCCGCACGCCACGATCCCGGCGCTCGAGCTTTGTTCACGCGCGAGGTACTTCGCCGCGACAGCGGTGGCCGCGCCGGTGCGCTTTGCAGTGATCCACACGCAGTCCATCACTGCGATCGGGAGCCCGGTCTCGGGATCGTTCTGCACCACAAGGCCGTTGATGTACGGAAGCCCCTTTTCCGGGTTCCCCGGATAGCCTGAAACCCACTTCATGCCTGCCGACTTCAGGCTTGGGATGTGAGCGGGCATCGCGTGGATGAACGCGTCCGGAAGCGGATGAATGCCGGGTTTCGGGGGCATCTCAACCTTGCCCCCGCCTTTTTCCACGAACATTGCATCGAGCGCCTCGATTATCTCGCTCATCTCGAGTCCGACCGATTCCACATCCTCGCGGGACAGGTACAACAGAGTTTCCATGCCGCTCCTCCAGGGTGTTTCTCCGGCTGTCGCTCCGAAGCCCGACGGATGCGCTGCCGCGCGCTTCCCGCCGTGTTACGTTTCGAACACGGGGTGTTTTCCGGACAGCCTTTTTTTTGTTATTTCATACGGTATGCCGATACCCGGCCGGGCGCCATGTGATCCATGACCCCTGTCCATGTTTTCGAGCTGCCTGTCCAGGTAAAGATGAACCCTCGGATCTGTATCGCACCCGATGCTGTGGCGGCCTTCTTCTATTGCCACGCGCGTGGTGACGCAGCTTCCCGCAAAGAAATCGAGCACAACAGAGCCCGGATGGGAAAGCGATTTCACGAGCCGACGGATCAGCGCAGCCGGCTTTTGCGTTGGGTGGCCGACACGTTCGCGCGCGTTGCCGTTCAGGCGGGGGATCCGCCATACGTTGGTGGGGTTGCGCCCTTTTTCCACGCTTTCAGGCCGAAGCCGCTTGTCTCTCATGTAGACCTTTTTCGTGGCTTCATCGTAGGGTTCGCGGACCTGGTCGAGATCGAAGTAGTACCTTTTGCTCCTGGCGAACCACACGATCTCCTCGTGGCGGTTGGCAAAGAACCGCTGGGCGCTCATGCCGTTTTGATAGTTCCACACGATCAGGTTCACGAGACGCATGGAGCTCGCGCTCCTCAGATGCGAAATGATCGAAAGAAGGTCGCCCGATCCGGCCTCGTCCTGGTACTGCAGGCCGCCGAAGATGGCCATGCTGCCCGTTGGCGCAAGCACTCTTTGAGACTCGGCGAGCCAATCCCAAGCCCACTCGATGTAACGGCTGTGCCTGTCCCATTGAGTCATGCGGATGTTGTATGGAGGGTCGCACACTATCAGCTGCACGGATCCGTCGGGAAGCCGTTTCAGGAGTTCGCCGCAGTCCCGCTTCAGCACGGTATGAAAGGTTCTTTCCGGCAGTGTGCCGGCGATACCGCTCATGGATGAGTGGAGCGTCCCCTTCTTTTTCATCCTGTTCATGGCTATGTGGCCGGCGTTGGCGTGTGAACGGTTGGTCATTAGAGTGTTTCCTGGGGACAACGGTTTGCCGTGGTTGAGCGGGCTTTGTTCTCAGATGATTTTTTTGTACTGAAGCCGCTCGAACATTTCGCTCAGCCTGTGCCTGAGCGTGTAGTTGTCGAGAACCCGCTTCTGTCCCGTTTTCGCGATCCTCGCCCTTTCTTTCGGGTGATCCAGGTAGTACCTGATCTTCTCCGACATCTCGTCGAGGCTTGTGAACGATTCGAGGTCCTTTCCAGGGGTCATGATGTCCTCGATGCCGATAGTTGCGTGAGTAAGGTAGAACGATCCGGATCCGCAAGCCCAGTAAAGCCTGTTCGACACGGACGCATCCACTTCCGGGTTGACATCCCTCGCCAGGAACACGGCCGAGCAGTTTACAGCCTTGGCAAAGTCCGCGTTGGCCAGAAAGCGGCCCCCGTAAGCCCTTCCCACCTTGGAGCATATCAGTGGAATGTTCTTGAGCTTCCAGGAGATCCTCGGGCCCCACCACTTTACTGTGAAACCGTCATTTATCGCGCGGTCCAGCATTTCTCCCCTCAGCTTGTAGCGGTTGCTCATGTGAATGTTTCCGGCCAGCATCACCTGGCTCGTATACATCTCTTTTTCGTGTTCCTCGATGTGCCCGTATGTAAAGAAGCTCTCGGGAAAACCCTCGGACAGCCAGTCCGTGTGCGCGATTCCCGCGTCCCGGAAGCGGTCTACCATGCCCCTCGCATGCGTGAAAAAGTAGTCGGAGTAGCCCGCAACCACAATGAGCCATGAGGGCACATCGTGATCCACATCGTGGTGCCAGAGCACGGTGGGCACCCCGGCTTCCCGCGCCACTTCGATCGATTCACGGTCGAACCGCTCTCCCTTGAAAATAAGGTGAAGCTCGGGCTTGAACCGATCGATGTGCATGCGCATCTCGGCCTTCATGTCCCTGGCTTCCCTGAAGTCGAAAAGCTGCACAGGCACCGACAGCTTCTGCAGGGCGTTCTTGAGATAGCGTCCCATGGCCCATGGTCTGTTGTCAGGAGCGCTAAGAAGAACGCGGGGTTTGATGTTCAATTGGTTTTACCTCGGATTGTTTCGCTATGGTTGTGCCATCGATACGAATAGTATACATATACCCGGTACAAGGCAAGATGGGAGAGTGGCTGAAACGGGTATTATCTTTTCGGGGCCCTGTTAGTCTCGAGATCCAGCATCACGTCTTTCAGGCGGTCCGGCTCCTCCACGGCCGCGTGGCAGGACTGCTCCAGGCAGACATAAGCCTTGGGTTCGGATCCGATGGGAAACCGCATTTTTTCGACGAGGGAGGGTTCGGTTTCAGGATCCAATGTCTGAACGATGCGGGAAGGCAGGTAGATCCGGGTGGCCGCTTTCCGGAGCATCGTGGTTTTCGGGCTTTCCTGTTTTCCTATGATGATCACGTATATAGGCTTGTAATAAAAAAGGTCCACGGCACAACCGTACCCTGCGGTGAAGTGCCCGAACATGTGGTAGTCCCGCGCAAAAGCCCTCAGAGTTTTCCTGGCAAGCTTAAGATAACGGTCCTCGAATGTGATGTAGTGGTACCTGATCAAAACCCTTGCCATCACGGCGTTCTCGAGTATGGACTTGTTCCTGCGCGTCAGGCTGCCGGTAGCGCCTCGGCGCTGCGGTATGTCGTAAAACCCTCCCTGGTCGGATTCGTGCTTCCGGACGATCGTCTCGATCAGATCCCTGATGATATCCAGATACCGGTTCTCGCCCGTGTATTCCACTGCCTGAAGCAAGGCCTGGCACAGGTAGATCTGGTCGGACAGCAGCCCGAGAATGTGCCTGTTGGTGTCGAAATAGTGGTAGACACCCCGCTCGGGGCTGTACATGTGGCGCAGTATGAACTCGATCGCTGAAACTCCCATGCTCTGAAGCGCATGGTTATCCAGGACCGCGCCGGCTTTCAGGAACGCGCAGGCAGTGAGGGCGTTCAGGTTGGAATGAATTGTATGGTCCTTGTGAGGCGGCTTGCGGTCCTGCCTTTCGACCTTTTCCAGCTGGTAGTAATCGTCGTCCTCATCCTGTGATCCGCAGAAAGCCTCGCGTTTTTCGTCCCAGAGGTTGGCGCAGATGTATGACACTGTTTTCTGCGCGATTTCCCAGAAAAACATGCTGTCCATGACCCGGAAGGCGTCAAGGTAGTTGCCCAGCAGCTTGGCATTCGTCTCGAGCAGCTTTTCCGTGTGTGGGGCACCCCAGTCCCTGGCGGCGCAGAACCTGAAAAAACCGCCGCCCACCTTGTCGAACAGGCGGCCTTCAGCCATTCCCGAGAGCGTCTTGTTGATCACGCCGAGCAGCTTTATGTCGTTCGTCTTGAAGTACTGCAGGGTTGCAAAATCGATGGCTTCCGAGTGGGGAAACTTCTGCCCCGTGCCGAACCCGCCGTATTTTTCGTCGAACTCGCTGATGATGGATCGGGAGATGTTTGTGATGATGTCGAGGCTCAGGTCCGCATCACCGGTTCGCTCCGCCTTTTCCTCGTCTTCCCTGCTGATCATCTCCATGATTGTCTGCTCTATCCCGTCCCTGTCCTCCTTGTAAGCGATCGAGATCTTTTCGAGCAGGGCTTTCATGGTTTTAGGATCGAAGAACGTTCCACCGGTGATTGCCTCGCCGCCGGGAGTAAGAAACGCTGTTGTCGGCCAGCCGCCCATGTTGTAGCGGGTGTTGATTTCCGGGCGGCGTTCATGATCCACCCTGATCGGGATGAACTCTTTTTCGACAATCTGCACAACATCGGGATCAGAGTAGGTGTCCTGTTCCATGGATTTGCACCAGCGGCACCATGATGCCTTGATAAAGAGCAGGACAGGCTTGTCATCCCGTTTCGCTGCTTCGAAGGTTACATCGTTCCAATCCAGCCAGTGTATCGAGGGCATGTTTTTCTCGTATGTATCTTGGTAAAAAAATCCAGCGCGCGCCATGCAAGGTCGGGATTAAGCCTCCTTGCGCTTTCTGGAACCTTCTTGCGTCATGTTGATGTCCATGACAGGAGCGTCCGCCAGCAGGCCGTCCAGATCGTAGTAGTCCCGGGCCTTTTCCTCGAAAATGTGTACCACCACCGATCCGACATCGACAAGCCTCCACCAGCCAGCGCCTGCCCCCTCGATGCTGGGAATACCCAGCTTCATCCCCTTGATGAGATCCCGTATTATGCCGGACAGGATTTCGACCTGCCTTGCGCTGACAGCAGTGACCAGGACGAAATAATCGGTGATGGGGATGATCTCCGACATTTCTATTATCTTGATGTTTTGGGCTTTTTTGTCTTCGGCTGCCTTGGCACACGCAACCGCTATTTCCAAAGGTTCGATGTGATCCGTCCTTTCAAGGGCCTGCTCTGGTCGAGATCCGGAACAGCCTGCTGAGACACCATGCAAAGCGTTTATTAAGGCAGGCCCCCGGGGGCCGCCCGCTGGTCCATGAATGCGTATGAGCCGTTCCTGTAACAGCTCTACATCTGCTTGTTGATTGTACGCGGTAAAAACACACACGAAACAAAATTGTTCCGAAAGTTCACGGATTCAGCTCGAAAACCTTCATGTGCCCGCCTTCCCATATAATTTTCATGCCGGCGGCCCCTTCCAGGCTGGCGGCCTCGCGCCGGCCCAGAACCGCGATCGATGCCGAATAACAGGAGGAGACCGTTTGAAGCGCCCTTCCGTAGTCGTCTCCCGGAAATGCCTTGGGAGGTTCTATAACCCTCAAGCTGTGGTCCGTGTGCCAGAGCCTGATGTCCCCGATTATTGGCACGCCGGGGCGGCTATCGTTCAGAAAAGCGGAGATCCTGTGCAGCTCTTCCGCGCTTTCCCTTTCGATGGTTTCCTTGTCCTGTCCGAAAAAATCGGGACAGGGTTGTATGTTGAAATACGCGCTGCCGGGCCATGCGCCCGCGCCGGTCAGGCAGAGCACGACCAGGAACAGGATGGTGATCCTTGACGATCCTGCGATGCGTCCGAGGCTCATGGGAAGGTAGCAAAGAAGAAACGCCATGAAGAGGGCCTCGCCGTGAACGCTTCCCTTGAGGCGAACGGCAATGCAAAGCGCACCCACTGCAAGCGTTGTCCAGATGGTCCACCATTTCATGGTCAGCGGGTTCCCGAGCGCCTGCTTCCATGCGAGCAGGATGATAAGAGGCGCGGCCGGTACGATGTACCTGAGCTTCAAAGCGGGCCAGAGGAGGCATGCGGCCAAGTGGAAGAGTAGAACCACCGCAACAGCCGCGACCAGCGGATCCCTGCTTTTGCTGAGAATCCTCTTCTTGAGATCAGGGATGTCGGCAGCCACAATGGCCGCACATCCCGGAAAAAGAACGAGCAGGAGCAGCAGAAGGTAGGGGATGTTGAACCAGGCGCACCCGGCCAGGCCTTTTGCCGTTTTTATGAGCGGAAAGGGGGCGACCTCGACGATCATTCTTCCGTTGACCACGCTTTGCGACAGCGGCGCCCCGGCTTTGGCCATTGCATAAAAACGGTTGACCGAGTAGATGGGATCGTTGAAAAGCCCGGTGTTTCTGATTAGCCATGGCGCAACGGCTGCCGAAAAGACCGCGATCACCAGGGCTGTCAAGGCCAGGTTCCCGGGCCTGAACATGCTCCGGCCGAGGCAAATCAGGCGCACCGCCAGAAAAGCCGGAAGCAGCAGCACAGCCTGGTAGTTCAAAAGGTACGCGGCTGCGAGCACAAGGCCCAGGGCGACCGAATTTCCAGGACCCGCGTTCCTGCGCCCCATGAGGCACGCGGCCAGCAGGTAGAGGCCGGCCTGCGCGGTGTAGAGCGACCCGTTTAGGGAAAAGGCGCTGCCCGCCGCGAGAAGTGTGTAGAGCAGCGGAGGGAGAAAGGCGAGCCTGCCGAGTTTCATTCGAGCGCCCAGCCATACCATCAGCATGAGCGCGGCGATGTGAGCCAGGAACGAGGCCGCCTCCAGGGCATCAAGCGGCTCCATCCCGAACGCATCCATCAACAGGGCGCCTGCAAGAGGCCAGAGCGGCGGGTGCTGGTCGGCATAATGACCGAAACGGCTGCTGTCGTCCGGGGGACGGTAGCTGCTTCCTCTCTCCCAGGGAGTCCAGAAGCCGTCTCCCGCGGCCAGGCTGTGCGCGACCGCGGCATCTATGGCTATATCCCCCCTTGGAAGGCGTGGAAACGCATCGCTGTCCGCGCCCGGCCTCATGAAGAGAAGTGTAAAGGCCGCTGCCACCGGAAGCAGGATCATCAGCCTCCATCTCCCAGGCCCGCGGCCGGCGCGGCTGTTCAGGCGGTTGTCAGGGGCCCCTTCAGGTGCCGGCGTTGCCTGATCCGCTTCGCTCTCATTGATCGGGTTCATCCCAGACATCGAAGAACCTGTTCTCCTTTATTTTCAGTTCCAGGCGTTTTTTTTCCGCGATCTCTTTTGGACCGAGCTCATATCCATCTGCTGACCTGCCCATCAGGGCGCAGAGCTTTTCGAGATCGATATAGTACCTTTTCAACTCATCAGCGGCTCCGTCTTTTTCCATTCCAATTTTATCGATCCAGGTTGTTGCATGCAGAACTGTTTTTTTCCAGAGCTTTGCAGCCGCTCCGTAGGCCTCCTGTTTCATCTCGAAATGGGCCGCGTTCTCAAGCGCGTTGAAGAAGAAAAGAAAAGAATGGGCGTCGTTCATGGCCAGGTAGGCTTTTTCCAGATATGTGGGGGCAAGCTGCACCGGGTAAAGACCGCAGCGCTCGATGCAGAGGCTGCGGAACACATCATCTGTCCCGCTCCTGAAGAAAAGGGTTTTTCCCATGCGGAAGTTCAAGGCGGCGGAGGAGGGATCGTTTTCGAGGCCCCGCTCAAGGATATCTAGCCCCTCCCTGTACCACTCGGTTCTCGATTCATCTGTCACTGCCTTGCGTGCCATGTTGAAGGCCAGGTGCCAGTGAAGGAAGGCACGGATCCTGGGGTTGTCCGGCTCCAGGTACAGAAGCGTGCGCGCGTCGGAGAGAACGAGGCTTTCCTTTCCATCGTGGAAATGAGACCTCATCTTGAGCCATATCGCGTCCGCCAGAAAGACCCTGAGCGCTCCTGACAGGCGGAGCAGGCTCTCGTCGCTTTCTCCCGGCCTGCAGCCGGGCCCGCGCACGAAAACACCGGACACGGTGAACGCTCCAAGCAGCATGACCACCGTGAGTGCCGGAACCAGTGCGCGAAGCTTCATCTTTGCCTCCTGCCCGCAAGCATACACCCTAAAAAAACGGCTCCCAGAAAAGCGGCGATGCTTTCCTTCCACGGCCTGGTCACGGCATCTTTTCCAGGGCACTCCATTCTTGTGAGGGGCTCGACGCTGCCACCGGCACCTGGATCGGGGAGGATCGACAGCGCATCAGCCGTGATTTCGGCGGCGGACCGGAAAAAACGGCTCTCCTCCGTCGGGTGATCGTGTGCTTGTGGGGCATGATGGGCGTGCCCGGGAAGGTCGACCGGCAGCATGTTCCGCCCGCTTGCAGCCAGGCGAAGGTCCGCCTGAACCGACGGCCCCATCAGCACCAGAAGCCCCAGTACCGCGGTGGAAAAGAAAGCCGTGGGCGCGCTCACAAAGGCCGAGAACGTGAGCGCTGCGGCGAGGCTCAGGTAGACCGCCGGCAGAAAGGAGAGCGTTGCGAGTAGGAGCGTCAGCATGGGCCCGGTCTTCCCGTGGACGAGCGTGCACCCGTTTCCGGAAAGCTCCATGAGGTTGTGCCCGCTTTTCACCGAAAGCGCGACACGGACATCACTGTTGCCCGCAAGATCGATCGGGAGAGACAGGCTTTTGCGGTTCTTGACGATGACCTCCCGGTCGAGGAGCAGCGCATCTCCCTGGCGAACTGTCAAACCGACAGGTATCGAGTCTGAAAAGGGCTTGTTCCGCGAAAAGCGGGGCCTGAACCCAAAACGCACCATTCCTTCCGGATTCCTCCCTTCGGGCGGCGAGGAAAAGTCCCAGCAGGCTTTTCCGCCTTTTGCGAACAGAAGAACCGAGCTGTTGACAGACAGCTCTTTCCCTCCTTTTGTGAACCGGAACGGTGTGCTTGTCATGGAGAACTCGGATTCGCCGGGGAAGAGCGCCAGAAAACATCCCGCGGCTATCCAGGCGGCTGCAGCGATCAAGGTGAGCCGGGCGGCCAGGCCGATGAGGCGTCCCAGGTAGTACTGGGCTCCTGCCAACGGTTTCGAGAAAAGCGCGTCGGCAAGCCCTGAACCGCGATCCGCTGCCAGAGCCCATGCGCCCGTAGAGATGGCAAGAAGCGCAAGAACGAACTGGGTGCCGCCCGAGAAGAACGCGCCGGCCAGAGACCCCTCTGAACCCATGGGCGACGGGAGGATGTGCCCGATCCAGGCGAAGATCAGCGCGCCCGCGACAATGAGAACCAGCGGGGCAGGCCCCCGCGCCTCCTGATAGCTTTCCTTTGCCATCGCCTTGAGGCGGATCAATGGCCGGGTCAAGCCGGAAGGGGTGCGCTTCATCGCCCGCCCTCCTCGTTATCCCGCTTGTTTTTCCGCTTATCGATGATTTTCTTGAAAAGCTCTTCGAGCCCCTCCGTTGGATGGCCCGCGAATAAGACCTTTCCTGCGCTGGATTCGATCAGGCGCGTGATTTCTTTCAGAAGCTCTTCACCGGATTCCGCTTCGAAGCGGACCTCAAGACGGTCGCGCACGGCAAGTATCGAGCCGGGCACGCCTTGCAGAACCACCTTTCCATTGTCGAGGATGATGATCTCGTGGCATGTGGATTCCACGTCTGAAAGGATGTGCGACGAGATGAGGATGCCGGCCCCCTTTCGCGCGAGCCCTATCAGGTGCTCCTTCACGCCGGCTGAGCTGACAGGATCGAGGCCTTCGAGCGGTTCGTCGAGTAGCAGGAGCTGAGGGTCGTTGAAAAGGGCTGATGCAAGACCGGTTTTTTTGTACATTCCCTTGGACAGCTTGCCCATGCGGCGGTTCATGTATCCTGACATGGAGAGCAGCTCCTCGAGTTCCACAATGCGATCCGCTCTTTTCGATGCATTCATTCCGAAGATGCGGCCGAAGAAATCGAGCACCTCCCTTGGGGTCAGCGTGGCGGGGAACCCTGTCTCTTCAGGCATGTAACCGGTCCGGAGGCGGGCGCTGTCCGATCCGGGTGCCGTGCCCAGGGCGCGGACAGAGCCGCGGGTTAGGCGAAGTATACCCGCTGCTATTCTGAGAGCTGTTGTTTTTCCGGACCCGTTCGGGCCGATGAGCCCTACGATACGGCCCGGCTTGACATCGAACGACACCGATGCAAGCGCCCGGACTGGGCTGCCCGGAAGCAGGGACCCGAACTCTTTTGTCACGTCCTGTAAACAGAGCAGGCTTTCCGGTTCTTCCGCGTTTCGCATACTGTTTTGACTTTCGTAAAGACTGCGTGCAGAATGAAGATGACAACGAGCCGTGTGGCTCGCGCCGTCCGACCGGGTGAAAAAACGGTTCTGTTGTATAATTGTTGATGCGGAAAGAGGAATGTCAAGAGAGGCGATTGTCCAACCGATGAAACAGATCATTTCGATAGCGGCCTGGACAACCGGCCTTCTGACGATGTTAACGGCTATGCTCATCGTCTGCCTCTGCTCCTTTGTTCTGAAGGGGAGGCGGCTCAACGCTTTTACCGCTTTCATGTGCAGGTGTATTGTCAGGGCTTTCTGGGTGCGGGTGAGGCGCGAGGGCATGGATAACATCGTTCCCGGGCGCAGCCGCCTCTTCATGTCGAACCATGCGAGCTTTATCGATTTGTTCGTTCTTGCCGGGTATCTGCCCGGGTACAAGCTGGGGATAGAAGCTGCCGAACACTTTTCCTGGCCGGTTTACGGCTTCTTCGTGAAGAGGATCGGCATGATACCGATAGACCGCTCGAATGTCCGGGCATCGATCAGGTCGATCGGAAAGGCGGCTGAGTTTTTGCATAAAGGGATCTCGATGCTGATCCTTCCCGAGAGCACGCGGAGCACAGATGGAAAGCTGTTGCCGTTCAAGAAGCTTCCGTTCAAGCTGGCGAGGATGGGAAAGGCTGAAGTGGTTCCGGTGGGCCTTGTCGGAACGTTCGATTTCAAGCCGAAGATGCGCTCTCGTATCGAGCCGCGCCAGGTGATCCTGCGTTTCGGCGAGCCGATCTCCGCGGAAAAGGTGACCGAAATGGATACAAGTCGACTGATGGAGATGACCAGGGAGCGGATCGCCGGGCTTGTTGAAAGCTGAGCAACATAAACAAAGCTCATCAGGAGCATGGGGAGTATGTTTTTTTGATGAACGGTCGCTCGAAAAGAAAGTAGAAAATGTAGATGCTCGCCTGAAAAACAGCAGCCGCGAGCAGCCCTTCCCAGGACCGGAACCATATCGCGCCGCCGTATGCCTGCAGGTTGCCTATTCCGTACATGGGGTTGCGGAAGGTCCTGTACGGCCCGGAGACGACGAACACCTCCTTGCAGCCCGTGCGGGTGATGCGTCCCAGAAACATGTCCCGGTAGTAGTAGGTGTCCAGCCCTGCCAGGTATGTCGCCCATATCTTGCTGATCGCGCCTACAACGACCGCTGATCCGCCGAGGAGGCAGAAGACCCAGGCGGGTATCTCCGTGGGCATGCTCATTCCGTAAGCCTTCATTATAGCCGTCTGGCAGAGCCCCTGGTTGAGGAAGGTGACGCCGAGCACCACATGAAAGACCGTGTCCGCGTTGGTTTCTCCGAGGCGGTCTATCACCAGCCGGCGTAGGCGCGTTCCAAGCGTTGCGCTCAACCCGCAGTAGTAGATGAGCCAGAACACGGCCGCGTATGCCAGGGCAATGGATCGGTATGTGAAGATGTCGGCCTCGATGACGCGGAGTTCGAAGACGGCGTAGTACACACAGAGGCAAACCGTCCAGGAAAGCACCCACACGCAGAAGCCGAACGGCCGCCTCCAGTGATCAAGCCGCAGGCCTGTGATGCCTGTTATGACCACTATCAGGCGGAGCAGGGACCGCGCGCCGCTGTTTCGCTTTTCTGTGACCGGAGCGTTCTGATTCAATGCGCCGTCCCCATTCCCCTTACCTTCGGTTGATGATGGCAGCGATTGTTCCCGCGCCGAAGCCGTTGTCGATGTTGACGACCGCGACGTTGGAAGCGCACGAGTTGAGCATGCTGAGAAGCGCTGCGATCCCCTTGAACGAAGAACCGTATCCGACGCTGGTGGGCACCGCAATGACAGGCCTTTCCACGAGGCCTCCCACAACGCTTGCGAGCGCTCCCTCCATGCCTGCCGCCACGATCAGAACCCGGGCCTCTTTCAGAAGGGGTGTGTGTTCGAGGAGCCGGTGAATGCCCGCGACGCCCACATCGTACAGAGGCTTGACGCGGGCGCCCATGAGCTCCGCTGTCACCCTTGCCTCCTCAGCTACCGGAATGTCGGATGTGCCTGCAGTGACGATCGCTACGAGCCCCTTTTTTCTCGTTTGCTTTTTGCCGGCCACGGATACGGTTTTTGCCTTCTCGTTGTGCTTTGCCTCGGGGAACCGCTGAAGCAGGCGCTCGGCTGCTGACGCTGAGATTCTCGTGGCAAGCATTACAGGGCTCCGCTTGAGGATCTTGCCCGCGATTCCTTCTATCTGTTCGTCGCTTTTCCCGGGACAGAAGATGACTTCCGGAAAGCCGCAGCGAAGCGCGCGATGGTGGTCTATGTGGGCGTACCCAAGATCCTCCACGAAAAGGTTCTTGGCCATGGATGCGCCTTCATCGGGTTTGATTTTTCCGGAGGCGACCTTTTCGAGAAACGATCGGAACTGTTTTTCGTTCATTTTCTGTTCTCCGTTCCGCCGGGGCGGTTTCATCTAGGATGCGCGTCGATGTCGAGCTTGCCGGTTTTTCCGGCGTGAAAAAGATGGTAGCCGAGTCCGGCAACCATTACAGCGTTATCCGTGGCAAGGCTCATGGGCGGCATGAAGATCGGCACACCCATGGAGGATGCCTCGCGGGCCATCTCTTCTCTGAGCAGGCTGTTGGCTGCCACTCCGCCTCCAATCGCCACAGCGCCGGCACCGAATTTTTTTGCGGCCTCCATGGTCCGGCGGACAAGCACATCCACTACAGCGGCCTGAAAGGACGCCGCCACCTCGGCAACGTTCTCTGCGTTTTCAGGGTCGAACCTTTTTTTCGAACCGGTTTTTTCACTTTTTTCGAAACCCGCCCTGCCGGGATTACCCCTGCAGTGGTAGAGGACAGCGGTTTTGATGCCGCTGAAGGAAAAGTTAAACCCGTCTTTTCCTGGAAAGGAGCGGGGGAAGCGGATGTTGCCCTTGCCTTTTCCGCGGGCTGTTTTTTCTATTGCCGGCCCGCCCGGGTAGCCAAGCCCGAGTATCGATGATACCTTGTCAAACGCCTCGCCCGCGGCATCATCCAGTGTGAAACCCACTGTTTCCATGTCGAGCAGGGAGCGTAGATGGTAGAGCGATGTGTGTCCACCCGAAACCACGAGGGCGATTATGGGGAAGTCAGGCTCTTTCACGTTCATTATGGAGGAGTATATGTGCGCCTCTATGTGGTGTACCGGTATGAGAGGCTTGTTCGCTGCCAGGGCGAGGCCCTTGGCTGCCGAAAGGCCGATAAGCAGCGCGCCGATCAGGCCGGGCCGGTTCGTCACCGCAACAGCGTCAACCTGCCGGATGGTTGTTCCCGCCTCGTCGAGCGCCTGCTCTATCACGGGAATGATGCTTTCCAGGTGTCGGCGGCTTGCGATCTCCGGAACGACTCCGCCAAAGCGGGCATGGATCGAGATCTGCGAGGCAACAACGTGTGAGAGAACCTTTTCGCCCCGCTCCACCACAGCGGCCGCGCATTCATCACACGATGATTCGATGCCAAGGATCTTCATGGCCAGGCTATGCCTTTCCGAATGACAGCAGGTGTTTTCGCCCGCGGAACAGGGTTGCGGTCACTTTTTTGGAGGCTCGCTTATACCTGTCGGATACTTTTTGTTGAGGATACGGAGCGCTTTCTGGTTGTCGGATGCCTGCAGAAAGAACCGCTCCTGCGAGCTGGAAAAGCTGGTGCTGCCGTAGCCGTATTCGATGTTCACTCCCTTGTCGAAGAGAAGGGCGCTGATGCTGTGCAGTGTTCCCGGCGAGTTTTCCGCGGGGATCTCGATGACCTTGGACTCGATGGCGAGGAATCCGACATCGGAGAGCACGCCGATGGCTTTGTCCGTCTGGTCGCAGACGATGCGCAGCACGCCGTGATCCACGGTTCCAAACAGGGTGAAAGCATGTATGTTGATGCCCTGTTCGAGCATCAGGTTGCAGACCTTGGACATTGTTCCGGGTTGGTTTTCGAGGAAAACGGTTATCTGCGATTTGAGGTTCATGAGGGGTCCTTTCATTTTTTTTTATCGGAGGCTGGAGCCCGGTCACCGTTCATGAGGCTGACCGCGGCTTCCAGCTGGCTGTCAGGGAAAAGCTCTTCCTTATTCCATATGCCCGTTCCTGTCAGGGGAGCGCACGGGAGGGCTTCTCTCTCAATCTCTATGCGCTTTTTGATTCTGCGTTTGTCTTCTGCACAAAGCGTTATTATTATATCAGGCTTCAGCCCTCCTGTGAGCGGATTTCCAAACGCTTGTTCCTTTTCGACACATCGCCCCGAGGGAAGGTAACAGAGCGCTGTGGGGATCTTGACCTTGACCGGTTTTCCAAGGAACTCCATATCGAAGGTGGCCTGTGTGACTCCTTTGCCGCAGGACTCCGTGCCGATCAGGGTCGCCCGCTCGTGATCCTGAAGCACACCGGCAAGAACCTCGGCTGCTGAGGCGCTTTCGTTGTTGATGAGCACAGCGAGGCGGATCTTGGGGTTATTGCAGCGTTTTCTGATTGCGCTGTATGTTTTGTCGTAGTCCGGATGGCGGCCCCGGGTTTTGAGAAGGATCCCTTCAGCAACGAAGAAGTTGGCTATCTTGAGCGCGCCTTCCAGCACTCCGCCGGGGTTGAACCTGAGGTCCAGGATCAGCGATTCGACACCCCTTTCTTTCAAGCTGTTGTATACCATCAGGAACTCGGAGAATGTCCGGGTCTGGAAGCAGCAGATATTGATGTATCCTATGCAGGACGTTTCATCCGGAATCCGCCTGCCGAGAACGGAGGGTATGTTTATTTCCGTCCGGACGATGCTGCAGATGTCTGTGTTGCCTGATACGGCTTTTATCACCTTCAAGGCACAGCATGTTCCCTTTTTACCGTCTCCGCGCATGAGAGTGTACGCATCGTCGAGCGTCATGTTTTTTGTGGGGTGCCCCTCTATCTCGATGATCTCGTCGCCCGCGGCCAGCTTTTCATAACCTTGCGATTTGAAGGCTGTACCGCTCACAAAAAGACCGCCTCGCTCAGCGATCAGGCGGATACCGAGCCCGATCCGTTTTCCTTTGACCTCATTTTTGAAAGAGATTACTTCTTCCGGAGGATAAAAGTGGGAGTGCGGTACGGATTCGACCATTTCTTCAACAGCGCGCATGAAGAGCTCCTCGCCCGCATCCAGATCAACGGCACAGTGGTCCAGCATCAACCGGTGTATATCAGCCGCGAATTCGGCCCCTTCCACGGAACAGCCCCCGGGTTGATCGGCAGCCTGCCCCATCGATCCGTTGTCTTTCAATATCGATACGACAAGGATGGTTATGAGCGCGGATGTTCCGAGGGCGGAGATAATGACCTTCCGGCGGAGTTTCATGAAAAGGATCCGATCGTATTTGGCCCAAAATATTTCTGTCGGCGAGTTTGACAGCCAATTGTGCGTTCGGTTGATTTAACCAGAGCGGGTACCCGGTTGCAATAGATGCATGGACGATGATCGTATTTTCGATCATTTCGGGAATAGGCTCGTATAATAAGGGGTCATAAACTATTCGGAACTTGCCTGCCTTTCTCGCGCGGGCTTTGATGATAAAGAGAGGTTTTGTCAGATGAAAATGAGGTTCAAGCGGCTCAGCATCTTCTTGCTGTTCACCCTTCCCATCCTCTACTTCCTTTTCACGATGCTTTTTTTCTCGCCTTTCGAAGAACCTTTCGGCCGGATCGATTTCGCTGTTCCAAGGGATGTGGATCTGTTTGTGTGCAAGGAAGGTCTGATGGATGATTTCGATCGTTTCCCCGTGCCCCGGTTCTTTCGGCAGCTCGAGGTCAACAGCGAATGGAGGGCTTTCACCCGCACAGAGCACTACATGGAGATCGCCTCCGGCCTTGAGCTTGAGCGGTATGTAGGGATGGTCAGGGAGGCTGTCGCGGACCTGCCCTTGATCGACCCGCTCAAGGATGTCCTGGGCAGGGAGATCGCTTTCGCGGGGAAGTTCAGGGAAGGCGGAGATATCCCGTTTTCCTACGCCGCGTTTTTCAGGTGCTCGTGGAAGGCGAAGCTGGCGTTCGAACTCTTTTGCTGGGATTGGGCGCGGGGGATGGCCGGGGACGACCTTCTTTCGGAAAGCAGCTCCTTTTCCAATCCCGAAGGGTACAGGACCCTGGTTCTGGGAGATGGCAGGGAGTTTTATTTGAAGCGCTCCGCTGACCTGGTCTTGTTCGGGGATGATGAAGAGCTCGTAAAAGAGATCTGCGACCTGATAAGGATGGAGAAGGCGGCCATCGACCTGAGCCTTGGCGGAAGGCTTGCGTATAGAGAGGTGGTTTCTTTCGATGCGGGGAACGGTACGGACCACGTCGATATTCACGCCAACCTGGAACAGGTTTTTAACAGGGTTTCGTTCGATGACGAATGGAAGGAGAACAAGATAGATTTCAGCGTCATGACCGCAATGGACATCTTTGATCCCTCGTTTTTTAAGACAGCCGCCGTGTCCTTGAAAACAGGCTCGCACATCGATATCGAGTCCAGGATCGATTTAAACACCGAAAGCGTGGGAGAGGCTGAAACCGGTTTTTTCGGGATCGAGAGCGTTCCGATAGAGAAAAAACTCGATTTCCTTTCTTCCATGCTGCCGGAAGACGTGTTCTTTGCCGGGTGCGCCAGGGTCAACCTCGAACTGTTTTTGAAGATCATGGAAAACAACCTGGATCCCGAGATGAAAAAGCTGATCAACGACACGATCCGGAACGGGAGGCGCTACAACAGAAACTGGGACGTGACCGGGATCTGGGATTTTATCGAAAAGCTGGACGATACGTTCGGGGACATGCTTTATGTCGCGCTCAGGCCGAGGGGTGTGGACAAGGCGCTGAAACGGGGTATCCAGCCCCTGCCGATCATCGGGCTCGTGCTGGAGATAAAGAACATGGAGTACTACAAGAGCATCGAGAAGACCGTTGTGGAGATGCAGAACAGCAAGCAGCTGAACTTCGAGATGTGGCAGTACAAGAGCCTGATCCACGGCTGCCGGGTCAAGGGGATCAAGCCTCCGGACATGGACGATATCGAGCAGATCGCGTACACGGTGCTCGACGACAGATATTTCCTGCTGGCCACATCGTCATCCTTTCTCCAGGACATGCTCAACGCCAGAAGGCAGGCGGGAAGGTCGTTGAAGGAGAGCGCCAAGTACAGGCCGGTATCCGAGTTCTTGAAGGGGCACGGCAACCTGGCTTTTTTTCTGGATGCGGACGGGGTGAAGAGCGCTCTTCATGACTACGCGGTTTACTGGGCGGAGGTGAACTCGCAACTAGATCTGGAAGCGGAAAGGAAAAAGATCGAGGAGGAAGTCGTTCGTCGCGAGTTTCCAAAGTACGCGGGGAGAGAGACTCTTCCTGCGGATGTCGAGCGGAAGGTGGACAGGTGGGCGGATGCCCGCATGCAGGAGATAGAACAAAAGATCGAGGATGTGGAGATTCCCCGCCTTACCAGCGAGTTCAGGAAACGCCTCGAATGGATAGACCTTATCAACAGCGTCACGCTCGTGATGAACATCAATATCAGCGACATGGATCTGTCTGTCCGGATAAGCTCGCTTTTTTCGGAATAGAGCAAAACGCTCCATGCCTGTTGAAGAATCCCCCGCAGGAGTCGGTTTTCAAAGTTAGGGTAAATTTGTTGTGGAAAGCCGGACGGCTTGATAATAGAATCTTCCGATCTGGAATGCGCGCAAGCGTTCCGTTGACAAACACACAAATGCCGGGATGGCGGAATGGCAGACGCGCTAGGTTGAGGGCCTAGTCGAGATTTTTTCTCGGTGGGGGTTCAAGTCCCCCTCCCGGCACCAGTTACGACAAATCACACGAAGGACCGGGCGAGTCAAAACCCGGTCCTTTGTTGTCACAAGCCGGACAGGGGCAAGGGGATAGGGAAGAGGCCGCCTGTAAAGGCCGGACAAAACCGGGCACATCACATACCAAGCCCGGAACCTCCGGGAACACAACAAAGGCACAAGAGGAACATTACATAAGCATTACGGGATTGGATCTGCCCGAGAACCTTGTCCGGTTGGTGAAGCTCTGGCCATCGCTCCCGGAGAAGATCCGTGCCCCCATCCTGGCTCTTGTGGAGGCATCAGCGGAGTAGAAAAAAACTGCTGGGTGCTGCGAAGGGAATCTCCTCGACAAATCAACATCTCAAGATATATAATTTCCCCGTTGATTGAGAAGAGAATCCAAGATGATCAAGGAGCAAGCCATTCGATTTTTAGTCGTTACAGCCATCGTTCTCGCTTATCCAGTCGTTGCCATGTCCGCCACAATACATATCCCAGCTGATCAGCCGACTATCCAGGCCGGAATAGACTCTGCAAAGAGCGGAGACACCGTGCTCGTGGCGGCCGGGACGTACATGGAAAACATCTCTTTCAGGGGGAAGTCTCTCTCGCTCAGAAGCAGCAGCGGCCCAGGCAACACGATCATTGACGGGAACCAGGCAGGGAGTGTGGTCACAATCGGTTTCCCTGCAGGCACTGACACGGTGCTCGAAGGATTCACAGTAAAAAACGGGCTGAGCATGTACGGAGGCGGACTCTCCCTGAACGCGGCTTCACCGCTTGTCATTAACAACGTTTTTGCGGACAACAACGCTTTGGAAGGCGGTGGTGGAATCCGCTGCAATGCTTGGTCCAGCCCGACGATTCAAAACAACGGATTTATCGGGAACTCGTCCGGCATTGCAGGAGCCGGCATCCTGTGCCAGGAGCATTCTTCACCGCTTATCTTGGGAAACAGCTTTTTCGAAAACCATACCGGCTGGAGCGGGGGGGGGATCAACTGCTGGGAGTCGGATTTTCCCCAGATCATACAAAACATCTTCCATGGAAACACCGCGGGTAAACGCGGCGGCGGGGCCCGGTTCTCCTTCTGTTCCGGCACAATGGCAGGCAACTTGTTCCTGGAAAATTCGGCGCACGTCGGCGGTGGCATCTGCTGCTCCAACTCGGATACCTCCATTATAACGAACAACATCATTGCAGGGAACAAGGTCACACTGGACGGCGGCGGGATCAGCTGCGGCACCTCGTCGACAACGTTGATCACGAACAACACCCTGTTCAACAACAGTGCACTCAACAGCGGAGGCGGCATCAGCAGCTACTATAACGCCGACACGGTTGTGACAAACTCGGTGCTCTGGGAAAACCACGCAGCTGTGGGGCCGGAAATTAGAAACTGGACCACCGCCAACCCATCGTCGCTCCTTATCAGCCATTCTTTGCTGAAAAACGGCCAGGCATCGATTCACGTGGATCCGGGATGCACTCTCATCTGGGGACCCGGCATGATAGACGCCGACCCGCTCTTTGTCGATCCTGCGAGCTGCGACTTCCACCTTACATGGGATTCCCCCTGCATCGACACGGGGGACAACTCAGCCCCTGAGATCACGGATCATGACTTCGAAGAAGACCCTCGTATCGCGTACGGCACCGTGGACATGGGAGCGGACGAGTTTTACCGGCACCTTTACTACATGGGCAACGCCACACCCGGCAGCTCGATCGAGCTGAAATTCATTGACCTGCCCGGCTCGTCTCCGGTGGGACTTTACTACTGTGTCTCCGGTGTGCTTGATCCGCCGATGCCTGGTGCTTATGGTGACTGGTACCTGATGCCGCCCGTCTTTGGAACAGGGCCGATTGGAACCATTCCTTCAAACGGTGTAATGGTTCTCCCCATAGCATTGCCTCCATCGCTTCCCGCACCGTTTGACCTCTACATGCAGGCTATCATGGGGACGCCGCTGAAGCTGACGAACCTCTGCACGATGAGCGTTGAGCAACGATAAGGAGAAGATCGTGCAGTGTTTTTATGTGACCGTTTTATAAGCTTGACTGAACAGGTTGGCCGTGCGCATCATGGTTTTGTCCTGGTGCCATTTGTATTCAGTGGAAATCCGAATTTGGATGAAAGCGATGAAAACCATGCAACGGTTGGCGGGTTTGACTGCAGTGGCCGCCCTTTTCGTTTACGCCTTGTCGTGCCGTCCTTCGTGGAGCCCGGATTCGAAGAAGGTATCCTTCACCTACGTCTGCAACGTTAAGGAGGAAAGCTGCGCCGTGGCTGTCCACGAGCTGGACACAGGTGTGACGAAGAAAGTGTTCTCATTCAGCGAGGATTCGGGGATTTATTACCCCCATACTTTCTGGAAGGGGAACAAGCTCTCGATTCTGGCCGCCATGAAGATAGAATCGGTCTCGGACAAAGAGAAAAAAAGTTTCGTGGGTAAAAAGAAGCAGGCGTTGCTCATGACCCTGGATCCGGAAACACGGGCTTTCGATACGATTCGCACCCTCAACCTTGGCGGGAAAGAGGAAATTTCCGTCATGCCCCCGGTGCTGGATGATGCGGGAAACATCTGGTTTACCCCGGAAGAGAAAGCCGAGTTCGCCCTTTGTAAGATCACCCCAGCCGGAACGGAAGTCGTCCATGTGGGCGATCCGTTGCCAGCGGTTCTGGCGCAAGGCGGGGGCCGAATCTATTATCTTCGGGAAACAATGAGGACGGGAGGGGACCGCTTGGACGGAGGCGATGAGAAGGGAATGACCGATGTGACAATGGGTCTTTTCCGGGCTGATGAAGAAAGATTCGACCAGCCCATGATCGTTTGCAGGGTGAACGAGTTTCATCCGTTGTTGGCCGTTTCTCCCGATGGGAAGAATGTGTGCTTCTGCTACAGCATGGGCGGGGAGGGGGTGAGCTTTTTGTGTTTTTTGACCGGCTCCTCCAAGGGCAGGCCGAAACTCCCCGTTAAAGTCAAAAGACTGGGCGGGCTCTGCTTTTCTTTGAACTCGGAAACCGTTTGGATCGTATACCTACCTGAAAAAACGGGTGCAACGGATCCCTTGCCAGTGCTTTCACAGATCCATCCGGTAAAAGGCGTGCTTCGAACCCGGGAGCTTCCCTTTGACCGGGATACAAAGCGGAACGAAGATCTGGTTGTTGCGCTGCAGCCCGCCCCCTCCCCGGACGGGCGTTGGATCGCGATCAGCACCACCGTGTACGAGGAGGATGCCCCGGGCCGGCTTTTGCTGGTGGACCTGGAGTCCAAGGATCTTGATATCCGAACCGTACTGCCGCCCATTGATTAGCTGTGCAAAGTTAGGGTAGAGTCAACGAAAGAGGCGACTGCCGCCTCTTTCCCATCCGCCGGCCGCCATTGGAAACAAGGAGGATCGTCGATCATGGACATGCCCGCTGCCATCCAGGACGCGCTCGACCTCGTGTCGAACCTCTGCCACGGCCGAGAAGAAGCGGTCTTTTGCCTGCGCTGTACCGGGGTTTGGGCCGGCGCCGCCCTGGCCCTGCCCGTGCTGTTCCTGGGAAACCGTCGCACCACCCTCTGGATCTGTCTCTTCCTCGTTTTCGCAATCATCCAGATGCCGGTGGTCGGATACAGCGAGATGGAACTGCCGGACCCCTTGAAATGCCTTTCCGGCCAGCTTTTTTCCCTGAGCGCCGTGTACCTTCTAGCGATCAACACGGTGCGCCGGCTTTTCAGGAAGCGCAGCGACAAGAGCGCGGGGTCCGTCTTTTTATTGATAACGGCGGTAGGCATAGGTGCGCTGCAGGCCCTGATCCTGCTCGAGTCGGAGAAGGCCTACCAGATCCTCGACCATTTATGCCTGGCCGGGCTGGCCGCATGCGTTTTGCTTTCGGTCTGGATGCTGCTGGCGTTTCTATTCGCCTTCCGTCGGAAACGAAGAGGCGGCAACGAAGGGCGCCGCTCCGTCGGCGCCGGAAGAGAAGAAGCGGCAACAGCGCCGGAAGAGAAGAAGCGGCAACAGCGCCGGATGAGAAGAGGCGGCAACAGCGCCGGATGAGAAGAGGCGGCAACAGAGTGCCGCCCTCCAGCGGCGCCGGAAGAGAAGAAGCGGCAATGGAGGGCGCCGCTCCGTCGGCGCCGGAAACGAAGAGGCTGCATCATCATGCCGCTTGTCTCTCATTCAAGGATCTGAAAACCCTGCAAAGCGCCCTGACCAACCGCGACCGTGTGACGATCGAAATCCAGCAGGGAAGACCTTAGTTTTTATCAGATGGTCATTTCTCCTGCTGACTTTCGGATCCGCTCCCGGGAAGCAAATCATCCTCGACCCGGATCCGCCTGAGACCCGGTACGCTGAAGATCCTCTCCCCGTTCACAGCCAGAGTGTAACCTTCTGGAGCGTCATCGAAGATCCTGTTGTTGTCGGGCCGGTCCCAGGTGATGTCGAGCAGCTTGCCGTGGTAGGGAAGACCGCGGAAGCCGAAGTATTCAAGGTCGTGGATAAGCGGACAGAGGGTGATACCTTCGTCCATGGATGGAACGAGGCCGCCCACGAAGCGGATCAGCATGTCGTTGTAGGTGGATTGGAAGGTGTCCGGCTCCCCGTATCCTGTCCCGGTTTTTACGTCGTAGCATTTTCTTGTAACGGGGTGTGCGGGATCGTTGTCCTCGAAAATGAGCCGGGTGCAGGAGGTGAGAAAGCGAGAAAGATCCGCCCCGGTGATCGCTGATCCATCGTAGTAGCGGATCGAGTTCGCCATCACCTCGGCGATAATGCTGTTGGCATAGGGCCAGGCAGGCCCGTTGCCGGGGAAAGGCCGCTGTTTCCCGGCGCTTTCCGGCGTGTGGGAGAAAGCGTCGAGCCCGGCGGAAGCCGTGGCCACGGGAAAGGGTGTCCAGAACCTGCGCGGGTCAATCAGGCTTTCGAGGCATTTCATGTAGCGCGGCTCATTGGGAACGAGGCGGGCGAAGAAGGGGTAGAAACCGCCAATCTCCCGGCACCTGGCCGGGGTGTCGTCCCTTTCACGTAGGGAATAAAAAAAAGCGTCCTCCTCGAACCACATCTTGTCAAGGACCGCTTCCCGGATTTTATCCGCAATATCTTGGAGACGCGCCGCCTCCGCTTTTTCTCCGATAACCTGGAAACCACGGGCCATTGCCTCGGCGCCTGCGAAAGCGAACGCGGCCAAGCCCGGCCGTTCAAGCCGTAGAGCCGTCTCTTTTCCGTCCCCAGGCTCGAAAAAATCGTATGAAGGGAGCGATCCCATGCCGGTGTGCAGGCGGTCGGGGGGGGCGGGCAGGTAGTCACGGTCCGGGTCCAGGAGGCTGAAGGTTGCGTCCAGGTTGTTCCTGAGCAGGGGAAGGACCTCCTTCAGGTACTGCCTGGAGCCGTTCACCTCGAATCCGTTCATGGCAGCCGCCGGGATCCAGTGGGTAAAGAACCCTCCGCGGGATGCAAGGCTGACACAGGGCAGCATGCCGTTTTGATACTGCTGCATGAGAAGGGCTCTGAGCTGGCCCTGGGCGTAGGCCGTGCTTTTTAGCCAGCGGACTTCGTTTACGATGTGCGGCGTGGCGAATGTGGACACCGCGCAATCCGACCGGCTGTGAAGGCTCGAGAAGAACACAGGGAGGGAAAAGCCGGGCATGTCCGGGCGGAGCATGGTTTGGCGCGTGAGAAACCAGCGGTAGTGCCATGCTTTCTCCATCATGGCGTTGCTGCACGAGAAGCGCGGGGCCGCATCCTCGAACCATTTCGCATACTCCTGCCTGTGGTTCTGGAACAGGTCAATCGATTTTACGAGCTCCATGGCCTGGAGCGCGGTGATGAACTGTTCTTTGCCGGATGCCAGGACCACGCTGAAAGCGGCCCGCTCCCCGGCCTCCAGATTGATGCTGCGCGAGAGCCCCCGCATTCCCTGCGGTGTTTCGGCCGGGACGAAACCGTCCCCTGCCAGGGCGAGGGTGAGTTGTAGGTTGTGAAAATCGGGCTTTCCCAGAAGCACTGGCAGCCTGCCCGTCTTTGGCGGTGTTTCCACTGTGATGGCCAGCACCACGGGCACCTCCTGTCCCGCGCCTTTTCGCGCTTTCAGCTGCTGAGCGAAGCGGCCGGGCGGGGGGGAGTAGGTGAGAAGCATCACCGGTTCCTCCCAGCCCGGAAGGAAAAGGAAGCGCCAGCGGATTCTCCTCCCGTCTCCTGCGGCTGGGAAGGCTGTCGAAGGTCGATCCTCGGGAGAGTTTGCGCGGGTATGCATCCGCGAGGAAACCGAAGGCCAGGCGATCTCTTCCGATGAGCCGTTGTCGAAAACGATTCTGAAGAATGCCGGGGGTGTCGCGCCGGGTCTTCCACGCGGAGCAGGCGTGGTCACCAGCACGTGATACCATGCGATGTCAGGCCGGACATCAGGCAGGCGGAGGGTTGCTTCCCGTGGGTAAGAGAAGGCCGGGTCCGTTTCGGATCCGCCCTGAAGTGCGACCAATGTGGGTGCTTGGTCCGGGCCGGGATCCGGCAGGATAAAGGCGATTGCATCGTATTCCAGGGTGCCGTGCGGCAAGGGGATCCGCGGCAGGACCGTTTCCGATCCGATTTCCGTATCCGGTTTGGGGGAGGTTGTCAGGTTGGCTGTTGCGGACAGAGAGACAGGGCTCTGCCTGGAGCGGAAGCGCTCCAGAAGGGGCGTTGTATGCCCCCTGATGCAGACCTTCATTGATAGAGGGGCATTGGAGGTGTTGAGAAGTTCAAGGCAGTCCACCATGATGTCACGATCTGTGATGAACTTTTTTTCGGTGAGGCGGAAATCCTCACTCTTCCAGACCGCTTTCAAGTGTGAGGGGTACCAGGCGATCTCTTCCTCTCGTAGAGAGAGAGCCTCTGCTTCTCTGTGGAATGTGATGATCAGGGGGTCTTCGAAGCCGGGCGTGTCTTGACCGCAGCCGAACGTTCCGCAGAATCCCGGTTCGCAATCCAGGCGATCGGCAAAGATCCGTCGACCGGTCGGTCCCAGGGTTTTATACCTGTCACCGCTCCAGCGAAGGATACTGTCGTAGGGATAGGGATCTTCCCGGGGACAGGAGGATGCGGGCGACGGGCCCGAGGCGAGAGCTGTCATGGCCACAAGCAGGCAGATGGAAGTTTTCTTTTTCATTGCTGTGGGCTTTCTCCCGGATCGCATCGTTTGAGCATGATTATACATCAGCGCATTCTGCATGGTCCGATTACCGGTTCAACAGGCGCATCTCGCTGTTGGCCTTGCAATAGAGGTTGTCCACTGCTTCGCCGCAGCCGGTACTCCGCTACAATCCAAAGGCATAGAGATGCTTGTTGGTCCTCACGTAGACCTTGCCGTCCACCAGGGCCGGTGTGGCTGAGATGCGCTCCTTCAGATCGTTGCGGGACAGGATCTTCAGCTTGTCCCCGGCTTCGAATACGATAACCGTACCCCGAGCCGAAGCCACGTAGATCTTTTTATCCCCGGCAACCGGGGAGGCGTAGTACGGCCCGCCGGCACCCAGCTTTTCCTGGAACATAACCTCGCCTGTCTTGCTGTCCAGGCAGGTCACCATGCCGCCGTTTTTCACCAGGTAAACACGGTGATCATAAAACAAGGGCGAAGGAACCTCGGGAACGCCTTTTTCAAGCTTCCAGACGATCTCGGGGACCTCATCGTCATTCTCGGGAGGCTTTACCGCCATTATGGCGTTCTCCTGTGGGAAGCTGTCCACCCAATCAACGATTTTGCGCCACTCGGATTCGGTCACCTTCCCGTTCCGGTCTTCGTCCAGGAAACGGTGAAATCCCCATAAGGGATGGTCACCTTCGCCGTCAGCGTCGGCGCGGGAGAGAACCGATTTGTTCGGCTTGGTCTCCTTCAGGGTCAGCTCGCTGTCATTGTCCTTGTCCAACTCCTCGATCAGATCCGCCCATGGAGGAAGGCCGATCACTTCCGTGTTGGTTTTCATGTTGTAAGAGGTAATGTAAATGTGGCCGTCCCCGGAAACCGGAGTGACACATGGCTCATCCGTCAGGCCGGGAAGCTGCCATTTCTCAGTACCGTCCTCCAGGGAATAGGCCCGCATCCGGCCCTGACCGTTGATCACGAGCTCATCCACACCGTTGTTTTTCCAGAACATGGGCGTGGTCCAGTTGTGTATCATGCCCGACCGGTCCTTGCGCCACACCGTTTCACCGGTAGCAGGATCGATCGCCTCAAGATAGGACCGCTGCTGCTCGTCCATGCAGAAGATGAGAAGCTTTCCCGCGAGAATGAGCGAACTCGCAGTGCCGTAAAGGTTCTTCGGCGGAGGCATGATCCGGCTCCAGACCTCGTTGCCGTCAAAATCATAACACAAGAGGCCGGACGAACCGAAGTAGACATAAACACGCTCACCATCGGTGGCGGGAGTGGGAGATGCTGGGCTGTTGGTTCGATGCACTCGCTCTATGAACTCGTACCAGGCCTTGCCCCGCCAGAGGATCTTGCCGTTTTTCCGGTGAATGCATATGGTTTCCAGCTCCGTTCCGGTGATGCCCGTGAGGAAGATTCGATCTCTCCAGATACATGGAGAGGAAAGCCCGTAGGGGATTTCACTCTTCCATATCATGTTCTTTTTTTCATCCAAATGGTTGGGGAGAGCCTTGTTTTCCAGTGCGATGCCGGTTCCGTCCGGACCGCGAAACTGGTTCCATCGGCATTGTGCCCGTGCAGCCTTGCTGATCAGAGGAAGCAGAAAAAGAAGGAAAAAGTACGCAACAGCTATACGAATCTGCATCTGAAACACCTCTGATGTGGAAGAAAGAAAAACAACACCTGCGGTTACATTTTTTGTGCACATGAAAAAAAGTCAAGCATTGACTGTATTCACTTTTTGGTGTATATTTCAACATAAGCTATGAGGATTGCATTGCGTAGAGAATGAAGGATCTAAATTCCATACAGAACAAGGGGATGTGCCCATGAGAAGCCTGTCTGTGTGCATAGTCTTTTTTACCTTTTCCCTGTCCGGCATTGCTGCTACTTATCATGTGCCTGATGATTTCGGCACAATCCAGGGGGCTATCAGCGATCCCGGGGTAGTTTCCGGGGATGTGATCATTGTGCGGGCCGGCATATACAATGAGCAACTCGACTTCCTTGGCAAGGCCATCACCTTGACCAGTGATGAGGGGGCGGTGAACACCTTTATCAATGGAAATCAAGGCGGAAGCACGGTCAGTTTCAAATCTTGGGAAGGATATGACACCATCCTGGAAGGGTTCACCATCACGAACGGTCTCGCCGATAGGGGAGGCGGCATTTATTGCTACGTTTCATCGCCCACGATCCGGAACAATGTGATTACCCAGAATGAATCGGACTATTTGGGGGGCGGTATCTGCTGCATCAGCTGCGCCCCATTGATAAACGATAACCTGATCGAGAAAAATGACTCCTACCACGGCGGTGGAATCGGGATGGATAGATACTCTTCGCCGATCATCAGGAACAATACTTTACAGAACAACAATGCGGATTGGAAAGGCGGGGGCTGCGCTTGCCTCAACTCCAACCCCATGATCCTGGATAACACGTTTTACCGCAATACGTGCAATAAGTACGGAGGGGCGATCTGCGGTGCGGAAGGCGCCAGCATGATGATCATCGGCAACCAGATTATCCATAACAAATCCAAGGTCTACGCCGGCGGCATCATGTGTTCAAGCCAATCCACCTTCCATATTGCGGACAACCTCATCACAGAGAACATAGCGGGGATCTATGGCGGAGGGCTCTTTGTCCGGCGGACCGTGTCCGTGACCATCCAGAACTGCGTCATTTCCAACAACCTTGCGGAGGTGAACGGCGGGGGCATCTACTTTATGATAGACACGCCCGGGCCGTCTTATATGAGCAACTGCGTCATCTACGGGAACCAGGCCTTGAACACGGGGGGCGGCTTCTACAGCAAAGACAAGGCGTCCCAGGAGGTGACCAACACCATTATCCGCAACAACTCAGCGCCAGCCTCTCCACAGGTCTATATAACCCAGCATTACCCGGGACAGTTCGTCACCAAATACTGCAACGTGGAGGGCGGCATGGCCGGAGAATGCAACTTCGACGATGATCCCGCGTTCGTGGATCCGGCGGATAATGATTTTCATCTCATCAGGACCTCTTGCTGTATCAACCGGGGTACCACGGAAGGTGCGCCAACAAGAGACATTGATGGTGATGCCAGGCCCTGCATGGGCTCAGTTGACGTGGGTGTGGATGAATTCATCGACATTCACCCCCTGGAAGCGGACAAGTTCGAGATCAGTATCAGCTATGGCGGCACCGTGAATTTCACCATAGATGCCGGGCCTCAGAACGGCGGCCGCGAGTATATGCTGCTCGGCAGCCAGAGCGGTACGACACCGGGTACGTCGCTTTACGGCCAGATCACCCTTCCACTGAACTATGATGCTTTCACCAGCTTTGTGATGGCAAACCTGAACAGCACCATTTTCACGAATTTCAACAGTCTGCTGGATGCGCAGGGGAAGGGCACGGCCCAGTACAATGCGGGTCACCTGCCGGCCGGTTACCTCGGCCTCGTGTCCCACTTTGCCTATTACCTGGTTGGTGCACCCTGGGATTTCGTTTCCAATCCTGTGGCAGTCACCTATGTCAACTGATTCAACCGCAGCCGTTCTTGCCCGCATATTTCGTCCTCGTCTGCTGAGCCCTTCGCGACGAAGAGTATGAAATAAGCGGGTTATGACTTGGATTGGTCCTCCCCCGAAAAGATGCAAAAAAGAACGGGAAACCGAAAGGGCTTCCCGTTCTTTTGCTATCCATAAAGGGCGTCTGTTTGTTCAGACGTCGTATTTGCGGACAGTAGCTCTCTTGTTGTTCTTGGTCCGTTTGATGGCTTCATCGATGCAGCTGTACATGCATTCGTTCAGCCCTTCGAGTAGATCACCCGAGCACATCATTTTTTTGGATTTGATATACCTCTTGACCTTGCTGCCAACAACCAGCACATCTTTCTTT
>CAZIUL010000024.1:0-1160 GCA_964542475.1 uncultured Phycisphaerales bacterium | reverse complement strand
GCACATCTTTCTTTTTCGGCATTTAATCACCCTCCATAAAAAGAAACAGAGAAAAACCAGCCATAGCTAGAGGAAAAGTTTATAAAAAATTATCACTGGCAAAAGTGTGTTACAAGGGAAAATTTCCGGTAATTTGTCGTTTTCTAGCGGAATTCGGCTGTTTTTGGGGATTTTGCGGGTTTTTCGGTGTGGATGAACTGCCAGGTAGGGTTTCAGCGCGCTTGATCTATTGGTTGAACCAGCTGTCGATTTTCGCTCTCAGGACAGGATCGTCATCAGGCAGCCTTTTGTACCGGTCCACTATTTCCGGTTTGTCGAGGTTATTAGCAATGTTCATTAGCTGTTTAAATGCCATGAAACGTATTTCAGGCCCAAGGCGTGAATCCTCGATGACCGCGATGCAGAAAGGGATGTAGTCCTCATTATGTTTGTAGCCATTTTCCGAGCCCGTGGCGAGCAGTTTTTTGACATGCTCCTGAAGATACTCGTTGTCATCTGTTTTTGCATCCTGCTTCGAAGCGTACGGCATGCGCTCAGGGATTTCGAAATTCAGGTCATAGTATTCCGGCGGAAGTGTGCCGGGTGCGCTGGAGGCGCTGTTTGCTGCTTCACTCCCTTCGCTTCCCGCGGGTAAGAGCTGCTCTGACGCCCCGCCAGGCCACAGGACAGATCCTATGGCACAAGCTGCGACAAGAAATGATGCGGCCAGTAATGTTTTTTTGCGAAGGGTTGCCGGGCGGTCAGCCGAAATTAGATGGATGGTTCCTTTTTCGAGATCGATCACTTTATCACGACAGGACAAGCTTATTGCAGACTTGCAGAGAACCAATGCAGCACGGTGATCGTTGTATGAGATCAGGTGACGTGTATCGGTTTCTTCATGTTCGGTTCCTGATCCGGCATAAATAACATAGTACGGTTTTATGTTGCCCAAGCTAGAACAAAGATCACATATACGCTCACGGATATTCCTGTCCGCGGTACCGAGTCTAACAATACGGATCTGTGATTGTTCAGCTGCGCTGTTCTTGGTCGTCATTTGGATTTTCCCCGGTTATTAATAATATGGAGCTTGATTGGTTTGTTATCCCTGTATTTGCTCAGATACTACCGGGAGCATTAATCAGTTGACACTTGGTGTCGATCGAAATCAGGATGCA
>CAZIUL010000023.1:37851-64821 GCA_964542475.1 uncultured Phycisphaerales bacterium | reverse complement strand
ATCCTCAACCTGTAAGAACAGGCCTGCGGTCGTCTCCTGACATGCGCCTTGCCAGATCACAGTTTACGGCACCTCACGACGAAGAGTATGAAGTAAGCGGGTTAGCCCGACAAGAGTCCGACAACTCTGAATCTAAGACGACCGGTGCCGCGAAAAAATGTTGAACCTCAGGATGCACCAGATGGCCTGGATTCCGTCTTTCCAACCGATCTTCTTGCCTTCAGCGTAATCGCGGCCAAAATACGAGATGGGGACCTCGTAGATCCGGCATTTCATCTGCGCGATCTTCGCCGTGATCTCGGGCTCCACACCGAATCGGTTCGATTTGATATCCAGCTTCTCGACAACCTCTCTCTTGAAAACCTTGTAACAGGTTTCCATGTCGGTTAAGTTGATGTTCGTCAGCATGTTCGAAAGAAGGGTAAGCAGCTTGTTGATAACATAGTGCCAGAACAGGTGACAGCGGTGAACGCCGGCCTGAAACCTGGAACCGTACACAACATCGGCATTACCATCAACAATCGGCTTGATAAGGATATCGTAGTCATCGGGGGTATATTCGAGATCAGCATCCTGGATGATGACTATGTCCCCTTCGACCTTTGAAAAACCGGTGCGCAGCGCAGCTCCCTTTCCCTGGTTCACTTCATGATAAAAAACGCGCGTATCAGGGCGGTCCAGAGATTCGAGCACATCTCTCGTCCCGTCGTTGGAGCAGTCGTCGACAACGATAATCTCCTTTTCGAAATGTGTTTCCGCAACCTTGTCGATGACATAGAGAACGGTGTTCTTCTCATTGTACACAGGAATCACAACTGAAAGCTTCATTCATTCTCCTGCCATAAATCGAAACAACCGTGCAGGACCCGAGCGCCGGCATCTTCGCCAAAACCATGCGTCATGAGCCGTCTTCGTGGATTATATTGGGGTTGGTTGCCGGTTTTCAAACCTCAAATCTCAAATCTCAAATCCGGTTACTGATCGAATATCTTTGAAAAGCCGAAAAAATCCGCGAAAAGGCGGAGCGACTCATCGTACTCGGCAGGCTGTTCCACCGCCCAGAAAGGGTCCTTGAAGAGCGGCAGGATCTCTTCATCCGGCCTTTTCCTCATGGACTGTATCGCCTCTCTCCTTTTCATTACACCCGCGAAGTTGTCTATGAATTGGTTCAGCGCAATGATGTCGGCCATTCCCGTCTTTTCGACCTTTTCCTTGAATATCTTGGAGCGAAGCTTTGTTATCAGCTCGCCCACCGGACCCCTAAAAACAACGTCCTTCCCGTTGAAGAGATAACTTTTGTCGCTGATCCCCGTGAGATAAACCGTCCGCTTCAGCGTGAGCATTAATGCGGCGGGAAACACCTTCATGAGGTTCTCGTAGCTGTAGTTCTTGAAGATGGCGTAGAGGGGGTTCCTTATGTGCAGGACCCTCAGCTTGTGCACATCCATGAGCTTTGATGTGGCTGAATGATGGTGGTAAGCCGTCGATTCAGGAACAAAGAGCACCCTGTACCCCATGACCCACAGGCGCCACCCGAAATCCACGTCCTCGAAGTAGGCGAAAAAGCTGTCGTCGAACCCATTAACCCGGCAGAACAGATCCTTGCGGATCGCCATGGAGCCCCCGCAGGCAAAAAGGATCTGTTTACGTTCCTTGTACTTCTCAACATCCGGGTCGTTGATTCCCTGCTGGAACCCGATGCCGTGAAAATTCGCCCCTGCTCCCCCGAAGTTCACACAGCTGCCGTCCCAGGACAGTATCAGGGAGGTGGCGCAGTCCGTTTCCCCCGACCGGACCGCTTCGATCAACGGCTCGAGCCAATTCTCGTCCACGCGCATGTCGTTGTTCAAGAAGACCACATACTCGCCTCTTGCCGCTCTAGCTCCGAGGTTGCATGCCACGCAGAAACCTAGGTTCCTGCTGTTTGCGATGACCTTCACCCCGGGAAACCTGTAACGCATGTATTCCACGGAACCATCGTTCGATCCGTTGTCAACAAGGATGAACTCGATCCTGTCCCGGTCGTAGTTCATGGACTCCAACGAGCTGAAACACCCGTCGAGATGCTTCCTGCCGTTGAGGTTGAGAACTATTATGGAAACTTCCGGTTTGTCCACTGCTTGCGACATTACGACATCAAACCTCACGCATATGACCGGCAAATCCAGGCTCTGCATCGCGGCGGCCCTCATCCCGCTTTGCCGCCATCCGCTTGGAAATCGCCTGCTTGTACTTGATCACCATCTCTCTTGCACAGCGCGGCCCGGCTTCCGCTTCGCAGCTCATGAAATCCGTACCGATCTGAAGCGGACCCGGCCCCTCCGTGGATTTGCCAAGCCTCTCCATGACTTTTCCGTTTGAGCCGTACCCGTTGTGGACCACCTTGCCTGGATCGATCCCGGTCAGCTCGAGCCTGCTCTTGATCATCAGTGAAGAAGCCATGACGAAATCGACGCCGTTCAGGAGCCTCCTCATAACCAGCGGCCGCTTGAACAGCCTTGGTAACAGGGAGGGGAAACCATGTCCTCCCGCCGCGTCGGTCTCTTCAATTGAGCGCATCCGGGAGCTGAAAACAAAACGAAGCCCGGCCTTTATCATCTTGTCGACCAGAGATGCAAAAAAAATGAACTCCATGCCTTTCATAAAACACAGGGAACAGCCTATACCCGGTGGGCGACGGGTGCAACAAAAAGACCCGTCAGGCAAAACAAGATCGCCGCGCGGACAGCAGAACCAGAAATCGTTCACCGTAACGATGCGCGGTATGCCGTGTTTCTCGAAGACCTGCGTCGCAATTGAAGTAAACTCGCGGAAGTCGAGGCAATGTACCACATCCGGGGCTTCCTTTTCGAGAAGCTCCTCGATGCTTTTTTCGATGTCCGGCGAAAAGCAGTCGAAGCGAGAGCCCCCCTTGTCATCCGTTGAAGAACCGAAGGACAGCTTGTGGACAGGAAACCCGTCTCCAAAAGGTACGCCGGAACCTCCCTCTTCATCTTCCGCATCCGCGTCCGCGCCCGAGCCCTCGCCTTCCCGGGGACAACAGGCGAAAACCACGTCATGCCCCATCTGCTTCAGAGCAGAGGCCAGCGCGGATGCCGCATCGGAAGCCGCGGGATCGGATGCTGACTGCCCGCTTAACAGCAGCAGGATCTTCAAAGCACCGGAACGGAACGGTTCGGAAGGAAGCATCACCCTTTCATCCGCCCTTCCACCCTGATAGAACCCAAGGAACTCCATGAAATGATATGACAGCGATGTGGCCGATTCCTTGATCCTGCTCCGCACACAAAGCCCCTTCTCCTTCAAAAAAGCACGGTCCTCGTGGAAGTGCCGCATGGTCATGATCAGAACATGTCCCGGCTTTTCGATGCAGCTTCGCCGGATGTAGGCCCGGTTGAACCAGGCATCTATGTGGGTCCTCGGGTATACCGAGGAAGGCCTGTACTCATGAGAATGAACAACCACCGACTCCGGATCGAATATTATCTTGTACCCCGCCCTGAGCACGCTGTCCGCCCAAATGATATCCTCACCGAAAGAGGTGCGCTGATACGGAATGCGCTCCCAGACGCTCCTCCTGATACACGATGCGACATCGTTGAAATTGGCGCGGATTCTGTGCGTGTGCGGGTCCCAGCCCTCCGGCGCATTGAAACCGTCATAAACCGTCTCCTTGCGCTCCCTGGAAAAGTTGACATCGCCCATCACCCCCTTCTCCACCAGGGGGCCGCAGTCAGGCCTGGGAACGATACGGCTGAACGCGCCGGCTGCAGCCTCATCACTCAGGAGGTTCGAAGCCAGTCTTTTCAACCAGCTCTTGTCCAGGGGAACAGCGTCTTGAACGGTAAAGACGATGAGGTCGCCATTGGTTTCAGCCGCCCCGAGGTTGCGCGTGTCTCCATGGTCGAAATCCCCGGGATGGATGGATATCAGCCTCAACGGATATGAGTTCAAAATCCTCAGTGAACCGTCATCGGATCCGGAGTCAACAGCCAGCACATCCATCTCCATGGACCCGCCGATCTCCTGCGAATAGATACCGTCCAGGCAATCGTTCAGCGTTGCCGCACCGTTCTTGACCGGGATGACCACGGATATCTTCACGGGCTCCCCCGCATCTGACCGACAACCTGGAACATCCTGAGCGCCACGGCGTACGGCCCGTACCGCACAAGATCCCAGGGGTTTCTTTTCATGAGAAATGAAAAATCCCTGAACAGCTCGTAAAAATAACCTCTCAGCGAATGAGCAAGGCCGCGCCTGGTGCGCAACCCAAGGATCTCCCAGGCGGCGCGGGCATCCAGCATGTAACGCCTGTACGCCCCGAGCGGGGTGTACTCGTGGCAATGATAAACGACTGAACGGGGCTCGAACACCAGGCTTAATCCCTGGTCGAGCGCGTCGATCGCCCACTGCATGTCCTCTGACATGGCTTTGGCCTTGAACGGTATCTTCCGGTACACGTCGGCTCTTATACCGGAAGAGATGTCGTCAAACCGCACAAAACGACGCAACGCTTCCGGCTCGAGCTTCGCATCTTCCGGATTAGCGGTCCAAGGCTTATCAGAGGCCATGGGTGAATCCAGGGCTGTTCTCCGGGCGAGGGGACCGGCTTCGGGACGCGGCAGGATCCTCGACGAAGCCGCCGCAGCTCCGCCCGCAAGAGGCTCCACCAGAAAGCGGAGCCAAGCCGCATCCGCGGGCCTTGCGTCCTGCACAGTGAACACCAAAACATCGCCGGAAGCCGACCTGGCCCCGATGTCACGGACAGCGCCGTGGTTGAACTGTTCCATATCAATCGAAACAACCCTTGCGCCCACTTCGGCCGCTGCGTCGCGCGTGCCGTCCTCGGACCCGGAATCAAGCACGACCAGCTCGACGCTGCCCACACCCTCCTGGCGCCGGATCCCATCGAGGCATTCCAGAAACGCTTTGCCGCCGTTGAGCGTGGGAATGATTACCGACACCTTGAGCTCGGCAACGGAGCGGCGAGCAGGCGCTTTCACGCGTCCTTCCCTCCCTTGAAAAAACGTTTGATTCCTGCCATCACCTTGTAGATCGGGTTGTTCCACAGCTTGGTAACGACCGCGGTCAGCTTCTCGACCTCCTTTGATAACAGGTCCACCCGTGTACTCCTTTGCTCCAGATGGAGCTTCAGGTCCTTGATGGCCCTGTCCTTTGTAATCACCGCCTCGTTCTGGTCTTTCATTATTCGTTCCTGGCGCGCCATGTTCCTGCGCTGCATGTCAATCTGATTCTCGAACTCCTCGATCAGGCTGTTTCTCCTGTGGAGTATAGCCTTGATCTGCTCCAGGTGGATCAGCTTGCGCCGCACGGAAGGGCTCAAATCCCTGGATGAATCAAGGCTCTCCTTGGAAGGCATGCTCATGGCCAGAAACGCCTTGTCTTCCACCACCCGCTCCAGCTCGGCTATCTGGCGCAGGTGCCCGGCGTTCAGGTCCACCATGTGGAACACCTGGCTTGTAAGGTGGTGGATATGCCTATGCAGGAGTTTTTCCCTCTCCTCATGGTTCCGGGTGTCCGTGTCCATTTCACGCATCCTCCCTTGGCTGTTCTCTGACATGCTGTCGCCGCCTCCGCGGTTGCCCCTTTCGGCAAGCTCCTTGTAGAGGCTCAAAAACTCGTCCATGTTATCATCCAGCGAGCGCACACTGGAAAAATCGGGCATGAGCCGTTCCAGCAGGCTCTTGTCATCGATGAACGCCGCTATCTTATCTCTCAGGTCGTCCGAATCGCCTGCCCGGAACAGGAAACCGTTTTTCCCGTCCTCTATCAGCTCGGAGAGCCCGCCCAGGTTCGAAGCTATGACAGGAGTGCCGGAAGCCAGAGCCTCGAGAATAACGAACGGTGTGTTTTCGTACCATATGGACGGCACCACCAGCACGTCTATCCTGCTGAGCACATCGGGCAGCGCACAGGATTCAAAGCGACCGTTAAAGTGAATCCTGGGATCATCAGCGGAAAGCTCCCTGAGCAGCCCTGAAAATTCCGGAAAATCCTCCATGGAGCCGTGCACTTCCAGGCTTGCATCCTCGCCCTCTATGCGATGAAAAGCCCTGATCAGCACATCCAGCCCTTTATGGGCCGAGATGGTTCCCACGTAACCGACCCTGAGCCCTTCATCTCCATCCCGTGGAGTTGAGCGGCACTTCTCAAGGTCATCTTTCTTGATCCCGTAGGCTGCGAGCCTGAATGTGTCCGGATCGTACCCGTTGTCCACGAACACTGACTTCAGGAACTCCGACGGAGAGATGACAGCGCCAACAAGGCCAAGGATCCGGCGGATCGAATCCGGCCTCGCTGCAAGGGCAGCCGCCTTGTGGAGGGAAGCGGATGTGGCAAGATGGTCTATCTCCACGTTCTCGAACACGAGGTCGGGCAGGAAATCGGCTGCCAGATCATCATCATAGGAATCGAGGAACCTGTAGTTGGCGTCTTTGGGAGCGAGGCAGCGCAAACACTCCCTGAAATCCGCGGGCCCGGTGCAAAGAGCGCCGCTTGTCTTGAGAAGCTGCACGTTGGGGCAGAGAAACCAGAAGTCCATCAGGTTCACCACCGTTGGTATCTTCGCGAGGAAAGCCTCTTCGATCAGCGACAGGCCTAGAAAGCCGGTATGGAAGAAATGAACCAGCTCGATCCCTTCCTCCATTAGAAACTCGCCGAATATCTTCCCGAAAAAAGGGTTGTAGTACTGTGCCAGGGGATAGTTCGGTGAAAGCGCGGCCCATCCGGAAAGGCGAGTTACAGGAATACCATCGAAACTATCCTTCGAGATTCCGGTGAACGGCAGGTTTTTCTCGAAGTTTGCCTCGAAGCAGAAAATCTGCACATCCTCGCCCCGGCTTTGCAAGCCCTTTGCAAGATGGTAGACATACTGCTCGGTACCCGAGTTGTGAAAGGGTAGAAACTGGTGAACGATATAGGCAATCTTCATCATATTCCGTGCTTAATCGAAACCCGTAAACATGCCGCTCATCGCGCGGGGTTCTTTCCATGCGGCTGACCGGGCGGAAGAGAAACGGGCGGCACGGCAAACGGCGCCGCTACAAAGGCCGGTCAATCCAAGACCTTTCCCGAGACATCGCTGTACACCTTCTTGAGCCCGGCAAGGTTTTCTTTCACCGTAAAAACGTTCTTGGGAGACTCGATCAGCTTTCTTCTCAGGCTCGCATCATCCATCAGCCGGGCCATCTTGCGCGACAGATCCACGCAATCTCCCACGTTGAAAAGCAGGCCTGTTTCGTTGTCCTCGACAGCCTCCGCCATCGCACCGAAGTTCGAGGCGATAACCGGCACACCCGCGAGGAATCCTTCCCGCATTGTCAAGCAGAACGCCTCGTACCAGATAGAAGGCACGACCAGCACGTCGATGTTGGAAAGCATCCCGGGCAGTTCCTTGTTTTCATAGCGCCCGTGAAACTGGATGGAGGATTCCCATCCCTTGGTCAGCACAGCCAGCCTGTGGCCGTAGTTGGTATCCTTGTGAAACGGAAGGACCTCGCCCCAGATGTTCAGACGCAGGTCGGAGGCGCCGATAAGCTTGAACGCTTCGATAAGGATGTGAACCCCCTTCGACGGCAGTATGGAACCGATATAACCGAAACGGGTCAACGACGACCTGGCATGAACCGTGTTCTTGAAAAGGTCATGATCCAATCCGTTCTCAACCACGGCAATGCGGGCGCCTGATATTCCAAACCTGATGTAGACATCTTTCATGAACCTCGACGGCGTGACCAGCCGATCCACCCCATCCAGCACGCCGCGGATGTCGGCGTGGTAGTTTTCGAGCATCCCAAGATCGCGGGCATCCGCTTCGGCCTTGTTCCCGCTGTGTTGCCCCCCCTCGAAAAAGCTGGGCCACAGCTCCCTGAGACAGGGAAGGCACTTGTTGAGCATTATTTCCGGACAGGTCGCAAGTGATGAGGTTATTCTCTGCCCTCTCGGGCATCCCATCCAGAAATCATGAAGAGTCATGACAACCGGAACACCGGCCTCCTTTGCGATTTTTGCGATGTCGACGGTCAGGCAGGACAGGTGATGGATGTGAAGCAAGTCCGGGGCGTACTCCTTCATTACACTCCTGAAGATCCGTGCAATGTTCGGGTTGGAATAGATCTTCTCGAAAGAGTCGCAGTCGGTGAACTTGTAGTTCATCCTTGCCACCTGGATCTGTTCGTACATTGTCCGCTCCAGAGCGAACTCTTCCTTTCCAGGAGCGTATTCGCGGCAAAAAACCAGCACATCGTGACCCTGGCGTTTCAGCTCTTTTGCCAGGTTGTACACGTGAAGCTCCACCCCTCCGACGTTCAGGGGCAGAAATCCAGAGGATACGAACATGATCTTCATGGGTATAAGCGTCCAGAATGCGGTTTCGAAGCGTTGCAACTATGCTTTATCATCGGCCATTTTCAAACGATCCTCAAGGGATCACGCGCGAGTGGACGGAAAGAATCCAAACAGGCGGACCCCGGCGTCATTTCTCAGGAGGCGGGCGGCTCGCGAGCTCGACCTCAAGCTCCACGACACGCTTTCTCAAAGAGGCGACCAGGGACTCCCACTGCTCGGAGCGGATCAGCTCCTTGAACCCGTACTCCCGGCGTTCCCACTGCTCCTTCACATGATCCATCCGGCGGTCGTCCTTCACTGTCTTCGGGCCGTTCTCCACTGCTTCGCTGTAAACGGCTTCCAGCCGGCCCAGATGCTCGTCCATTGGCATGACAGGAACAGGCGGTGCTGCGCGCATCTTCTCCAGCAGGGACCGGTCTGAAACCAGTGTATCTAGCTTGTCAGCGAGGTCATCCTCATCGCCCCTCCTGAAAAGAAGAACAGATCCGCACGCCCTTTCAGGAATAGCCCCGGCATCCGAGGCCACTATCGGCACGCCGAGCCCCGCGGCCTCGTCAAGAATAAACGAATACGACTCGTAAAGAAGCGTTGGAAGCACGACCAGGTCCATTGGAAAGGCTTCCAGGTCTTTTGGAGCATAGGCCCCATGGAAGGTGACATCAAGACCTTCAGCCGCCTTTTCGAGCTCCTTCGTGAACTCATCGAGCACTCCGCCGCCGAACAGATGAAGCTCGCACTGTTCCCTGCCTTTCATTTTACGAAAGGCTTGTACCAGCAGCTTGGCTCCTTTAAACGGGTAGAGGTGGCTGAAATAAACCATGCGGAGCTTCCCCCCTGAAACCGGCCTCGGCGCGTGCCCGAGAGTGCCCAGGCTCCCGTGAGGAAGCACCTGTATGTCGATGTCGCCGGTCCCGAGGCCGAGGCATTGCTTCACAGTGTCCGCGTGGGTCGATGTTGGGGCGAGAACGGTTGTGGCGGACCCGAACTCCGATAAGATATCGGCCTGGAACGATGCCAGGGAGCCCCGGATCTCAGCATCGCCCTGAAAAAGCCAGCGCTCAGCGCAACGAAGACAGCTTTCCGAAGACAGCGGGAGCACGCAAAAAGAGTTGTCTTCTTTCATCCTGAAAAAGCGGGGACAGGTCGAATAAAGGTCGTGAAGCGTGGCCACCACAGGGATCCCTGCGTTGGCGGCGATCATGCAAACGTTCGATGTCAGGCGGACCCAGTGATGCACGTGAACCAGGTCGGGTTTGCGGTTTAAAAGATAGTCTTTGAAGTTTTCAGCTACCAGCGGGTTGTAGGCCTTGTCCCACCTGTCGAAATAGAGGTCGTTTCTGTGCACGGTTGTCAGCTCATAGCCGTGCTGCTTGACTGCTTCCACGGTAAACTGCTCCATCCATTTCAACGATCCGGTATAGACGAAAATGTCATGCCCCCGGTCCCTCAACCCCTCCGTGATCGCCTGGACATACCGTTCCGTACCACCCACCACCTCAGGCGGAAAGCCATGAACAACCTCAACGATTCTCATCATGCTCCCCCGAAAAGCCAAACATTGCATTTATAGAACAAAGAACCACGGATGGACTTAGATATAGGATAGAAAGAAATAATGAAAGAAAGAAAAAGAGAACCACGGATGGACACGGATGAACATGGATTATTTTTTATAAAACGACTCTCTTCCACTCGAGTTTCGCGTGTCCAAAGTTGACCTAACCCGCATATCTCATGCTTCAATCTGTGTTCATCCGTGGTTCCTCCGTATAAACGGTAAACTCCAAAATACTACCGTCTCAACAGCTCCCCGTAAAGCGCCTCAATGGATTCTGCATCGTCCTCGATCGGCCTTGGAGGCGTGATCCCTTCCCGCCATTTATCGATCATTCCCGGGTTTGAGCACACCTCTTCCATGATCTTTGCCAGGGCCTTTGCATCGCCGGGCGGAAAAAGGCGGCCGTTCACTCCGTCCTGCACCAGCTCGCGCATCCCTCCCAGATCCGAGGTCAATACCGGGCAGCCGGTTGCGAACGCTTCCTGGATCACGACCGGGGAGTTCTCCAGCCAGAGGGACGGCAGCACCAGCACGTCGATCTCGGCAAAGGCGTCTCCTGCCTCGTCCCTTGAATAAGCGGGCTTGAACTCCGTGTCCTGACAGGCCGCCTTCTCGAGCTCCCTCGCGTATTCCGGGTCGTGAACCGATGTACCCCTTACAACCGTTGCGGCTGTTCCCGGTTTCAGAGACGCCGCAGCCTCCACCAGCACCATCACACCCTTGTGCGGCACCAGCGTGCCCAGAAAACCAAACACGGGGGTTTTTCGGGACGGGCGTTCGACGCGCTTCAAAGGCGCCGTATCGATCCCGTACCTCCAGAGCTTGATCTTATCAGCCGCAAGGCCGGCGGATTTCATTGCTCCTGCCACGGTCTCAGACGGCACCATGAACCGATCAACACAGGAGAACAGGTTGCGCACGGTTTCAATACGCTCGGGGAGACAATCGGCTGTCTTCTGCGGCGAACCGCCCCTGATCTGAGCCGCGGCGCGGTCCTTCGCTCCTCCTTTGAAGAGCATTTCCCTTGCCTTGTAAACCATGCCTGTCAGGTCCAGGCCCACGGTCGACCTGATGCCCGCCAGCGTGTAAATCATGCGCCTTTCCCAGGGAGTCTGGCAGTATTTGAAATTGGAAAGACAGTCCGGGCACCTTTCGTCATCCGGCCCCGGGCATATTTCCTCGCCGTGAAGCATCAGCCTGCCGTGCCTCGGACAGATCAGATAAAAATCATGAAGGGTCATCACGACCGGAAGATTTCGTTTCGCTGCGATCACAGGCAGTTTCAACGATGTGAACATCAGATGGTGAACGTGCACAACATCCGGCTTGAACTCGTCGAGCACACGCGCGAACGCATCTTCGGCACGAGGATTCAGATATGTTTCCCTGAACCCCTTCTGGCAGAGGTTGTTTATCAACACCCGTGTTCGGATGCCCGCGACCTCTTCCTCGAGCAGTGTGTACTCGCGCAAACCAAGGCGTTTTTCCGTATGGAACACGGCGACATCGTGTCTCTTCCGAAGCTGTCCCGCGAGGTTGAAGGTATATGTCTCTGTACCCGCGGTATGCGCGGGCGGAAAATGGTGTGAGACAAACAGGATCCTCACCTTGCCTTCTCCTTCCCGGCAAGGAATGCTTCCACATCGCTCGACGACACCGTGCCGCCTAAAAGCCCTTTCATAATGCCCCGGCCCTTGGCCAGCACCCCTCTCGCCCGGCCCCGGAAAGCCCCGTGGATAAAAACGAACGGCCAAGCCAGAACATCGAAAAGAAGAAACGCGGCCCATGACCTGGCCGTTCCGTAACTCCTGAGGAACCGGACCGAGTTGACCGCGTTCATGTACTTCCTTGCTGGGGAATACCCGCCTCCGGTGGAATGGGAAAAATGATGAAGCACCGTGGAAGACGGGCAAAAATTCGTGCTGAAACCCGCGCGGCCGGCTCGCACGCAAAACTCGACATCCTCGAGATAACAGAAGTACTCTTCGTTCAAAGGGCCGACTGCTTCGAAGACTTCCGAAGAGACGAGAAGGCAGGAGCCCGGCATGTAATCGACAGATTCCGTGCGGTTGTAGCGGCTGCCGTCAGCTTGCCCGAACCCGCGCAACCGCGTCAGGTTCTGGTGAAAGGCCAGCACGCCGCCGGCGCACCACAGATTCCCTCCCGTATCCAGCGTCATTGGGCCCGCTATCCCCGGCTGCTCCTTCAATATCCCGACCATTGGCTCCAGGAATCCGGGGCGCACCTCCACATCGTTGTTGAGAATCAGGATCATCCCGGGATTTTTCTCGAGGGCACGCTTTATCCCGAGGTTGTTGCCCCCTGTGAAACCCAGGTTATGCCCCGTGAAAATGTGTTCGATCCGGGGGTAGCGCAGCTTCACCTCCTCACCGGAACCGTCGTTGGACCCGTTGTCCACGAACACGACATCGAGCCTGGGGTATCCGCAGCTCAGCAGCGCATCAAGGCAGGTCCGGTTCATCGCTCCCCCGTTCCAATTCAACACAACCGCGACCACGAGCGGCGCGTCGTCTGTGGAACTATTCTGGCTGTTGGAAAGCATTATTCTCAGCCTATCAGCGGCCTGACCAGCCGCCACCAGGAACGAAAAAACAGGTTCAAGCACCGCTCCAGGAAGGCCTCCGTGCGTGACTTTTTAATCAGTGGGGAAAAAGTGAGATCATCCGCGCGCAGAAGATCCCTGTCCCGCAACACCCGGCCTGCCTTGTTTTTCCTCCGCTCCGCAAGAAGGGATGGAAAAACGCGAAAAAAAGACAGCTTACCTTTAAGGAAGTCCAAAAGAAATCCTTCACGTAAAGAAAATATGAGCCAGATCGCGTCAAAAAGAAGCAGCGCGGGCGCCGTGAAAACCAGAGTCCTGAGGCTGTGATTCTTCATCAGCACGATCCACCGGTTGCGGCTCTGCAGAAAGGCGCGCCTCGGGGGATACGGGGCCGGTTCGCGGAAAGAAACGCCCGCTGTTCCTTCCTTGTGGCGCACCAGCGCGCCGGGCACTGAAAGAAGTTCGAACCCCTTCGTCCTCATTCGGTACGAAAGGTCGTGATCCTCGAAAAGGATGAAGAAACGCGGATCGTACCCTCCCGCATCGAGAACCTCGTCCTTTTTGAGCAGAAGCGCCATCGAAATGACCGCGTCAACGTTGGACGGCATCGAAGGGATCGAAGGCGTGGCAGAGTAGTAGTTGATCAGACTCATTGTGCCCACGTAGTGAAACCAGGCGCCATCGTAGTGGATCCTGCCGGGGTCGTGGTCGAAAACAGCCCGTGGCTGGCAGGCTGCAACTCGATCCCCTCCGCTGTTCATGGCGTCGAGAAGAATGGAAAGACATTCGGGAAGAGGAGCTATATCACAGTCGAGCTGAAATACAAGGGGATGGGCTGCTGCGCTGAGCCCGACGTTGCGTGCGGGACATGGCCCCTTGTTGTCCGACAGCTCGATCAGCTTCACCTCGGGAAACCTGTCTCGAACTATCGAAACGCTCTCGTCAGTGGATGCGTTGTCCACAACCATGATCTCAGCGGGTTCATGGTCCATGCCCTTGATCGCTTCGAGACACCAGGACAGGTATTCTGCGCCGTTGTAGTTGATCACACACACAGATACCTGTTGGTCAGGCATGGTTTGATTCCAACAGAAGAACGGGGGGCAGGCCTTGAATCACGACATGTCGCCTAATTCAACCCTGAGCTCAAAGCTCCAGGGCACTCTTCGCTTTTTCGACAAGCGCGCGAAAGGAATCGGGATCAGTGATTGCCAGGTCGGAGAGCATCTTCCGATCGAGCTTGACATCGGCCTTGTTGAGTCCATCGATGAAACGGCTGTATGACAGTCCATGCTCGCGGGCCGCAGCGTTTATCCGTTGGATCCAAAGCTTCCTGAAATCCCGCCTCCTGCAGCGCCTGTCCCGGTAAGCGAAAGCCCCTGCCCTGAGAAGCGTTTCCTTGGCTTTGCGGAAACTCTTGCTCCTCGATCCCCTGAACCCCTTGGCTGCTTTTAGAACCTTTTTCCTTCTTTTATGGGTGCTAACCTTGCTTTTCACCCGAACCATCTTCTTTAACCTCCAGAGTCTGCGGGCAAACCGGCATTCTTGTCCGGCCGCCTGCGTTTGAAATATCCAGGAATAATCAACGGCCCAATAATCAGCGGCCGGGAGACAGCAGTTGAGTGTACTTTCTCGTTTCGCAGCTGCTCACGAGTGCGGGCCTCCTCAGCTTACGCACACGGTTTCCGCTCTTGCACGACATCAAGTGCCGTCGGCCTGGACGGTATCTTTTTATCTTGCCTGTCTTGGTCAGTTTCAGCCTCTTTTTGAGGGCCTTTTTTGTCTTCAGTTTCGGCATTTCTTTAAACTTCCAAATCAATAAATATGACCCTGTTCGAAAATCCGACAGGATCCCTCCGCTTTGATCGTTTCAGCGGGAGGCATGCTACACGGCAGAGAGGATGATAGGCCTCAAAATCACGTATATCTGCGGATATGAACACCTGCTTCTGCTTGTTCTACTTGCTGCTAAGTATCATCACCATCCGTCTGCCCTGCAGAGTTGGTGGTTTTTCCACTTTTATCAGGTCGGAAAGGAGCTCGATAACGGACTCCATTACTTTCTTGCCCAGCTCCACATGCCGCATTTCCCGGCCGCGGAACAGCATGTTTACCTGAACCTTGTCACCCCGCTCCAGGAACTCCCTGGCATGCCGGACTTTGGTTTCGAGGTCATGCCTCTCGATTTTGGGCCTGAGACGGATCTCCTTGACAACGATCTGATGCTGCTTCTGTTTCGCCTTGTGTTCCTTCTTTCTCTGATTATACCTGAACTTGCCGTAATCCATAACCTTGCACACCGGTGGATTTGCTTCGGGAGAAACCTCCACTAGGTTCAGGTTGCGTTCTCTGGCCATGGCTTTCGCATCGTCTACAGTCAGTATACCTACCTGTTTTCCGTTCTCATCGATGACTCTCACCTGTTGAATACGGATCTGATCATCGATTCTGAAATTATCTTGCGCTGGTATAAATGTACTCCTTAATCGGTACTATTCCTGAAGTAAAAACTCCGGCTCATGACCTCTCATCGACCTTTCGGTCCAGAATAGCTGAAAATTCATCGATTCCCATGTTCCCCAGCTCCCCTTCTCTCCGCTCTCTCACGGAAACGTTTGATTTCTCAATTTCGCGGTCACCTATGATAATCATAAAGGGAATCTTTTCAAGGGTAGCTTCCCGAATTTTATAACCTATCTTTTCGTTCCTGTTATCGGGCTCCACGCGAAACCCGCCGGATCGCAATTTCGCCGCAACCTCTTCGCAATACTCTACATGAGAATCGTTTACGCTTATCACCCTCACCTGAACAGGCGCTATCCACACCGGAAAAGCTCCGCCCGTGTGCTCGATGTACACTCCGAGGAACCTCTCTAACGATCCGACCATGGCCCTGTGGATCATCACGGGCCTCAAAAGTTCCCCGGATCTGTCCGTGTAATGGAGGTCAAACCGCTCCGGCATGGAAAAGTCCAGCTGGATCGTGCCAAGCTGCCACTCGCGCCCCATTGCATCGTGGACCTTGAAATCGATCTTGGGGCCGTAGAACACGCCCGCGCCTTCATCGATCCGATATTTTTTCCCTGATTTATCCAGCACGCTCTCCAGCGCGCTTTCGGACAGGTTCCATATCTCGTCGCTTCCTATGGATTTCTCGGGGCGGGTGGAGAGGTAGATCATACAGTCCTCGAACCCGAAAAGAGCGTAGGTGCTCAGGTACATGTCGATGAGGGAGTTCACCTCCTCATCGATCTGATCCTTGGTGCAGAAGACATGCCCGTCGTCTTGTACGAAGGTCCTCACCCTGGTCAGTCCGGTTGTCACCCCGGAAAGCTCGTACCTGTGGAGGCGGCCGAAATCTGCGTAACGAATGGGCAGGTCCCTGTAGGACCTGATCCGCGACGCATAAATCAAAACATCCCCGGGGCAGTTCATGGGCTTCACCGCGTACTCGCGCTCGTCCATGTTTGTGAAGAACATGTTCTCTTTGTAGTTGTCGTAATGGCCGGAGCGGTGCCACAGGTCCACACTCATTATCTGCGGAGTGATGACCTCCTGGTAGCCGTAACGCTCGTAAAGCCCGCGGATGAGTTCGACAACTTTCCAGTAGATAAAAGCGCCTTTCGGATGGAAGAAGGCGCTGGCCGGAGCTTCATCGTGGAAGCTGAAAAGGTCGAGCTCCTTCCCGATCTTTCGGTGGTCCCGCTTTTCCGCCTCCTCAAGCTTTTCGAGATGCTCGTCGAGCTCCTTTCGGGAAAAGAACGCAGTGCCATAGATCCGCTGGAGCATCTTTCGGCTGGAGTCGCCCCGCCAGTAGGCCCCGGCGGTCTTGAGCAGCTTGTACGCCCGCTTGCAGCCCGTGGAAGGGAGGTGCGGTCCCCTGCAAAGATCCTCGAAATCTCCCTGCTTGTAGAAGGTAACCGACTCGTCCTCGATTTCCTGCAGCAGCTCGAGCTTGTAGATCTCTCCCGACTCCTGAGCCATTCTGATCGCATCATTCCTCGAAAGCTCGATGCGCTCGATCGGCAGGTTCTCGAGTACGATGGCATCCATCTGCTTTTCGATCGCTCTCAGATCTTCGTGTGAGATCGCTTTCTCGAGGTCGAAGTCGTAGTAGAAGCCGTTCTCTATGGGAGGCCCGATTGCCAGCTTGGCTTTGGGGAAGATGCGCGTCACCGCCTGTGCCATCAGGTGTGCGGTGGAATGGCGCAGAATTTCGAGGGCCTCCTCGGACGCGCTCGTCAGGATCTCAACTTTTGCGTCCTTATCGAGACAAAACTTCAAATCAACAGGCGTACCATCCACCTTCCCGGCAACGGCGGCCTTTTTCAGCCGAGGGCCGATGGCTGCGGCCACATCCTCCACGGTAGAGCCGCGCTCAACAGGGATCGAAGATCCGTCGGGTAGTATTGCTTTAATCATTTTAAACATTCTTTGTCGGACTTGTCGGGCATCTTTAATTCAAGACTCGCGCTACGACGACGATCTCATTTCTAATCCCAAATCTTTCAGCATGGCCGGGTCCGGGTCAGAGGGGGCTCCGGTCAACGGGCAGCTTCCGGTCGCGGTTTTCGGAAAGGCGATCACATCCCTTATGTTTTCCATTCCCGCCAAAAGCATTACAAAACGGTCCATGCCGAGAGCGATCCCCGCATGAGGCGGCGCACCGTACTCGAACGCGTCGAGGAGAAACCCGAACTTCTTCCGGGCATCCTCCTTGTCTATGCCCAGCGCATCGAAGACCCTCGCCTGGAGCGTGCTGTTGTGAATCCTCACAGAACCGCTTCCAAGCTCGGTGCCGTTCAGCACGAGGTCGTAGGCGCAAGCCTTGACCGAGGCCGGATCCTTTTCCAGGTGCCCCTCGTACACTTCCAGCGGCGTTGTAAAAGGATGGTGCGACGGGATAAGCTCCCCCGTTTCATCATCTTTTTCGAACATAGGAAATCCGGTTACCCAGCAAAACGCAAGCTCGTCACCCGCAAGGTCCAGGCGGCGCCCCATCATCACCCTGAGCTCCCCTAGCGCTGTTCGCGCAGTTTTTTGCGGCGCCGCAACGATCAGGATGAGATCCCCGTCACCCGCCCCCGCGGTTTTCCTTATCAGGGCAAGCTCATCTTCCGCAAAGAACTTTGCTATCGGAGAGGACAGGCCGTCCTCCCCAACCTTGAACCAGGCAAGGCCTTTTGCCCCGTACTCGGCAACAAAGCTTGCCAGGGCATCGATCTCTTTTCTCGAATAGTGAGCGCTTCCAGGCGCGGTCACGCCGTATACCGCGCCCCCGGATTCTGCGACGCTCTTGAAGACCTTGAAACCGCATCCGGCAGCCACATCGGCCAGATCGAATAGCTCCATGCCGAAACGCGTGTCCGGCTTGTCGGTCCCGAACCTGCGCACGGCCTCTTCATGCGACATCCTGGGAAAGGGAAAAGCCGCTGGTTTCCTGTCCGCCGCGCCCAGCGCCTTTTCCATGACCCTTTCCATGACTTCAAAAACTTCCTCTTGCCCGACAAACGACATCTCGAGGTCGAGCTGTGTGAACTCGGGCTGGCGGTCCGCCCTCAAGTCCTCGTCACGCATACACCTGACCAGCTGGAAATACCGGTCCATTCCTCCCACCATGAGAAGCTGCTTGAATAGCTGGGGCGACTGAGGCAGTGCATAGAACCGCCCCTTGTGCACGCGGGAAGGAACCATGTAGTCCCGGGCCCCTTCAGGCGTGGACTTTGTCAGAAACGGTGTCTCCACCTCGATAAAACCGGAATCCGACAGGGAGTTCCTTATGCTCATGAATACCTTGTGCCTGAGCAGCAGGTTCTCCTGCATCAGCGGCCGCCTCATATCCATGTAGCGGTAGCGCATCCTCAGCTCGTCCGAGACCTGGATCTCATCGAGGATCTCGAAAGGAGGGACAAGCGAGGGGTTGAGGATCCGGATCGAGGAACATGCGACCTCGATCTCACCCGTGGCCCGCGACAGGTTGCGCGCATCATCCGGCCTGGGACGCACCGTGCCTACTACAGCCACAACGAACTCGGGCCGCAGCTCCCTGCCCGCTTCCATGAGCTCCGGCTTTTCCGAGGTGTCAATAGCCACCTGAGTGATCCCGTAGCGGTCTCTCAGATCAAGAAATATGAGGTTCCCCAGATCGCGCCGGCGTTGAATCCATCCGTTCAGCGTGACTTCCTGTCCGACAGATTCAATACGCAGCGCACCACAAGAATGGGTTCGCTTGGGAAGGTTCATTTCAACCGCGCCCGCCTAGCTTGAGGCGCACCATGGATCTTCTCAAGGCTGCCTCAGCCCTCAGCTCGTCTACCTCGGGGCTGCTTCTCCGGGACAACTTTTCCATAGCGCGTTTTTTTGCTTTTTCCGCCCTGTCGAGATCGATCTCTTCTTCGAAATCCGCAAACTCGCAGAGCACCTTGACGTTGTTTTTAAGGATCTCGACAAACCCATCTCCGATTGCAAGAGCGGTTTTGCCGCCCTGGCTGTCGCTGCAGAACAGCCGGCCCGTGTCGAGCATCGCGATCAGAGGAGCATGGTTGTGTAGAACGCCCATCCTTCCGTCGGCGGCTCTCAACTGAAGGGACACCACCTCTTTTGACACCGCGTTTCTGTCCGGGGTGATCACCTCAAGATGAAAGGTCTTGTCAGCCATTGGGCTCCTCTCCTTACCTGTGTATCAACCGCCCTATGAAAGCGTTTTCGCTTTCTCCACGGCTTCGTCGATATCACCGACCATGTAGAAGGCCTGCTCCGGCAGGTCATCGTGCTTTCCTTCCACCAGCTCCTTGAATGAGCGTACAGTGTCGTCTCTCTTCACGTAGCGGCCTTCTGTTCCTGTGAACGTTTCGGCCACGAAGAACGGCTGAGACAGAAAGCGCTCGATCCTGCGTGCCCTGCCCACTGTCAGCTTGTCCTCTTCCGAAAGCTCTTCCATACCGAGAATGGCGATGATGTCCTTCAGGTCGGCATAGCGCTGCAGTATGAGCTGCACTTCTCTTGCAACATTGTAGTGCTCCTCGCCCACCATGCGGGGATCGAGCATCCTCGAGGTTGAACGCAAGGGGTGCACAGCAGGATAGATGCCGAGCTCCACGATGGCGCGGTCCAGAAGAATGGTCGAGTCGAGGTGCGCGAATGTGGCCACAGGCGCCGGATCGGTGAAGTCGTCGGCAGGCACGTAGATGGCCTGCATGGAGGTCACAGATCCCTTCTTGGTGGAGGTAATCCTCTCCTGCAGGTTTCCCATCTCGGATGCGAGGGTGGGCTGGTAACCCACAGCCGAAGGCATGCGCCCAAGAAGCGCGGAGACCTCGGAACCGGCCTGCACGAAACGGAAGATGTTGTCGATAAAAAGCAGCACGTCCTGACCCATCTTGTCACGGAAGTACTCACACATGGTGAGAGCGGTCAAGCCGACCCGGAGCCTCGCGCCGGACGGCTCGTTCATCTGGCCGAAAACAAGGCAGGTGTTCTCGATCACGCCCGATTCCTTCATCTCCAGCCAGAGGTCGTTGCCCTCGCGGGTTCTCTCGCCCACGCCCGCAAAAGCCGAGTAACCGCCGTGCTCCGTTGCTACCGCGCGGATCAGCTCCTGGATGAGCACCGTCTTTCCAACTCCCGCGCCGCCGAAAAGACCCACCTTGCCGCCCTTGGCGAACGGACACAGAAGGTCAACCACCTTGAGACCTGTCTCGAAGACCTCCGTGACAGGCATCTGCTCCTCGAAGCTCGGGGGCTCGGCGTGGATCGGCATGTAGTCATCCGCCTCCACATCACCCAGCTTGTCAAGGGTATTCCCCAACAGGTTAAAGAGGCGTCCGAGACATGCCTTGCCCACGGGGACCTTGATCGGGGCACCGGTGTCTTTCGCGGTCATGCCGCGAACCAAGCCGTCCGTGGTGGCCATTGCCACGCAACGCGCCACGTCATCGCCGAGATGCTGGGCGACCTCAACGACCAGGTCTATCTTCCGCTCGGCATCTTCGACCTTTACCGCGTTGTTGATCTCCGGCAGCTTTTCGGATTCGAACTTTATGTCCACGACCGGCCCAACCACCTCAAGAACTTTGCCGACTCGCACGAGCAATCCTCCAACAATCTGTTTCTTCCGCTATCGTACTGTTATTTTATATCCATCAGTCATCGGTCCCGGCGCACAAAGGCCGCCGGAGCCTCACATCAAAGCGCTTCCGCTCCGGAAATCACTTCAAGAAGCTCCTTTGTAATGCTTTCCTGCCTGGCGCGGTTGTACTGTTTCTGCAGCGACTTAATCATGTCATCCGAGGCATCCGTCGCAGCTTTCATGGCCACGCGCCTGGCAGCGTATTCCGATGCAAGGGATTCGATCAACGCGCTGTAGATCTTCACTTCGAGGAACTTGGGGAGAAGGCCCTGCAGTATCGCCCGGGGCGACGGTTCGAGAAGAAAATCGACTGACCGCTCCTCATCTCCTTTTCTTTCCTCTTCGCCCTCGCCGCCGACCAGGCTTTCCCGCGTGATGGGAAGGATCTTCTGCGTGATCGGCTTCTGCACCATGGTGGATACAAAGCTCGTGTAAAAGATCCTCGCCTCGTCGATCTCTCCGTTTATAAAGGCGTTCTGCAGGTTCCGGCTGATCGCCTTAACATCGGGATATGTGATCTTCTCAAGGTCGCTGTCATACACATAGGCTGTGGTATAAGAACGCGACTTGAAAAAAAGCTGCGCTTTGCGCCCGAACAGGTTGAGCGCGTACTCCGGCTCCTCGTGCTCGCTGATGTAGCCGGTCAACATCCGTATGATGTTCGCGTTGTATGCGCCGCAAAGACCTTTGTCCGATGTGATCAGGATCAGGGCGGATTTTTTTACCTCCCGCGTATTCATGAGGGGGGAAGCGTTTTCCATGCCGGACATGCCCGCAAGCCTGCCGACCATCTCCTGGATCTTGTCGGAATAAGGACGCGATGCAGCCGCCCGGGTCTGAAGCTTCTTCAGCTTCGTGGTAGCCACCATCTCCATTGCGCGGGTGATCTGCTTGATGTTGGTCACACCCTTGATGCGCTGCTTCAGCTCTTTGATGCCTTTCGCCATTGTTCCTCGCTTTGTGGCGTTCAGCCTCTTTTACAACAGTCTCACATGTAACAGCAAACCCGCTTATTGCCGTCGCGGGCCGGCTGATCGTCAATTTCCTATTTGAACGAGGCGCTGAACTCATTCAGGGCTGTTTTCAGGGCCTCCTCTACCGCCTCGGTGAACTCGCCTTCGTCTCTTATCTTGTCACGCAGCTCCGGCTTGTTCTCTTTGACAAAACGCAGGAAGCCTGTTTCGAACTCCTTGATCTTGTCCAGGGGAAGGTCATCCAGCGCTCCGGAGTTGCCCGCGTAGATCATCATGACCTGCTCTTCCACCGGCATGGGCACGTACTGGGCCTGTTTGAGCACCTCAACGAGCCGTTCGCCGCGGGTGAGCTGCGCCTGGGTCTGCTTGTCGAGATCGGAACCGAACTGGGCAAACGCCTGGAGCTCCCTGTACTGGGCCAGGTTGATTCTCAAGCCCCCGGCCACTTTCTTTGACTTCATTGCTTTGGTCTGGGCTGCGCCCCCTACACGGGATACGGAAAGCCCCACGTTCACTCCAGGCCGGACACCAGCGTTGAACAGGTCGGCTTCGAGATAAATCTGGCCGTCGGTGATGGAGATCACGTTTGTGGGAATGTACGCGGAAACATCGCCTTCCTGAGTCTCGACCACGGGCAGCGCGGTCAGGGAGCCGCCGCCGAGCTCATCGGAGAGCTTCGCAGCGCGCTCGAGCAGGCGAGAGTGAAGGTTGAATATGTCGCCCGGGAACGCCTCGCGTCCCGGGGGACGCCTGAGAAGCAGCGAGACCTGGCGCCACGCCAACGCGTGCTTGTAAAGGTCATCGTAAAAGATCACCACGTGCTTGCCCGCGTCCCTGAGCTCTTCGCCGATCGAGGCTCCTGTAAAGGGTGCCATGTACTGCATGGAGGCCTGATCGGAAGCCGGAGCCGACACCACGGTGGTGTACTCCATTGCCCCGTGCTCTTCCAGTACATCGACAACAGAGGTCACGGTGGAGTTCTTCTGGCCGATCGCCACGTAGATGCAAAAGACATCCGTTTCCTTCTGGTTGATGATGGTGTCGACAATCAACGCGGTCTTACCGGTCTGCCTGTCCCCGATGATCAGCTCGCGCTGTCCCCTTCCGATGGGGATCATGGAGTCGATCGCCTTGAGCCCGGTCTGAAGCGGTTCGTTCACGGGTTGGCGCTGGACCACGTTTGGTGCCTGCCCTTCCACGGGCCGGTACTTGTCGCTGTCGATCGGTCCCTTGCCGTCAATGGGCTGGCCAAGAGCGTTGACCACGCGCCCGATCAGGGGCTGGCCAACGGGAACGGAGATGATCCTTCCCGTTGTCTTGACGATGTCGCCCTCCTTGACGAGCGTGTCGGATCCCATCAGGATCGCTCCGACGTTGTCCTCCTCGAGGTTCAGTGCCACGCCGAAAACGCCGTTTGGAAACTCGAGAATCTCGGAAACCATGCAGTCGTCAAGCCCGTAAACGCGAGCCACACCGTCGCCCACCTGGAGCACCGTGCCCACGCTCTCCATCTTCATCTTGTCCTGGTAGTTCTCGATCTCCTGCTTGATGATCGCCGAAACCTCTGCGGGTCTCAGATCCATTCCTTCATCCTCCATATCATTTTCAATATGGTTACAATCCTGATCTCGATGACCAGCCCTTCAGAGCCGGCCTATGCCTGCCCGGGAGAACAGAGATCCTCTTTCGGGCCCAAGGCTGCCTGCTGTAAGCCGCCTTTCTCAACCTGTCTTCTTCGCAGGGGCTTTTTCCTTCAAGTGGCGCCTGACCCCGTCGAGCCTGGCTTTCAGGCTCCCATCGATCATGCTGGAGCCGACAAGAATCCTCACCCCTGCAATCAGCTCCGGCTTTGCCACTTCGGAGAGCTCCACCGTCTTACCGGTAAACTCCCCGAACCTTGCCGCAAGGTCGCGCTTGTATTCGTCGGATAGGGATACCGGGGACTGTACGGTCACGTTTATGATGTTCCTGGATTCGCGCAGAAGCTTCATGAACTCCCGCTCCAGAAAAGGTAACACCTTTTCACGTCCCTTATCCACCAGAAGGCAGAAGAAGTCCCGAATTACGGGGTGATATCCTTCACCTGTCAGCTCACGTATGATCACCTTCTTCTGGCCGGCGGAAACCCTTGGATTCAGAAGAACGGATTCAAGATCCGGGCTCTCCTTCATCAGCCGGGAAAATCCCTTGATACCGTCCTCCGCCTGGTCCAGGATCTCTTTATCCCGCGCCAGGTCAAAAAGCGGTTTTACATATCTCAGACCCGCTATGCTTGTCATAATTCACACTCGCCGGTCAATAACCTGTTTCGCTTTCGTCCAAGGGCCGGTTTTTCCGGTCACGCACACCATGGCCAAAAGGCAGGAATGCAAACCGATAAAAACCAGCTGAACACACACTCAAACCTTTTCGAGGATATCTCTGGCCAGCTTGCGGTGATCCTCATCATCAAGGGACCGCTCGAGGATCCTCGAGGCCACGCTTATGCTCAAGTCTATGGCCTCGGTCCGGATCTGCTCGAGCGCGCTGTCCCGGGCAAGCTCGATCTCCTTGTTCGCCTTGTTCCTGGCCGCGTCAGCTTCCTGCTGGGCTTTTTCCAGGATCTCTTTCTTGATCTTCTCCGAGGAAGCACGGCCCTCATCAAGCAGCCTGTCAACATCCTGCTTCGCGTCCTGAAGCTGAAGATCATACTTTTTCAGCATCTCCTCGGCCTCGGTCTTCGCGTCTTCGGCTGACTTGATGTTGCCTGCAATCCGCTCCTCCCGATCTTTTACCGCGTCGAGAAGAGGCCTCCAGCAGAGCTTTGTCAAGATAATCAAGGCGATCAGGAAGGTTATCCACGAAAGGATAAGCGCGGCGGGATCGAACTGCAACGGATTGAACCCGCCTCCTCCTTCGGCAGAAGCTAATACTATGAATTCACGAACCATTCTTTTTCGCCTGAAAAGTCCTCATTCTTTTCCGCGGGTCGTACACACCGCGGAGCTAACGTCTACACGGCTGATCCCGACTACAGGGCCAGCATCAAGCACACTACGATGCCGAAAAAGGTGAAACCCTCGATGAGCGCGGCAGCGATAATCATGCCGAGCCGGATGTCGCCTGCTGCCTCGGGCTGGCGGGCGGTGCCCTCCATTGCCGATGCGGCGAGGCGGCCGATGCCGAGACCTCCGCCCATGACAGCCAAGCCGGCGCCCAGTCCCGCGCCGATACCCTTTCCAAGAATGTCAAGACCACTGGTTACAGCTTCTGGATCCACTTCGTTACTCCTTCAGATCACCTACTAAGTTTTTATAGCAACTACAGTTATGCAAATTTTTTACCATCTTCCCGTCAATGCTCCGGATTTATGCACATGGAGATGAACAGGACCGAAAGAAATGTAAACACATACGCTTGGATAAACGCCACCAACACCTCGAGCAGCGTGATGAAAACAGCCATCAGCACCACAGGCACAGCCACTGCGTAGCTCTGGAACAGGTAGGCCAGCCCGAAAAACGACAGGATGACGAGGTGCCCGGCTATCATGTTCGCGAAAAGACGGATTGTCAGGGCGAACGCCTTTATGAAAAGGCCCAGCACCTCGATGACGAACATCAGGGGCACCACGAAAACGGGTATGCCGTGCGGCACAAGGCTCTTCCAGAACTTACCCGGCCCCACGGCCCACATCCCGCCACCGATCATGACAAACAGCGTGATCGAGGCCAAAGACAGCGTGACCGCGATGTTGGCGGTGGATGTGCCCCCGATCACCGGAATGGGAACGAGACCCAGGAGGTTGCTGAAGAGGATGAAGATGAAAAAGGTCAGGAAAAGGGGCATGAGCTTGTCAGCGAACTGCGCCGGCATGAACTTGCCCACCATCTCGTCCCTGACATAAAGGACCACCGACTCGAACATGTTCTGGAGAATACCCTGGGGGCGGTCGAGTTTCTGGGCAAGCCTCGTTACATTGTAAAATATCAACACGGCAATGCCCAGCACTATCAACTGGAGTATCGTGTGGTTCGTAATGCTGCAAATGACATCGCCGTCCTTGGAAATATCAAATGTTTGCGGCTGCACGTGATGGAAGAGCTCTAGAAAATCGACTCCCTTCCCCGCTTCAGCCCCAGCTTCAGCCCCTGCTTCAGCGTTATCGGCAAGCGAATTGATCAGCAAACCAACTCCTCCCTAACTGCCTTTATGCAACGAACCTTTGAAGAAAAAAACCTCGAGCACGTTCAGAAAAAGATAGCAGGTCCCGAATGCGAGACCGAAGCAGAAATCCTTCTCTCTTACCAGCTTCGAGTACAGGATAAAGAGTACAATGAACAGGACGAGGCGTATCAGAAAACCAGCCCCGAACGTGACCATGAAAATCCGCTGCGACCTGCTCAACGCCCAGCACATGAGATAATAACTCGGCACCATGAGCGTGAACGAAAGAGCTATTCCGCAAGCAAGACCGACAATGCCGTGTTCAGCATCGTAGCTTTTCGCAGGGTAATAACCGATCCCGAAAAGACAGCCCGCTACAAGAATCGCGAAAAGAATAAATCTCAACCCGAAACTGCCTTAAATCCGAGGATTCTGCAAAAAAATCCGCTGTAACCCAAAATCCCCTTTATCCCAAGGGGTTGCTTTTAAGCCTTATCAGCGCGACCGTTATATCAACAATGCTTTTTTATGAGAACAAAGGAAACCGGAATCTTAACACACCTGGCCGGCCCGTCAAGGAACTTTAAATGAGAGAAGAAAAAATTATTGTTTCTTTCGGCGCTCCTCCTCCTGGAGCATGAGAATGAACCTGTAGAATCCGAGGCCGAACCCCAGCATGAATAGAAATATGGCGACAAACGGAAAGCCCCAGATCATCGAATCGATCCAGCGCCCAAGGAAAAAACCGCCCACGGACAGCACTCCGAGCAGGAATCCCATGTGAGAGTACCGTCCGACAGCCATTGCGAGTTTTATTCGGTCGATGGGCATAGGTTTGGGGGTTCAAGGTTCAGAGGTTAAGAGAAAGAATCGCTATCGGGATCGAAACTAATGTCGATAGGTTATGCACATTTTTTCGATTTCGATTTTACTGCTTCTCCAATATACCCAGCCGGATCAGCTCCTCCCTGATTTTCGCATCCAGCTCGCCTGTCTGCTTCACGAGCTCGGCTTTTACCCTCTGCTTCGCGGCAAGCTCCTTTTCCTTGGCAGGTATCTGCGCCTCCAGCTTTTTCAGCTCTTCCTTTATCTTGCCCAGCTTCGCGTTTGCCTCGGTAATGCGGCCCGCTTCTAGCCCGATGTTCTTCTCTGCTTCAGCGGTCTTTTGCTTCTCAGCGTTCAGGCTGTCCTCCACGGTCTTGCAATGCTCCTTCCTTGCTTTCAGGTCCTT
>CAZIUL010000023.1:0-37751 GCA_964542475.1 uncultured Phycisphaerales bacterium | reverse complement strand
GTCCTTATCCAAACGGTCAGTGGTTTCCTGTTTCTTTTGAATCTGCTCGGACAACGCCTGCTCGTGTGTCTTCTTGATTTTCAGGGTTTGCTGAAGGAGGTTGATCTGGTACTGCTCCAGCCTGATCTTCTCCTCCAGGTCAAGGTAGTACTGGTGCACGTTCTGGGTCCTGATCTTGATCTCCTCCCCCTCGCGGAAGGTATGCGGAGTCTGGAGCTCAAGGCACCCGGACGGCATGAGCCAGAGCAGGCACAAGAAGAGCTGGATGGATGAAAACGCGATTTTTGGAAAGCGCATGGTGCCTCCAGGATGAAATGGTATGGTTTCTCTGTGAGAAAGATAACCTCAAAGCGCCTTTCCGGTCAAGAGGGGAAATCAGAGGAAGAGGAGGGAGAAGAAGAGAAGAGAACCACGGATTAACACGGATTAACACGGATGAACACGGATGGACACGGATAATACATGACAATCACCTTTAACGAGCTCGATGCTGTGATCACGGAAGCGGAACCGTTTCTTCGGGGCAGGGTACTTGCCGGGTTCAGGGACGCGGGTCTTGACTCGTTTACAATGGTCTTTGAAAAGGATGAGGACAGCCTTCCCTGGATTCTCAGGCTGCATGTTTCGGTCCGGCGCGGGCTGGCACGCGCGCACCTGACTCCCCGGCCGACTCCAAGAAAAAAGGATGTTCCTGCCACATCGTTCGCAAAGAGGCTCGATGCCGAGCTGAAAGGAATGACGCTCGAAGAGGCCGGACTTTTGGGACATGACAGGGTGTTGAGGCTGAACTTCCATGATCCCGGCTCAAGGAAGAAGCTCTCCCTTGTGGCCGAGCTGATCGGGAGGCACGCCAACCTGCTTCTTCTGGACCGTGAAGGCACGATCTTGGAGCTCTACAGGGTGTTCGAAGGCAAAAACCGGTGCGTGCGCATGGGAATATCCTACCAGCCGCTGCCCGTGCTTGAGCCGGCGGCAAAAAAACGCGGCAGCCCCGAACCTGCTGAGCTCCGCTTCAAAACAGGGAGCAACAACGAGTGGGCCCAGGCTCCATTGAACGGTGCCGCGGATTCGTTTTTCCTCGCGCTGGATGTGGAGTCCAGGCGGGCAAGGCTCGAGAAAAGGATCAATAAACATATCGCGCGCCGCCTCAAAAAGGTGGCGTCGAAAAAGAACGATCTCCAGATGAAGCTCGAGGAGTCGGGCAAGGCGGAGCGGCTAAAGAAGCTCGGCGATCTGCTCCAGGCAAACTTTCACAGGATCGAGAGAGGAATAAGCGCCATAGAGGTAAAAGACCTGTTCTCGCCCGAGCAAAATGTCCTGGCCGTACCGCTGGATCCTGCTAAAGACGCCTCATCGAACATCGCCGAGTACTACCATCGATACAAAAAGCTGAAAAGCGGCGCTGTTCATCTCTTGAGAATGATCGAAGAGAACGAGAGGACCGGAAACAAGCTCAAGGAGCTTCAAGCACGCCTGTCAAGGCCCTTGAGCATGGAGGAGATCGAGGAGATCGAATCCGAGCTCGGGATCGGGCCTGTACACAAGCCCGACGGAACCCATACCGAAAAAAAGGACGGGAAAAGAAAGCAGCTGTTCGACGGGCGAAAGTACCTGTCATCGGACGGTTTCGTCATCCTGGTTGGAAGGGACGGCTCGTCCAACGACCGCCTGACATTCCGTACAGCCCGCGGCAACGACATGTGGCTGCACTGCGCCGGTCAGGCGGGCAGCCATGTGATCATCCGCTCCAAGCGAGACAAGTCGATCCCGCTCACATCCCTGATCGAGGCCGCCCTGGTGGCCATGCACTTTTCAAAGGCAAGGGGATCGGGCAAGGCGGAAGTTTTGTACACACAGCGCAAAAACATCAGCCGCGCCAAAGGCGGGCCGCCGGGCAAGGTTCGGGTCCAGCGGCACAAGACACTCAACATAGACTACGATCCCGCAAAAATTCTCCGTATTCTTGATACTGCCGGCGGGAACGCCGCTACTTGAATCAATACTGAAAATTCTGTATCTTTTACCTTTTGCCATTATCAAGGGATACGAAAATGAAAAGACAAAAAACGCCGGATGATGCGTTGGCCCTGTCCTGGAAGCGCGCCCTTTGCAGCGCTGCACTTGCTTCCGCGCTGGTTCTGTTCCTTGTGCCTTTGCAAGCCTGCTCTTCACTCAGCGAGAAGGAAAAGATCGCTCTGGACGGGTACAAGCAGAACAGCAAGGCATACTACACCACCGGCAAGTACCGCGAGGCGATTCACCAATGCAGGCGGGGGCTGGAGATAGATGAGGATGACTACTCCCTGAACCTGAACCTTGCCTGGGCGCTTTTGAAAAGCGGTGAAAAACAAAACATCTTCGCGGCTTTCGATCAGTTCAAGAGCATGGACAAGCCGGACTGGTTCTGGCATGACTGGCTGGTCTTTCTGTTTTTGGCGGATGAAGAAGACTACAAGGTGACCCTGGGTATCGGGCAGACCTGCTGCAAGATAGCCACCGAGTTCGGGAAACAGATCGATCGCTACACATGGAAAATCGAAAGCGAACCGGCAACAATCGAGATCTTCGGGGAAAAAATAAAGGAGTGCGAGGAACGTAAAGCGGAGAACCTCGACAAAGCCATCCAATACCTCAAGCGCACCCTGGCCATGGAGAGACAGAAGGAAAACGTGGACGCCATCCTGACGCTCGGGCAAGCCTACGCGTACAGGGGAAAGCCTGAGATGGCGCTCGAAACCCTGGGACACGGCATCAGCCTGCTGGACAAGTCCACGAGCTTCCACCAGAAAAGACTCGAAAAAGAGAAGAACCTGAACTCGAACGGCCAGCGCTACTTCCAAAAAACAATAAGGCGAAACCTGAAGCTCGAACAGGGGCTCAGGGGGATTCTGGCTTTCGTTTACAGGCTTCAGGGTGATAACGAAAAAGCCCTGGAGCAATACAGCCTTCTCTACAACAAGGGGCTCTTCAATGACAGCCAGCACTACAACCGCGGAATCACGCTACAGGCTCTGGGCCGCTACGAGGAAGCGATCAGGGATTTCGAGTTGTTCCTTGGACAGGCCAGCATGTCCGGAAAAAGCTATGACGAAGATCCGCATTTCCACATGGCTTTCGATAACATCAAAACATGCCGTGAAGCGGTAAAGACGCAGGCCGGCAACGCGAGCACCCCTGCTGAAGGGCCTTTGAAAACGCACGAATAATGTCCTCCGCGATCAGGAACCAGGCATGATCGATCCGCACACGAACGGAAAACGAATTCCCGAGGGCGATGCGGGGAAAGACGGGAAAAAAAGGAAGCGAAAACTGTTCGGCTTCCCAAAAGAAGCCTCCATCAAGCTAAAACGCGAATTCGATGCTGTGTTCAACTCGGGTTCGAAATGTGTTGATGACGGGCTGGTGATCTACGCGATGAGAAACGGAAGAAGCGGAAACCGCCTCGGCCTGGTAGTGGGAAAAAAAGTAGGCAACGCTGTACGCAGAAACCGGGTCCGCCGCCTTTTGAGGGAGGCTTTCCGCTTGCAGCAAAGCCCGTCGCCGCTTCCCGGAGGGTTCGATCTCGTGTGCATACCCAGGATACGAGCGTTTCCAGGAGAGCTATCCGAGCTCATACCGGTTTTCCGCCGGACCGCGCAAAGAGCGATAAGAAGGTGCGAAAACAGGAGATGATCAACAAGACGATAATCAGGCTGGTGCGCATCTACCAGGCAGCGCTTTCACCATTGAAGCTCCCCACCTGCCGGTTTCACCCGACATGTTCCGAATACTTCATCCAGGCGATAAAAACCCGCGGCGCAGCCAAAGGCACAATGCTGGGAATGTGGAGAATATTGAGGTGCAACCCCTTGAGCAGGGGAGGGTATGACCCGGTCCCGCGGCTTGAGAAAGATTAGCCGTCCTCCATCTCCTTCTTAACCGGCTCCATCTTTTTCTCTTCACCGGTATCGCTGTCGTAGTAGCGGATATTGAACTGCTCGACGAGGTTATCGAACGAGTAGGGATCATCCACCTCAGGATACGCGGAAGGATTGTATTGCCGCATCATGCGGTCAATCATCTTCTGCTGCGTGACCGACTGCTTGATGCGCGTGAAGTCCGCCTCGGTCATGGAGGATCGCGTGGGGAACCTTCTGTCAAGCACCCTGGCCACGTACCAGCTTTCTCCTTTTCCGTCCGGAATAACGGTGCTCACCCCGTCCACGTCCAGATCGAAGATCCTTTGATAGCCCATGAGAAATTTTTCAGGAGACTCTTCCATTTCCGAGTACTCCTGTTCACTGCCGATCGATTCGTCGAAGTAATCGATTGTCCCGATGGAAAAACCGCGCGCCTCCGCCTCATCGTCAAAGAATTCGTGTGTGTACCTTTGCAAGAGCGCATCGATGTCAGGCTCCAGCAGGGCGAGCTTCTTGTCGAGCTCATCCTTTCGGATCTTCTTCGCCATCTCGTCAGAGATATCACCCTTTTTCTCGAGCAGCTCCTCGACCTCTTCCTTCGCGCTCTCCTGCCACCGGTCGATGGCCTGCTTGACATCATCAAGCTCTCTTGCACGCTCCTCGAGGACGGTTGTGAACGCCTCGGCATCTTCCTTTGCGAGCGCGCGCCTCTTGTCCGACAGGTAGTGATCGAGAGCAAGATCTCGGACTTCATCGAGATCCATTTTCCTTCGCTTCACGATGCTGACGACCCTGATAAAACAAACGGTTGCCGGATGGGCCTTTCCAGGAGCAATATATGCGCAGTTGTTCTCCTCCAAGCCGCGCATCCTTCCTTCGAGCATCTCGGACCCGAACCTCTCCATTGAGGCCAGCTCATCGAGAGGCACCGGCTCTTCCTTTCTCACGCGGTCCAGCTTGTACTTTGCAATCAGGGCGTTGAAAAACTCCTCCGGGCCTTCGATCGCATCAGCAGCCTCTTCATCCTCTTCACCGCTGCTTTCGCTGTCCCCTCCATCAGCCTCATGTGCCTTGTCGCCGTCTGCTGCCCCTGCCCCTTCCGAGCCTTCCTTGTTTTCTTCCTTGTCACCCTTGGCAGGCGGCTCTCCAGCTTCTGAAACCGGCTTGCCCACAATGCCTTTTTCCATCGCATACTCATCCCATTCACCGGATGCGTTTTCCACGAGCTTCATGAGCTTGAACTCGTTTTCAAGCTGCGGCTTTACCTCCTCGAAGTCCAGGTATTTATCCTCTGCCTCGCCTTCACCCTCCTCTCCGGGACCAGGGTCCACCTTGAACCGGTCGATTACCAGTTCGTAGTGGCGCTTCAGCGGCCCTTCGCTCACCTCTATATCCTTCACCAGGTCCGCATACTCCTCGAAATCAACGCTTTCAAGATCGATGTAAGCCACATCTAACGCTAACTTCCGATCTTCGCTGAAGTTATCGCGCACCTCGCTGCTGGACTCGGGCAGGGAATCGTAAAAGCTCTTCAGCTCCTCCTCGGTCACCGACTCCCGGTCGACCTTGTCCGCGTACCGCTCATAGGGGAACGAAAGAAAATCCAGCTTGAACTCCTCGTTTTCCCGCTTGTACTTGGAATAGAGCTCCTCCATCGGGATCATGTCCTCGTTGAGGCGAAGAAAGCCCTTCAGCTTTTCCACCATCAACATTTCGCGCAGGTGCTCCTCGAACTTTTCAGGGGAGTTGTACCCTAAGTTCTTGACCATGATCAGGTATCGATCCTTGGTTTTCAGGAACTCGAACTGCTGCAAGGTCTTGGTGATCTCCTGGTCAGGCACACATATCCCCGCATCCAGCGCATCGTGATAGAGTACGATCTGCGTGAACACGTCATCCGCAGTATACCCTTCACTGCTGGAAAACACGCTCTTGAGCCGGGCAACAGCCGCATGATGCCTGTACATCTCCGGGGATATCTCCACCTCTTCCCCCAGCTTGGATGTAAACATGCCATAAGGCTGGGTTTTGCGCCCGATGCAGCTCCTCATCGAGGTGGTAACGCCGAAGAACGAGAAAGTAAAAACGGTAAACACCACGATGACCCAAAGCATGGTTCTCTGGTGTTTTCTGAAGAATTTGAACGACATCCGGAAAAACTCCCGTGTTTGTTTGTGTGTGTATATGTTACTTCATAACCGCTGAAAAAGATCAAAGGGGATAAGGTTATAAAATTGTGGGCTTGTGTTCAATCGATTTCCACATGGATTTTGCATCAACTTTGTGGTGCAAAATTCATGTGTTAAAAGGCTTTCAACTCTTCCACCGTGGGCAGGTCCTTCAGCGATTTCAGGCCGAACGCGTCGAGAAACCGCTTCGATGTACCATACAGGAGAGGATATCCGATACGCGGATCCCTGCCTTTGATCTTGATCAGGCGAATGTCCAGCAGGTTCCGTATAATCTGGCCGGATTGAACACCGCGGATAGCTTCGACCTCAGCCCTTATTATGGGCTGCTTGTAAGCGATGATCGCGAGGGTTTCCAGGGCTGCCTGTGAAAGCTTCTCGCCGGAGCGGGCTTTTGTGAGCTTCTGGATGAACGGCGCATATTCGGCCCTTGTCATGATCTGATACCCGCCTGCCACCTCGACGATATGAAAAGCCCTGCCCTCACGCTCGTATTCGCTGTTAAGCTCGCACACAAGCTCTTTCACCTCGCCCACCGCATCAGAATCCGCCGCATCAGCGAGCTTTTTTGAGCTCACAGAAGACGAGGACGAAAAAAGAAGGGCCTCGAGAACCTGTTTAGGAGAAAGCGCAGCAGCGCCATCGACCTCACCGGACAGCACCTTTCGCTGCGCATCTTTTTCGCCGTGTTCCATCTTATCCAACCTTGTGCTCCGCGCCCGGACCGCCGAAACCGGCAATCACGGGGCAAAACCCTCCACTTCGTACCTGCCCTTCAAAGATTCCTTCCAGTACAAAACAACAACAGGAACCAGGGGATTCTCCCTCAAATCGGCCTCCACATCGCCGCGTAAGGTTTCATAGTTTCCTGTCAAGGGCTCTATTGTTTCCAGAAGCGTGATGATTACATACTTTGTCTCGCGGTCAAGGCTTATCTCTTCGACATCAGAGATTCCGCCCGCATCCAGGGCCAGGCTCGCCCGCACCAGCGGATCATCCATCTCTCCGGGAAGCGGGGGCAGAAGCCCGCCGTGCTTTGCCGACGGATCCCTGGAATGCTCACGCGCAAGCGTCTCGAAGCTTGCCCCCTTCATCAGCTTTTTGTGGATCGCGCTCGCCTTGGACATGTCATCGAACACCATCACCCTGAGACGGCGGCGTTTTTCAGTGATTTCCTTGTAACGCACGCAACGTTCCAGGAGCAGCCTGGATACAGCCGTGTCCCGAAGCATTTCCCGGTAAGCAGACATGTTCATGCGGTACTCACCCTCGACGAACTCCTCGAGAGTCTTGCTCTCGTCCACCTCGTAGGCAAGGCGTCCGCGCTGGTCCTCGATCATCCAGTCTATTACAGCCTCCACCTCATCCGTCTTTACCTTCACTCCAAGCCGCTTTGACTCCTTTCGAACGATTTCGTAGATCACGAGGCCGTTGACGAGGCTTTCAGTCATGACCGGATCCTGCATGAAATAAACCTGGAAAAGCTCGGAAGCCCTGATCTCCCTGTCATCCACCCTGGCGAGCACGCGATCCGGAGGCGGCATGGAACGCAGCAGCTCTGACCCGCAAAACCCCGAGACATTACCCTTTGGGCCGCCTTCAGCCCCTTCCGCGGCATCATCGGACAAGGCTGTTGCTGCTGTCGCACCGCTGTTTTCCTCTCCAGCCGCGGAGGTGGGCCGCCCCTCCGCGGATGGATCTTGAAGAAAAGCGGCAGGGCCTTGCGCATCGATCGGGCCATCCGCCCCGGAATCGGTCCGGTTGTCGGCGCGGTCAGGGGAGGAGGCACAGTGAACAACGCCCGCGACAGCTGAAAGCAACAGAAAAGAAAGTACGAGCCGGTCTTTCGGAATCATTTGAAAATAACGATCCTCTCTATCCCAAGAGTCTTGCACACCTCGCATGGAATTTTCTGATCCTCTTCTCCGGTAGTGGAAATCTGTTCATGCCACCGCTTGCCATGACAGGCCCTGCACGGGTTCAGGCGCACCCTCAAAATGTTCATGTCACTGGATTCCTCGGCATAAAAGGAGATCAAAAAATGCTTGCGGTTGTTGATCGATTCCCTGGCCCACCACTCATCCGGAGTGAGGCCGATCTCCTCGATCCTGACACTGGACTTCCTTTTCCCCTTGAACTTCTCCTTTTCTTTCCTGAGATCCTCGATCCGCTTCTTGAGGCGCTCGTCCAGGGTTTGCGGCTTCTCCTCCTCCTCTTCTTTCTTCTCTTCCGCGGCTGATCCGCTTGTCTCAGGTATCAGCTTTGCCTTATCCGGACCCAGGATGAAAGTGCCTGTGCCGTAAGAATAGGTTCTCGGCGCCCCGCCTTTGCGGTTCTGCCAGAGCTCTTCGACCTCCTCCTCCGGAATTTTGAAGGAGCCGGCGAGCGCCTTGCGGATTGCCGGCCCCATCGCCTCGGATGCGAAATCCATGGCTGCCTCGAGGCTGATCTTTTTTTCTGAACCGGTGTCGCTCTCTCCATCCCCGGTCGATGAAAGAAGCGAGTCGTCCCGGTACGCCGCCACCTTGTAGGCCACATCGCCCATGCAGGTAAAGTAGTCGGTCAAGATCCGCTTCCCGTAATACGTGTGCCGTTTCGTGTAGATTTCGCTCTTGAGCTCCTCCTTGTCCCCCATCTGGATGCTGTCCGGAAAAAGCTCCTCGAACTCTGCAATGCGGTTGAGAGCGAGCTCGAACTTGTTCCTGTACAGGAGATGCTTCGCCTCGTCGAGCATAGCCGTGGCATCCGCTTCCTTGATCTTGGCGCCCATGACCAGGATCTTCCTGCTGATGACATCGGGTTTGTATTCGGGATCCTCCTCCAGGATCAACTCGTAGATATCGAGAGCCTTCTCGTAATAGGTGACCGACTCCAGGTAAACACCCAGCGCAAAGAAATCCGAGACCGTTTCCGGGGCTCCCTCTTCGATCTTTTGAAGATAGAGCTCCTCCATGGTGTATATTTCCTTTGCCTCCACATCAACGTTCTCGATATCCCTCACAAGATGCTTCGAGATCGGATACAGCTTGCCCTTGCGGCGCAAGAGCAGCGAGCCGGGCTTTTCTGACTCGACCATCAAACCGTCCTCGAACGTGCCGTTCTTCAGCCAGACGCGCTTTACACGGATCTGCACCGGCTTGGCTTCCTCGTTCGTGTAGCCGCGGGCGTACTTGATCGCCATCACATCCTCGACAAGGATGTGTTCCCACCGAAGCTCGATGATTCCCCCGTTGTCCAGGCGCTTGACTTTCAAGCCGTTTTCCTCGGAACAATCCAGAATCTCGCAATGGAGCTCAACTCCGTTCTTCAAGCGGATCACCTCGGCCCTCGCGAAAAACAGCGGAAGCCCGAGAACAACGAGCAAATACAAGGTTATCTTTTTCATGTTCGCCTCCAAACAGCGGTCAATGTTCTATTCATCATCAGGCGGCAAAGCCCCTGTCCCGCCACCTGAGTTGTTTTTCTTTTCCTTGAACTCTCCAACTATCCGGGACAACCCCGGTCCTGAGCGGAAAACATAGTCGAACTTTTCCTCTTTGAGCTTTCCTTTTTCTCTCCAGGTGACAGCGATCCTCGCGGTGATCAGGGAGCGGCCGGTCGCGCCTTCCTCGTTGAACACAACATCGTAGGAGTACCGTTCGAACCCCGGAACCGGCTCCTGCACCACCTGCTCGAGCTCTCCGTTGTCGTCGCGGAGCCCGCCCTCGCTCAGCCTCTGGTCTATCCCTGAGACGACTTCCTGCACCACGAGCGACGTCATGGCCCTGTCACGCGCGATCTTGTGGAACACGCCCGCGGCCGCAAAAAGGGAGATCACACCGACGATCCCCACAAGAAAGACAAAGATCGCGCACATCACCTCTGTGAGCGTAAATGCGCCGATCTTCTCTCGTGCCCGGATGCCTGTGGCCTGCTGCAACCTATTACGTCCTCAAAAAAATCAATCGTCTTCTTTGCTGTTGAAACAGGACTTCGCCCCGGCGATCTCCACCACCGTGGAAAACCTCCTGCCGTAGTTGACAAGGCTGCCCCGCTTATGATCTGAGACGAGTGTGTTGCGCGCGCCGCGTCTCTTTACAACAAGCTCACCCGTACCGGCACTGCTGAACTCTATCCACTCCGCATCGATCCGCACGAACCGCTCGCCCTCCTTCATCCGCTCAAGAGGCTTTGTCATGTCCACCGGCACATTGATGGAGTCCTCCTTCACATCACCGGTCAGGCGTGGAAGGCCCTCGGCCCCGCCCGAACACCGCACTTCCACCGTAATGAGAATCCGCTCGGGAAAGATGTCATCAGTAACATCATCGCGCGAGCCGTCGCCCAGGCCGAAACGGAAACGGTTGGGGGACATTGCCGGATCTTCGGGCAGCACGGCCCTGGTCGAATCCCAGGTGTACCCCGCTCCGCCCAGGTCGTCCGGCCCGGCCAGCGACGCATCGAAAGTGTACGTGTGCTGGTTCCAGAATCGGAACTCCAGGTGAAGGATTTCATCAAGCACAGGCAACAGCGAAAACTCGATATCATCCGGCTTGAGCAGGTTTCCGGCGGTGAAAAACGACCCCTCCCCGCCGATGGGACTTCTGTAACCCCTGTACAGGGAAAGAAGACCGTCGCTCTTTTGGCCTTCACCGAGTTCCGGAGCATAGCTCATGAAGAGCGCCTCCGCCAGGCCTCCCGTGGGAAGGGTGCCCATCTCCTTGACAAGGTCCGGGTCGTTCTCGAACAGGGTGAAGTAGAGCCTGCCCAGGGGCTCGTCTCCGGAGGTCTTGAGCACCTCGTTCTCCCGTTCTTCCGCGTTGATGCGCGTGAAGGCGAGCCTTTGTACGCGCGACTCGGGTATGCTGTCCCCATCCCTGTCGTAGTCGACGAAGTCACACAGCATTTGTGCCTCAGCCCGGGACCCGAAAGGGTTGTTTTCGGTAAAAGCCAGGCGCAGCTCCCGGGAAATGGAGTTCAGCGCGTGGACCCCCCTTTCGATCTCGTCCCTGGATGATTCACCGTCTTTCCACATTGTCATGCCGCTCTTGACCATGCTGAAAAGCATGACACCAAGTAGCGAGAACACCGCTGCTGCGGTGACCATCTCGATCAACGTGAACCCTGATTTCCCAGGGGCGGTGCTGTTTTTCCGGATTCTGCGGATCATCGATGCGGTATCCGTCCTACCCCGCATATTTCATACTCATCTGCTGCGACACCGTAAACTGCGCTCATGCTGCGTTGCATGTCAGGAGACGATCCTCAGCCTGTAATTAACAGGCCTGCGGTCGTCTCCTGGCATGCGCCTTGCCACAACACAGTTTACGGCATCTCGCGACGAAGAGTATGAAATAAGCGGGCTACTGCCATTCCTCGTGGCGCATGATGCGAGTCGGCTGCACATACTCCACTGCCATTGTCTTCAGAACAGGCGAGTACTTCCACCTGTTCGATGCGAAATCCAACGGATCGAACGCGCCCTCGTGGTATCGCGTGTACACCCGAAGGTCTATTCTTCGTCCCTGCCTCAATACGCTGTTCATCCTGTCCGGCGTGTCCACTTCCTCGAAAAGAAAGATATCCTCGCTTTCCGAAGGGGCTGCCGCCCAGTCTCCGCGGCCGCCAACCCGGACAAGTACCGCCAGGTCAGCGCCGTCGCCCTGAAGCTCCTCCACCCAGTGCACCCTGCTGTAGTACCCGCCCGGCGCACTTATGCTGAACGGGAAATAAGCCGCCTCGGGCGGATTCGCGCCTGGCGTGTAAAGGTCCGGGTACCTGTACGGGAGGCTGTACACCAAAGCCCCTGCCGTGTGGAGCAGCCGCCCTGTGCCGTACCTGCCCCGCAGCAGCCCGTGCCTGCTGTGGAAGCCGGACGAAACACACGGCATCGTGAGCAGGCCTTCCTCGTTCCTGGTATACCCGACGACCTCCTCGTCTATCAGCACCATCCCCTCGAACGGGAAACCGCTTGTGTCCTTCAGGAAAAGATCGCAGCCGTCCTCATCAAGGGATGCGTCGAGGATGGATAGCTCCGGAAAGTTCAAAAGAACAACCGGTTCCCACACCGCATGATAGCCCGGTTCGGTTCCGAACAAGCCCCTGCCTTCAGGAGCAAACGTGATGACTCCCTCCTCCCAGTCCACGTCGGTGTATGCGATGATCTCGTCCCCGATGAGCAGAAGCCCGGCGTCCTCCGGGAGCGACTTCAGGATCTCGAAAGGTTCGAGCAGGTCGTGGCGGAGCATCTGGCGGTTGAAGCGGAGTGCGTTGTCAAAAAGCTCGAGCTCGTCATCCTCGTCCGCTTCCAGCTCTCTGGCAAGAACGAACCGGGCGAAACTGGGAATCTCCGTGCTGCCCGGGCACGGTGTCTTGAACGGCTTGAACGTCCATTCGTCGATGCAGCCCGGAGAAGGTGACGGCGCAAGAAACAGGTCGCCGCCAATCACGAACATGTCCGGTATCTTGTCAGGCAGCTCTCCCGAAGGGAACTTGACAATCCTGGTCATGTCCCTTGACTCGATGGCCCATGCCGTGCTCAGTGCATCGCCGATAGACCCGCTCGCAATATCATCCCTGAGCTGGCTGTAATCGAAATCCTGGCGCACGTAATCGCCCATCACTCCGCTGCGAAGCCCGATCATCGCGCAAAAGCCGTGGTACGGATCGGTGTAGGGGCCGCCCTCGGGACTGCCGTTGCAGTTGCAAAAATTGATCACAGCCGCTTCCGGCTCGCTGCCTTCCTCGTCGTAAGGCACTAGCGTTATGTTGTCATGCCTGCCCGGCCTTGCCGTGGATGTGATGCTCGCCTGAAACACGGGCAGCACCTGCGAGCCAGCGGAGTGCGATGAGTGCCGGGTCCCGTGCTGAGCCCTGAAATCGATCTCCCGGTTGATGAGATCGGACGTTGTATCGTTTTCGAGCGGGGATTCCAGGTTGATCTTGTTCAGCGGTTTGGGATAGAGCCAGTTGCCGATGAGCCTGATCGCTTTCGGGTGCTCCCTGCAGAACATGTCGCCCTCAACGCTGTCGTACCTGACCCACTCGGTCTCGTCCTTGCCGGTCCCGTTGAAATCGATCCCGATCTGGATCATCTCGGGCCTGGGTTCGCCCGGATTGTTGGGAAAGGAGTAAAAACTCTCGAACAGGCTGCCGGCGCCCGAGTTCAGCTTTATGGAGATAGGGACCACAAAGACCCTGGCCTCCTCGAAATCGACGACCTCTTCGGAGTTGTTGTTATTGCCGCTGTTCTGCGAATAGAAGCCCTGCTCGTACTTGGTCACGAAACAGCGTTTTGCCAGAAAACCCGTCCCGCCGGTATCATCGCCGCTCCCCAGCCCGGGCTCGGTCCCGCCGCCTTCGCCGTCCCCCTCGGCCTCGCCCTTCATGAAACCTTTTGGCTGGCCCTCGGGATACCCTCCGCTGCATCCCCAGGAGACACCCTCGAGTGTGCTGCCGTTAAAGCTCTTGTACTTCATCACGGTAAAACCGTTCACGAAAAAACCGGTGGGAGTCAGCGGCCGCCACTCGTCCCCCGCCAAGATCGAGTAGTCCTGGTCCTTCTGCCCCTGGTTGTCGTTGAGAAACCGGATGCTGAACTTGGTGCCGAACTCCGTGAACACCACGGCATAACCTCCGCCCGCTGAAAAGGCGTTCATCCCTTCCTCGCCAAGCGCGGTGTCATCCATGTTTTTCAGCGGCAGAGTAGTGGCTTCGGAATCGGTGTAAAACCCCGACCCCGCCCTCCTAGGTTTGTAAGCCCCGATCTCCGGGGGCGGCGCGACCTCGATGTCCTTCGTTTTGAGCCCCCCGCCTTCCTCATCCACTATGGCCACCCAGAAACGTCCCAACGCATCGCCGAGCTGCATGTCGCCCTTTGGGATGATCTCGGAGCGTAGCGCACAGGTGTACCCGTACAGCTCCACCGTCTCGGTTTCCTCGTGATCCGGCGGAACGGTGCCTCTTCTCCCCCTGCCCCCGAACGGATCGAAATCCGACGAATCCACGATGAACTCGTCATTGCTCCTGGAGGTGTATTCGATGATCTCCTGGCCGATCCTCACCACGCCTCTATGCGGAAAAGATGTCGAATCCTTCACCGACAGAGTGTCCGACGAGCTCTGAACACCAACCCCGCCGGACTGGGCAGCCGAGGCAAGCGGCCCGGACAGCCGCGTCTGAAAGGACCTCTTTCCGCGTGGGACACCGTCTATAAACATGCACAGGTCCGAAGGCAGCGTGCCCGATGTCATGCATGCGATGTGGTAAAAGACCCCCTCCTGAAGGGGCAGGTCATGAAAATCGTAGCTGATCTCCGCGTGCTCGATGGGATCGTCGCTGTTCAGCGTGGATGTGGGGATCGTCACATCGGACACGCGGAACCTGAGCTTTTTCCCGTCGTAGAAGAGGTATATCCTGTTGTTCTCCTCCCGCCCCTCCAGGCCGCAGTCAAAGATAAGATGCTCGCCCTTGATGTCGTCGAACCGGTACCAGAACTCGATCGAAAAAGGGTAGACCCTTGCGTACGCTCCACCCAGGATCGAAGCCGGATCCTCCGAGGGCTCGAGCACGAGCAGATTCTCACCGGTGCGAAACCCCAGGGGATACTCGAAAACAGGAGAAAAGCCGCTGTCCCTGGTCGGCGGAAGAAGGGCCACGCTCCCCTCATTGAAATACGGCCTGTCCGTTGCGTCGAAATGAAGTGTTCTTGCCGCATCCACTAGTGCGGGTGCGAGCTGCAGGCCGCTCTTTTTGCGATCCTCGGACGGGGCCTTGTTCCCGATCAGGATCGACGGCGCTGACGATGGAGGGCTGTTGCCGGCTTCGGGCCGGTGCAGGTTCTCGGGAAAAGTGATGTAATGACGCCCCTCCCTCGTGAGGCGGCGCTGGCTTTCGAAATCCTTCTGGTTCGAAAAAACGGCGAGCAGAGGCCCTGAAGGCGCCACGCACGCCAGGTCGCGCATGAACTGGTGCGCTTTTTCGCGGCCCGAGCCCTCGTAGTTGTTTGATACCGCGGTGTCTATGCTGAAGCAGCCCTCTGATGTGAAGCAGAACGGCGCGGTGCCGCAATGTACGAAGGCATCGTTTGAGTTGAGCGCGTTCAGCATTATCGCCCATCTCTGGTTTTCGGAAAGAACAGCTTGATCGGCCTCGGTCAGCGAGGCGAGGCGAGAGTTGAGATCCTGGAAGCTCTTGACAGGCTCCGCCGCTATGGCTTTGGCAACAGCGCAGGCATCCTTGCTGCGGATGCTGCTGCTGCCGCCTCCGCCTGCGGTTGTTGCGCCGGTCATGCTCTCCAGAAGCCCGGAAAGGTAACCGCCTTCCTCTCCTGCTCTGTCAGCCTCATCCTCCATCGTGAAAGACTCGACCCACTCCTCGCCCAGATCGGTCAGCGAAAGCCCGGTGATGAGAGCTTCTATAACCTCGACCGGCGCGGTATTGATGTTCACAGGGTGCCGGGCCAGCACATCCAAGGTGCCAGTCTCGCCACCTTCCGTTTCAAAAGGCATGGGCTCCTGAAGCAGCAGCGACCATGACCGGTCATCCAGGGGTTTTGACCGAACAACCATTGAGATGTGAATATCCTCGCCGCAGCTTACCCGCACAACGCTGCCCGGTGCAATGTACCTTGCACACCCCACGATCAGCGCATCCCTGCTGTCGCCGGTGCCGAAGCCGAGGATCCGCTGGGGGTTCACGAACCTGTATCCGCCGGGAAAACCGGAACGCACGGTGACCAGCTCCCTGATGCTTTCCAGCTTGCTTCTGGCGAGGCTTTCCTCGCCGAAGATCGCGATGTTCCTCACCGATTCGATCGTGGGGAAAAGGCTGATTTCGCCCGTGATCCACTTGTAACAGTATGTGGCGATCAGAAACGCGGGATAACCCACGGCTTCGGCGCCTGCCGAATGGATGGCCCGGATGTTGTTCTCGAGAGTGGGCAGCTCTATCTCCCTGTCCAGCTCTTCGAACGAGTCATCGGATCGTGAGGTGTACAAAAGCCCCTCCCCCTCGATCCACAAGATGCCCGCTTCAGGGAAACCGTCTACCCCGGACACTTTAGCGCTGATCGATTCCGGCTGCAGCGGCTCCATAAGCTGTGTTCTCTGGTTCAGCAGGTTGGCCACCAGAAAAACAGAAGCGCCGTTCAGATTGACCCTTCCCTGGAGGTCATGCGAGCGAAGCGACCAGATCTTGCCCCTGGGGTTTGAAACATCGAACCCGAAGGGAATGTCTTCGAACGGCACATCCCACTCGGAAGCATCATCGTAATAAGGAGTCAGCGAATCTATGGCCTCGTGTGTCTCTTTCAGCTTTTCCAGCGCGATGTTCCTGAGCGCCTCGCACTCCTTCAGCGCCCTTGTCCTGTTCAAAAGATCTGTGGACGCCTCGCTGTGGTTACGCATGGAGATGCTGAAAGGTGTGGCGATTATCACAAGTGCCAGCAGCACAACGATAACCGTTATCAGGGCCACGCCTCGTTCCGCGCGCCGGTTAAACGCCGCGAAACCGCGCCCCCCCGCCATAAAAAGTCCAAGTGCCATCATTTCACCTCTCCAAGGAGACCGATCGTCACCTTGTAACGCACGGCCTCACCGTGAAAAAACTCGATCTGCACTGGTTTGGTGTGAAAATCCTTGTTGAGCATCCCCTTCGAATCGAAATGAACGGTTCTTGTCTTGCCCAGAAGCCGGATCGATTCGTGAAATGGATTCTCGTCGTCGAGCGCCGCGGCCGAGATCCGGAGCTCGTCCATGAGACCGTTCATCCTCGTCTCACCGGAATCTATCATTATCGGGGCGCTCGTGTGCGGGTAGAGCATCCTGCGGTTCTTGAACTGCTCGCGGTTCCTCACGATTCCATGCGCAAGGAGATAGAAGGAGTATCCGTTGAACTGGAGCCCGACCCGCACCCACCTGCGTGCCGGCATGACAAAGGAGTCGCTCGTGAGCGACACCTCCTCGCCGGGTTCCCCGCTGGACGGGCCTCCCTTCATCAGCGTAAGAGCCGCTCTGAGCCTTCCTTCCTCATCCACATCCAGCCGGTACGCCTTGCCCTTGGAAATGATCGTGCAAGGCCCGGGCACCTCCTGGTAAACATACGCTTCCAAGGCGACCCCATCCACGGATCCAAGGGAAGGGCTCGATGGAACAAACACCTTCGAGCCGCTCCCGGCGCTGTTTGCGCGAAGGTCCAGCGCGCTGCCGATCACTCCCATCCCGCTGAGCGTTGCCCCGCCCAGCACAGCCTCGACAGGGAAACCGAAGGAGGCGCTGTCAGACACATCCTCGAAGTGCCAGCAGCCCACGTTCCTCCAGCCCATCCCCACGATAACACCGTGATCGACGTCGATCCTCACGGAACCCGGCGCCTTTTCCCTGATCGCATGGTAGCGTGCGGTGCGCACCACGTTCTTTATCCGGCCGAGCGCCAGGCTGGGCCCGCTTCCAACCTTGGAAAACGCTCCGACACCGAGACCGAGAAGCATGGACATGATCAAAAGAACCACCATGATCTCGAGGAGCGTGAACCCCGATCTTTCGGATGGAGAAAGAGAAAAAATCATTTTCATCTCAGGACACAAAATCCGCTTCGCATACCCTAACCCGCATATTTCATCCTCTTCTGCTGCGGCACCTTAACCTGCGCTCATGCTGCGTTTCATGCAGGGAGACGATCCTCAACTAACTTCGCGTCAATCGTCCAGAACTCTATCGAAGTTGCACTCGTCGTCATCGGTATTGAATATGCCGTCAGGGCCCAACGAAATGATCTGGCACGATTCGAACCTGTAATACGTTCCCGTCCTCGGGTTCTTGAGGGCGGAGACCTCGATCGTATCCAGCCCATACGGCCCATCAATAAAGTAGGTGAAGCTTTTGTCGTAATCCGTGTGCTGGATGTAAATCAGGGGGTTTCCCCAGGAATCCTGAAACTCCAGCAGCGCTGGAAATCCAAAGACGGTCCGTTTCTTGTCGGCATCGTCTTCATCTGTGTTTATCAGGTCAGAGGTGGAATCCGGCCTGTGGCCGCTGTAGTCCGCCGCATAGATGGCCTGCACGAAAGCCTCGATGCCCTCGTTCGAATCGTCGCCCGTGGTGACAAGGTTCAGGCTATTAAGCGATGAAGGAGGGTAGTCCCCCTTGATGTCGTTGTAAGCGTCGGCATACCCTTCCAGCTCGGTGATAAAGGCGCGTGTTTTCGCGGAATAGGCGGTTTCGGTGTATTTCATGTACGCCCCGCCCGAGACAGCGATCAGAAGGCCTATTATGGTGATGACCACCAGTATTTCGATCAGGGTGAATCCTGAAACGGGTCGCTTTATCATCGAGCGCCTCCTTTAGTACCTCTTGACCACGCGCACGTTGTCCGCGATCATGTGCACCGTGCGGCTTCCGGGTGCCGAACCGAAGATGCCCAGAAGCACGGGGCGGCTGCACTTCTTGAGGCTGCCCACAACAAGATCATCGTCGAGCACGGATTCGCCGTCCAGGGCAAGCCGGATGTAGCCCTGCTCGTAGTCCATCACCTCGATCTTCAGCCTTACCGTCTCGCCCGGAGCAACCCTCTCGCGCTCTACCCGCTCCCAGTCGACCAGCGTCTTGTTCCTGTCCACCAGGTTGTACACGATTGATCCGTTCGGCTCCAATGCAAGGCCCACCTCGGCCTTGGTGAGATCGCCCTGGACACCGCGGCTTATGTAGAGGCCGACAAAAATCCCCATCCGCGCCTGGTTCTCCCCGCCTGCTGTCAAGTCCGCCTCGAAAACCCTGAACTCTCGCCCTTCCACGGACCGCCTGAGCGCCGTGCGTTCGTACGGCTGATCCTGTCTCTGGTTCCCGTAAACCACAAGCTGATTGTTCACCAGCTTGATTGTCGGTCCGCACCGCTGGTACTGGTTCCATTCGTTCCCGATCTCGTTGCGCTGGAACGTATCGAACCACTGGCTTTTCCTTCGGTGCTCCTCTATCCTGGACATCCATTGTTTCGCGTATTCGTACCGGGGATCGGAGGAGTTCTCGTCGAACAGGCGCAGGACGCGGCCGAAAGCCTCGAGCGACTCGTCCACATCACCGTTTGTATACAAGGCGTATGCCAGGCCGTTGAACGGGCTTGGGTTCTTGTCGGAGATCTCAATGGCCTCCCCGAACCGCTCAACAGCGTCATCCACCCGCCCCTGGTTCATGAGCGCAAGACCAAGCAGGTAAAAGAGCCTGTAACCGCTGGTGCCGCGATCGAGGTACTCTTCGAAATAAAACGAGGAGTCCTCGTATAGCCCGGATAAAAGGCAGGAATGGCCCAGTTCGCCGAGGATCTCCCTCATGCCGCCGTTAAGCTGTAGAGCCTTCTTGAGCATGGGGATCGCTGCCTCGAGATCACCCCTCTTCCTCAAATCACGGCCAAGCAAATAGATGGCGTAAAAATCACGCGGGTCAATCGTGACAGCGTTCTTATAGGCTGTGGATGCCTGCTCGTCTTCGCCTAGGCATTCGTACAGAAACCCGGCCGCGGCTGTGGGCCTGCATGAGTTGTATGGGTCCATGGCTGCGGCTTCCTCGAACTTCTTGAGCGCTCCCTCCCGGTCCATCTTCCTGAACAGCGCGATCCCGAGGTTCGAGACCGGATCCGACAGATCCGGCATCAGCTCTTCCGCCCTGCGAAAAGCCTCTTCCGAATCTTCAATTTCACCTTTGGCGAGTGCCAACCCGCCTTTCAGGCTCCAGGCATCTCCGTTCTCTTCGTCGAGGTTGACCGCTCTCGATGTCTTGTTGGCGCACTCATCCAGCCTGTTCAGCGCAAGAAGGCAGCGGCCCTCACCGAGCAGCACCTTCATTTTCATCTCAGACCTCCACGAGGGCGAACGCCAGGCCTCCCCGTACAGATCGAGCGCCCTTGCATAGTCGCCGCTGTCATAGGCGAGCTCAGCCCTGCAGGCGAGAGCTTCGGCATACCTGGGCTCTATGTGCTCAGCCTCCAGATAGGCGCCGAGTGCAGCGTCGTTCATGTCGTACTGCCTGAGCAGGCGGCCGTACCTGACATAGACCCCGGGGGCCTTGAGGCGCCTGTCAATGGCTGAGCGCAGGATTTTCAGGCGGTTTTCCGTATCGAAAGCCTGCTTGTAGATATCCGCCAGGAGGCAGTACGATTCCTTGGAAAGCGGGTCCAACTCCACGGCCTTTTTGACGAGCTGTTCCGCGTATTCCACGGCTTTTTTGTCCTCTTCGCTCAACGAGAGGCACCAAAGAGCTTTTTCGTGAATCGTGGCAAGGTTGCCCGCGTTGAAATTGATCTTGCGGATCGCGAGCTCGATCCGGTTGACCACGGTGTCGGCGAAACCAAACTCCTGTATGAGGTCGCGTGTGTAGTCGTGAACCCCCATTGACTTTCCGCTGTCAGTGGATACCAGCTCGAACCGGACGGAATCCCTGTTTTGCAGGTCCGTGAGCGAGTACTTGTCATCGTTCAGGATATAGCCGAAGATCCGGCCCATCTGACCGTTGATCCGTATCCAGTCGTAGCAAGCCATCAACGCGGCTTCCGGGTCTTCCTCGATCTCCTCGCCCTCGAAATCAAACTCGATCAGGCCTGACGAACCCGTATCATCTTCCTCTTCCTCTTCCAGCGCGTCTTCATCGACAGGAAGCTCACCCTCCCCTGCAACAGGATTTTCAGGCTCCCCCTCCAGGACGCTGCTCCGGCCTGGAAGCCAGTGGTAAATATCGAACGCGCACTCACCGGGCCCGGGCCTGGTCATAGGTCCGACAGCAGCCAGATCGAGATCCTGCGGGGCATCCATGATCAGCGGGTCGAGCGGAAGCCAATCCCTTGGAGGCGCGAATATGTTCCGCCCTTCCCTGGAAAAGAACTCCGCGTCCGCATCAGCGAACTGGATCTCGGACCAGGGCGGCAGCTCTTCCAGCTCCAACGCTTTCGGAGTTCCCCTGAAAGAAACGGAATGGTAGCGGTCATCCATGCTGAAGTAGGTCATGGCTCCGAGAACCGCCAGGGTCAACAAAAAAAGGATCTGTTCCTTGTTCAGCTCGTTCAACTCTCCGGCTCCTCCTCGATGATCGTTATGGCCGACACGGTAAAGTCCGCGCTAACGGCAACGCCGTCCTTGTCAACCATGCTAAACTCGGCTTCCTCGATGGCGAGAAAGTTCTCTTGAATGGCGAACCTTTTCATGAACCCGGACACCGCCGCTGTGGACCCCTGCATCTTGAAACGGATCCGCTGCTCGCGGAGAAAGCTCTTTTTCCTGCGGCCGGCGTCCGGCACCATGTTGATGGAATCGATGATTCTGATCTGTGACTCAATTGCCAGAAGCACCACCCTGGTCACTATGTCCAGGGCTGTCAGGGCCCGCTGGATCTCGCTTTTCCGCGTGGGCGAAAGCTCCGGCATACCGATGTTTCTCGCCACTGTGATGTTGAGCGTCTTGGCGCCTTCGACCAGCGTGTTCCTGGCCTCGTTGTAAAGGCGGTCGTACTGGATATCGGGTTTTTCATCGCCTGTCAGAATGTACCTTGAGTCCGGAATGAAACAGATCTTTTCAACGGTGGACTCGTGAAGACCGCGGAGCTTCTCGCTCAGGATACGTGCGTCCTCGAGCTGGCCGGTGGTCGGCGCGCTCCTTCTTTTCAGGCTCGTGCTCATGTTCCGCACCGTGCTCCTCTTCTCGTCGATGCCGTACACTCCCGAAATCACGTTCTGCCCCACGAAAAAAAACAAAAGCCCGGCCACCACCAGGGTGATGAAGGTCCGGTGCTCCTGCCAGATGTTTGTGAAATCCATGTTTCTGCTGCCTCAATATTACGGGGTTGAAACCCCTGCCGGATGCTGTGGACAGGCGTTCGCGGCCCGCCTACTGCTGCTCTTCGCCCGACTCTTCACTGTCTCCATCTGTTTCGCCGCCGGACAAACTGGTGTAGTTGATCAACAGGGAGAAAACAAAATCATCTCCGTACCTCACCTGGGGAACCACTGAGGTTATGAGGGGATCCGATTCGAGCTTCTTCCTGAAATCGGTAAACGACCTCTGGAGAGGCTGATCCTTTTCGCGTCCGCTCCCGCGAACCCGGATGACCGGCACCTTGCCCGCACCATCACCCAGTTGCTCCAGCTCAACTCGTTCGACATCGATCGAGGTGATCCAGAGATCGCCGGGCAGGTACTTCTGAACCATTGCAAAGGTGCGCACAACGCCGGTTGTGGGAATGATCTTCATCTCCAGGATATTGATCTTCGACACCAGCCTGCTGTTTTCTTCCTGGAGCCCTTCGATCTCCGAGACCATTTTCTCCCTTTTCTGCAGCTCGCTCCGCCTTTTGCTGATGTCCCGGTCAAGGGTCTGGGCATCGCCCATGGCAAAGTAAAGCTTGATTCCCATAAAAACGACCAGCACCACCGCCGCCAGGATGCCGAACACCGTGTGATTCTTGAAGAACTGCCTTTTTTTCACCTCCTCGGGAAGGATCCGGATCGAATAGTGGTCCGTGGTTGCCGACATCAGCGCCAGGGCCATGGCGCACGAGAACTCCATGCCGTTTTCGCTGAACTCGGCCGCGTTGTCCAGCCGAGTGATATCCACCTCTTCAGCCGGATCGTACAGTTTCACCGGAACGTCCAGATTGTCCAACAGGTACTTATCAAGCCCCCTGATTCTTGCTCCCCCGCCGGTAAGATACACCCTGTCAAGAGAAAGTTCGGTCAGCCTGATCTGGGCCTTGCAGAACAGAAGGGATGACTGGATCATGGAGTAGATCTGCCCGGCCGCATTCGAGAGAACCCTGCTGATCTTCTCTTCCTGTGGTGAAAGGCCTTCCACAGCGTTCCTGCTGATTATCGACCCCATCTCCTTCTTCAGTTTTCCGGCCTTGGCGGGCCGGACGTTGAAGCTCTCCATGATGGCTGTGTCGAACAGGTTCGATCCTCCGGAAAGGTTGCGGGCGAAGATCAATGCGCCGTCCTGAATGATCGTCATGTCAATGTTCTCGGCGCCAATATCCAGGACAAGCGAGATACCGGAATCCACATCAGCGGTCATGCTCAGCAGGTTGTAGAGCGCAACAGCATTGGGAGTGAAACCCGCCACGGTCAGCCGGGTGCTTTCCAGCATGCCGAGCTGCTCGTTCAGCAGAGAGTTCTTGACGAGCGCGAGGAGGATCGTATCGTCGTCAGACAGCGAGGAGGAAACCGCAACGCGGTTGAAATCGGCTGAAAGCCCGCCCCCGGACTGAGCTGCCAGGTCGTCGATCTCGAACCCCATGACCTGCTTGAGCTGCCAGTCGGGCATTGGTGCCACGTGCGTGTACCGGATGATCATCTCCTTTCCGGTCACGCCGAGCACAGATTCCCCCCTTATCCCCAGCCCGTCTATAAACGGGCCCAAGCTATAGGGCTTCCCCTCCTCTTTTTTCAGCAGCGCTGCTTTCAGCGGAACAAAATGATTTTTCATCATCCGGGCCGTCACCACCTTGGCGGAGTCGGCTCCGACATCCAATCCTATTCCGATCTTTACCATGAAGATTCAGCCGTTCTCAACGTACAAGTAATGTGGGATAAAGGACGTATACGGCGCTTTTACCCGCCATCTTTCTCTTCATCCTCCTTTCCGAGGGATTCGGCCTTCCTTGTCCACTCGGATCCGGGGTACAGTTTTTTCATCATTTCCACTATCTGGGCTATCGATTCCTCGGGGGCGCCCGCTTTGTGAAGGCTTTCCGCGCTCAGATAAAGCTGCTTCGCCTGCGGATCTTCAGAGCCATCTTCAACGGGTACGGCAACCTCTCCGCTGGATCCTGAAACATCTTCCGGCTCTGTTTCTGTTCCTGATGCGGTTGCTGTTTCTGCCCCTGTAATATCCGTTTCTGTTTCCGTTTCTGTTATGCCATCTTCCGATCCCAGGGAACGGGCTTTCTCGGTCCACTCCGAATCCGGGAACTTCATCTCCAGGTAGCGCAGCACCTCCGCCAGCGTTACATCGCGGCCGCCTGCCTGAAACAGGTTTTCGGCTATCCTGTAAAACTGTTCGGCCCGGTCTTCACCAATGGAAGTCAGAAGCGTTGCGCTCTCATCCCTCACATCACCCTGAATGCTCTCGAAATCCCTGTCACCGGGAAAAAGCTTCAAGGCCTCGGTGCACGCGGTTTCCAGGTTCAAGAACAGTTCCGGCGTGTTCAAGAACCTGGCGGTCTTCAGGTTTTCCCTGATCTCCTGGAGCTTTTCGCGCTTGATATCTATGATTCCGGATTTCAGCTTACTCGCGTGGTCCATCACGGATTCGTTGTACGGAAACCGCATCTCCATCTGGTCGATCAGGTCAAGGGAATCCCCGTAGCGTCTATCCTGCTTGGCCCGGGTGACCTGCTGGATCATCGCCTGGGCCTGCGTTATCTCCTCATGGAAATCGCTCTTTATGCTGTACTCAAAGCCGGTCCTGCCTGCTGTGTCGAAAACGCACTGAACGCTCGATCCGCCGTCCTTCCTCTCGACGCCGGATACCTGGACAGGCCTCGCAAAGGACACCTTGACCCTGTCGTGCACTCCGCCGAAGATGAACGCATCCGCACTGACCGCCGGAAAGGAGGCTTCATAAAGGCTGAACTCCTCCTCGCTCAAGACCCCGACGCCTGAGGCGGCATACTCCGAAAGCAGGTCGAAGCAATACCTGACCTCGCTGAGCGTTCCCGCCTCCAGCGGCGGCATGGAAAACTCCCCCCGGATCTGGTCGGCGTTCACCTCGATGCTGCTGTTATAGCCGACATTGCCCGCGGTTGTTCCGCAATAGAGATAAGCATCCCCATCCGGACAAAAGCCTCCCAGGCTTGAATCGTGTTCCACGCTCCCGTCGCCCCCCTCGACAGCGGGCTCTACGGCCAGCACGCGACCGCCGAGAAAAAGCGTGCGGCCGATGCGCCTGACTATGTACCCTCCTTCGCATGAAAAGAAATCCATCACGCCGGAGGTGCCGATCTGGTCCGGTTTCGATGAGGACTTCTCGAGGAGTTCCACATCATCCACAACCACCTCGCCTTTGCCGGCGGCTACGATCACCAGCTCCAGCTCGTCGGCTTCAGGAGGAGGAGACACGGTGCCACGGATCTCCTGGTATCCGAGATCGCTTTCCATACCCGAGATGAAGCCTTCCCTGTACAGAAAGCGCTTGTTTTCCCCGTTCTCGTCCACCTTGTAAAAAGCCGCTTTCAAGCCGACCATGGCTGCTCCGGACACCTTTACCCAGGCGGCAGCCGTGTATCGGCGCCGCGGCTTCAGCCTGACCGGGTGCGCCAGAGTTGCGGTTGCCTGGCCTCCGTCGGGCATTGCCGCGGTGATGGTGTAATGTCCGGAATGCGCCCCTTTTCTCGACCGGGTGAAGTAGGCATCGGTTTCGCTGATCAGGTTCCAGCATTCGGCAAAGCTGAGCCCGTCTTCCGGCTCCTCGAACGACCAGCCATGGACGATCAAGTTGCCCTGCCTGGGTTCGAGCGCTACGAAAGAGCTCTCAGGGGACATATAAAAAAAATAGTAGTAGCCTGCCCCGCCCATCCCGAGAAGCAGAACCAGCAGCAGCAGAAAACCGCTCATACCGCGCCTGGCAGGGCGGACATCATGAATGACACGGACCTCCTCCTCCGCTCCGTTCACCGCCTGGGCGCTTTCCGGCGCTCTTACATCGGGTCCGGCGCTCGCACCCCGCTTTTCCAGGACGAACTCGGTGTTTCCAACCGTGATACGGTCCCCTTCGGATAGAATCAGCTCGGTGATCTTTTTCCCATCGAGCATTGTGCCGTTCGTGGAGCCGAGATCCCTGACCAAGGGCTTGCCCTGTTCGAACACTATCTCCGCGTGAACGCCGGATACCTTGATATCCTTGATGACAATGGTGTTCTCAGGCCTCCTGCCGATGGTGTTTCTCGCCTCGTCCAGGGGAAAAACCTCACCCGCCTCTTTTCCCTTTGTGAAGCGGATTGAATAACTCGCACCCCCTCCCTTTCCCCCACGGCCGTTTTCATCCCGTTCCTGCATGATGGGCCTCAAAAATCAAGCTACCGGTTTAATGATCCCGCGCAAACTCACTGGTAAGAGGAATCGCTTGGAAATGCGCCTCATGGAGACATAACCTGTAAACACGAAAAACGATACGCTGAATACCGCTTCGCATTGAAAACCAGATTACGGATTATTGCCAACAACCCCGAAGTTTTATCAAATATGGAAGATACTGACAATTACATTTTCCAGCACCTGAGGATTTTCCAGCACAGGCTGGTAATGCCGCATCCGGCGCACTTTTTACAACCGTCCGAGCAAAATATATACTAGGGAATAGTTCGGTCCTTGTAACCGAACGATGTCCCTCAGGCATACGGCACAGTCTCGAAAAAGCACGCCTTCCGATGCGGCACAGGTCTTATTGCTTTTCTTCCAGCGATTTAAGATATCCGAAAAAATCGCTGTTCGTTGTGAGTATCAGGTCAACACCGGTATCCATGGTCTTTTCGTAAGATTCCAGGGTCTTCAGGAATTTGTAGAACTTGGTGTCCTGTCCGTACGCCTCCGCGTAAATGGCAGCGGCCTTTGCATCAGCCTCGCCCTTGATCTCCTCGGCCTTCTTGTATGCGGAAGATTGTATCATCTTCAGCTTCTTCTCCCTCTCGCCTTCGATCGCCATCTGCCTGCCCTGGCCCTCGGAGCGGTAAAACTCAGCCATTCGCCGGCGCTCGGAGATCATGCGCTGGTACACCTCGTTTCGCACCGTGTCCACGTAGTTGACCCTTCTGAGCCTGACATCAAGCAGCTCGATGCCGAACGCCACAAGGTTCGGGTTGGCTTGTTCTTTTATTAGCTCGCCTATCTTGTGACGGCCCACCTTGATGTTGTATGTTTCCTTGGTCGTATCGTCGCTGAACGTATCCTCGATCACAACCGAAAACTCCCTGTTCGAGGAGCGCACCGACTCAATCAGGTTAAGCTTTGTTATAACGTTCTTCATGGCGCCGCCCACAATGTCGTCGAGCCGGCTCTGCGCCTGGGTTTCGAGGTTGACCCTCTTGAAGTATTTGAGCGGGTCAACTATGTGCCACCGGGCTGTCGCATCCGCCTTTATGAACTTCTTGTCCTGTGTGGGGATTTCGCGATGATCGCTGTCCCACTCCATGATCCTTCTCTCGAAGTAGTGGACCTTCTGTATGAACGGGGTCTTGAAATGCAGGCCCGGCTCGGTAATGGGCTCGCCCACGGGTTTTCCGAACTGCGTTATTATGGCCTGCATCGTCTGGTCAACAGTGTATGCCGCTGATGCGAACACGATCAGGACAAGGATCGCTATTACTGCCAGAAACACAACAATCGCTTTTGCCTTCATGACGACCTCCCTTCCCGCTTGAGATCAAGAAACGGCAGAACTGAACGGGCCTCCTCGTCTATGATCACCTTGTTCTTGATATTGGGCAGGATCTTCTCCATGGTCTCCAGGTAGATGCGCTGCATCATTATTTCAGGATCTTTCTTGTATTCTATGAGCAGGTTCTTGAACCTGGCAACATCGCCCCCGGCCATGTTGATCCTTTCCTGGCTGTACCCCTCCGCCTCGTTGATCGTTTTCAGGGCCTGCCCTTCGGCCCTTGGAATGATCTTGTTGTACTCTGCCCGCGCCTGCTGAACGATCTTGTCCATCTCCTGCTGCGCCTTGTTCACGTCGTCAAAAGAGGTCTTGACCTCCCTCGGGGGCAGAACGTTCTGGCAGATCACCTGTGTGATGTTTATCCCGGACTTGTACTGGTCGAGAACCTCCTGGAGCTGCTGCTTCACCTCGAAGTTGATCTCTTCCCTTCCCATGGTGAGCACCTCGGTGACGCTCCTGTCTCCCACGATCTCGCGCATGATCGACTCGCACATGTCGTGCAGGGTCGTCTCCGGGTTCCGCACGTTGAACAGGAATTCAACCGGATCCTTGATGTTATACTGGACACTCCACTCAACAACCGCGCAGTTGAGGTCCCCTGTCAGCATCAAGGAAACCTGTTCGTACTGATCTCTTCGCGAAGTGTCGTACCGCGACTGGACCCCGGCCGACATGGTTCTGTACCCGAACTCCTGCTTGTACCTCAGCTCCACATTGACCTTGGTAACCTTTTCGATGCCCCAGGGCAGCTTGAAATGAAGCCCGGGCCCGCTGATACGGGAATACTCCCCGAACCGCTGGATGACTCCCCTCTCGCCCGCTTCCACCGAATAGTACGATGACTTGACGATTACGAGAAAAAGCCCGACCACCACCACAATGAGTATGATCTTCCAGGGGATGTTGACAGTCACGGGCCCGTCCCGCGTTTGAATCTTGATATCTTTCATCTGACCCTCCCAAAAATGTGTACCGCAAAACATAAACAACCGGTTTTCCTTCGAGGGTATCGGTGTATAGATGAAAAGCAAGGATAATGTCGTTTAGCCGGGGCAGGAGTTATCGGGAACATGGACAGCCAGGCCGGAAATATCGAGATTTTCTTGAAAACGGCTGAAAAAAACTGTTTCTTGACTTCAGGCAAGATCTTCGTGGTTCGGTTTTGTAAGGAAAATCCACAATGAAAACCATTCAAGGCAAGTTATCCGGAAAAGGCGTCAAGCCGGCGATTGTGGTCAGCAGGTTCAACGAGTTCATATCTTCACGCCTTCTGGACGGCGCACTGGACTGTCTGAGGCGTCATGATGTGCCGGATCAGAACATCACTGTTGTGTGGACACCAGGGGCTTTCGAAGTGCCACTCGTGGCCAAAAAACTAGCCGAATCCAAAAAATACAACACAGTGATCTGCCTGGGCGCTGTGATTCGCGGAGACACGCCGCATTTCGATTTCATCGCATCCGAGTCAGCCAAGGGCGTTGCCCAGGCAGGACTCGACACCGGGCTTCCCATGGTTTACGGCATACTGACTTGTGAATCGTTGGAGCAGGCAATCGAAAGAGCCGGATCGAAATCCGGCAACAAGGGGTTCCATGCCGCACTCAGTGCCTTGGAACTGGTCGACCTTTACAAAAACATTCCCTGATCGATTCCGGAACGGAAAAATGTGGAACTGCGACTCAGGTACCGACACACCCCGGAACACGAACGGTGATAACACCATCCGCAAGAGGACGCAGGCCCGGGAGATCTCATTCCAGTTCCTCTACATGCTGGACATTCGAGGGAATGACTGCTGCAACGAGATGAACAGCTACATCGTCGAGCAGACGGATGATGAGGACATCATCGAGTTCAGCCGGTCCCTGATCCAGGGCGTGGTGGACAACCAGGAAAAGATAGACAAGACGATACAGAGCTCCGCCCAGAACTGGGAGCTCAACCGTATCGCCACGGTTGACAGAAACATCATGCGGCAGGCTATTTTCGAGCTGCTTTTCCGGCCGGACATTCCTCCAAAGGTATCCATCAACGAAGCCATCGAGCTTGGAAAGAGGTTTTCCACTGCCAACTCAGGCGGCTTCATCAACGGAATCCTGGACCGGGTCAAGCGGGACAACGATTTGTAGCTCCAATGAGGAAGCAGGGAGATATCCGGGGATTCCCCTTCGTGCAAAACCTTCGGCCCTCCATGCGCCGTTAATCAGAAAGGTAAAGAGATGAACAAAACAGCATTGCTATTTTTCATTGCGGCGGCGCTCGCTGCTTCCGGCTGCATTTTCGCGCCCATGGACCTTAATCTCTTCAAGGACTATACCGACCCGCTTCAGGAGTTCACCCTGTCAGGGGATGGGGATGACAAGATAGTCATCATTCCAGTGACAGGAACAATCACGGACCAGCCCGGCACCGGATTGGCCGGGTATGAACCCAGCATGGTGCAGGAGGTGGTTTCACACCTGAAGCGCGCTGAAAGCGACAGCGATGTCAAGGCCGTGGTTCTTACAATCGACAGCCCCGGCGGTTCCGTCACTGCCAGCGACATCCTCTACCGTGAAATACGTCTGTTCAAGCTGAAAACAGGCGCCTGTGTGGTAGCAGCCATGATGGACACCGCCGCCTCCGGCGGGTACTACATTTCCATGGCAGCCGATAAGATAGTCGCGCATCCCACAACAATTACGGGATCGATCGGTGTCATCTTCCAGCAGATCGACCTCACCGGCCTGATGGAGCTTGTGGGTGTAAACGTGAAACCGGCAAAGTCGGGCTCGCTGAAAGACATGGGCTCGCCGTTCCGCCCCTCCACGGCCGAGGAAGACAGAGTTTTCCAGGAGATGGTCGACGAGTTCTACGGCAGGTTCGTCAGTATCGTGGCAACAGGCCGAGGCATTGAGGAGGAGCGCGTTAAAAAGATCGCTGACGGCCGGGTCTATACTGCAGAGCAGGCGCTGGATATCGGCCTTATCGACAAAATCGGCTACCTGGACCAGGCCATTGACGAAGCCTGCGCGATCGCGGGGCTCGATCTCGATGCCAGAACGGTTGTCTACCGCCGTACAGCATACCCTGATGACAACACTTACAACCGGATGTCGGGCCTGGGCGGTCAAAGGATTCCGAAGCTGATCGACCTCGGGCTCGACCGGTTCCTGGTCCCCCCCAGGACAGGGTTCTACTACCTGTGGCTGCCGCGGGCGAAGGACTCGTAACTCACAGCAGGTTGTCGAGCATATTTCATACTCATCTGATTCTACACCGCAAACTGCGGTCATGCTGCGCTGCATGCCGGGAGACGATCCTCAACCTGTGTCGGACTCTCCCCCTTGAAATTCACAAAACAGGGGTTATTCTTTTCCGGATGTGTTTTTTGATCGATGTAAACAAAAGGAAACAACAAAAGAGATGGTGTTCAAAAAGCTGTTCAAGGGCCTTGCAAAAACTCGGGAGAAAATAGCATCAGGGATCAAGGGGCTTTTTGCGATAAACCGTGATCTGGACGATGATTTCATCGAGGAGCTCGAGGAGGTTCTTTACACATCCGACATCGGCTCTACCGCGGTCAATGTAATCGATGAGGTGCGTGCGGCGTTCAAGGCAAAAGAGATAAAGACAACCGGCGAGGTGTACGACTTCCTGAAAAAGCGCCTGAAGGAGATCATGAAGGACGACGGAGCCGGAATCGAATACGCGGAGAAACCGCCAACAGTGATCCTGGTCGTGGGCGTGAACGGCTCGGGTAAAACCACATCCATTGCCAAGCTCGGATCGCTCCACAAAAAAAGGGGAAAGAGCGTTGTGCTCGGGGCGTGCGACACGTTCCGCGCGGCAGCGGTCGAGCAGCTCACGCTCTGGAGCGAGCGCGTTGGCGTGGATATAGTCAAAAAATCCACGGGTGCTGATCCCGCTTCCGTGGCGTTCAATGCGGCGGACGAAGCCCTGACAAGGGGCGCGGACGTGCTCATCATCGACACGGCGGGCCGGCTTCACACACAGGAAAACCTGATGCAGGAGCTTGACAAGATCAAGCGCGTCATCAGCAAGAAGATACCCGGCGCCCCGCACGAGGTGATACTCGTGCTCGACGCCACAACCGGGCAGAACGCGGTTGTCCAGGCAAAACAGTTCGGCGAGGTTGTGAAGGTTACCAGCCTGTTCCTGGCCAAGCTGGACGGAACGGCAAAGGGAGGCGCGGTCGTCACGATCCGCGAGCAGGTAAACACCCCTGTCAAGTACATCGGCGTTGGAGAGAGTTTGGACGATGTCGAGCTGTTCGACGCGGATTCATTCGTCGACGCCATTTTCGACTGAGCTGTACTGATACGAGGATACGACATGAAGCACAGAGTTTTGAGCGGCATTCAACCCAGCGGCACACTGCACATAGGGAACTATCACGGGGCCATCAAGAACTGGGCCTCCATGATAGACGAGTACGACTGCTGCTTCTGCATCGTGGACTACCACGCCATGACCGTTGCATACGATCCCAAGACGATGTCCGATAGGATCTTCGATGCGGCCTGCGTGAACATGGCCTGCGGCATCGACCCGGAAAAATGCACGCTTTTCGTGCAGTCGCACATCGTGCAGCACACGGAGCTGGCGTGGATATTCAACTGCCTGACCCCCATGGGCGAGGCCATGCGCATGACGCAGTTCAAGGAAAAGTCCGACCAGCACAAGCAGAACATCAACCTGGGACTTCTAACCTACCCCATACTCCAGTCCGCCGACATACTGCTCTACCGCGCCCGACACGTGCCGGTGGGCGAGGACCAGGTCCAGCACATCGAGCTATGCCGGGACATCGCGAAAAAGTTCAACAACACCTTCGGGGAGTACTTTCCGGAACCGAAAGCGCTTTTGACCCAGGCGGCCCGCATCAAGGGGCTCGACGGCAAGCAGAAGATGAGCAAGACCCTGAACAACTACATCGCCATCACCGAGGGTCCTGACGAGCTCTGGAAAAAGCTTCGAACCGCGTTCACGGATCCGGCGCGCCTGAGGAAAAACGATCCCGGGGATCCGGGGATCTGCAACATCTTCTCCTTGCACGGCATCTACTCGGAGAAGGATGAAATCGATGAAATCGACAAGGGGTGCAGGGCCGGATCGTTAGGGTGCGTGGACTGCAAGAAAAAACTCGCTGTTCATATGAACGCGCTGAACTCTCCGATAATTGAAAAATACCACGCGCTCAAGTCAGACCCGGACAGGGTGCGGGACGTTCTTGACCAGGGCGGAAAAAAAGCCCGGGAAATCGCTATTGAGACCATGAAAAAGGTGCATGAGCTGACCGGCCTGAGGGGGTAAATGGCCGCGATGCCCGCCCCGGCAGATACAACCTTCAGCTCACCGCGGTATGAGAATACGCTCCCCTTCCTCGAGACCTTCCTTGATCACGACCCTGCCGCCTCCCGATTCCCCCACAACAACCGCGCGCTTTTCGATCACGCTGTCCGTGATCACCTGGCAGGTCTTCTTGCCGGCCTCCACTGATATCGCCTCCTCAGGCACGGCTATCACGTTTTCGAGCTCCTTGTGAAAAACCTCCATGGAGCAGGTCATTCCCGGAAGAAAATCGATGTGCTTCCCCTCGACCGCTGCGTAACACTCCCACTTCGTCGTTTTCATGGACGGAAAAACGGGAACAGTTTCGAGTACCGCATCCATTTCGTGCTCGGGCATGGCTTTCGGCTTCACCTTTACCGCCAACCCTTTTTTCACCTTGAAGATGTCGCTCTCCGCAACTGTGAACATTACCCTCAGGCTTCCCGGATCAGCCACTGTGAGCAGCACCTTGTTCATTCCCGCGGTACCGTCTTTGCTCAGCTCCCCGCCCGCAAGCTTGCTGTCGCAGTGCAGCAGGATCCCGTCCGCGGGGCTCGTGAACCTCATCTTTTCCCTGTCGCTAATAAGCTCTTCCAAAGATTTTTTCACCTTCTCCAGTTTTATCCCGGCCCGTTCAACCGCAATCTTCGCAAAGACAATGGTGGAGTCACCCATAGTCCTGACCTTCTTCTGGGCGCGCTTTTTAGCGTCAACATCCCTGATCATCCCCTGGTGTGAAACCTTCTCTGTGAACTCCTCCGAGTACTTCTGCTGCGACTTTTGAAGCTCGAAGCTCTTTTTCAGCCTGTCGAGGTTCCTCTTGTTCCTTTTCAGGACTATCTCCTCGGTCTCTTCCGTGAGCTCGTCCTCCCTGTACATCTTTCCAAGCTGGTCGAGGTTGTCCTCCTGGTCCGTTATGGAATGTTCCCTGTAAAGAAATGTCAGCCTGGTCGACTCGTCGTCCAGGCCCTTTTTTATCTGCTCGTAGCCATTGAGACGCTTTGACGCCGTCGCCAGGTCGTAGTCAACCCTGTCCAGGCTGGCTTGCAGATCCATCCCCTCGATACGCTCCCTTGCCTTGGCGTCCAAGAGCGCCTGCTCGGCCGAGCGAACCTCCAGACGCATGTTTTCTATCTGATCTTCGATCGCCTCCGTATCGAACCGGAGCAAAAGATCGCCTTTCAGCACCGTGCTTCCGTGCTCGCACACCTCCAGGATCTTACATCCGCCCGCGTATCCGTCCGGGCGGAAAGCAAGCTCTTCAGCGGTACCGGGCACAAACCTGCCATCAACTTCCAGGGAACAGGAGAACAGCCCCCTTGAGACGACATGGACGTCGCCCTTTGACTCGGCGTCAGGAAGGTCCTGGGGAGCTGCAAAGCTAAGCGCGAGATAGACGTAAACAGCAAGGTCAAGCATCGTGATCATGATAAAACACCTTTCATCATTCGTGAATCGGAAGTGCCATACGAGAGAATAATAGGCCCGGGCGCCGGATTTTCAAGCAAGATGCCGGGTAATGTGGCGGATCGCAGCACAGCAAGCCGTCACGCCGGGTTCAATTTTTTCAACGCAACCTGAATGTGCGATGCGCGGCCCAGGTTGGATTCCCTTGCCGCGAGCTTCGCCTCGATTCGCTTCAGGACCTTGCATGCGCGCCTGTCCTCGAGAAGCTTGGGATGCTTCCGCAACGGAAGCACGGTCTTTCCGATCATCGAAAGCGTGTCGAGCCCCGCATCCGCTGCCAGCTTCCTCAGCCGCTCGGGCGTGAAGGTGCGGCATGGGAACCTCTCGTCTTCCTGCTTTGCGAGCCAGGTCCAGACTCCGCGCTTGTGAAAATCCGCCAAGCCGTCCAAATCGTTTTTCTCCAGGAAATGCTCGTACCCGGCCGTCCTGTTGTCCACCGAAAGCACGGCAGTCCCTCCGGGCGCGAGCGTCCTCGCTATAGCGGCCATCGCCCTTTCAGGGCTGCGACAGAGCGAGAGAGGATCCCCCTGGGCGCACACGAACCCGAACCGGCTGTCCGGGATCGTCCGCATGTCCGAGATGTCCATCTTGATGAACTCGGCCCGGTCCGAATATCCCGCTTCATCCGCCTTGCGGCGCGCGACATCGAGCATCTTCGAAGAGATGTCCGAAAAAAGAACCCTGAACCCGGCCTTCAAAAGCTTCAATCCGAACAACCCTGTGCCGCACCCGGCGTCATGCGCCTCCGCGGAAAGGTCCGATGGAAGACAGTTCTTCATATGATTCCAGGAGATCTCGTGGTAAAAATCCCAGTATGGCGAACGCTGGTACATGTCGTCATAGATACCGGCGACATGGTCGTGGTATTTTTCACAAGCATCGCGCATGCGGTCTCCTTTCAGCCGAAGCGAATCGCTCCGGCATCAAAGCATATGGTAAAACAGTAATTTGAGCAAGAGGGTGATCTCCATGATCGACAAGGCGCATCTTTGCGTGCGATACAGGGTGTCAGCCATCGCCTTTACCGGTGTTGCGGCTGTGCTCTTTTTCCATCCGGGCGCGATGGACATGGACCGCATCAAGACGCATCTCATCCTCATGATCCTCCTGCCCGTCCTTTCAGCCGCGTGCGGGCCGCAACACCTGCTCAAGACCGCGTCAACCCGGCTTCCGCCGGACATGCTCTTTGCCGCGATCCTCGTGTTTTTTCTGGCTTTCCCCGTCCGTCCTTCGCTGGAGCGGGATCCGGCAGGGTGCGTTCTGCTAGCGTGGATGATCAGCCTCATTCTCCTGTCAGCCGCCGCGGGGAAGCACACGCGCGACCGCCCACTTGCAGTTCCCGCCTGGCTTACCGCGGCCGGCGCGGCAGCCGGCTGCTACGCCCTTCTCCAGTGCGCCGGGATCGACCCCTTTTACAAGCTCAACCCCGGAAGGGAGGCGGTGTCCACGCTCGGCAACACCAACGAACTGGCTGAAATCGCTGCACTGCTGATTCCAATGGCGCTCGCGCTTTTCTTCAGCCGGGGCAGGCTCCTCCTGCTCGTTGGAACCGCATCGCTTCCTTTTATCCTGGCGGGCATATGGGTTTCAGGCGGCCGGGCGGGTGCACTCGCAGCCCTGGCCGGGGTGATCGTGCTTTGCATCATGCTCAGGCGCGCTTTCCAACGGCCCGCCCGCAGGGAAACGAACCCGCCTTCAGGAGAGAGCGCCGCACGCGAACACGCACGCCCGTTTTGCCTCGGACCGCGACTGGTATTGCTCGCATGCATGGCCTGCGCCGGAATGCTGCTCGGGGGGCTCCTCGGTTCCAAACAAAGCCTGGCATTGAAAAACATCGAATCCGATGCCTCCGTTTTCAGCCCTGACTACCCCACCAACAAGGTGCGGATCGAGATCTGGAAAAGCACAATCGACATGATCGGCGAGAGCCCGTTCCAGGGTGCGGGCGCAGGGCGCTTCGTAAAAACATTCCCGCCCTTTCGCAGCGCGGAGGAGGCCCGGATCCCTGGGCTCATGGGTGCAATGACCGAGGTCGAGACCCCGCACAACGAATACCTCTGGGCAGCGGCTGAAGGGGGCGTTTTCGCGGCCCTGGCCTTTGCATGTTTCCTGTTTTTCCTTTTCCGCAGACTGAGCGCGGCCGCCGGGCCCGGAGAAGCAGGTGACGACGACCAGCGCCTCGGGTCCGCGTCAGCAGCGGGGACCGTTGCTGCCTTTGCGGTGCTTTCGCTGTTCAGCTCGCCGCTGCACCACCCGGCGTCGGCAGTCATACTTTTCCTGGCAGCGGCGCAGGGCATGCGGGAAAAAACCTGCAAAAGGATACCTTTGGGCATTCGCCACCCGGTGCTGACAACCGGATCCGTTATCGTGCTGCTCCTTTTTTCCGGGACGAGCATCTGGCTCGGTGGGCGCGGGTTCATCTCGGACTGGAAAGCCGCTTCGGTGGGGATCGGGGAGAAGGTCGGCCCCGAGGAGTTCGAAACACTCAAGAGTGCGGCTGACATGGACCCGGCCAACATCGGGATCATCAGCTACGTCGGCCAGATCGCGGGGCAGCAGTGGATCGAATCGGAAGCAGAGCCGGACCCCGGCGATCCGCTGCTGCGCGAGGCGAAAAAACGGCTGCAATACGTTCTCAGGCAAAGGCCGTATCATCCTGGCGCGCTCAAGCTCCTGAGCCGCATCCAGGCCCGGTGCGGCGATCTCCGCGCCGCATCCCTGCACATGGCTGTTTACAGGGAGATCATTGGTGAACGCGGCGACACGGAAGACAGGAAAACCGCGGACCTTCTGTCCGGGCAAGCTCTTCTGGACCGCGCATCAGCACTGTTCGAAAAAGGCGATCACGAGGCTGCCGCGGCTTTGGCTGACAGGTACCTGCAGGCCGATCCGCTTGACGGCGATGCGCTCTATCTTCTCGGCCAGTGCCTGAAAAAAACCTACGGCGAAGGGGAAAAAGACGTGTTCAGGCGCATGCACCTCGCCTATGCCCTGGACTGGATCGGGCAGGGCGGCTGGAAGCACGCCGCATCAAGCGTGAAAGCCTCCTTGCGCTACGGGGAAGGGATGGGAGAGGCGTTTGTGCTCGAGGCAATAATTGCCTGCAACGAAAGCGGGGAGTTCGAGCCACCTGCTGGTGCGATCGGCAGGAACATGGCTTTTTTCGAGCGGCTGAAGCTCCTGGCTGAACAAGGGAAGCTCCCGGAAAAAGCAGCGGAATATGTGATGGGAAGGTAGGGGCAACACACGGGGGGGCGCCCTCCATTGTCCAACCGGCGCATACCGTTTCTTCTGGAGGGCGGCAGTCCCTTGCCGCCTCTTCGTTCCGGCGCCGACGGAGCGGCGCCCTCCATTGTTCAAGCGGCGCATTCCGTTTCTTCTGGAGGGCGGCAGTCTCTTGCCGCCTCTTCGGTTCCGGCGCTGACGGAGCGGCGCCCTCCATTGTCCAACCGGCGCATACCGTTTCTTCTGGAGGGC
>CAZIUL010000022.1:55422-67041 GCA_964542475.1 uncultured Phycisphaerales bacterium | reverse complement strand
GAATTATCCGTGTCCATCCGTGGTTCTCTTCTTCCTTCTTCCCCCGCGGCAAAGCCAGGGCAAAAACAGCCCGAACTTAACCCGATTTTTTGAGGAAGTCTCCAAAAGCCCATCCGATAGAAAAGCCATGTGCGGTTTTTCATACTACGACGGAAAGTTGTACATAGAAATCAAGAAGCCTCTTATGCGTATTCAACTGATCAATGCACCCATGAAAAAGTGCAAGCGGGTGGGCGGCGAGATCGTGTCCACCATGTGGCCCCCTTATGCGCTCATGTGCCTGAGCGCCTACCTCGCAAAGAAATGGAAGGAGGAGATGGGCCATGCAGAGATGCCAGGGATCACCATCACCGACGGCGTTCTCAAGGGCGCGGATGCGACGAGACAGCGGGTTCTGGAACACAAGCCCGATATCATCGGCGTAACGTTTTTGACGCCCAATTCCACCGGCGCCTACGACCTGATCAACGACATCCGCAAGGAGCTGCCAGGCGCCTTGATCGTGTGCGGAGGGGTTCACGCTTCAGCCCTGCCCGAAGAGGTGCTCAGCCGATCCGGCGCGGACATTGTTGTGTGCGGCGAAGGGGAACAGACCTTTTACGAGATCGTGCGCGCCCGCATCGACGGCGCTGTGAAACCCGAAGGGCTTCCAGGCACCGTATACCATGACAAGAAAGGCGCTTTCCTTCGCACCGACCCCCGAAAACCGGTGAACCTGGACGACATTCCGATGCCGGGCTACGACTACCTGGAGGAAGTGGATGTCTACAAGGGTTTCCGCTTCAAGAAGAAATCCAACGAGATGTACGTCATGAGCACGAGAGGCTGCCCTTTCGACTGCTGCTTCTGTTCCAACGTTGTGTGGAAGATGGCCAAACCCTACTTCCGCACCCGCAACCCGGCCATGTTCGTGGATCAGCTTGAAAACTTCGTCAAACGTTACGGCGTGCAGGAGTTCTTCGACATGGCGGACGAGTTCAACTGCAACCTCCGCTGGGCCCACGAGGTGTGTGACGAGATCATCAAGCGCAACCTCAAGATCTACTGGAAGTGCCAGCTTCGTGTGGACAAGGTAACCGACGAACTGGCCCGCTCACTGAAAAAATCGGGCTGCTGGTACGTGCACATCGGCGCTGAGACCGGCAACCAGCGAACCCTGGACGGCATCGGCAAAAAAGTAACGCTCGAACAGATCAAGGGGTCGTGCCGGATCCTGAAGAAGCACGGCATCAAGGTCAACGCCCTGTTCATGCTCTACAACATCTGGGAGAAGGACGGCGAGCTCCTTTTCGAAAACCTCGAGGAAAACACGCGCACCCTCGATTTCGCGGGCAGCCTCCTGCGAGAGGGCCTGGCCGCCAACATCGGCATGACCATCACCACGCCGTATCCCGGCAGCCGGCTCTTCGGCATTGCCGGGCGCCACGGCATCATCAAAGAAGGAATGGTGGGCAACTGGGAGAAGTGGAACCAGGTCTGGTCCATTGCGGTGAACCTTCCCGGCGTGACCGAAGAGGACATCACCAGGCTCAAAGCCGCATCCGGCAGGCTCCAGGCGCGCTACCTCTACAAGATGCTCTTCATGATCAACTTCAAGAACCTGCGCCAGCTATTTCTGGCCAAGGGCTGGGGGCTCTTCAAGGTCCAGCTCAACCTCCTTTCCCGGTCCCTCGGGCGCCGCTTCAGCCGGCAGTTGTGATCTGTGGATCCGGACGGGCGCACACGCGGGCGCTTATTTCATACACTTCGTCGCGAGGTGCCGTAAACTGTGTTGTGGCAAGGCGCATGTCAGGAGACGACCGCAGGCCTGTTCTTACAGGTTGAGGATCGTCTCCTGGCATGAAACGCAGCCACAGCGCAGTTTACGGTGCCGCAGCAGAAGAGGATGAAATAAGCGGGCGCGGGCGCTCCCCTACACCTTCTTCCAGGTGGTCCCCTCCCTCGAATCCTTGATCCGGATGCCGAGCGCTTCCAGCTTTTCCCTGATCCTGTCAGCTCCTTCGTAGTTCTTGTCGGCCTTCAGGCTCGCTCTCGTCTCGAGCAGAAGCTCGATGAGCCCGGGCTCGAGGCTGTCAGCGGACGCCTCCTTCCCGGAAAAATCCACACCGAGCACGCCGCACACAAGGTCGTCGTAAAAAGAGCGCGCGCTCTTCAGCTCGTCAGCGCTGATTCCGCCCTCCCCTGCCATGGCGGTGTTCAGTTCCCCTGTCAGGTCGAACGCCGCTGCCAGGGCGGCCGGGGTGTTGAAATCGTCATCCATGGAAGCTGCGAACCGCTCCCTCGCCTCGTCTATCTTGCCGGAAAGACCCGCGTCGCTGCTTCCGCCCGCCTCGCAACTAGCGAGCCCCTCCACGGTGTTTTTCATGCGCTCGTACCCGCTCCTTGCGGCGTGCAGCGCGTCTTCGCTGTAATCCATGTTCGAGCGGTAATGCGTCCTCAGGATTGCGAACCGGATCACCCTTGGATCGTGCCTCTCGAACGCATCCTTCAAGGTGACGAAGTTGCCGAGCGATTTGCCCATCTTCCTGCCGTCGACCGTGACCATGTTGTTGTGAATCCAGTAGTTCGCAAAGCGCGCTCCCGTGACCGCCTCGCTCTGGGCGATCTCGCATTCGTGATGTGGAAACTGGTTCTCGAGGCCGCCGCCGTGGATATCCAGGGTCTCGCCGATGTACCTGATCGACATTGCCGAGCACTCGATGTGCCACCCCGGGTAGCCGATGCCCCAGGGTGAGCGCCACTTCAGTATGTGGTCGGGCCTTGCAGCGCGCCAGAGAAGAAAGTCCCTTGGGTCGCGTTTTTCAGCGTCCGTACCGACTCTCGCGCCCTCGAGCTGGTCCTCGACATTGCGGCCGGACAGCTTTCCGTACTCTGAAAACTTCTCGATGGAAAAATAAACGTTTCCCTTGGATTCGTACGCGAACCCCTCCTCGACAAGCTTCTCCACCATTTTGATCTGTTCGGGGATGTGCGCGGAAGCCCGCGGCGATATGTCCGGCCGAAGCACGTTCAAGGCATCCATGTCCTCGAAGTACGAACGCGTGTACCTCTCCACGAGCTCCATGGGCTCGAGGTTCTCAAGCTTCGACTGCTTCAACACCTTGTCTTCCTCGGTGTCCTCGGTGAGATGCCCCACGTCGGTTATGTTCTGAACGTACCGCACCCTGTACCCAAGGTGTCTCAGGTACCGGACGATCACGTCGAAGCTGATGTAGCTCTTGCCGTGGCCGATGTGGCAGTGCCCGTAGACAGTGGGCCCGCACACGTAAATCCCCACGCTTCCTTCGTGAATGGGAACGAACTCTTCTTTCTTCCTTTTCAAAGTGTTATACACTTGCAAAACCATGGGCTTCAGCTCCGTTGATCGAAAGAGTGCTGTCTTGCGCGTTTGTTTCCGGGGTATGATAGCCTTTTCAGAAAGATTAACAAGCCGTGCGCCGGTTTTCAAAAGGGCAGGGCTCTTTTTGCGGGCAAAGCCCGCTTATTTCATACTCTTCGTCGCGAGGTAGCTGTAAACTGTGATGTGGCAAGGCGCATGTCAGGAGACGACCGCAGGCCTGTTCTTACAGGTTGAGGATCGTCTCCCGGCATGAAACGCAGCCACAGTGCAGTTTGCGGTGCCGCAGCAGAAGAGGATGAAATAAGCGGGCATAGGAGCGATTTCTCAGTGAGAGTGTGCATCATATCCCTGGGCTGCCCCAAGAACCTCGTTGACTCCGAGGTGATCGCAGGGCACCTGGACGGGGCAAGCCCGGGAATCGAGCTCGAGCTCGACCCGGCACAGGCCGACGCCGTGGTAATCAACACATGCGGGTTCGTGGAACCGGCGCGAAAGGAGTCTTTTGACACGATCGAGGAGGTTTTGCGCCTGAAGGAGAAGGGGCGGCTCTTTGCGGTGGTTGTTGTGGGATGCCTGGTTCAGCTCCTCGGGAAGAAGCTGAAAGCGATGGCAATGCTGGAGGGCGTTGACGCCTTTTTACCGATTTCCGACTACTCCGGTGTGCCTGCCGTGCTGAAAGCGCTCGAAAAGAACACGAGCCGCAGCATACCCATGAAATCAGGGGGCGCCCCGCGAACATCGCACACAGACATGGGGCGTCTTTTGCTCACACTGCCCCATGTCTCGTACCTGAGGATCGCTGAAGGCTGCAACCACTCCTGCTCCTTCTGCGCAATCCCGGCGATCCGCGGAAGGCTCCGCTCGAAACCGATGGATGCGCTCGTTGACGAGGCCGAAGCTCTCGCATCGCTCGGGGTCAGGGAGCTGGTCCTGGTGGCTGAAGACACGACTGATTTCGGGAGGGACATCGCCGGCAAGCCGCTCCTGCCGGATCTGCTTCGCCGCCTCTCCCGCGTAAAAGGCATCAGCTGGATCCGCATCCTCTACGCTTACCCGTCGAGGGTGACACGGGAGCTGATCAACGAGATCGCTGAAAACCCGAAGGTGCTCAACTACATCGACATGCCTGTCCAGCACATCGACTTACGTATCCTGAAGAGCATGCGGCGCGGCACATCGCCCGAAAAAATCGTGCGGATCATCGAGACGCTGAGAAAAGAGATCCCGGACATCGTGATCCGCACCAGCGTGATCGTGGGATATCCGGGCGAAACGGAACGCGCATTTGGAAAGCTTTTCGATTTCGTTAAGCACACGCAATTCGACCGGCTCGGAGCTTTCCTTTTCTCTGAGGAGGAGCGCACACCCGCTTCCCGCCTGCCCGGCCGGATCCCGAGGCATGTCGCTGAAAAGCGGCTCGAAAAAATCATGAAGCTCGAGAAGTCGATCATCGTCAATCGGAACAAATCGCTTGTTGGTTCCGAGCTGGAGGTTATAGTTGATGGCCCGGCAGGCGGCGGCAAAATTGCAGCGCGGACACACGGCGACGCGCCTGAGATCGACTGCGTGATAACGATCGAGTCGAACAAATCGCTGAAAAGCGGAGCGGTGTTGAAAGCCAGGGTCACTGGCTACGACGGGTACGATCTTGTCGGAGTTCCGGCCGGAACCGGCAAGCAGCGCAGGCCCCGTCCTCACGGCGAAAGAAAAAAAACGGCCGAAACTCTTTCGCGGGCCGGGATCAGGGCATCTGTTCTTGTGAAGGATCATCAATGAACCGTTTGCGTGATATCACAGCCACCTTTTTCTACCTGGGCCGCTCCCCTGTGGCATCCGGCACTGCAGGCACCATGGGCGCGCTGGCTTTGGCACTCTTGATCCTTCCCCTGCAAGCATCGCTCCCTCAGGGAGTTCTGTGTTCCTACGGCGCCATCTCGTTCGTTCTTGCGCTCCTGTTCCTCGCGATCGGCATCCCGCTCGGACACTGGGCAGAAGGGTTTTACGGCAAAAAGGATCCCGGAGCCTTTGTGCTCGATGAGGTCATGGGTTATTTCGTGCCCTTGTGCTACTTTCTGTACGAGCGCCCGGGACTCGACGAGCTGGTCGCCGCGTTTTTCCTTTTCAGGCTGTTCGATGTGATCAAGCCGTGGCCCGGCAGACGCCTGGAACGGCTTCGAGGCGGGTGGGGCATCATGCTGGATGACCTGGTTGCAGGGCTTTATACTCTCCTTGGAACAGCGGTATTTCACGCCATGCGGAGCAATCCGGTTTTTTGAAAGCCTTTACCCGCATATTTCATCCTCTTCTGCTGCCAGGCACCCCGCTTTTTGTGCATCAACCCAGGATTTTTCTTCCAATCTTGACCGATTCACGGTTTTATATCCATAGGTGTCTGAAAGCTGGAACATCCCGGTTTCAGAGCCGTTTCTGACTTCTGTTTTTTCACATTTTCCATAAAGCTCTATCCAAACGCTCCCGGGACCATGTCCCGTAAATCCGGATTTTGCCCTGAACAACGATCGGAAGGTGGTTTTAAATGGTTAAAAAAGCACGGCGCGAAAAGAAAGACGAAGAGATCGAGGACACCGAGGTAGAAGAGGATTCAACACGCAAAAGCCGGGACAGGGGAAAGGACTCCTCTGTCATCTACAAGACGGGCCAGATGCCCAAGATGCGCGGCGGCGGCATCGCCAAGAAGCTCGCTTTCTACATCAGCGCCACGATCTTTCTGATAATGCTGATCGTTGCAGTTGTCATGTACATGATGGTCGCTGGAGCGCTTGACAAGCAGATAGACGCGGGAGGCGTGGCACTAGTCAAGGTCTTTGCAGCGCCTGACTTCGAAAGCTGGAGCCAGTTCTACGGGCTCGACACCAGGGTGCTCGCCACAGACGAAGAAAAAGAGCATGCCAAGTTCAACCGGGAGCGCCTGAGAGACATCATCAAGCAGCCATCGCTTCTTTTGAACGCCAGAATCATGGATACCCATTATTTCGTCAAGCGCGATGCTATCGAAATACAAACCGGAACGAGAGAACCTCCCCAGTTCCACGATTTGCAATCCGCGGGATACAGGAAGGGTGAGGTCGAGGTCAAGTACGGCTACTTCCAGGTCAACGAAAGAAACTACAGCGCGCGCTCCTACACCGCTCCGATAAAGGACTACAAGGGAGAGACCACGGGGTACGCCAATGTGGTTCTTTCGGAAAAGCAGATCAGCCAGCGCAAGCAGGAGTACGCCGGTGTGATCTGCATCCTTTTCGTCGTCTTCATCGGCCTAGGTATCGGGGCCGCTTTCCTGGTCGGCGGAAAGATCACAATGCCGGTCAAGGCCCTTATCGAGGACATCAGGATCGTTGCAGAAGGCGACCTGGACCACCACACCGTGCCCAAGTCCCAGGACGAGATCGGGCTGCTCGCACGGACCTTTGACAAGATGACGAAAAACCTGAGCGAAGCCCAGGCCAAGGAGATAGAGATTGCCGCCCAGAAGCACCAGATGGCTGTGGCCCAGGAGGTCCAGTCCAAGCTCCTTCCCACGGAGATTCCGGAAATCCCGGGGTACGAGATCAAGGCGTACCACCGCAGCTCCAAGGAGGTGGATGGCAACTACTACGATGTGATCCGTTACCCTGACGGTAAGGCAGGCGTGCTGGTGGCCGCAGCCTCGGGCAAAGGCATGCCCGCGGCGATCGTGATGTCCATGGCCAGGAGCTTCTTCCGGGCGCTGGTTAACAACACGGACGGCCCGGCGGAGATGCTGAGGGAGGCCAACCGCCTGCTCTCACCCGATCTCAGGGCCGGGATGTATGTCGAAGTGCTGATGCTTCTGCTGGATCCTGAAGCCGACAAGGCCAGGATCGTGAGCGCGGGGCCGACCTCGCTTTTCCGCTACAGCCACACGGACAAGAAGCTCCAGGGGATCCAGGGTGAGGGAATCGCGCTCGGGTTCGACAAGGGTCCTGTTTTCGACAAGTCGCTGAAGGAAGTGGAGATAGATATCGCCAACGGCGACCGCATGGTTCTGAACACGCCCGGTCTTTTCACGATCAAGAACCCGGAGGGCGTGGATCTCGGTACAAAGGGATTTGCCAAGACCATAAACAAGCACGCCACCAAGAACAGCGAGGCTTTTGTCAACCTGGTGGTCAACATCCTGGACAACTATGCGGGCAAGGATATTGATGACACGGATATAACCTTTGTGACGGTCAGGAAGGTGTCTTAAGAGGCGGCAAGGGACTGCCGCCCTCCAAGATGGACATGCGCCGGTTCCTAAATGGAGGGCGCCGCTCCGTCGGCGCCGGAACCGGCGCGCGCCGATGCGCCATCGCTCGCCCTTAGCTCCCGAATCCCAAAGCGGACAACCGCCGGCCCATCGTCTTCCGTTTTTCCCCGCTCAAGGGGATCAATGGAAGGCGCACACCCCCGACATCCCAGCCCAGAAGGTTCATCGCGCATTTTATTGGAACCGGGTTCGTGTCCACGTTCAACGCGCTCGAAATCTCGAAAAGCCTGAAGTGAACCAGGCAGGCTCTTTCCATGTCGCCCTTTTTGAAAGCATCGATCAGCAGGACCACATCCAGCGGTACAATGTTGCCAACAACCGAAACCACGCCCTTCGCCCCCGCGCTCAGCGCGGGCAGGAGGTTCGGGTCATGCCCGGACATCACATCGATCTTCCCCTTGCAAAGAACACCGAGCTCGGTGATGCGGTCGATGTCGGGCCTGGCCTCCTTGATAGCGGCAATTTTGTCAAGCTCCGCCAGCCTGGCAACCGTGTCTGGCGGAAGGTCCACCCCGGTGCGGGACGGAACATTGTAGAGCATGACCGGTATCTTGCTCTCTTCGGCGACCGCCTCGAAATGCGCGAACAGCGCTTCCGGGCCGGGCCTGACGTAAAACGGAGTCACCACAAGGGCTGCCTCCGCCCCAGCGGATGTGACCTCCGCCACGAGCTCGATGGTTTCCTTGGTGGAGCGGGCACCTGCACCCGCAACGATCTTCAGCCGGCCGCGGGCTTCGCCCGCAACTGTCTCGATGACAAGGGTTCGCTCCTCTTGCGTGAGACAGGCCGCCTCCCCGGTGGTTCCGCAAAGCACAAGCCCCTCTGTCCCGGCTTCAGCATGGAAGCGAACCATCTCCTTCAGCTTCCCGATGTTCACGCTTCCATCACTTGAAAACGGGGTCACCAGCGCGACGTACAAGTCTTGAAACATGTGCCAACCTCCTTGATTATGAGTGTATGGTACATACGGAACCCGGGGGACGCCACATCAAAAATTATCAAGCAGCTCAAGAAGCCGGTGAGAAAACCACACGAAAAGGTTTTTTGTTTCATGACATTTGTGGAGCCCTTCTGTCAGTGCAAAAAAAATAATACTCGCGGTGCCGGCAGTTGATTCCCGGGCGTAAAAACCTTTATCACTGAACCGGCATGGTTACAATTCTTGTCAAGGCTTTCGCAAAAGGCGGTGAACTGATACTTTAACCGACTTGAATGCTAATGAGCTTGCCCGACAAGACACGGAAGGCAATGTCCTTTTACCGATCCTGTGTGAGACTTCATCCATGAGAAGAGAAAGGAGAGAAAGAGATGAGACGGAAGGTTGTATCGGCTTTCATGCTTGCGCTGTTCCTGACGGGAGCAATCCTTGTCTGCACCAATGGAAAGGTCAGCGAAGCAGGCGCGGAAAAGGCGTCCCAGGAAACGGAACAGGCCGCCCTGAAGTCCGAGGATGCTAAGATCATGGCTACCCTCGATGACATCTACCTGAACCAGCGGAGAGGCATGATGAACGTTCCCCCGGAGGACGGCCGGGTGCTGAGAGTTCTGTCGGAAGCCATGGGAGCCAAGCATGTGGTGGAGATCGGCACCTCCAACGGGTACTCTGGAATATGGATCTGCCTTGCCCTTCGAAAGACCGGGGGCAAGCTGGTCACACACGAGATCGACGAGGTCCGCGCCGGCCTGGCCCGGAAGAACTTCAAGCGAGCCGGTGTGGATGACCTTATCACCCTTGTCATGGGCGACGCACACGAAACAGTGAAGAAGATCACCGAGCCCATCGACATCCTGTTCCTGGATGCGGACAAGGAGGGGTACGTGGACTACCTCAACAAGCTCCTGCCGCTCGTGCGCAATGGGGGATTGATCCTCGCCCACAACACCAACATGCGCGGCGCCATGCAGGATTACAGGAAGGCAGCGGATACCAACCCGGCCCTGGAGACGATCTACATCCACAAGGACGGGGCAGGCATGAGCATCTCCCTGAAAAAACATTGACACCCTTTACGGAAGCGCCCATCGCCGCTCACGCCGGGATGGGCGTTTCCCCCGGTTAAATGGATCGGGACAGGTTATGTCCATGATTCCCAAAAAGGAGCTGACCCTCTTCGACTCCACCTGCCTGATCGTAGGTATCATCATCGGAGCGGGCATCTACCAGATGTCCCCGGATGTGGCCAAGGGCGCCGGCTCATGGTGGGGCGTGCTGCTGATCTGGACCGTGGGAGGGATGCTATCCCTGTTCGGCGCCCTGGGCTACGCTGAGCTGGCCTCGGCCTATCCCAGGGAGGGGGGGGATTACGTCTACCTCACCCGGGCGTTCGGGCCTTGTGCGGGGTTTCTCTTCGGCTGGGTGCAGATGGCCATTGTGCGGCCGGGAGATATCGCGGTGATGGCCTTTGCCTTTGCGCTGTATGCGGGAGAGCTCTTTCAGCCCTTTTCGGATGCCCGGTTCAGCCAGGTTTTTTATGCGGCCCTGGCAGTGGCCGTCATGACAGCCATCAACGTGCTGGGCGTGCGGGAGGGGAAGTACACACAGAACATCCTCACCTCGATCAAGGTCCTGGGGCTGCTGGCGATTTTTGGCGTGGCCCTGGCCGCGCCGCATGTTGAGGCCGCCCCTGAGATGTCCGACGCCCCTCCTGTCAGCCTGGCCTTGATCTTCGTGCTTTTCACCTTCGGGGGATGGAACGAGATGGCATACGTGGCTGCGGAGGTCAGGAACCCCGGGCGCAACATCGTAAGGGCCCTGGTGTTCGGCACAGTGGCCGTGACCGTGCTCTACCTCCTGGCCAACTGCGCGTTCCTGTGCACCCTGGGGTACAACGGCACAGCAGGCGCGAAGGCGGTGGCCACTGAAACAGTATCCACCGTGATCCCGGACTCTGGGGGCCGATTGATAAGCGCGTTGATCTGCATCTCCGCACTGGGTGCGGTCAATGGCCTCATCTTCGCGGGCGCGCGCATCTCCTACGCTGTGGGCATGGACCACCGGGTCTTCGGCTTCCTGGGCAGATGGAGCCCCAAGACCGGCACCCCGGTGCGGGCCCTGCTCCTCCAGGGCGGCATCGCCCTGCTGCTGATCGTTGCCCTGGGCTCCTTCAAGGACACGATCATATACACCGCGGCTGCGGTGTACTCCTTTTACCTGGCAACCAGCACCGCGGTATTTGTGCTGAGGAAAAAAGAACCGGACGTTGTCCGCCCCTTCAAGGTGACGGGATACCCCTATACCACGCTCGTCTTCTGCGCAACCTGCGCTTACCTGATCTACAGCGCGGTTACATACCGGCCCGGACTGTCCGCGGTGCCATGCATCATTCTGCTGGCCGGCCTGCCGATCTACTGGCTGACGCGCAACAGGAACCCCGGCTCGAATAAACCGCCCGGGTCCTGAATCAGGGGACTATCGTGATGCCCACAGGGCCCGATGCGAAGTCGAACGGGGGGTACAGCAGGTAGGCAAAGTGCATCGTGGCTCCTGCTGATCCGGTGGGGAGCGGGCCGTATGTGTTTAACAGGGCTGCGGACTGTCCTGATCCGTCGAGCGTTCCGTAGAAGTCGAGGAGAATCGGGGTGTTGGCGTACTTGTAGGTGATCCCTGTGAACAGATCCCAGTTCAGCGGCAGCGTGACCTGTCCCCCGGGCAGGGGAAGGCCGGGCTCGGTTCCGGACACGCTCCCGAGTACGAAGTAGTTACGGTTCGCATTGGATAACCCCGCGTCGAGCGATAAAGAGATCTCCCCGCCCTCGCCTTCCCGGATAATCCGGTCGTTGACAACAAGCGCGTCCTCCAGGCAATCGATCAACGCGCGCACTGTCACCCTTGTCGCGCTCTCAGCGTTACGCAGGCTGATGCTGCTGCCCACATGGATGTGGCCGCCGGCCAGGCTCTGATACGGATCGCCCGGGGACATATGCTCGTCGTGATACCACGATGCATGGTAGCCCACGAACTCGCAAAGGAACGCGCCGGAGTCGCCGGTGT
>CAZIUL010000022.1:48295-55322 GCA_964542475.1 uncultured Phycisphaerales bacterium | reverse complement strand
GTGGGCTTGACCGGAGCCAGGTAATCAGAGCCCCAATGGGGACCGTCAAGGTTCCGGTTGCGCCACTCGAGCTCCCAGTCGTTGTTCGGATAGGCCCGGCCGAAGGTGATGATGGCAACCGGGTTGACCTGGCTGGTGATCAGCCAGAAGTCCAGGGATGTGTCCTGGTAGTCCACCTCGAAGTCACCCTCCCCCTTGCCCAGGCCGTGGGGAAATTCCGGGAAAAAGGAGTAGATGTCATACCCCCGGCCCTCCCAGTCCCCGCCGATCCAGCCGTCGGGATTCTGTACAGGATCGGTGCTGAACCGGCGGAGCATCTCGTTCGTTGGCGGCCAGTATCCCGTTAGCATTATGGCGGGCAGTCCGCTCCCGGATTTTCTGATATCAAGGGGTGTGAGATCGCCTCCGCGGTCGAGCTTGATCCTTTTCGCGTACGAAGGAAGCGGGGTTCCCTCGGGCACGCGCTCTACCTGTGCGAAAGCGGTGGCGGAAAAGATGCAGAATGCGACACATGCCTTGACGAATGTTGACATTTTTCAGCTCCCTGGTAATAGGCTCATCCGGAGACGATCGGATAGGCATTGTATAAGATTTCTCTCATGTGTGCCATGTTTTTTTTGGGTGTTGATGGTGTAGATACGGAAAAGAAGAGGAGGAGGACGGCGTGGAGGGTCGGATTCCACCCCCCCAGAATTCTTATCCGTGTCCATCCGTGGTTCTCTTTTTCTTACTTCCTCCGGCCTCCAGCCTTCTTCCTCTCCCAAGTCACTCACCGATCATCTTCACCAGAACGCGCTTGCGGCGCCTGCCGTCGAACTCGCCGTAGAAGATCCGCTCCCATGTGCCGAAATCCAGGCGGCCGCCGGTTATGGCGACCGTCACCTCGCGGCCCATGACCTGGCGCTTCAGGTGGGCGTCGCCGTTGTCCTCGCCGGTGCGGTTGTGAAGATAGCGGTCGATGGGCTCGTGGGGCGCGAGCTCTTCCAGCCATCTCTCGTAGTCTTGGTGAAGGCCGCCCTCGTCGTCGTTGATGAACACCGACGCCGTGATGTGCATCGCGTTCACGAGAACAAGCCCTTCTTTTATTCCGCTTTCATGCAGACATTCTTCCACATCCGGCGTGATGTTGATGAACGCCCTGCGGGACGGTACATCGAACCAAAGCTCTTTTCTGTAACTCTTCATCTGTACTCTCCGGTAGTTTTGCTGAAATCGGTAAAACCAAAGCCTTTAACGGTTCCACAGACCCGCAAAGCGCTTGATGCGGTTCCAGAAAAGCCTGGGCTGCATGAGCTGCTGCAACAGGTTGGCGGGCGCCATGTAGTAAGCCAGGTACGCCCTCTTGATCCTTTTCAGGAGTGCAGGGTCAACATAGGTGTACTCTTCCAGTGTGCAGGGCAGCTCGCGGAACGGGATAAACTGGAGAGTCGTTGGCCTCAGCGCACGCGCCCAGCGGATGCTCTCCCTGTGGCTTTTTTCGGTCTCTCCCGGAAAGCCCATCACGAAACAGGCCCGGGTCTTGATGCAGAGCCTCCTGCACGCGTCAAAGACAGCTTTCGTGTCCTCGAAACCGAGCGTCTTCTGCTCCCAGTGCTCCTTCAGGGCTTCCTCGCCTCCGGACTCCACGCCAAGGGTAAAAGCGTCGAGCCCGGCCTCCTTCATCTTCGCGAGAAGCTCTTCATCCACAAGGTTGAGCGTGCTCTCAGCCCACCACGTGAGCCCGAGATCCGCATCGATGATCCGCTCGCAGAGCTCCCAGACCCTCTTACGCTTGACCGTGAAGGTGATATCCCTGAACACGATGTTCTTCACGCCGTGCTTCAGAACTATGTCGCGGATCTCGTCCATGACCTGGTCCAGGCTGCGCGTCCTGTAGATGTACCCCTGGGAAAACTTGTAGGTGCAGATGCCGCACCTGAACGGGCAGCCGCGCGCGGTCTGCACAGTGGTCATGGGCCCGTCCATCCCGGAGATGAAGTACTTCTCGTTCGGCAAGAGGTGGCGGGCAGGCAACGGCAGATCGTCCATCGCGATCATACGCTCGTCATCCGGGTTGTGGACCACCCGGTCGCCATCGCACCAGGATATCCCTGAAAGCCCCTCCACACCGCCCCCTTCGATCGCGCGGACGAGCTCCACGGGCTTGTCGTCGTTGAGTGTGTTGATCGTGAAATCGCAGGACGAACCAGCCAATGCCTGATCCTTGTACAGATGGATGATCGGCCCGGTCAAAAACGCCTTCACTCCTTCGACACTGCTCTTCATCCTGTCGATGAAGGCAAGATCGCTCTTCAAGGTGATCAGCGACGATATCACGCCGACAAGGCTGAAGCCGCCCTCCTTGACGCGGGCAACGATCCGCTTCTCGTCAAGATCGAGCGCCTCGGCATCGAGAAGGTCCACAGGGATACCATCGCGCTCCATCAGGGCAGCGGTGTAGGCCAGTGGAAGGGGAGGATACAGCAGAGAGCTCCCGAGCTCCAGGCCGAAGCCCCCCATGATCTCGCGGCAGAACCGCCGCTTTGAAAACGACGGCAGGTTGAGCAGAAGTACTTTCATGTTTCGGTTCCTTTACGCCTGGTTGATCTCGTCCATGATCATCCTGACCGCGCGGCGCCTGCTTCCGATCTCCGCGGGCGGGCTCAGGATCGGCCTGCCGATAACGAGCGAGGACGCGCCCATGGCAATCGTCTTGCCGGGTTCGGCGATCCGCACCTGGTCTCCGGCTGCTGCCCACGCGGGCCGCACTCCCGGGGTGATCACAGCGATCTTATCCCCGAATCCGGCCTTGATCGCCTCCACTTCCAGGGGGGAAGCCACCACCGCGTCCAGCCCGGCGTCGAGCGCCTCCTCCACGAGGCAAAGCACCTGGTCCTCCATGCTCATCCTGGACCCGAACAGGCGCTGCCATGTTTCCCCGTCCATGCTGGTCAGCACTGTCACAGCCACGGGGAAGGGCGCATCCGCCAGGCCGAGCTCGCCCGCGCGCTCGATCGCGGCCTGCTTCGCGGCCCTCATCATATCTTTGCCGCCTGATGCGTGCACAGTAAACATGCCCGCGCCCAGATCCACAAGGGAGCGCGACGCGTTGGCCACCGTGTTGGGGATGTCGTGCAGCTTGCCGTCCAGAAAGATCTCCCCTCCTGCGGCCTTCACCTTTTCCGCCACCTGTTTCAGAAAGGGCGACGCGATCATGTTGAGCCCCACCTTGAAACAGGTTACGACATCGCCGACCTCGGCAAGCACCGTATCCATCTTTTCCTCAGGAACATCCAGGGCCAGTATCAGCCTCGGCATCTCTTTCATCAGCGTAGATCTCCTCATAAAAAGCGGAATCAAGGCTCGGGATAACTGTAAATTTCCACACGGTGAAAATTTACACCGGGCTCGCTAGAAAGTTTCTCCGCCAAACAACCCTTCACAAACAACGATCAAGTGATACTATAAAGGGATGCTTCTTAATTTACCTTTTCCTGCTAGAAAGAGCAAAAAATGAACAGCTGTTCCGGCCCTGTTTTCGTTATCGGGTGCCCGCGCTCCGGCACCAGCGCCACCGGGTGGGCTTTGGCCGCCCATCCCGGTTTCTGGACATCCGCGGAATCGCATGTGTTTTACATGCTGTTCCGCAGGTCCAATGTCCTGCAAGAGCTCGAAAATGTCTACGAACAATCCTCCGGCAATCCGGACTTCTGGCTGAACAGGAACAATGTTTCTTGCGAGGAGTTCGTGCGCTGCATCGGCGTGGGTCTCGACCGCCTCTTCCTGAGCCGCTCCAAGGGCAAGCGGTGGGTCGACTCATCTCCCGAGTACACGCTGGTGGCTGCCGAAATCATCGAGCTTATGCCGAGCTCCAGGTTTGTCCACATTGTGCGCGACGGCAGGGCGGTGGTCAACTCCATGCTGAACAGCGGCTTCAAGGCCAGATGGGCCAACGATTTCGACCTGGCCTGCTCGACATGGGCCAAGTACATCGAGGATGGAATGAGGTTCCAGCAGGAACATCCTGACGAGGCGATCACCATCCATCACCACACGCTTGTCGATGACCCTGAACAGGAGTGCAGGAAGATCCTCGGTTTGCTCGGGGCGGAGCAGAACGGCGCACCTGCCGAGTTCCTCAGAAACAAACGGATCAATTCCAGTTACGGTAACGTGGAAAAAGATGACATCCGCAAACCGAAAGATCCTTCGACCCTGAAAGAGCGTCCATGGGCCGCCTGGGATCAGAAGCGGAAAAACAGGTTCGAGAAGCTCTCCGGCAAGGCAATGGAGCTGCTCGGCTTCGAGGTGCTCTGGGATTAAATCAACGGAGCGATGTAATGCTCTATAAAAAGAAGCTCTCCGCCATCTTCCTCGGCGTTCTTGCCGCGTTCCTTCCCGCATGCGGCGAGGACAAGCGCCCTGTTCCAAAAGGCCCGAGCGTCCTCGTAATCACAGCGGACACTCTCAGATCGGATTATCTCGGCTGTTACGGCGCAGAGGGATCGCACACGCCAAACATAGACAAGCTGGCCGACAAGGGCACGCTGTTCGAAAACTGTACCGCTCCCATTGCCACCACATTCCCGTCCCATGCATCCATGTTCACAAGCCTTTATCCGCGTTATCACGGGGTCAGGTGGAACGGCCACTGCCTGAACGAAAAGGTCGAGACTCTCGCGGAGGTGCTCGAAAAACGCGGCTGGGACACCGCGGCTTTTGTTGCGTACAAGGCGATGCTGACAAAAGGAGGTTTCGACCAGGGGTTTCGCACGATAAGCGACACAGACAGGAAACACGGAGAAAGCAGGATCCGCGAAGGCCGTGAAGTCAATGCTATGGTCAAGAAGTGGCTGTCGGAAAGAGATCGCGTGACGGAAAAGAACCGCCCGTTCTTTCTCTGGGTTCATTACTTCGAACCGCACAGCCCCTACTCTGTCACACCGTACGCGGCTGAAGCCATGGAAAAATCGGGTTACGAAGGCCCCTTCGCCAATGGTGCGAATAGAGATCTGCTTTCGCAGCATAAGGAGCTGCTGAAGGACCCCGTCAACAGGCAGGCGCTCAGGGAGCTGTATACGGGCTGTGTGATCGAAACCGACGAACTCGTGGGCGAACTTATCGGCTTCTTGAAGGCTCGCGGCCTGGAGAAAAAAACCATGGTCTTCTTTGCCGGCGACCACGGCCAGATGCTTGGAGAATCACTGGCGAACAAACGACATTTCGGCCACGGCGCGATTCTGTACGAACCGGCGCTGCGCGTTCCGTTGATCATCAAAAATCCGGCCGGGCCCACAGCCCGGCGCATCAGCGTCCAGGTCGGCCTGATAGACCTTATGCCCACGGTTCTTGACATGGTCGGCCTGAAGCCGAGGCCCGGGCAAGGCCGTTCGCTGCGCGAAGTGGTCGAAGGCGGTGTGATCAAGCCCGCCACTTACATGGCTGAGACCAGGATACCGCCAGAGGACTCAACAAGCAAGAACAGGGTGGAACGCATTGCTGTTTACAGCGGAGGTCTGAAGGTGATCTTTCCAGGCGCACAGGTATACGACCTGTCACACGAAAATCCCGACACCGGGGCAGCGGATTTGATACAGCATGTAGAGCTCGTCAAAAAGCTCGACAAGGTGGTCAACGGTTTCATTGAAAACGCCGGAATGTTCAGCGGCGAACGCGAGCTGGATGAAGAGGACTACGCAGGGCTGCGTGAGCTGGGTTACATCAAATGAGGAGGGGCGGTTGCCACGCATCAATGACCACGCGGATCCGCACTCAAGTGCCTGCATGCTCAGGGAGGAGATGCTGCCCAGGGCCTATTTCCGGGACAGGAACGTGGCGGACATTGCCGCAGGTCCGGGGGGCCGCCGGGGTCCGGGGGACAGCCGGCGCATGATACTCGGGCGGCTTCTCCTTGTCTGCCTGCCTGTACTGCTGTTCCTCCTGGTCATCGACACTCTCGTCCGTTTTGCTTTTCCTCCTGAAAAGCTCCTTCCGTTCATGCAGGCCGAAGCAGCCGTCTACTCGCGCAAAGTGGCCGCTTTTCTTTCCAGGCCACCGCCTGATGTGCTGTTCATAGGCTCCTCTCGCATGCGGAACGCGGTGATACCGAAACGGTTCGCCGCAAGCCTGTCCCAGCACCTTGGGCGGCCGGCAAGAGCATACAACCTTGGCCTGATGGGCGCCAAGCTCGAGGAGTACCTGGCCATAGTCTACTCTCACATGCCGGATCCGCCTCCTGCTTACGTGGTCATAGGACTTTCCGGGACCGAGGTGGTGAGGGCGCACCACTTCACCTACGCCTCACGCTTCCTTTGGCGCACGCCGGATATTGCCGGCTATCTGCGCCGCACGCCGTTTGCAAAGCTGAAGGCGAAACGGGTCGAACAGTACATCGAATCGGTTATCAGCAGGTCATGGTACCTTCTCGAGAACCGCTACGCCTTGTCATCCATGATGTACCACGTGCTTGATCCGTCCTTCATACACGAAAAGGAGATGGTACAGAGAGGCGGGCTGAAAGGGAACTTCCCCTCCCAGGTGCTCTCGGAGGACGGGTACGCTCCTCCTCCGGGACCCGTGCCTCTACTGAACGTCCAGCTCAGGGCTGATCCGGATTCGGTTCTCATACACGCCGGCGCGCTCTGGGACGATCCGAAGATATTCGGCGAAGAAGGAGCCGGTCTTCTTCGAAAAATCACTTCAAAGATCAGGGGCATGAAATCGAAGGTCGCCATCGTCGAGACTCCCCCGAGCCCTCACCTGCAAAAGCTCGGCCCTGTGGTGAACAGCGTTCCTTTCCGCGAATGGATGACGGAAACCGCCAAGGAGCTCGGCGTGCTGTTCGTCCCCTTCCCTCCCGAAGAAACAGGCCTCACAGACCAGTACTACATGGACGCGAACCACCTCACGCCCGAAGGCGCGAAGCGCTACACCTACCATCTTTTCAACAAGCTCATGCGGGCCGGATTTTTCGACGGGTGAGACAGGGGGGGGATTACATCAAATTGCGCCGTACCTGATGGCCTGGCCGTAGCCATAGCCCCTTTCG
>CAZIUL010000022.1:0-48195 GCA_964542475.1 uncultured Phycisphaerales bacterium | reverse complement strand
ATTACATCAAATTGCGCCGTACCTGATGGCCTGGCCGTAGCCATAGCCCCTTTCGAGCGCGCTGATGTTCAGGGCTTGTGTGCCGGGCGGAACGCTTTCCTCGATCGCTTTCTTGGTGGCGTCATGGCTGACGAGCCCGGTGACCGCGGTGAAGAAGCCCAGCATCACGATGTTGAGGATTATCCTGTGCCCGAGCTCCTCGGCGAGGCGCGTTGCAGGAATGCCGTACGGTTTGATTCCGGGTCTGAGCTCGCCCAGGGTGACCAGGTCCTTTTCATAAATGAGCATGCCGTCGTCGGCAAGCTCCGGTTCGAACTTGGTCAATGCCTCCTGGGACATGATGACCTCGTAGTTGGGCCGGGTGATGTACGGGTAGTCGATGTAATCATCACACAGAACAACCTGGGCGCTGCACGCGCTGCCCCTGGCTTCCGGGCCGAACGCCTGAATGAGCGTGGCATGTTTTTCATCGTAAAGGGATGCGGCTTTTCCGATAATGATCCCTGAAAGGATCACTCCCTGGCCGCCGAACCCGCCAATCTTGATCTCTGATGTCGTGGACATTTTCAACCCTCGTAGGGGGTAAACGAGTCCCCTAGTATCTCCGTAAACCTGGCATTCATTCCGTCTAGAAAAGTCGGCCTCTCGCGGTCCAAGAACTTTCCTACCACGATATCGCCCTGAAAGGTGAGGCCCACCTCGCGCGTGTCGGCCTCGTTTTCGATCCGGCTTTTTTCCTTGTAGTATTTCATCTGCGAGAGCCCGTCCCCCAGCCTGTTTCTCCGGCTGTAAAGAGTCGGGCACGGCGCCATGATTTCGATGAAGCGGAAACCGCGCTTTCCAAGCGCCTCCTTGATCGACTTCGAGGCCTGCCGCACGTGGTACGATGTCCATCGTGCAACGTACACCGCTCCGCAGGAATCCGCGAGATAGGCCAGGTTGAACGGCTCCTCGTAGTTTCCGTACGGCATGGTCGTGAGCTTTGCTGTGAGCGGCGTGGTTGGCGCCACCTGCCCGCCTGTCATGGCATAGTTGAAGTTGTTGACGCAGATCACGAGAAGGTCCATGTTGCGCCTGGCAGCATGCATGAAATGGTTGCCGCCTATGGCCATCAGGTCACCGTCCCCGGAATAAACAACCACCTTGAGCTTCGGGTTGGAGAGATGAAGCCCGGTTGCAAATGGGATGGCCCGGCCGTGCGTCGTGTGGAAGGAGTCGAACTTGAGATAGCCTGCCACCCTTCCCGTACAGCCGATCCCTGAAACAACGGCCAGATCCTGCTGGATCACATCGGACTGCTCAACCGCCCTTGTAAAGCAGTTCACGGTCGTGCCGATCCCGCACCCGGGGCACCAGATGTGAGGCATGCGGTCCATTCTCAGATAGGCCTCAACTGGGTTCGCCGGTTTTGTGTCTGTAGCTTCTGTCATCGTAGACCACCTTTGTCTATGAGCTTGGACCCGCGCCGCAACGTCGCGAGCGCCGCTTCTATATCAGCGACTCCTTGATTGCCTTGTAGATATCCTCAGGGTTATGCACGGAGCCGCCCGCATGAGGAACGCGGAAAACCTTTGCGCCTCCCTTGGCGACCCGCTCGAGCTCCAGCACCACCTGCCCCATGTTGAGCTCGGGCAGGACGAAAGCACCGACCTTGGAAGACAGCTCCCTTATCCTTTCCTCGGGAAAAGGCCACACAACAACAAGCCGGATGAATCCGACTTTCAGGCCCTCTTCGCGCGCTTTCCTGATTGCCGGAAACGTCACCCTCGACGTGATGCCGTACGCGACAACAACTATATCAGCGCCGTCTACCTGGTCTTCCTCGTACCGGATAATATCGTTTTCGTGTATCTTCAGCTTGTTGCGCATCCGGCCGAGCATATTCGCCTGGCAGTCAGCCGTCATCACGGGGTAGCCGCGCTCGTCGTGTGTCAGCCCGGTAACATGAAACCTGTGGCCGTCACCCACCTTCACCATGTCGGGGATGCAGTTCTCACCGGCCTTGTATGGAAGGTAGTCGCCAACAGGCGCATCCGTGAACTTCCTGGGTTCGACCTCGATCTCTTCGGCATCCGGTATGATCACCCGCTCCGTCATGTGGCCGACGCACTCGTCCATCATGAACATGACCGGCGTTCTGTACTTTTCAGCCATGTTCATTCCCTGGATGGCCAGATCGAAACACTCCTGCGGCGATTTCGGGCTCAAAGCGATGACCTCGTAGTCGCCGTGAGAGCCGAACCGCGCCTGCATCATGTCCTGCTGTCCCGGCTGCGTTGGAAGACCGGTTGAAGGACCGCCCCTCTGCACGTTCACATACATGCACGGCGTTTCCAGCATGTACGCCAGGCCGATATGCTCCATCATCAGGGAGAAGCCCGGCCCGGAAGTGACTGTCATCACTTTTTTGCCGCCCCAGGCCCCGCCGAGGATGGCGATTGAGGCTGCCAGCTCATCCTCCATCTGGATGAAGCAGCCCCCGACCTTGGGAATCCGCGCGGCGTACCTTTCAACGATCTCGGTTGAAGGTGTGATCGGGTAACCTGCAACGAAACGGGCACCCGCAGCCAGACACCCCTCGGCACAGGCAACGTCCCCGTCAATAAAATGGGCACCCGTAAGCACACCTTTTGGATCGGCGTTCACTTATACATGCTCCTTCGTTATCCGTTAAAACGTAGTGTGTTACAAAAGACCAAGCGTTCCATTTGCCAGGCTTTCACAAGCCTTGATCCCCTATTTTTCCGCTAACCGATCCTCGGTTGTTGCTCTCGCTTCAGCCCCATCAATCTTCACCCGGATCCCGAATATGGCGAAATCCGGGCAGTACATGCCGCAAAGACCGCATCCTGTACAGGCATCCAGATCAGTCACTTCAGGGGGATGATACCCTTTCAGGTTGAACTTCTCTGATATCGAAAGGGTTTGTGTCGGGCAGAACTCCGCGCAGAAGCCACATCCTTTGCACCGGTCTGCGTCGATGTAAACCTCGCCTCGGAACTTTTTCTTTTTCTTGCTTTTCTTCTCGGTCTCGCTCTCTTCACTGTTGCACATTATGAACTCCATGGTTCCAAAATATTCGGCAACATATATCTGAATGAACCTATGCGCAATGTCACTTAAAAAATCCAAAAACATGCAATTTATCGGTATTTTTTCTAGATTAGTTATCCCCAACGCTCCAAATTCCAGAAATTATTAACTTGCCGAGGACAGATCGCGCGGATGACTCCGCCTGATGTGCAAAACAACGGTCAGATGGGCTAATCCCATGCAAAATCAAGGTATTACCTGTTTTACTTCTTTTTAAACACGCATACCCAACACAGCATGGGAGAAGGAAGCTCCACTCCCTCCCCGCTCTCATCCCATGTATACCGAGCAGGCCCGCTCAATGGGATGATGACGACCCCCGCAGGCTTGTAGTTCTTCTCGGTGAACTCCATGAACCATTCGAAGATCAGCATGTGCGACCTCGATCTCACGATCCACGAGGATTCCACGTTCACGTACACGATAAAAGCGGGAGAAGCCGATTCGATCTGCTCGATCATCTCCTTCTGCATGTTCAATGCGTATTCATGGTACTCCATCAGCGCGTAGGTGTAGATGTGAGCAGTTGCCGGGCTGCGCCCGGAATAGAAGTAAATCTGTGGTTCCGAGCCTACCACGGCGATGCTGTCCTCCTCTGAGGTGCGCTCCCGGATGTATTCCGCGATCTTCAGGGACTCCTGGAACGGGTTCTGCTCAAACGTGCTTCTCGCCACCTCAGCCGGACTCATCTCGAAAAGGTACTCCCTTTCCTGGAAAAGAGAATGCGCTGCAGGCAGCACTATGAGCAGCACAGACGCTAACGGTCTGAGCCACGGAAAGGATGCGCTTGGCAGCCTCTGTCCGAGAAAACCGGAGCCTGCACCCGCGAGAAGAGCCGCAGCGGGAAGGAGAAGAACGAAATAGTGGGGGCGGAAATAAAAGCCCGGACAGACAGCCAGGAACGAAAACACGGCGAACGAACCGATGAACAGGGCGTTCTCATTCGCCTTCCTGGTCCACTTGAGGCACAGGACACCCGCCCCTGCCAGGATCCATATCAAAAGTGATGAGGACGCGATGATGCTGAACGCTTGCTGGAACTTGAGCACCCCTATTTCTAAAGGGATCGATGAGACATACCTGGAGGCGTACTGAAAGGTCCAGAACCAGAACTTCCCAAACACTCCGGAAAGGAGCAGAATAACGCATGTGAGGCAGAAGGGAAGCACTGCGCCTGATACGAGGCACAGCTCCTGTATGACAAGCCTCTTCCAGTTGACGGGTTTGTGCCGGGCGGAGTTCAAAAAAAGGTAGAGCACGCCAAACGCCGCGAATGCAGCGCCGTGCTGCTTGATCACAAAGGCTAGCCCTAGCAACACCCCGCTGAAGAAGATCGTTAGCGGTTTTCGGGAGACGGACCCTCGAAAAAGGAGCAGGGCCCCTCCCAGGGCCGGCACGATGAGAAAGTGCTCCGAGTTGGCGAACAGGCCCTGGACGGATCGGCTTATGGACAGGGCCGCGAAGGCCGCGGCAGCCGCTGTCCCAATCCAGGGCCCCATGAGCCGCTTTGCCAGCAGGAAAACAAGAAGCAGGGAAACGCAGTTCAAAACGAGCAGGCCCAGATGGATCCCGGTGTGCGTCTGCCCGAATATCGCCATGACCAGGGCGTATGCCGCATAGATCCCGGGCAGCTTCATGTTGTACACCGTGGCATAGGGCGGGATCCCCTCGAGGATGCAGCGCCCGGCGCAGGCGTACTCGCCTTCGTCCCGCTCGAGCGGCACGTCCAACAGCCTGCTGCGCATAAAAACGGTCAAAAGCACGATCAAAAGGAGCCCCGCCCAGGCCCACTTGTTCGCATCGAGCCCTAGATATCTATCCTTCGAGTTCATTGTTCTCTCACAAGATAACTTTATGCGGAATTTTCCTGACAACACCAGGTCATCTTAAAGGATGCCGTTGGTAAAGCCGAAATAGAAGAAGGATAAGCGGATCCATACAGAAAGCGAACCAGGAAAAGATGAAAAACCTCAACAAAATCCGCGAGCGTCCGCCCGAACGGATACTGCTCGACGAGGAATTGATCAAACGGGAACAGCTCGATTCGGTGATCGAAGAGAACAGCGGAAAAGATACCGTTCTGATCGAGGCCATTCTAGACAACGACTACGTAGCCGAATGGGATCTCGCCAGATCACTGGTGGAAAACTACCAGCTCCCGTTTCTATACAGCACGGAATACCAGATCAACAAGGAGGTGCGAAAGCTTTTTCCCCCGGTTTTTCTTCACACTCACAAGATCCATCCCATCGATCTGTTCGGCAACACCCTGATTCTCGTAACCTCCGGAAACATCAACGAGGAGATAATAGAGGAGATCGAGGAAACCACTCGGAAAGAGGTGTCCCTGTATATCAGCCTGCACAGCGAGGTCAAAAAAACCCTGGAAAATTCGTTTCCCCTGGACGAGATCACCAGCGAGCTGAACAGCAGGATGGACGAGCTCTTCGGGGGGTAGGAGATAAAACCGGGAACGGCGTAATAGATGGCGTCCTGGTTCCGCTGATACCTTGACTGACCATAACCCGCTTATTTCATACTCTTCGTCGCGAGGTGCCGTAAACTGTGTTGTGGCAAGGCGCATGCCAGGAGACGACCGCAGGCCTGTTATTACAGGTTGAGGATCGTCTCCTGGCATGAAACGCAGCCACAGCGAAGTTTACGGTGCTGCAGCAGAAGAGGATGAAATATGCGGGTTAAATCGAGCAGCCAACAACAGACCAACAATCAATCGAGCCATTTCAGATTTCTCTTGGACACCAGAGGGTCAACATCATATTTTTCGGCAACTGGATGATGAATGCATCGATTGCCGAAAAAGGACGCACCGAAACACTGTTGCTGATGGAATACTGCAGAACAACATGCGCGCACTTGTGGCAACCTACAACAACACTCTTTTTCGCTGGACAGTGACTGCCTGCTACGCATCTCTCATTGCCTTGGTCTCTTTACTCCCGTCCGGAAAACTCCCCCGCCTGCCCATACACATTCAGAACTTCGACAAGATCGCCCACTGCCTGATGTACGGCGGGCTGGCCTTTCTTTTGTGCTGGGCGGTACGCTATAGTTCCCGGCACAGTTTTCGGCTGATGTGGGTTTTCCTCGGCTCGCAGCTCTACGGAGTGTCTGTGGAAGGCGCCCAGTGGGTACTGTTCACAAGCGACAGGCTCTTCTCCTGGGCTGACATTGCTGCCAATGCAATCGGAGCGGGGATCGTTGTCACGGTTCTGGGCTGGCACGCGCACCGGTTCCGTGCCTCAAATCTCAAGCATCGAGCTCGGTAATGAAGTAGTGCCCGTGCGGGCCGTTCGCGAACCGCCCCGTCAGCCGCCGTAAACGAAGAGGCGGCATGGAGGGTGCCGCTCCGTCGGCGCCGGATGAAAAGAGGCGGCAAGAGACTGCCGCCCTCCAGAAGAAACGGAATGCGCCGCTTGAACAATGAAGGGTGCCGCTCCGTCGGCGCCGGATGAAAAGAGGCGGCAAGAGACTGCCGCCCTCCAAACACCGGATAACAAGATCCGTGTTCATCCGTGATTCTCTTCTCTTTCTTCTTCCACTCACACGGTTCCCATCGATGACAACAGGCGGGTATAGAACATCTCCTGTTCCCGTACCATGCGGTCCTGGTCGAAAGCTTCCAGGTACTCGCTCGGATCCGGGCCGGGATCGAGGCAGGCGCCGCCGGATTTCAGCAGATCGAGAACCCGCTCAGCAGCTTCATTAACATTGCCGGGGGTGACGAGGTAGCCGTTTTCCCCTTGCCGCAGCACCTCGGGAACACCGTCCACATGTGTCGCCACCACCGGAACCCCTGCGAGCAACGCCTGCGGTATGACCCTGGGAAGGCCCTCCCACAGCGACATGAGTACCAGGACATCCATCGCCCTGAGAAGCTCGTGAACGTCTTCCCTCCAACCTAAAAAATCGACCCTGCGGCTGACACCGAGCTCTTTCGCAAGCCTTTCCATGCCCGGCCTGAGTTCACCGTCCCCTGCAATGACGAACCTGGCTTGCGGAAATTCGCGGAGCACCGCCTCGCTCATCTCGATGAAGCCGAGCGGGTTTTTCTGGGGCTTGAAGCACGCGATCATGCCCACAACCGGCCCTTCTTCCGCACCGAGGCCGAGCATCTCCCTGGCCTGCTTGCGGTCAACCCCCGGCTGATGAAAAAGCCTGGTGTCGAACCCGCTCCGGATCACTTCCTTCATTCCGTTTTTGTAAAGACCTGCATCGTTCCCGTCTCGGAAATTCGCGCTGCACACGGATATGTACGCGCTCGTAAAACGGTCCACCACCCGCTCCGCCAGCCTCCCCACCGCTGCAAGGCGTCCGCTCTTTGAGCTCGGGTACGAAAGGCCGTGAACGTGATGCACAACCGCCTGCACACCCGCAAGCCTTGCCGCGGCCCTTCCAAGCACCCCGGCCTTTCCCGAGTGAGTGTGGACTATCATGGGCATGCTGTCCCGCTTCAGAACGCTCAGGAGACCTCTCAGCCGGAAAAGCGCCTTCAGGTCCTTCCACGGGTTGACCGGCCTGGTGAGCTCATCCAGAAGCACAACCCTGGTGTTCGAAAGAGACAGTGCGCGCTTGTCCAGGTAACCGCCGCTGCCCGCGATCAGCACCACGTCGAAACAGCTCCTGTCCAGGTTTTCCACCGTGTAGAGTGTGTTTTGCTGAGCCCCGCCGAGTTCGAGCAGCGTGATTATGTGCACGACCCGGATCTTGTTTCCCTTGAAAACCATCCGAATCAACCCATTGAAACGCTCTCCTGCTCCAGCATCCTTGCCGTCTGAACGCCGTGCAGGATCGAGTCTTCCATGCCCATGTAGTTCCATGTCCCGTAGCGACCCACCGGAATTATCCCGCGGCTCACCAGGTAGTCGAAGATGAGCGGCAACGCGGCCTGCCTTTGCTCATCGAAAACAACGTAAGCTTTTTTAATCCTGATGGTGTCCGTGAAAAGCACGTCTCGCCGCGACTTCAAAAGAGCGCAGGATACCAGCTGTTCGATAACGCTGTCCTCCAGCCCTTCGATGGGAGGTTCATCAGGCCGGCGCGTCACCTCGGCGGTGAGTGAAGAACAACCTTCCGGCGCCATGGCTGGAGAGTAGTTCGACTGGGAGCCGATCCTGTAGAAAAGGTAATCCCCGCCCGGAAAGTAGGTCCAGTGGAGGTCCGGATTAGGGTTCCCCTTGACGCCCAGGTTCACCGCGTGCACCGAAACCGATTTCAGCCCGGACGCCGCTTTTTTCACGTCAGCGGGAGCGTCTTCGATCATGCCCACCAGGTTATCAAGCGGAATGGATGAGACGAGCCTGTCATAAGAGGCCTCCTCCCCGTCGCTGAAACGCACGGTTCGCGCCCCCGCATTCACGGAAACCGCCCTCTTGTTCAAGCGCACAGCCCCGCCACCGCCTCCGGCTACGGTTCCGCTTCCTTTCCCCAGGGCCGAGACCATTGCATCCGGCAGCACCTGTATCCCGCCTGACTTGGGATAATGGATGCTGGTGTTGTACCCGAACTGCTTCTTTCCGAGGCCCAACGCGCCCCTTAACACCTCTTCGAGAGATGGCACCGGAACCGACCACAGCGCCCACTCGGCTGTCAGGTCGCTCAACGGCCTGCGCCAGAACTTTTCGTTGTATGGAGCCAGGAAATGGCGGACAAAGCCCTCGCCTAGGTTGTCGCGCACCCACTGTCCGAAGTCAGCCGCGCCGGCTTTTTCCGGCTGTTTCAGCTCCAGAAAATCAAGGGCTTTCGACCGGACGAGATGTGCTTCCTTTTTCTCCTGCTCCTGTCCATGCTCCGCCCCTTTCATCAGAGCGTTCACAAAACCGATGATGCAGTCCGCGCGCACATCCGCGGGCAGAGGGTAGGTGTTCGCCTGAAAGGGAAACGGCAGGTATGTGCCGTGTGAAAACACGTTGGAGTTCCGCATGAACTCGTGCATCTTTCCAGCCATGAACTCGTTGAAAAACGCCTTGACCGGATCGTGATGAATATAAAGGAGATGCCCGGTGTAATCGAATATGAAGCCTTCCTTTTCCATGGACCGGCACAGCCCGCCCGCCTCGTGGTTTGCCTCATAGATTGCCCAAGGCAAGCGCTCCAGGTGAAGTGCGGTGCTAAGACCGGCGAGGCCCGCCCCCAGAATCACTATCATCGCTGCGACTCCCTTGCTGCCGCCCTGATCCAGACATTGACACGCGCCCGCCTGATGCGGATTTCCCTTTCGCTGCCTCCCTTCGAAAGGGCCTCTGCAATAAGATCCGGGTCCATACTCTTCAGATCCGACACGTTCTTGACGCCTAGCGCTGACAGGGATTCCGCATGAACGGTCCCTATCCCTCTCAGCACCGAAAGATCTATCAAGCCCATGACCTTTTCGACATCCACGCCTTCCTGCTTGAACATGGCCCTGACACCCGGGTTCTCGAACGACCCCTTCAGCTTGAAACAGTCGTCGTAACCGCCTTTTTCGACAAAAGCGTGAACCTGCTCGGGCAGGGAAAGCCCGCCGGGCCTCGGTGTATATGAGTCTATCGAATTTACCTCCATGCCGTGCAGTACAAAAAAGCCCATGCACAGGGCAGCCAGGCTGATCAGCGCCGCAGGCAGAGGGCCGGCGGGTTTCATGCCGGCGCGCCTTTTCAAGCCGTCGATTCCGGGTGCCATCCCGAAACCGACAAGAAAAGCGTACAACACGGTACACTCGAGCGCAAACAAAGGGAAACCCAAAAACCCTAGAGGCGGCATCTCGAAAAGCTTTATTTCCTCCAGGTATGGAACCGTGTAGATCCACCGCGTCCTGGCGAAGAAGTTCAGAAACTCCCAGAAAAACCCGCAGAACACCCCCGCGAGCAGGATACGCAGAATACGCCCCGGCCGGCCTGAATCGAGCTCTTCCAGCGCAAGAAGTTCGACCCGCCTCAAGACCAGGGGCAGCGGCAGGAGAAACCCCCACGCCCAGATGAGTGGGAAAGCGTATCGCGGATAAACAAGCGGAAGCACGAGGCACGCCGCGCCCGCAAGAACAACGGTTTTACATCTCTTCCGGAAAAACGAAAAGGAAAAGAACGGCCCCGAAACGAACACGCCGAAATCGTACATCAGCTTTTCGATGAGAAAGATGGCCGGAAGAACCGTGCCGAAAGACAGCCAGCTGCCTATGATCCTTTCCCATCTGGAATCAGGAACAAAAACATAGTACCAGTCAGCGAGCCTGAAGTTGAAAGCCTCGAAAAGAAACCAGATCACAGCGGACCAGAAAACAAGAGCGGCAAAGGCGTGAGGCCTTCGAAAAATGAACGACTGTTTCCCGCACACGGAGCGGACCGAGTCGACAAAAAGTATCAGGCTGTACCAGGAGATTGCATAGTACCAGGTGACGAACGGCTCGTACCCGGCCCTTGCCAGGGGGGGTGACATGATGAGGATAGAGGCGCTGAGAAGCCCTGAGAAGAGAGGCAGGATATTCCCTGTCATGGATTCCTTCCGAAGAGCTGCCCGAGGCGCGTAAAAACGAACCGTTTGTCCGGTTTATACCGTGATACGGGATCCTGAACAAGCGTCATTCCTGAGGTATAGTTTGGATATATATTGACCGCTCCTTGATCTCTTCCACATCCCAGTACCAGATATGTGGTTTGTACCCGAAAATCATCGGGTAGATCACCACCGCTTCGATGCGGTAGTTACCCCTTCTCCAGGTCATCACCTTGCTCGGACACAACGGCAGGGGAAATACGAAAAAAGGACAGGTGCTCCACCAGGAGAGCCTTTTTTTCGCGAAGGGCCCGAAGCGGTTGGGATATTTCAACTCGGTCACCGGCGGCATATCGAAGAAAGCAAAGAAAGGAAAGGTGACCTCCTCGTACCGGTCCACATCGTAGAAAGTGCGCGACATCTCATCAGGTGAAATCAACAGGTCCCTGTCCAGGTAGGGAGTGGAACCGAGATGAGAGTTAGTGCAGCAGGAAGGCAGCAGCATCAGAAAAGCAACCATCCCAAGCAGGACAAGTGAACAGTTTCCGGCGTTCATGGCAATAGCCCCTGTCTACAGATCGCTTCTTGTCGAATAGTGTGTGGTAATAATACCCTATATTTTCGAAAAAATCAAAAACCGAGCCTTGCGGGAAGAGGTATGTTTTATATAAATATCTATATATACGGTAGTAGGAAAGATTCTGAGTTGTTAAAATGGGACGGAATCCGGACGGGCGGGCACAGGGGCTCGCCCTTACCCGCTTATTTCATACTTTTCGTCGCGAGGTAGCTGTAAACTGTGTTGTGGCAAGGCGCATGTCAGGTGACGACCGCAGGCCTGTTCCTACAGGTTGAGGATCGTCTCCTGACATGAAACGCAGCCACAGCGCAGTTTACGGTGCCGCAGCAGAAGAGGATGAAGTATGCGGGCTTGCACGGCCAACGGTATGTCGACGTTCTTCGTGTGGGTTCGGGCGGTTCGCGAACCGCCCCTACGGTTCAGCGAAATGTTTGCGTTCTTCGTAGGGGAACCCCCTGTGGTTGCCCTCCGATTCGGAACACCATGAAAATACTGATCCCGGTAAAAAACCGCTTTAACCTCGAGCTGATGGCTCTTTCGCACGGATTCGTTGAGCTTTCCCCGTTTAGATGGGACCGCGCCACAAAGCGCCTCCACGCAGTGATCCGTACCAGGAAGGACCGGGCGTTCGCCATCGAAATCGAAAGCGAAAAAGGCTGCGCAAAGGGGCAGTCGCTGAAAGTAAAAAAAACCGCTGGACCGCGGCTTGCCAAGTACGACCTGAAAACCCTGGAAAAACAGGTGAGCTGGTGCCTGAGGCTCGACGATGATTTCATGCCTTTCCGCAGAATCTGCTCGCGGATAAAGGGTCTCGAATGGGTGAAGCAGCACGGTCTCGGCGCCTTTCTGAGAAACAGCGACCTGTTCGAAGAGTTCGCCAAGGTGCTCATCACCACCAACATCAGCTGGAAGGGGACCATATTCATCAACAACCTGATCCTCGAACACATGGGAGAAGCGGTGGGCAAGGACACCGGGGCAAAGGCGTTTCCCCGGGCAGAACTCGTGGCATCAAAGAGTGAAGCCTTCCTGAGAAAAAAGATCCGCCTCGGATACAGGGCCCCGTTTCTTAGGGAGCTCGCAAAACGTTTCGCTTCCGGCGACGTGGACGAAAAAGCCATGAAGGACCGTTCGCGCCCCACCGATGATCTGGCTGCGGAGATCGCCTCTTTCAACGGATTCGGCCCGTACTCAGTGAACTCGCTGCTGATCAGCCTGGGCAGGTACGAGCGCCTGATACTCGACTCGTGGACGAGGCGGACGATATGGAAGAGGCATTTCAAGGGCAAAAAATGCGGCGACGCGGCCATCCGCGAGCACTACTCAAAATGGGGAAAATGGGCCGGACTCGCCTGCTGGTTCGAATGCGCCCTTGACACATGGTTCGAAGAGGAGCTGAAAGGCCGCGGCCAAGGGGTTGCGAAGGATGCATGAGGCGTGCGCACTCCGGGCCGCACAGATGTTTGTTGTCGCGAGGTTTGTGACATGTACGTAAAACAGATACATTCCCATGAGAGACAGGTCAACTTCATGAGGTTCGAAGGCGAGCTCGCAGCAGGCAGCCGCTATCTCTCCTCCCGTCCGGTGGAACTGGCTCTGGAGGTCACAACGGAATGCGCAATGCGCTGCATACATTGCTTCAGGCAGTCTTCAGCCGGGCAGCACGAAAACACAGGACACATGAACCCGGCCCTCCTGGACAGCCTCGAACCTTTCATGGACACCGCCCTGAGAATTATAATCGTGGGAAACGGCGAACCCCTGGCACACCCCTGCATCAACGAAATCCTCGACAAATGCCTGAACAGCGGCGCAGAGGTCTCGTTCTCGACCAACGGCGACCTTCTCACCGCTGATTTGACCGCTCTCATCGTGGAAAACGGACTCGCGCGGATCAACTTCTCCGTGGACTCCGCCTCGCCTAAGCGGTACGAAAAGATACGAAAAGGGTCCAGGCTATTACAGGTCGTCCTGAACATCGAGGGGCTCGCTGAAAAACGGAAAGAAGCGGACGTAGAAAATCCGCTGATTGTTGTTGCATCCACGCTCATGCGCCAAAACATCTCAGAGGCACAGGAGATAGTCAGGCTTGCCGCGAATTGCGGCGCGGACAGAGTGCTCTTCCAGCCCCTGGACATTCCTGGAGCAAACTTCCAGGCCCGGGAGTTCTTCCTAAGGGAATCGCTTCCCTTGCACACCCTGAAAAAAACGATCGAGGCCGCGCAAACGCTGGGCAGCTCTCTCGGGATCGTTGTCGAAAGCCCTACCGTTGATTCGTTCATCGATCTGGGTTCCGGAGGAGAGCGGGCGTGGGATAACCGAACAAAGCACCCTTCCACAGATGTTTTCAAGGCGCCACTCATCCAGGCTCCTTATCCAATGTTGAGCATCGCGGATAGCAGCATCGTTACGGATACGATGAATGCGACAGATGCCGGCTCGATTCTGCGGGCAGCTGAAAGACCCGGAAAGGAGATCACCGACAAGTGGTGCACGCGGCCATGGACGAGCTTTTTCGTCCATTGGAACGGGGATGTTTCCTTATGCCGAGCCCGCACATACGGCAATGCCGGCCGCTTGCTGCCTTACTCGGATCCGGAAAAAATCTGGAACGGGCCCGCTTTTCGGAAGATCCGCGCGGCCCTGTCCGGAGGATACGCGTTGGAGCACTGCAGGGACTGCATGGAAGATATCACGAGCCCGGGAGTTGTGGAAGAGCTCAGCCGTGTTGTTCTTCCCATGGAGTCTGTTACCGAACCCGCACGGGAAGCGGACAACATCCAGGGCGAGGATCCCGATTCCATTGTGCTCGGGCTGGGCTTTTCCGGCAAAGGCGCGTCGTTTTCGTTTTTCGGAGGGGGAATCCCATTCTTTCATTGCCTTGCCGCGGACATGACCGGGATCGCCCCTTCACGTTTCATCAGCCGCCTTTCGCCGCCATCCTTGCCCGGAGAGTTTTTCATCGAAGACGGGTATTTAATCGAGCTGGCGAAAAAAGCGGCGGTAGCGGCAGGGATTGACTCGCTGGAAAAGGTCCGGATCATCGCTTACAACCAATGGGACACGATCTCCGCCGGACTGCCGGGTGGAAGGAACCCTGCCCTGGAAGAGCTGTTCCCGTCCGCAACCCCGCTGGTCGTGCCGCCGAACCTGGCACAGATGGCGATTGCTTTTTTTACGACAACCTTTAAAGAATCCGCTCTGATCGCGACAGGAGGTCCTGCCGGCTCCTTGGCCGGTGAAAGGGGACCCGTGATCACGCTGGCGCGTGCTGCCGCAAACAGGATCGAATCGTTCAAACGAATCTCAACGCCCCACGACCCTTCGACCCTTGTCAAGGCAGCCATGAACTACCTGGCGCTCGAACCCGGGGATAACGCCCGGTTCGCCGAAATAGCATCGAGAGGCTCTAATCAGCTCCTCGAGTCTTTCCTGGACGAGGTCGAACTGGTTACAAACGGCGGTGTACGCTTCGCTGCCGGAGGCTTTCTCAGCGATCTGTGTGTAAAATCCGTCGGGGATGAAGAAAGCGGAATCCACACGGATGTCCTGGAGAACAACTTCGGACCCCGGCGCCAGAAAGGCCGCGAAGTCGAGAGCCGCCACATGGATGTTGCTTTTGCGGTACAACGGGTTTTCAGCGACATCCTGATCCATCTGGCGCTGCAGGCTCAGAAAAAGACAGGGTCTGTGAACCTTTGCCTGGCAGGGTGCGCAGGCTTGAACGAGACATCGATGATGCGCCTGCTGAAGGAAACGCCTTTCGAAGCGGTTCACATGGCGCCGGTATTGGTAGACGACGGGCTTGGAGCGGGCGGTTCCCTTTACACCGGGGTCATCAGGCTCAACCGCTCACGGCCCGATGCCAAGGCGCTGTCGGATACCCTGACAGCAAAGAGCACCGCATTGCCGACGGATGATGACAGGGCGCGCTACGAAATAGCCGCTCTTTCAACCTGCAGAGAGCAGCACCAGAGGCTCGCGCGGCTTTGGCGCGACGAGAAAAAAAGTGCGGTACCCCCTAACGCGGCTGTTGCCATGAACCTTCTGGCCCGGCAGAACGAGCGCCTCCTTTCTTTCCGCAGGGAAAAGCACAACGATATCGTTCGGCTCTGCAGCGACATCGAAGCGCTGCTGGAAGAGCGGGCCTTTTTAAAAAAATTCAAATCGGTGCGCTACCTTCTCAAGGCACGCTCCACAGGGAAGTCCCTGTTCGGGAAAACAGGAAAACGCAGGGGAAACCCGTAGGGGCGCACCCGATCACCACAATCAAAAAAAACCTCCACCCACAATTGAGACCTGAAACTTCTGTCGTATAATCAGGAAAAACAACGAGGAGACCATGCACCCAATACTTTACGATTTCGGTTTCTACCCGCTCCGCACCTACGGCCTGATGCTTGCCATCGGTTTCCTGACCGCACTCATCTTCTGCCGCCATGCATCGAGGCACACAAACATACAACCCGCGCTTGTCTCGGACATGTTCATCTGGATTCTCGGCTGTGGAATCATAGGTGCAAGGCTGCTGTACGTCATCATACACACGGAAGAGTTCGGCAACCCCCTTGCCGTCTTTTTCATCTGGAAGGGAGGGCTTGTCTACTACGGAGGGTTTCTCGGCGGATTGCTGGGATGCTTCTTGTTTGCCAGACGCAACAAGATCAGGTTCTTGAGCCTTGTGGACCTCAGTCTGCCCGCTGTGATGCTCGGCCAGTCCATCGGCAGGTGGGGATGCCTCATGGCAGGGTGCTGTTACGGAAAAGAGGTCGACGCGGACCATCCGTTCGGCATCGCGTATCCGGCTTCCGAGTATTCTCTTATCCCTATGAAGCTCCAGAATCCGGACATGGAAAATCCCGTGCACTTTCTTCACCCGACACAGATCTACAACTCGATAAACGCTTTTTTGATCTTTTTGGTGCTCTGGCTCGTGTTGAGGCAGTCGAAACGCAGGGGCCTGGTCACGGCTGTTTTCCTGATCCTTTACTCGATAACAAGGTCCTGTCTGGAGACGTTCAGGGGCGACTTCGCGGAGCGGGGCAACTTCGGCCCTTTGTCCACATCACAGTGGATCAGCGTTTTCCTGGGCTCGCTGGGTCTCTACCTTTTTTTCAGGAGCCGAAAAGAGCAGGCTAAAGAAGCAGGACCATCAAGGAAAAAGCCATGAAAATCGACGGTGTCGGGTTTGGGACGGTCACCATCGACAGCGTAACTTACACGAAGGACCTGTTGCTTTTTCCCGGTTTCATCCAGGAAAACTGGTGGCGTATGCAAGGACACTCACTTGCATTGGAAGACCTGGCCGGTGTATTCCAGAGAAAACCCGCGATCTTCGTCATGGGTTGTGGCTTTTACAACGCGCTCGAGGTTCCTGAAAAAACACGCGAAGCTCTGTCAACAGCGGGCATAAAGCTAGTTGCGCTTTCAACGCCCGACGCGTGCGACGAGCTAAACCGGCTTTTAGAAAAAGGAGAGGATGCGGCCTGCGGGCTGCACCTGACCTGTTAGAGGGCACGGGCGGTTAGCGAACCGCCCCTGCGGTCCAACAGAATGTTTTCGTTCTTGTAGGGGCAATCCCCGTGGTTGCCCTCCGGTTCCTTATAAGGAAAACTGTCATGATACATCTGCTTCTCGGAGCCCTTTGCTTGTGCGCTCTCTCAGGCCCGGTGCCTGACGTGGGCGAGGTCGAAAAGAAGATCTATACTCCCTCAGGGTGTACAACCGGCATGGCCTGGGACGGAACCCTTCTCTGGGTTGCGGACCGCAGAACGGATAAACTTTATGCCGTTGATCCGCAAACCGGCGAAATAAAGAACAGCCTGGAGACACCGGGATACTGGCCGACCGGCCTTGCGTTCGATGATGAACAGCTCTGGGTGGCGGATCTCGAAAAAAAGCTCGCCCACAGGATCGACCCCAAGACAGGCGTGGCTACACGCACCCTGGAACTCGAAATGGGAAAGCCGCAGGGGCTGGCCTGGGACGGTGAACACCTGTGGTGCGCTGACGAACGCAACGACATGATCGAAAGCCTTGATCCGGAAGACGGGACCACGATCAACTCCTTTGCCTCCCCTTCCTCCAACCCCACGGGGTTGGCGCACGACGGCAGCTACCTTTGGGTCGCGGACCGGGTTGACGACATGCTCTACCGGGTCGATCCGGATACAGGCAGGGTTGTCATGAAAATCCCGTCCCCTGGAAAGTACCCCTACGGCCTCGCCTGCGTCCGGGGAGGCATATGGTGCGCGGACTACCAGAGCGACACTCTCTGCCTTGTATGCCTCGACGGGCCCGGAAGGAAGCTGATCTCGAAAAAGCGCAAGGCATCAATGGAGTTCGTTATGGAGCTGTCCAACCTCGGCCCCGGCATGGTCGAGACAAGCGACTTCTATTTTGCGGTGCCGGTTAACGGTGACAACCAGAAGCTGTTGCGAGAGATCGTTTTCGACCCTGAACCGCTAGATTTCCTCCATGACCGGTGGGGACAGAAGGTTGCACATTTCCGTTTCGAAGGGGTTGAAGCGACTAGCAAGGTCCGTGCGATCATGCGGTGCGAGGTAGAACTGTGCGATGTTTTGTACCTTCTCGACCCGGAAAAGACGGGAACCTTTGCGGACATCCCGGATGCGATCAAAGAGAACTACCTGGTTGACGAGACAAAGTACGACATCGGGTCCGGCTTCATCATGAAAACCGCTGACAAGGTCGCGGGCGGCGAAAAAAACGTGCTTGAAGCCGTCTGGAAGATCTATGACCACGTTATCAGCAAGATCGAGTACGAGATGGTGGGAGGATGGAACACCGCTCCAACGGTTCTCGAGCGGGGAACCGGTTCGTGCTCCGAGTACACGTTCAGCTTCATCGCGCTCTGCCGCGCCGCGGGCATACCGGCGCGCTACGCCGGTTCCGTGGTGATCCGGGGCGATGACGCCTGCTACGACGATGTCTTTCACAGGTGGGCCGAGGTCTACCTGCCCGGGTACGGGTGGATCCCTTTCGACCCGAGCCGCGGCGACAAGAAAAAACCCGCGGACCGGCTCAAGGGGGTCGGGTGGATTGCGAACACACTTCTGATCACCACGCGCGGCGGGGGCGGGTCAGAGTACCTCGGCTGGACCTACAACGGCGAGGCCAGGTGGACATCAAAAGGAAAGTGCACGGTCCGGACCGAGCACATCGCTGAATGGGATCCTCTCGATGATGAAAACTGACGTCGGTCGATCATGCATGCTGTTCCGGAAAGGAGCCTTTTGATGGAGTTCACCGCCTTTGCTCCGGGCAGGGTATGCCTGTTCGGCGAGCACCAGGACTACCTCGGGCTGCCCGTTATCGCGGCAGCCATCGGGCTGGACTTCGAAAACGAGGTTTACGTGGAAAGCCCGTCTCTGAACCGCTACAAAATCATCATGCCCGACATCGGCAAGGAGGCGCTGATCAACACGGCAATGCCGCTTGTTTACCAGCACAAAAGGGATTACCTGCGATCCGCGATCAATGTGCTCCGAGACGACGGCATCGAGCTGCCGAAGGCGCTTACCGCAACGTTTCGCTCCAGGATACCGATAGCGGCCGGCACATCGAGCTCCACTGCCATGAGCATGGCATGGATCGCTGCGCTGCTGCACGCGGCCGGGCGCAGCGAGGCAAAAGATCCCCTGAAAATCGCGAGGTATTCGCACAAGAGCGAGGTTCTCGAGTTCAATGAGAGCGGCGGCATGATGGATCAGCTCTCCATCGGGTTCGGAGGGATATGCCACATCGACTTCTCCTCCGACAACCCTGCGACCCCGCTCGAAGCAAAGCCTGAAGGCCTTATTCTGGGCGACTCGCAGCAGCCGAAGGACACGCTCGGCATCTTGAGCAGGGTGCGGGGCATTGCAGAAAGAGCCATTCTCAAGATCAAGTCGCGCCTTCCCGGATTCGACCTGACCAAGACCACGTTTGTGGAAACCGAGGACGCGGCTTCGATGTGCCTGGATGGCGACGAGAGGGTTGTGCTACTAGGCAACCTGCAAAACCGCGACATCCTTATCGAGGCAATGGGACTTCTTTCGCAAGAGCGGTTCGACGCAAAGGAGCTGGGATCGCTCTTGATAAGACATCACGAAATACTGCGCGATCATCTCAAAATCTCCACCCCGAAAATCGAGGCAATGATGGATGCGGCCATGGAAGCGGGCGCGCTCGGCGGCAAGATAAACGGATCGGGCGGGGGCGGCTGCATGTTCGTGCTTGCCCCGGGCCGCGAAAAAGAGGTGTCCCTCGCAATCGAAAAAGCGGGTGGAACAGCACACCCGGTCGCTATCGGGGACGGCGTGAGGATCAGTGAGGTGTAGGGGAATCCCCTGTGGTTGCCCTCCGGGGGAAGGGGTCAGTTTCGGTGTTCAGGAAAGATATGAGGCGGCAACAGAGTGCCGCCCTCCAGTTGAAAGGACATGCGCCGGTTGAACAATGGAGGGCGCCGCTCTGTCGGCGCCGCAGACGCCTTTATCGTAAAGGTTCTCGATATGTAGGGGCAGCCTTGCCCTCTTCCCTTATTTCATTTTCCGCCGGAACATGCGGGCGATGTCCTCGAACACGAGGTAAACCGCGGGCACCACGAACAGGGTCAGAAGGGTCGACGCGAGCATCCCCCCGGCAGTGGCAACAGCCATTGACTGCCGCGACTCGGAACCGGCGCCCATGCCGATCGCCGCGGGCAGAACACCGAAGACCATGGAAAGCGCTGTCATGAGGATCGGCCTGAGCCTGACCTTGCCCGCGCTGACAACAGCCTCCTTCAGCTCCACCCCGTCCTCGCGCAGCCTGTTCGTGTAGTCAACAAGCAGGATGGAGTTCTTGGTCACGAGCCCCATCAGCACGATCATTCCAATGATGCTGAACAGGTTCAAGGTCATGTCGAAAAGGTAAAGGGCGCCGAACGCCCCGATCATGGACAGCGGCAGGGCGAGCATGATGGTGAACGGGTGAACGAAATGGTTGAACTGGGATGCGAGCACCATGTAGACGATGAGCACCGAAAGAACGAAAGCGAATGTAAGCGATACGAACGATTCTTCCATTTCCTCGGTCTGGCCTGTCACCGCTGTCGTGAAATGGGGCGGCAGCATCTCGTCGGCGAGTGCCTGGGTCTTCTCCAGCGCGGACGCGAGCGGCATCCCATCCAGGTTTCCCTGCACAACAGTGGCCCGGTTGCGGCCGTAGCGGAAGACCTGCGAGGGGCCTACTGTTTCTTGCACCCTGACCACGTTGCTCAACGGAACCAGGCCGCCTGATCCGGAGCGGATGTAGATGTCGTGGATCGCTTCAGGCACCCTTCGCGCGTCATCCTCCATCTGCACCATCACGTCGTAGCGCTCGCCCCCGCGCTTGAACTCGGATGTGTCGTCGCCTCCCAGCAGCACCCTCATCGCCTGCGCGATGTCGGCAATGGTGACTCCCAGGTCCGCTGCCTTGTCGCGCAGCACATCTATCCTCAGCTTCGGTTTGTTCACGTCGAGATCGCTGTCCACATCAACGATACCGGGCACCAGGCCCAGCCGCTTCTTGAACGATTCAACCTCTCTGTAAATCTCATCCACATCAGGTCCCATTACAACAAACTGGAGCGGAGCACCGAATGAACCGGTCTGGATCACGGGCCGCTCCTGGACCAGCACGGCCAATCCCGGGACCTCGGCGAACCTCTGCCGCAGTTCGGCCATGACCGCGTGCTGCGAGCGCATCCCCTTCATCCGGCGCTCCTCCAGGGGCTTCAGCCGGATGAACGCAACACCCTCGGTCGGTTGCGAGATTTCGCCCATGGAAAGGCCGAGAGCGGAAAAGAACGAAAGAACCTCCGGCGTCCCGGCAAGGATCTCTTCGACCTCTCCAAGATAGTTGTCCATGTAGCCGAGGGTGGCTCCCTCGGGCCCCTTGATGAACATGATGATCGTGCTCTGGTCAACAGGCGGTGTCATCTCCTTTCCCAGCATCTGAAAGAGCAGGATGCTCACCACAAAGACAGCGACCCCTATGGCGAGCACGAGCCACCTTACGCGAACCGCGCCCTTCAAAAAGAAGGTGTAGACGCTGTTCAGGACCTCGTACCCACCCTCGACCACACGCATGAAAAACCGCTTTCTTGCGCCCGCTTCTTTCAGGTACCTCGAGCAGAGCATGGGCGTGAGGGTGAGCGCGACGAACAGCGAGATCAACACGGCCACGGCCACGGTCATGCCGAACTCGTAGAACATCCTGCCGATCATGCCGCGTATGAAAGCAACCGGCAGAAAAACCGCAGCAATGGAAAAGGTTGCGGCCATGGCTGCGAACGCGATCTCGTCGGAGCCGATCCTGGCCGCCTCTTTTCGTGTTTTTCCGCTCGCTGAATGGCGAAAGATGTTTTCGAGCACCACGATGGCATCGTCGATCACCACTCCCACGGAGATGGTCAGCGCGAGCAGGGTCAGCGTGTTTATGGTGAAACCGAGGAAATAGATCACGGCGAACGTGGCGATGATGGAGGTCGGAATCGCGAGTCCCGCAATGATTGTGGAGCGCCAGCTCAGGAGAAAAAAGAAGATAACGGCAACGGCCAGGATGCCGCCGAGGATGAGCGCTTCCCTCACCTCGTTGATCGATTCCTCCACGTAAACCGATGAGTCGTACGCGATGTACAGGGTGTAGCCGGGCGGAAGATCCGCGATAATAGTGTCCACCTCCTGCTTGACGCGGCCGGCCACGGCGACCGTGTTTCCATCCGACTGCTTGAGAATCCCGAGCCCGACAGTGGACTGATACAGCGTGCGCGGGGGCCTCGTAAAACGGGCGAGCGACCGGTTGTCGCGCGCCCCCGGCACTGCTCGGCCCACATCCTGCAAACGGATCGGCGTGCCCCCGCGATGCGCGACGATCAGCGCGTTGAACGCCTCAACGTTTTTCAGCATGCCCTCGGTCTTGACCGAGAACTCCCTGCTGAAGCTCTCCACCCGGCCGCTGGGGATCTCCACGTTCTGCGTCCTGAGCGCGGCCGCCACATCACTGACAGTGACGCCGCTTGCCACGAGTTTCGCCGGATCGAGCCAGATCCTCACCGCGAAAATCTGCTCACCCCCGAGCATGACCTGGCCCACGCCCTTCAGGTTCTCCAGGCGCGGCTTGATCACCTTGTCCGCGTACTCCGAGATCTCGACAGCAGAGCGCTCCTCCGAGCAGAGCGCGAGCCACATGATGGCAAAGGAGTTGAGGTCCAGCTTCTGGACCATGGGCTCCTTTACCTCGTCTGGAAGCTCCTGCCGCACGAGCGCGACCTTGTCGCGAACCTCCTGCGTGGCCACATCGATGTTCTCGTCAAGCTCGAACGTGATCGTGATGCTGGCCCCGCCTTCCATGCTGGTGGATTTGAGAGTCTTGATCCCCTGGATCGTGTTGATTACCTCCTCGAGAGGATCGGCAACCTCCTCCTCCACCACCTCCGGCGCCGCGCCGGGATATGGGACCGTGACCGTCACCGTGGGCAGTTCGATGTCAGGCATCTCGCGGATGGGAAGGCGCATGTACCCGATTCCGCCGAACACGAGCAACGCCATCGTCATCATGATCGCCATCACCGGCTTGCGAATGGAGACGTCGGGAAGAAGCATTTTTCAGTCTTCCTCCCCTGTTCGGCCGGACGCTCGGTCCTGGACCGGGACGTTCCCGCCCGCATCCGCCGCAGCCGCTTCCTTCCTGCGAATTCGAACCGGCGAGCCGCTGACCAAGCGGTGCTGGCCTGCGGTCACAACCGTCTCGCCTGAAACCAGGCCGCTCGCGACCTCCAGCTTTCCAGGCAGCCTCTGCCCGGGCCGGATCTCCTTCAGCGCCGCCTTTCCATGCTCGACCGTGTACACGAAAAACTTCTCGCCCCTGGGGATGACCGCCTGCTCGGGAATGACAACAGCATCGGGCTTGTGGTCAATGATCAGCCTGACCTTGCAGAAGAAACCGGGACGAAGCAGCGCATCCTCGTTGTCCACCTTCGCTTTTACCTTGACCGATCGGGTCATGGGATCAAGCCCCGGTGCGATATAACACACCTTGCCGCTGAAAACGCGGCCCGGCCACGCCTCCACCGTCATGGCAACGGCCTGGTCGAGGTTCAAGCTGCCGCGGTACCGCTCCGGCACGGTGAACACGGCTTTCAACGGATCCACCGCAATAAGCTGCACAAGGCCATCCCCCACGTCCGCGTAATCCCCGGGCCCCACGAACCGTTCGCCCAGAAATCCGTCGAACGGAGCCTCGACCGTGGCGTTTGATAACCGCTCCTCAACCATTTCCAGGCCCGCCTCAGCCTCCGGGATCGACCGCTTCGACTCCTCAAGCGCGGCACAAGCCTCGTCCTGCCCTGCAAGCGCTGAATCGTAATTTGTCCTGGCGTCCAGAAAAACCGCCTGCGTGGTTGCTCCCTGCTCGAAAAGCACCTTCTTGCGCTCGAAATTGCTCTTTGCGTTCTCTGTCAGGGCTTGCTGGCGCCTCGTTTCAGCTTGCATTCTCTGGATCGAAGCTCTCAACCGATCCAGCTTTTTACGCACCTGAATGCTCTCGAGCCTTGTCATCTCCGCGTCCAGAAGAACCAGCGCCTTACCCTTTTTAACGGCGCTTCCCTCCTCGAACCTGACCTCCTTCACTACTCCAGCCACATCAGGACAGACCATGATATCTTCCGCCGCCTCCAGCGAACCGACCGCCTCGATGAACAGGTCAACCTTTTGCCTGGCAACGGGCTCCGCATCAACAGTTATTGACCCGGAAGAGCCGGCCACCGGCACATCGTTTCCGGCAGGCGCGGTCTTTTCCTTGCAGGACATGATCGCAATGCAGAGAAAAAGCGACACGACGCGCAAAACCACGGAAGCGGCATTGCCGGAAAAATACGTTTTCAGCCAGATCATTCCTTACCCACCTCCACAGCTTCCAAGAGCGGTGCAGCCGCATCGAAACGGCCTGCCGCGAGATCGATCTTCATAGCACCTAGCTTTCGCGCGAGCATTGTGCGGGCCAGGTCGCACTCGGCTTCCTCCCATACGCTCCGGGCAATCATCACGTCAAGCTCTGTGGCCTCGCTGGCCTTGTATTCGGCGTTCGCAAGGTCCAGGGCTGCCCGGGATGCCTCAGCCCTGCTCTGAAGCGCTCCTAGCACGCGGCCGAGCGACTCGAAGGACAGCACCGCTTCGTTCACCTCGTACCTGACCTGCCTTTCGAGCGCGCGCAGCTCGTACTCCCGCTGGCGTACGACCGAAAGCGCCCTTGCCTGGCGCGCTTCCCTGACACCGCTGTTGTAAAGGGTCCACACGAGGTTCACCGAAAGGTTCCAGTCGATGTCCGAGCTAAAGGCGCCCTCGCGCTTGATCCAGCGCGTGAAATCCGCCGTGACAAGCGGCAGGTACTCGGACAGGGCTGCGAGGCGCTCGGCTTTCGCGAAATCGATGCCGACGCGGGCCGCTTCCAGGTCCGGCCGCGATAGCCCGGCAGCCTTAACGAGCTCGGGGATGCGGCCGGGTCCCAAGGCCACCTCGTAGTCATCCAGGAGTTTCTTCGGGAGGCGCTCGATCCCGATAAGCCTGGCAAGGCTGACCCTTGCGATATCGAGGTCATGACGCGCCTGGATAAGAACCGATTCCGCCTGGTCGCGCTGAGCCATTGCCGAGAGCGTGTCCTGCCTCGATGCCTCTCCGCTCATGCGCCTGGCTTCCACAACGCGATAGAACTCCTCGGCGCTTTCTAGCGATGCCTCGAACACCAGCACGTCATGCTCGAAACCGAGGATCTCGTAAAAACCCGCGGCCACCGAAAAGAGAAGCCGGTCGCGCCTGTCCTCGAGCGTGAGCCGTTCGATGCGCCTGGCCTCGCGGGCCGCTGGAATCGCGGCCAAGGAACGGCCGTCAAATAGCTTCTGCCTAACCGAGACCCACCCCTGGCTCGAATCGCGGGGGGATATTGTCTTGCCGCCGAAGCTTATCTCCTCGGAATCGCGGCTGAACGTCCAGTTGACATTCACCTCCGGAAGCAGGCTTGATATCGACTCCCTCTCCATTGTCCAGGTTTCGAAAAGCTTCTCCCCCTGGATTAGCAGCTCTTCCGAGCGGACCAGTGCAAGACGGAAACAGTCGGCAAGAGAAACCTCTTCTTTCCCGCTGAACGACGCGGACCACTCCCTCATTCTTTTTCCCGTGCGAAGAGATTTCTTTTCCCGGGCCGCACCCTCTACAACAGCTCCGCCCTCCGCTGCAAGGTCATGGTACAGGTTCCGGTCCGTCATCTCGATTGCATCGCTCCTGTCGGCTACGCATCCCGAATGCGCTGCGGCACAAACGAAAAACAGCACCGCAACACACGACACTGCGGCCGCGCTCCCGAGAGCTGATCCTGCTTCCTCCACTCGCATCAGCGGGTCCTTTCTCTGGTTACGGTTTTCATGGTTGTTCGGTCACCTTTTCTTTTTCGTCACCGGCTTCGACGATACAGTGGTTTTTCCGGCCGGGATCCGGCTGCTTTTCTCGTTCATGGAACCGGTACGGTACCCTTTCAGATCGAGCGACACGCTTATCCACCCGAAAGCCTCGACTCTTTTTACAAGAGAGCGGCGAAAACGGAACGCGCGCTCCATCTCCATCCGGTCGAACTCGAGGCGGGCGTTTTCCCCGCAAACGCGGACACGAAAACACCGGAACCCGAGCTTCCGTACAGCCTCTTCAGCGCCATCGATGCGCCCGAGCAGCTCCTTTGTCAGCGCGGTCCCGTACGGCACGCGCGAAGCCAGGCACGCTGCAGCCGGAAGATCCGCTGTGGGCAGGCCATGGAACCTGGACACGACGCGGACATCGTTTTTATCGAAACCCGCTTCGTCGAGCGGGCTCAAGATTCCGAGCTCTGCTGCGGCTCTTGCACCAGGCCTGGTGTCCGCGCGGTCATCCGTTTGCGAACCGTCGAGGACAGCATCCGCTCCAGCATCCCTTGCCGCGCGTTTGAAAAGCATGAACACCTTTTTCTTGCAAAAATAGCAGCGGTCCGGCCCGTTTTTCGAAACCTCCCCGCTTTGCAGGAGGCCGGCATCGAACAGCCTCTGCTCCACCCGGAAACGTTTACACAAACCACGCGCCCTTTGTGTTTCGCGAGGGGGGAAGAGTTCGGACACGGCGGTCGCAGCCAGCACATTGCCTGCACCAAGCATCCGGGCCGCTTCGAAAAGAAGAAGGGTGCTGTCCGTGCCTCCTGAAAAGGCCACAAGAACCCGGTTGTACCTCGATAGCATGCGCTCAAGCCTGCGCTCTTTTTTTGCCGGCGCAGGGCCAAGCCTCCTGTTTTTTGGTTTTGTCCGCATCCGGGAAAGGATATCCGGAAAAGGAATGCATTCCAACCGCATAATTTTTGATTCGTTGGAGCCTTGGGAGGCCTGGATTCCAATTGCCCGACCTGTACGACAAGTCAGGCAAGAATAAAGAGAAAGAACAGATTTCCCGTGTATGAATCAAGCAATGTTGTGTTATGATTGTCGCTAGTCAATCCAAGGCCTATACATTTTTTCTTAGGAGAATTGACAATGGTACGCATCGCCGCAACAGCCCTGTTGTTTGTATTTGTCCTTGCCGCCCCGGTATTTGCGCAAACGGTTGTTTTTGACGAAAACTGGGGCCCCCAGGGCATCACTGTTCTCGAGGAGTCCGAATCCGGTCTTCTGCTGAACTTTTCCATGCACAGCGTCTCTTTTCACAGCGTTCTCATAAACGGCGAACCCATGACAGCGGTGTCAATGCCGGGATCCCTTCTCGGCAACAACGAGGGCGCGCCGAACCTGCCCGGCATCAGCCGTTTTTTCGCAATTGGCCAAGGTGCGGGGGTCAGCTTCGAGATCATCGACAGCAGGTCCGTGTCGTACCATGACATGGACATCGCCCCGGCGTCGAAGATACCTTCCGACAACGACGATACAATGCCTGTCTATCGAAAGGACCCCATGATCTACCTGCGGGACGCAGATTTCCCCGCATCAACCGTGCAAGTGTCGGAGCCCACCAACATCCGCGGCGTGGACGCGGCAGTCATCGGCATCACTCCGTTCAAGCACAACCCCGTCACCCGCGAGCTGGAGCTCTTCAGCGACATACGGGTTCGCGTGACCTTTTCGGGCGGAAACGGAAAGATCGGCGAGGACCGGTTGAGGAGCCCCCACTTCGACCCGATACTGAAGAACCTGTTCATCAACGCAAAGATTCTCCCGAACATCGACTACAGCCGCAGAACCGTCGAACTACAAAACATGGCGAGTGGTTCGCGCGCAGAAGAAGCTGAATACGTTATCATCATCCCGAACGACGCGGACTACGCCCATTGGGCGGAAGTAATCAAGGAGTTCAGGACGCTCCAGGGGATCAAGACCGAGGTCTATCCGCTCACGGTAACAGGCAACACGGCAAACCAAATCAGGATCTGGATCCGCAACGCGGTGTTGAACTGGTCGATGCCGCCGGTAGCGGTTCTTCTGCTTGGTGACGCCCCGTCCTCGGGCGAAGGAACATCCATACCTGTTCCCTACTGGAGCTCTACCCCCTCAGACAACGTTTATGTTGACATCTACGGCAACGACGAGCTGCCGGACCTGGCGATCTCCAGGATATGCGCGGGCACCAAGGGCGAGCTCGCGGAGATGGTGATGAAGGTCATCGACTACGAGAGCAACCCTCCCACGGATCCGGATTTTTACAACAGGCCCACGTTTGCCGCGGGCTGGCAGTCCGACCGCTGGTTCGTGATCTGCTCCGAGATCGTCTTCGGTTACATGGAAAACGTCCTGGGCATGCAGCCCAACAGGGAGTACGCCGGCAATTCGGGGCCGCCTTCTTACTGGTCAACCAACTCCAACACGTACTTGCTTGTGAACTACTTCGGCCCGTCCGGACTGGGTTATATACCAACGATCCCATCGCACCTTTGGGACTGGGGAGGAAACGCCACAAGGATCAACAACGATTTCAACAGCGGCTCCTTTTTCGCTCTTCACCGCGACCACGGGAGTTCGAGCGGGTGGTCCCACCCTTCCTATCAGATAAGCGACCTGTCAGGGCTTCACAACAACATGCTTCCGTTCGTGCTGTCCATCAACTGTTCCACCGGCGCGTTCGCAGGAGGCAGCGAGTGCTTTGCCGAGGCCATGTACAGGATGGAGCACGGGGCGGTCGGTGTGATCGCCGCATCCGGCACATCTTATTCGTTCGTGAACGACACATACGTTTTCGGGATGATAGATTCCATGTTCCCGGAGTTCGACCCGGGGTACGGGGGCACAACCGGCCCCAACATCCTGCAGCCGGCTTTCGCAAACATGAGCGGCAAGCACTTCCTGGAGTCTTCGAACTGGCCGAACTACCCGTCTTACAAAGATGTCACCTACCACCTGTTCCACACGCACTGCGAGACCTTTTTCACGATGAACAGCGAGGTGCCGCAGGCGCTCAGCGTTTCGCACGCCTCCAGCATGCCGTTGGGAGCTTATTCGTTCGATGTCACGGCTGACCACGGATCGTTCATCGCGCTCACGGTCGAAGAACAGGACAGGACCGTCAAAATCATCGGCACCGGCTTTGGAACGGGCTTTCCCGCCGAGATACCGGTCGCATCGCCGCAGAACGAGGCGCGAATAATGACGGTCACCGTGACCAAGCCGAACCACTACCGGTACAGCGACACCGTTTTCATCCCGGGACCGGGCGCTTTCACACAGTACGGCTCCGGTCTCGCAGGCACAGGAGGGTACGTGCCTGACCTTGACGGGACAGGCATACCGATATTCGGGAACAACATCACGGTCGAGTTCACAAACGGCCTCGGCGGGGCCGGCGGCCTCGTTTACATCGGCCTGGCCCAGGTCAACCTTCCGTTCATGGGCGGCAATCTGCTCGCGCTTCCCAACATCGCACTGCCAATCACAATGGGTGGAACGTCTGGAACTCCGGGAGCGGGCTCCCTGTCCCTTCCCGCCACCCCGTATATCGCCGATGTAAACGTTTACCTGCAGTTCTTCCTGCAGGACGGGGCAGCGCCAAAGGGTGTTTCGATGTCGAACGGGCTTGAAATCGAGTTTCCGTGATCCGAGTCAATGGAATGTTTACCCTAACCGTGTAGGCGCAACCCCGCAGGAAGGGGAAAAAGAGAAGATAAGAGAAGCGGCGGCAACAGAGTGCCGCCCTCCAGCTGAAACGGGATAAGCCGATTGAACAATGGAGGGCGCCGCTCCGTCGGCGCCGCTACCGAACACACACTAAATACTCCAACCAGCTTATCTTTACATTACATTTCTTAACTCTCTGCTGTATGTTATCCGAAAAGAGACGAATACGCACTTTGCCTGATAGATGCCGTAAAAACGAACACGAAAGAAAGTCATGACAGATGCAGCCGTAACCCGTCGAACAGAGCTTATCTTCCTTGCGATCGTTCTATGTGCATCGCTCGCGCTTTGCCTCGTTAACCTCGGCAACCACTACCTCTGGCAGGACGAGGCCCAGACAGCGCTCATCAGCAAAACCGTCCTCACCCACGGCACCCCCCAGGGCTACAACGGCCTGAACTACCTTTCGCAGGAGATCGGAGCCGAGTACAGCAATCCGGAAAATGGGGATTACACCTGGCGATGGCACACATGGCTCACCTTTTACGTCCTCGCAGCGTTCTTCAAGCTTTTCGGCGAGGGAACGCTGGTAGCCAGGCTGCCTTTCGCGATTTTCGGAATTGCCACGGTTTTCATGACCTATGCGTTCTGCAGAGCCTACTGGAAGGACCGGAAGGTCGCCTTGTTCACCGCGGCCCTGCTGCTGCTGTCCGTACCGTTTCTGATTCTATGCAGGCAGTGCCGCTGGTACAGCCTCTCCACCTTCTTTTCCATGTGGTGTCTGCACGCATACGTTGGATTGCTTCAAGGGAAAAAAAGGTCGTCACCGAGCTTCGTCATTGCATCCTTCCTGCTGTTCCACACACACTACGTTTATTGCGCCACCATGCTCGGGGCGGTTGGCCTGCACGCGCTTCTGTTTCACTTCAACCGTTTCAAAAGGGTCTTCATCCTCGGCACTGTGGTTGTGTTGATAAACCTGCCGTGGATCCTCTGGCTGGCCGGTATGAGATACGGGGACCGCTACGGCGGAGACCTCATAACCGAAGATAAGTTCTTCCACTTCACAAGGTGGTATTTCAGGCTGATCTGCACCCATATTTTCACCCCTGCCTCGATTCTCATCCTGCTGCTCGCAGGGATCGCTTCCAAAATAAAAACAGGGGCGTTTTGGGACATCAAAAATGAGGAATGGAAAAAAACCTGTCTTCTGCTTTTTTTCACGCTCACAAACATCGTAGCCCTTTCAATTGCCAGCCCCTGGCCCTATTTTCGCTACATCTCACCGATAGTGCCTGTGCTCATTGTTGTGCTGGGTCTCCTTGCCGCATCAGCTTCCAGGCTTCACTGGGGCGCCGCGGTCGCGATTGGCGCGGCCTGGGTTCTTCTCAATCCGATGGCCGATTTTTTGTACGAATTGACCCACGACTACAACGGCCCGAACGAAGGGATTGTAAAATACCTGAACGAGCACGCTGAACCGGATGACATCGTTCTTGCCACCTACGGCGACATGCCGCTCAAGTTTTACACCGGTCTTCGGGTGATCGGTGGGTTGACCGGTGAGGATCTTTCTGAAGCCGAAGGAGCTGACTGGGTCATCTTCCGCCACCACAAACCCTCACCCCTCATGCACAGTGTTTTCGATTTCGTTGACAAGGATCTCCCGAAAGAAAAATACGAGCTGATTACTCTTGACTACCCGGACATCCCGTTCGAAAACCGCGAAGAGCCCGAAAAACACCTTTTCCGGACATCCTCCAGCAAACTGCTTGTCCCGATCTTGCGTAAGAAATAATTAGCCGCAGAGAAGATGGAGGGTCGGGTTCCTTCCCGACCGGAAGAGGACGGCGTGGAAGCCGTCCCTCCAAATGTCGAATAAAATTTATCCGTGTTCATCCGTGGTTTTCTTCTCCTTTCTTCCTCTTCCCCTTATTTTCCGGGAAATCCCCTCTTCTTTCCTGTAGCATTCGTACATTTAAATTTCGTGTTTTCGCGCTTTGAAAACAACTTATGGAGGTATTACATGAAACCGCGCAAAACCGTTGCAGCCCCCCTGAAAATCGCCGCCGCTTGCATGATTGCCGCTGCGGTCTCGTCATCAATCCAGGCCTTTGCCGCAGAAGAACCAGCCGAAACAATCACAATCGAATCCCTGCTTGAAGAGATGGCGGACCGGGAAACTCTCGCGAGTTTTCCGGACCCGTTCTACACCTGCAAGCAGTTCAGCAGTTACGACCGGGCCTCTGTCTCTTCAGAAGACCGGGAGAGCTGGTTCGCCAACAACGACCGAGGCCAGTACCTGCGCGTCGAGGAGAACGACGACCGAAAAGAGTACGTCATGATGGACGCTCAAGGCCCGGGCGCCGTGGTGCGTATCTGGTCGGCTAATCCGAAAGGAACACTCCGCGTATACCTGGATGACAACGATTCTCCCGTGATAGAAGCGCCGTTCGAAGATGTGCTGGACGGCAAATGGAAGGTGCCTTCTCCCATGGCCGCCGCCCGCTCCAAGGGGCATAACCTCTACCTCCCGATCCCATATCAGAAGCGCTGCAAGATCACAAGCGACGAGGGCGAGTTCTACTACCAGATAAACTACCGCACGTATGAGAAAGGAACATCCATAAAAACATTGACCGCAATAGCCCTGGACAATGCGTCTCAGGCAATAACCGAGGCGGGTGACGCACTTCTTATGAAAACCAAATCCGTTCCCCCCGGCAAGGAAATGCCCAAGTACCAGAGAGTCGTGATCAAGCCCGGAGAGGAAAACCGTATCGATCTTCCGGAAGGCCCGGGCCTCATCCGCCTGATAACCGTTTATGTTGTGGGTCATATTTCGAAAGAGAACATGCGGCCCCTGGTGTTGAAAGGCGAGTTTGACGGCATTCAGACGATCTGGTGCCCACTCGGCGACTTCGCCGGCACGGGCGCGGGCGCCGAGGAGTATTTCGGTTTCTATCGCTTTTCCGGCCGCAGGAAGCCTTATGTCTTCATGTGGCCCATGCCGTACAAGGAAAGCGCCGCGTTCTCGGTTGTCAACCACGGCGACGAACCCTTGGACGTGGTTCTTTCGATCCTCTATGCGGACTGGACATGGAACGAGAACTCGATGCATTTTTACGCCAGATGGCACTGTGAGCACCCCATACCGACCCGCCCGATGAAGGACTGGAACTACATCGATATCAAGGGCAAGGGCGTGTTCGTCGGTGACACGCTGGCAGTGATCAACCCGGTTAACAACTGGTGGGGAGAGGGTGACGAAAAAATCTACGTGGACAACGAGCCCTTCCCTTCCCATTTCGGCACAGGCACAGAGGACTACTACGGTTACGCCTGGTGCTGCAACGAACTGTTCCAGGCGCCGTTTCACGCCCAGCCGCGCTGCGACGGGCTGGATTACGGAAACAACTGGGGCCACACCACCGTGTTGCGTGATCGCGCCCTGGACGCGATCCCGTTCGAAAAATCGTTCCGGTTCGACATGGAGGTCTGGCACTGGGCGGAATGCGATGTCGGTTATGCCGCGACAACCTTCTTCTACGCGATGCCCGGGGCAACACACAACCGGGAACCACAGCCCGAAGCGGCCAAAGCGCCTCTTCCGGAGCTGACTCCCCCTTCCGAGCTCTACAAGGTAAAGGACGCCATCGAATGCGAGGATATCGGTTTCGAAACCCTGGACTGGGAACTCGGCGTGATGATGATGGAACAGCAGACCGCCCCGTTCGGAAAGCAAATCGCCAGCGGTATGCGCCAGCTTCTGGTCAGGGTACGTGCAGCCGGAGAAACACTCGATCTCATTATGCCCGCTGCAAACGATGGACCGTGTAAAGTCGTACTCTACGCCACACGGTCACATGACTTCTGCAAGATACGCCTCCGCGTAAACGGTGTGGACACGGGAAAGGAGATCGAGCTTTTCATTCCGGAAAAAGAAACACTGATCCCAACCGGACCGATCGAGCTGGGCACATTCGAACCGAAAGACGGGCAGATCATTATCACTGTTGAGGCTGTCGAACGGAACAAGGCAGCGGGCGACAGGAGGCACGAGTTCGGCCTGGACTGTGTGGTGTTGACGCCCGAGCTTTGATCTGTCTGGCTTATCGGACTTGTCTGACCTATGAAAGAACCTGTCATGAAAACCAGCAATGTTTTGTTATGTACCGCATGCGTTTCTCTAGCTGTTCTCTTCTGCCCGTCGGCATCGGCGGATGACTGGCCCACGTTCAGGCACGACAACAAAAGGTCGGGCACAGCTTCCATGGAAGAGGTACACCTGCCGCTTGCGCTCGAATGGAGCTTCCGGCCGCTGCATCCTCCAAAGCCGGCCTGGCCCGAGCCTTCCGAGGAGGCGCCTCGCTCGCACGCGGACAACGCCTTTTACGTCATCACAGGGGACGGGGCCGCCTATTTCGCATCATCCGTGGACAACAGCGTGCGAGCCGTGGACATCGTGTCAGGCCGTATCCGCTGGACCTTTTACACCCACGGGCCGGTCCGTTTCGCGCCCTCCTTTCACGAGGGCCGCGTTTATTTCGGCTCTGACGACGGGTGCGTCTACTGCGTGACCGCGCGCAACGGTTCGCTCGCCTGGAAGCACCGCGCAGGGCCGAACGACACCAGGGCCATCGGAAACGGAAGGATAATCTCGGCCTGGCCGGTGCGCACATCAGTGCTCGTGGAAAAAGGGGAGCTGTTTTTCTGCGCAGGAGTTTTCCCGTTCGAAGGGCTCTATGTGTGCGCGCTCAACGCGGGAACCGGCGAGCTTATCTGGAAGAACGACACCATTGGCGACCGCGCTCACGACCTGCACTACGGAGGCATATCACCGCAGAGCTACCTCGTCGCATCCGACGATGTCCTGTTCGTACCCTCCGGGCGGGCCATGCCCGCCGCATTCGACCGCAAAACCGGCAAGTTCCTTTATTATACCTATCCCGGGGCAAAGCGCGGCGGCACCTGGGCTGTCCTGGAAGAAGACCGGCTCATCGCGGGGGTCGATCATTCGGGCAGCCCTGAAAAGGTGTCGTACAGCACCGGTTCAGGCAAGGGCACGGGCACTGTCTACGCATGGTTTCCAGGGATTGACATGGCGATCGCGAAGGACCGTTCCTACACCCTCACAAGGGAAGGGATCTACGCCATCGACAGGGCGGCGTATGCTATTGCGCGGAAAACAGCAGGCTCCATATCGACAGAACAGAAGAGCCTGCGAGCAGAACTTTCCACGCTGAAGAAAAAACGAGGCGGCGCGGATGGAGAGGCCCTGAACGAGCTGGATGAGCGCATGGAAAATATATCCACGGAACTGATCGCTCTCGACCAGGCGTTCAAAGACGCAAAAGCATCGAGCTACCCGTGGTACTATCCCAAGAAGGACCTCAGCGCCCTGATTCATGCGGGCAAGTTGGTCTTTGCGGGCGGCGACGGGTTCGTGGCCGCGGTGGATGACAGAACCGGGGAGGAGCTCTGGTCCGCAAAGGTCGATGGCCGCGCGTGCGGCCTTTCAGCAGGAGACGGGCGTCTTTTCGTTGCGACAGACAAGGGGCCGGTGTACTGCTTCGGAAAGGGAGGCCGCGACGCACAAACACTGAAAACACGTCTCAATCTGAAACCGTATCCAACTGACGATCTCAGCCGGATCTACACTCGTGCGGCGGATCGGCTGGTGAATGAGCTGGCATCGAACAAGGGCTACTGCCTTGTTCTCGACTGCGGGGAAGGGAGGCTCGCCTATGAGCTTGCCATCCGCACCGACATGAAGATCGTAGGGATCGAGAAGGACGAGAAAAAACGCGAAGCCGCCAGGGACAAGCTCTTCTCGGCCGGCCTGTGGGGAGACAGGGTGGTGGTGGAGCCGTGGGACGTGGAAACCCTGCCGCGATGGTTCGCGAACCTTGTGGTCAGCGACGCAAACGCAAGAACAGGCGAACCTTGGATCGTACGCGAAGAGGTGGGGCGTGTATTGAGGCCGTGCGGCGGCATGATCGTCAGCTTCGGTGAGGTTGAAACCGGAAAGCGGGACATGGAGATACAGAAAAGAAGCGCGCTCCAGGGGGCCGGTTCATGGACGCAGCTCTACGCAAACGCGCAGAACACCGCATGCTCGATGGACGACCTCGTCAAACCGCCATTAAAAGTCTTGTGGTACGGCGAGCCCGGCCCAAGACAGATCGTGGACCGCCACGGCAGGGCGTGCGGCCCCGTATCGATCGACGGGCGCATCTTCTACCAGGGCGAAGAGGTTGTGATGGCTTACGATGCCTACAACGGAGCTTTTCTCTGGAAGAGGGAGATACCGGGCGCGGTCAGGGTGCGGGTGGATGTGGACAGCGGGAACCTTGCGCTCACAAAAGAGGGGCTCTACGTTGCCGCTTTCGACAAATGCCTTCGCCTGGACCCTGCCACCGGCAGGACGGTTAATGAGTACGGCCTGCCAAAATCGCAAAACGGCGAGCCTAGGCGGTGGGGTTACATCGCGGCTGAAGGCGACACTCTTTTCGGAACAGCGGCAAAACCGCTGAAAAACGAATACGCGGCCCAGTGGAAGAAGTTCGTGGACACCAAAGAGAACGACTGGAAGACCGGGGACGAGATCACCCAGGAGCTGCGCGATGACAGCGACTACGAAGCGTTCTACGAGAAGTACAGATCGAGCTATTCCGAGCCGGCCCCCGACCTGTACAGAAAGCTCCAACGCGACGGAGCTTTCTGGCATCCCGTTGCTGACTTTCCATCCTGGGGCAGCCAGAAAACCCCCAAAGACACGCTCAACAGCAATCTGATGAGCGGCGATGTGCTGTTCGCCGTGGACGCGGACACAGGCAGGCCTCTTTGGGCCAAGAGCGGAAACGATATCCCGAACATCGCGGTCTCGCTCGGCAACGGAACGATCTACTTCCCGGAAGGCGGGGCCTCACCGGAAGATCGGGCAAACGCACTTGAAGAGCTTGAGACACTCGTCGAATCGGGAGTGTACGAGGAAGGGGAAGAGGCCCGCCTGCTCACCCCTGAACAAAGGGATGTGCGCCTGGTCAAGGCGCTCGACACGGGCACGGGCAGGGTCGTGTGGGAGAAGGCAGTGGACCTGAGCGGGTGCGGCGGCAACAAGATGGGTAGCGCGTTGGCGGACGGAGTGCTGCTGTTCTTCGGGCACTTCTCCAACCACGACACCGGCTTCTTCCTGGGCCATGAGCTCACATGGAGAAGGGTCACCGCGCTCGACGCGAGCACCGGAGAGATGCTCTGGTCCAGGCCGCTGAACTACCTGCGCAGGCCGCTCGTGGTGGGCGACCAGGTGATCATCGAACCGAGGGCCTGCGACCTTCACACGGGAAAGATAAAAACCCGGGAACACCCTATAAGCGGGAAGCGGGTGCCGTGGGAGTTTTTGCGTCCGGGCCACTGCTGCTCGGTCACCTCCGCATCCGCGCACACGCTCTTTTACCGCTCTTACTGGGGCGCGATCTACGACCTGGCAAACGACAGGGGGCTGAGCCTGTTCGGCGGGATCAGGCCGGGATGCTGGCTCAACATGATCAGCGCTAACGGGCTGATGCTCATGCCCGAGGCGAGCTCCGGGTGCACCTGCTCGTTTCCGCTGCGCTGCACCGTGGCGCTCGCGCCCGAGCCCGACAAGGTGACAAGCAACTGGACCGTGTTCATAACGCACGGGGACAACCTGCCCGTAAAGCGGCTCTGCGTCAACTTCGGCGCGCCAGGGGACATGAAGGACAGGGAAAACAGGCTGTGGCTCGCGTGGCCCAGACCCAGGGTGGTGTCATCCATCGGATACCACAACTACGCCATGAGCTTCGAGCTCAAGGCGGAAATCGCGAAAGGGATGGGCCCGTTCAAGAGCGACTTCAAGGGGGTAACCATTGACGGATCCGACAAGCCCTGGCTTTTCAAGTCAGGCGTCAAGGGCATCGAGAAGCTGACAATACCGCTGACTAGGGAGATCCTGCCGGGCAGGCCGAACGGCATCTACACGGTAAAGCTTGGTTTTGTGGCGGATGACGCGGATTCAATCGGACAGCGCGTCTTCGATGTGAAGATCCAGGGAAAGGCGCGGCTCAAGCGGTTCGACTTGATGAAAAGCCCTGGCGCGCATAAAAAAGCAGTGGTCAAAGAGTTCACGGGCATAGAGATCGATAATGACCTCGTAGTGGAGTTCATGGCGCACTCCGATGAAGCTTCCCCTGCGAACGCTCCCCTGCTCAACTGGATCGAGGTGATCCGAGAGGATGTGGAAAACCTTGCCGCATGGACAATGGGAGCCGAGATCAACGGCAAGATGAGTGCCGAGGAAATCCTGGCTGGAACCGAAGCCATGCACCTCACAACAGGCGACAAGTACAAGGACAGCATCCTCAGTGAATATCACATGGTGTTCAGCAGCTTGACAGCTCCGGAGCTCACAATGAGGGCGCTTGACGGCATGGAGAAGTTCGCGGACCCGAAATCGCTCCCGCACATCAAGGCGTGCTGGGAGCATTCGAAAACCATTCTTTCCGGTTACAAAGCTGTGCAGCCCGATGTTTTGAACGGCACTGTCAGGGTGTGCCTGGCCATCGCCGAAAAAATGAAGGACGGTGAAGAAAGGAAGCGGGCGCTCGAAAGCACGCTCCCCGTGCTTCCAGACATCACCGATGCCGGGCTCGGGAGAATGGTAACCGAGAAGCTCGGATACATAACGGAATGGCAGGTTCTCGGCCCGATCCCGTGGGACGAGGGAGCGGATTCGGTTGAAGAGATCTATGATTCTTCCAAGGCTGTGACTCCTGGAAAAGCTGTTATGCTTGGCAAGGAAGAGCTCGCCTGGAAGGAATGCACTGTTTCGAGGACGAAAATCGATCTGCAGAAGGTGTTCGGCACCATGAAAAAGGTGTCGGCGTACGCATTTTGCGAGATCAAGCTCGACAAACCCTGCGATCTGCTCCTGAACGTGGGTTCGGATGACGGGTTCAAGTGCTGGTTCAACAGGGAGCACGTGGGCGGGCACAAGGAAAAAAGATCCTGGAGCAGGGAAGGCACCACGATCGAGGTCAGGGGGAAGCAGGGCAGGAACACGATCCTTCTGCAGATCATCGACAGAGCCGGAAGCGGTTGGGCTTTCAGCGCACGCGTCACGCGGCCTTGACCCGCATATTTCATCCTCTTCTGCTGCGGCACCGAAAACGGCACCTTGCGACAAAAAGTATGAAATAAGCGGGTTAATGTTTTACCTTCAAACTCCGATATTTCCACCAGTAGCCAAGGCCCGGGCGATACGGTATAACTCTCAGTAATGTTCTGTTCTCTGGTTTCCGGCTTTTTCAGGCGTGGCAGTTGTGAAGATCTCTTCACTCCAATCACGAAAAACCGCCAACAGTGTATTTGATAGGATTATGCGAAGATATGAAAGTGCTGCTGGTTCAGTCATATTTGGGCAGAAACGAAAAATGTGTGCTTCCTCTGGGATTGATGTATATCGCAGATGCCATAGAAAAGAATCATGATGTATTGTTTTTTGATCCTAATGTGCACCAGGCAATGCAGGAAGAACTGCGGCGCGTAATCGAAGAGTTCGTGCCGGAAGTGATCGGCATTTCCTTGCGAAACATCGATACAACCCAGTCATTTGACGATTTCTCCTATTTCAACGCCTTTGTTTCGTTTATCAAAACCATAAAGACCATCAACTCCGAGGCTTTGATCGTTGTGGGCGGATCGGGTTTCTCGATGTATGCCAAAGAGATCATGGATAAAGTCGCCGAGATCGATTATGGCGTTCTCCTGGAAGGAGAGGAATCATTTCCCGAGCTGCTAGATAACCTTGACAACCCCGGCTCAGTAAAAGGGGTTTTGTACAGAAAGGATGGCTCCGTTTCTTTTTCAGGTTCGCGGGATCCCCTTGATCTCGATTCATTGCCTGTTCCAACGAAGGACCGCATCGACTTTGCGCCATACATGGAAAAGGAGTACCTGGTCGGAGTCCAATCTAAGAGGGGGTGTGCATTCGGATGCACTTACTGTACTTATCCATATCTTGTCGGCAACAAAGTCCGGCTTCGGTCTCCCATCAAAACAGTGGATGAGGTGGAGCATTTGGCCAAAGAACACGGCGTGAAAACGTTTTTCTTCTCTGACAGCGTGTTCAATTTTCCGTTGGATCACGCGATGCAAATCTGTGACGAGCTGATCAAAAGAAAACTAGATGTCAAATGGAAGGCATGGAACGCCATACAACATGCTCCCAGCGATTTTATACACAAAGCCCTTGAGGCCGGTTGTGAGTACTTTGAATTCTCGCCGGATGGTTTTACAGACAGAGAACTGAAGATGCTGCGAAAAAACATCAAGGAAAAGGACATTTATGACCTCATCAAGACTTTCAGAGGGATAGACAATGCCAAGTTCGGTCTTTCCTTCATTCTCAACTCGCCGGGGGCAGGTGTCCGGTCTCTGCTGAACATGTTCGGCCTGTTTGTGAGATGCGCCCTGATCGAAAAGAACCTTGTGTTTGTAACGGTAACAAACGCGCGCATATATCCTCATACTCGGCTTTACGACATGGCTCTAGAAAAAGGCCTCCTAACGAAGGGGTCGGAAATGTTGACCACACCGCGGTTTTACAATCCGTTTCCGTTGAGCATGGTCAGCGCTGTGATGAATATCGTGCCGCGGGCCAAGCAGTTCTTGATCTCAAAGAAGGAAAAAGCAATCAACGTTTGTAATGGCAAACTCAGGAAAATAACACCTTAGCCACGAACAGGAAATCAAATCACGGGCGATCAATTGTCTTCCTCGCCCGATAAAGGTAAATTGCGTCATGGAGGGCCATGTTTCTTCCCGTCCGGAAGAGGACGGCGTGGAAGCCGTCCCTCCGAGCGCCAAATCGGATGAGCGCACTTCGCCCGGCCTTTCGCCGCTTTCTTGACAGCCTCCTTTACACCCGTTAAAGTCAAAGCACAGCGCTTGTTAGCTGGTCCATTTCCCTGATGCCTGGAGCGCGCGTGTGAACCTGGAATGTCTCGTCTACCAGTACGTTGTCGGTGGGCTCGTGTTCCTTGCCGGCTTAGTGCTTGCCTGGCAATCCGGCAGCTACTCGTGGAAACGCGCCGAGGACCGGGCAACCGCGCTCGCCCTGGCCTTCATCTTCCTGTTCTACTTTTCCGGCCACCTTGCGTGGCACGTTCTTGCCCTTGGAGGATGATGAGTGGAGACCGCGACCATCGCCGGAACCAGACTCGACTACTTCATCGTTATCGGGTACTTCGCGGCAATCTTCACGTTCGGCGCGCTCTTCGCACGGTTCACCAAGTCCACAAAGGACTTCTTCTTCGGGGGGCAGCGCTTCTCATGGTGGCTGGTGGCGTTCAGTTACGTGGCATCCATCGTGGGCTCGTACAGCTTCATCAAGTACTCGGCCGCCGGGTTCAACTACGGCCTCTCGTCCAGCATGTCCTACCTGAACGACTGGATCGTGATGAGCCTGCTGCTGTTCGGTTGGTTCCCCATAATCTACTTCTCCAGGTGCGCGAGCGTGCCCGAGTACTTCCAGAAACGTTTCGATTCCAAAACCAGGGTCGTGGCAACGATCATGATCATGGTCTACATGCTGGGATACATAGGGATCAACCTGTACACCATGGGAGTGGCGATCAACGCTCTTCTGGGCTACGACGTTTTCTGGTCCGCCGTGGTCGTGGCTGTAATCTGCGCGCTCTACGTGGCTGCGGGCGGCCAGACATCGGTGATCATGACCGACCTCGCGCAGGGCGTGATCCTTCTCGTTGCCGGGCTTCTCCTGTTAGGCCTAGGGCTCCACGCGGTCGGCGGCCTCGACGCTTTCTGGTCCGGGCTTCCCGCGGGCCACAAGCTGCCGTTTGCATCGTTCAACGAACCGCACTCGTTCCACTTCAGCGGGATCTTCTGGCAGGACGGGGTCGCCAACAACATCGCCCTCTACATGATGAACCAGGGTTTCATACTGCGCTTCTTATCGCTGAAAAGCGTGAAGGAGGGGAAAAAGGCGTTTTCAGTCCTTCTCATCGTTCTTATGCCGCTTGCAACGCTGGCCATCGCAAACGCGGGCTGGCTCGGGCGCTCCATGGTAACCCTCGGGATCCTTCCGGCTGACACGAGCGCGGACCGGGTTTTCGTGGATGTTGCACAACAGGTCTGCGTGCCCGGGCTTTTCGGCTTTGTCATGGCAGCGCTCACCGCGGCCCTGATGTCCACGGTGGACACACTGATCAACGCTGTCTCGGCGGTTACAGTCAACGACATCTACAAACCCTATTTCAAGCCGAAGGCCGCTGACTCGCACTACCTCAAGGTCGCCCGGATAGTATCGCTCTCCGCGGCCGGGTTCGGTATCGCGCTCGTCCCGCTTTTCGCGTCGTTCAAATCGATCTACACGGCGCACGGAGCTTTCACGGCCACTGTCACCCCGCCAATGGTCGTGGCCATCGTGTTAGGCGCGTTCTGGAAGCGCTACACGCCAAAGGCAGCCTTCTGGACGATCACCGGAGGGGCTGCCGTGGTGGCGCTCTCCATTGCGTTCCCGGTCTTGATAACCCCGTTCGGCCACGGCGTGGATCCGGGCGGAGGGTTCAAGTTCATGCGCGCCCTGTTCGGGCTGGCCGCGGCTCTGGCCATTGCCTTGGCTGTCACCTGTTTCACCAGGCCAAAGCCGTACAAAGAGATCGAGGGGCTCGTGATCGGTTCGATCAGGAAAGGCATGGAAAGGTTCAAGGGCGGGAAGCTGAACGAAACCCCGGGCAAACCGGTCACATCCCGTATCGAGGTTGTGGAGGAGATCGAGGGCGTTTCCCTCGCCGATGGGATGCTTCGCCGCCTCTGCGCGGACGAAGGTGACATGATCTACCTTTCGGACAAGAGGTGGTGGCTCGGGGGGCTCCGTTCGGTACACACAAAGATCACGGGCCTCCATTCGGACGGTGATGTGATCCGTGTTTCTTCATCACTGGCAAAGGAAGGATCGCTGCTCCCGGGGCGAACTCACAAAGTGGAGAAAATCTTCTGATGAAAAATCCAAGACCGGTTGCCGAGCTCGATGCGAGAGGTCTTAAAGGGCTCTTTTTCGACATCGACGAGACCTTCTCTACGGACGGCAAGATCACGGCGCAAGCGTACAGCGCCGCGTGGGAGCTTCACAACGCGGGCATGGTGCTCGTGCCCATAACCGGCAGGCCGGCCGGGTGGTGCGATCACATCGCGCGCATGTGGCCGGTCAACGCGGTCGTTGGAGAAAACGGCGCATTCTACTGCATGCTGAAGCGCGGCAGGATGGAAAAACGCTACACCGCTGATCTTCGGTCGCGCGAGCAGAGCCTTGAAAAGCTCGAAGCCGTGAAAAAGGAGGTGCTGGAAGAGGTGCCCGGAGCCGGGATCGCAAGCGACCAGCAGTGGCGCGAGTTCGACCTGGCCATCGATTTTTGCGAGGATGTTAAGCGCCTGCCCGCGGACGAAGTGGACCGCATCGTGAAGATCTTCGAGAGGCACGGGGCAAGCGCGAAGGTCAGCTCGATCCATGTGAACGGCTGGTTCGGCGACTACGACAAGCTCACCGCGATGGACCTCTTCGTCAAACAGGAGCTCGGCATGGACCTTTCCGAGGCGAACAGCTCCTTTGCGTTCATCGGCGACTCCCCCAACGACGAACCGCTTTTTTGCTTCTTCGAAAACAGCGTGGGTGTTGCCAACGTGATGGAGTTCGCCGTCTCACTAAAACATGGTCCTTCATTCATCACCAGGGGCTGTTCAGGCGCCGGTTTTTCCGAGCTGGCCGCTCAAATCGTTTCAGGGTGATTCGGTAGGGAAAATCCCCTGTGGTTATCCTCCGGTTCGGTATCGAAATCGGAGATCGATCCCTTCCTGATAAACCTTGACCACCCCTTCCCGAGAGCATAACCTCAACCGGTCTGATACACGTATAAAGGAAAGGACACCCGGATGACCAGAATCTTCTTTTTCGGAATCCTGGCGATCTTATCCCTGCTTGCAGGCTGTTGTCACCCCTCCCATTCCGTTTGCACGCCGCCCGCTCCTGAAGCATTGCCCAAAAGCGAGATCGTTCTCTTCGACGGCACCGGGTTCTCGCACTGGATTGCTGAAAAGGGAGGAGATATCCGCTGGGAGATCGAAGACGGTGATACCATGAAGGTTGTTCCGGGATCCGGAAGCATCATGACCAGGCAGATGTACAGGGATTTCTCCCTGCACGTGGAGTTCATGGTGCCGGTGCTCCCGCCGATCGAGCAGGGAAAAAGCCGCGGAAACCGCGGGAACAGCGGCATCTATTTGCAACGCCGCTACGAGGTTCAGATTCTCGACTCGTTCGGTGTCAAGCTCGAAAACTGGGACTGCGGAGCGCTCTACAGGGCAAAGGCGCCCGATGTAAACGTCTCGAAGAAATCCGGGGAGTGGCAGAGCTTCGACATAACGTTCCGCTCGCCAAGGTACTCTGGAGAAGGGGACAGCCGGAAGAAAGTTGAAAACGCGCGTATAACCGTTCTGCACAACAACGCCGTGATCCATAACAACGTGGAGCTTACGAGCAAGACCGGGGTCGGCAAACCCGAAGGGCCTGAGCCCGGCCCCATCCTGCTCCAGGACCACGGCAACGAGGTGCGGTTCAGAAACATCCGGATAGTTCCTGTCCAATCGAAACAGCGGGCGGTGCAGCACGCATCGCCGATTCATTAGGAGGAAAAGTTCATGACAGCAGAGACTCCCACAAACAAACCATCGCGCCGCGATTTCCTGATCAGGGGCACACAGGCAGCCGCGGGCATCGTGGCAGCCGCGGGCATGACCTCCTACGCCGCACCAAGGACAGCCCCCGGCAAGGCAAGGGTCATCGGAGCCAACGACAGGATCAACATGGCGGTCATCGGGATTCGCAGCAGGGGCATGGGCCTTGCGCACGGGTTCGCAGGAATCGAGAACGTGCACATAAAAACCCTGGTGGACGCGGACACAAACCTCTTCGAGTCCCGCGTGAAAGAGCTGGAAAAGAAACAGGGCACGGCTCCCGGCACTGAGCAGGATCTGCGAAAAGTGCTCGATGACAAGGAAATCGACGCTGTGGCCATTGCAGCGCCCAACCACTGGCACTCCCTGGCAACGATATGGGCCTGCCAACACAACAAGCATGTGTACGTGGAAAAGCCCTGCTCCCACAACGTGTGGGAGGGCAGGAAGATGGTGGAAGCGGCCCGCAAGTACGGCTGCCTCGTGGCTGTCGGCTTCCAGAACCGCTCCAACAAGAACGTTCGCAAGGCAATGAGGTTTTTGCACGACGGCGGAATAGGAGAGGTCTACATGGCGCGCGGGCTGTGCTTCAAACCAAGAGATTCGCTGGGACGCTGCCCTGACGGTTACGGCGCGGGCGGCTACGATTACTACGTAAGCGGGAAAAAAGGCGCCTCCCTGGACAGCGACTACATGAAAGGCGTGGACTACGACCTCTGGATCGGTCCGGCTCCTGACAGACCTTTCAACCACAACCGCTTCCACTACAACTGGCACTGGCACTGGGACTACGGGTGCGGCGACATAGGCAACCAGGGGCCGCACCAGTTCGACATCGCGCGCTGGGGGCTGGGCGAGAGCGAGCACCCGAAACGGATCTACTCGGACGGCGGCTACTTTGCCTTTGACTCGGCGCAGGAAACACCGAACACCCAGAACGCATCGTTCAAGTACGCGGACGGAAAGGTGCTCGAGTTCGAGGTCCGGGGCGTGTACACGAACTCAGAGGGCGCGCAGTTCACCAAGGACGACGACGGAAAGTACGTCAGGGTCCACGGGGGTGTGCGCATCGGGAACCTGTTCTACGGCAGCAAGGGATGGATGTACCTGAACGGCAGCACATGGAAGACCTATTTCGGACGCAACAACGAACCCGGCCCGAGCAACACGACAGCGGAGGTGTCGGCCGACCCGATGAACCTGGCGGGCGCCGGAGGAGGCGGGCATTTTGCCAACTTCATCTACGCGCTTCGTTCAGGAAAAAGGGAAGACCTGACCTGCGACATCGCTGAAGGGCACATGTCCAGCGTGCTCCCCCATCTTGCTAACATCTCGTACAGGGCGGGCAGAAACCTGTTCTTCGACGGAAAGAAGGAAAGGTTCGTCAACGACAGCGAAGCGGACCGCATGCTCAGCCGCGATTACCGCGAACCGTATGTCGTGCCTGAATCGGTGTAGGAAGGAGAACCGTCATGCGAAGAACAACCCGTGTTATCATCTGTATCGCTGCAGCCGCCGCCTTTCTTTCAGGATGCGCCGCCACGAACGAACGAATCGCTGACGTGATCATCTGCGTCAGAGGCTCGATCCATGACTGTTTCGATGCTCCTGTCCGAGTGGAGATCGACCTGCCCGAAGAGCTGACAGGCGTGTCCATGGACGAAATCGCGGTGAAGCTCCACAAGGAGGGGAAAGAAGAGCTGACAGCGGCAGGCCAGCTCGTGAAAAGGAGCGGAAACCGGGCCGAGCTCTGGTGGATCCTGCCAAGTGCGGAAAAAGAGGGATGGAGCAACTGGACCGCGGTGCTGTCACAACGATCGGATGAGGAACAGGCACCGGAAGGTTTTCTGTGGAAAGACAACATCAAGGGAAGGACAGAGCTTCTATCGAACGGGCGCAGGCTTCTGAGGTACATGAACAGGTGCGATCCGTCAACACCCGAAAGCCTTCTCGAATCCTACAAACCGTACCATCACATATTCGATGAAAACGGGGACAAGTTCCTTACCAAGGGTTCGGGCGGGCTCTACACGCACCACCGCGGTCTTTTCATCGGGTGGAACCGTCTCACGTTCGGGGGCAAGGAGTACGATTTCTGGCACATGAAGGGCGTTGTGCAGAAGCACGCGAAGCTGCTCGGCGAGGCCGCCGGACCGGTGGTTGCCAGGTCAAGGATGCTCATCCTTTGGAACCTTGAAAAGGAAACACCCGTCATCGAGGAAACGCGCGAGATCACAGCCTTCAGGCAGGCCGGCTCCGGTCATCTTTTGCTCGATTTCAACACGAACCTCAAGGCGGTCAAGGGTGATGTTTTCCTGAACGGCGACCCGGAGCACGCAGGGTTCCAGTTCCGCGCGCACAACGACATCGCCGACGGCGAAGCGGAAGTAAAAGCGACATACCTGTTTCACGAGGACGGCGTCGATCCACACGAGAACAAAGACCTTCCGTGGGCCGCCATGACCATTGTGTTGAACGGAAAAAGGTACACGGTCCAGCACATGAACCATCCCGACAACCCGAAAGACACGCTTTACTCGGCATACCGCGACTACGGCAGGTTCGGCGCTTTTTTCAAAAAGAAAATCAAGCACGGAGAGAGCCTGAACCTTCGTTACCGCATCCATATCGAGGAAGGGATAAAACCGGTAAGAGCCGAGATGGAAAAAAGGTACAAGGCGTTTGCATGCACGCCTGAAGCCAAGGTATGGTCCGTCTCCATGCATGATGAATAATTCGAAAACCGTCGGCTGCATACAGCACGCCTGTTTTTGCGGCGGGAATCAGATCGAGGTGCAACATGGGCAAAAAACAGAGCAGAAGAAGTTTTCTCAAAAAAACGGCCGCGCTTTCATCCGGGATCGTGCTTCCTTACCTGGTGCCGGGCACAGCGCTCGGCAGGGGGTACAAGCTCCCTGCAGGCGACCGGATAACACTCGGGTTCATCGGCGTTGGAGGCATGGGATCAGGCCACCTGAACTGGTTCAGAAACAACCCCGAGGTGGAGATACTCGCTGTTTGCGACGTGGACGAGGAGAGGCGGAACACGGCAAGGGAACGGGTAGGAGGCGGATGCAAGGCCTACAACGATTTCAGACGGCTTCTCGACCGTTCGGACATCGACGCGGTGGTCATTTCAACGCCCGACCACTGGCACACTCTTGTGTGCATTCACGCATGCAAGGCGGGCAAGGACATATACTGCGAAAAACCGCTAACCCTGACGATCGAGGAGGCGGTGCTCCTTCCCGGGATAGTCAACCGCTACGGCCGCGTGTTCCAGACCGGAAGCCAGCAGCGCTCGGGAAACGAGTTCTACAGGGCCTGCACACTGGTAAGAAGCGGCATGATCGGCAAGGTGGAAAGAGCGCTTGTTGGGCTGCCCAGGGGCAGTGAAAGCGACTGGGTGGAGGACGAAGATCCGCCTGCCGGCCTCGACTGGAACCTGTGGCTCGGTCCCGCGCCGGAGGTCCCGTTCAACCGCCTCCGCCACCCCTACCACTTCAGGTGGTTCTTCGACTACTCGGGCGGCAAGATGACCGACTGGGGCGCGCACCACAACGACATCGCCCAGTGGGGCCTGGGAATGGACGGCTCCGGCCCGGTAAAGATCGAGGGAAAAGCGACCTTCCCCACAAAGGGGCTTTACGAGACAGCAGTGACCTTTGAGGTGACATACGAATACGCCACCGGACAGAAGGTGATCTGTTCGGACAGCGGGCACGGAACCAGGTTCGAGGGGACCGGCGGATGGGTGCATGTTGACCGCGGCTTCCTGCGCACAGAGCCGGAAGAGCTCGCGCACATACCCCTGGAGTCGTGCAAAGAGAAACTCTACAGGAGCCCTGAACATCACACGAACTGGCTGGAATGCATCCGAACCAGGGAAAGCCCGATCTGCGACGCGGAGATCGGGGCCGGCTCGGTAAACGTCTGCCACCTGGGCAACATCGCGCTGAGAACCGGCAGAAAACTCGAATGGGATCCGCAGCGCAAGGTTTTTGTCGACGACGAGGAAGCCAACCGCTGGATGAGCAAACCGTTTCGCGGGCCGTGGCACTTGTAGGCCGCATGGAGGGCGCCGCTCCGTCGGCGCCGGAAGAGAAGAGGCGGCAACAGAGTGCCG
>CAZIUL010000021.1:0-69437 GCA_964542475.1 uncultured Phycisphaerales bacterium | reverse complement strand
TTTTTTGAAGTCCGGCGGTTCGTGACGTCTTCACACTTTTTTTAACAGGAACTAAATAGTGTTGTGGCAAGGCGCATGTCATAAAGGCTGAGAATCGTCTCCCGGCATGAATCGCAGCCACAACACAGGTTACGGTGCCGCAGCAGATGAGATGAAATTTGCGGGTGGTGAATTTGGGTAATCTGATAGAATCCTGCTTTTGCCAAGCAGGGTGAAAGTATCGATTTGAATCAAGAATGTTGACAATCCCTGTGCTGAATACGCCTAATTTCTTTTTAAATAGGGCAGTAAGGCCTGTTATGATGGTCGGGAGCGAGAAATTGCCTTGAATTGCAACAGCAGATTTTTTTACTCTTTTTTTGTCTTGACTTCTACTGGCTGTCTGCTAATTTCAGGGGCTTTAATTCTTGAGCGGGTTTACTAACATCGGCTAGCGTAGCTCAACGGCAGAGCCCCGGTTTTGTAAACCGGAGGTTGCGGGTTCAACTCCCGCCGCTAGCTCCAGAATATGGCTTTGTGATAAACACAGCTGATGTGTGTGGAATTTGAACGCATATATCCGGTGTGCGATCGATAAACTATAAACCGTATGGAGAGGTGCCCGAGCTGGTCAATGGGGGCGGGCTGTAAACCCGTTGACTTTAGTCTACGTAGGTTCGAATCCTACCCTCTCCACCATTTCAGTGATCAGCCCCAGGTAAATGCTGTGGTGTACGACCTGTAGAGGCGGTTTCTTGTTTTGTTTGGTATTTGCCGCTATGTTCTCGTTGGAGAGCCTTGTGGCGGTTTACTAAAAAAGCGTCGCGGGTGTAGCTCAATGGTAGAGCCCCAGCCTTCCAAGCTGGTTGTGTGGGTTCGATTCCCATCACCCGCTCCAGAAAAAGATATTTCGAAGCTTTTGTGACGGTCGAGAGCTGCTGTGGCTCAGCGGTAGAGCACGTCCTTGGTAAGGACGAGGTCATGGGTTCGATTCCCATCAGCAGCTCCATATTAGAACGTATGGAACCGGTAAGGTTTTCCAGCAGGCATAAAGTTATATGGCAGTATGATGCTTCTCAGCCGGATTCGACTGAACCCGGCAGGTGTGTTCTGAGTGAGGAGAATTAGAAATGGCAAAAGATCGTTTTGATCGGACAAAGACCCATGTGAACATTGGTACGATCGGTCATGTGGATCATGGGAAGACAACCCTGACTTCCATTATCACGGCTTTGCTGGCAAGAAAAGGCATGGCCACGTTCCGGTCTTTTGATTCGATCGACAAGGCTCCAGAAGAGAGAGAGCGCGGCATAACCATCGCCACGGCTCACGTGGAGTACGAGACGGATAACCGTCACTACGCCCATGTGGACTGCCCGGGCCATGCCGACTATGTCAAGAACATGGTAACCGGCGCGGCTCAGATGGATGGGACTATCCTGGTGGTGTCTGCGGCTGACGGCCCCATGCCCCAGACCAGGGAGCACATCCTGCTCGCAAGGCAGGTGGGCGTTCCGTACATTGTCGTTTACATGAACAAGGTTGACCAGGTGGATGACCCGGAACTGCTCGATCTGGTTGAGCTCGAGATACGTGAGCTTTTGAGCAAATACGAGTTTCCTGGCGATGACATTCCGATCATCCGCGGTTCGGCTCTCAAGGCTACAGAGGATTATCAGGCCGAGAAAGAGGAAAGCGAGAATTATAAAAGCATCTTCGAGCTGATGGAAGCTGTTGACAGCTACATCCCCGATCCTCCGCGTGACATCGATAAGGCGTTCCTCATGCCCGTGGAGGACATCTTCTCCATCAAGGGCAGAGGCACCGTGGCCACCGGAAGGATTGAGCGCGGCATAGTGAAGATGGGCGAAAACCTCGAAATCGTGGGCTTGACCGAGGAAGTCGGGAAAACCGTGTGCACGGGCGTGGAGATGTTCAACAAGACCCTTGATGAGGGCATCGCCGGCGATAATGTAGGCGTTCTTCTGCGAGGCGTTGACAAGGATAGTATCTGGAGAGGGCAGGTTCTTGCTCATCCCGGCACGATCAACCCTCATGTGAAGTTCGAAGCGGTCGTCTATGTTTTGACCAAGGAGGAAGGCGGAAGGCATACACCGTTTTTCAATGGATACAGGCCGCAGTTCTACTTCCGGACAACCGATGTGACAGGTTCATGCGACCTTCTCGGCGGAGCTGAGATGGTTATGCCGGGTGACAATGTGACCCTGAGTATCCAGCTCAACACGCCGATCGCCATGGATGAGGAGCTCAAGTTCGCGATCCGCGAGGGTGGGCGAACCATCGGTTCCGGCCGTGTGACCAAGGTGCTGGAGTAAACGCGCAACATGCGAGCCGGGTGTTTTTCGTTTGTTTCGGTTTTTTAAATGTGGCTGAACGAAAAATTCCGACTGCTGCTGTAGCCGAGATAGAATACAGAGAGTTTCCATGAGAGATAACGTTAGTCTGGAGTGCACAAAGTGCGGGAATCGCAACTACCGCACCAGTCGTGAGTTGCGGAATACCAGCAAGCTCAACATAAAGAAGTATTGCAAGTTTTGCCGCAGCCACCAGGTTCACAAAGAAAAGAAGAAGTAAACAACGCGGGTCAGTAGCTCCAACTGGTAGAGCGCCGGTCTCCAAAACCGGAAGTTGGGGGTTCGAATCCCTCCTGGCCTGCCAGCTAAAGAATCAAGCGAGGACATGAACTTAAGCATCTATCAATTCAAGAAGGATCAGGGGAGGATCACCAGGGGAGTTACTTTCTGGTTGCTGGCCGCGCTTTTCTTCTACGGTAGCCGATCGCTCTACGGCTTTTTGCACTGGTCGTGGGCTCAGGATAACCTGATAGGGGGCAAGATTCCTATCGTGAACCTACCGCTCAACCTGTCTCTGATCTTTTCGGTTGCTGTTTTTGTCCTTCTCATGGCTGCGGTGACGTGGTTCATAAACCAAAACAAACTGGGCAGCCTTTTGATAGAGACTGAAACAGAGATGAAGAAGGTCACCTGGCCTTCGTGGAACGAATCTTTCAATTCTTCCATTATCGTGTTGGTCGCTGTCATATTCTTCATGATCTTTTTAGGTTTTGCAGACATCGTGTTCAATAAGATCTTCAAGATCATCTTCCATGGGTTTGCCTAAGGCAGAGGGCTATCGCGGCTGGTATTCTGTTTCCGACTGATGAACGAGTGTTATTATGACCAAGAAGTGGTATGTAATTCGTGTGGCATCAAACCGTGAGGAAAGGGTTCGCGACAACCTTCTCGTGGCGGTCCGTTCCAAGGGGCTTGAGGAGAAGATAACGAACGTGCTCGTGCCCACGGAGGCCAGAACCGAAATCAAGGGCGGCAGGAAGCGGGTCGTGCACCGGAAGCTGTATCCGGGTTATGTCATGGTTGAAATGGAGTTGGACGACGAAACATGGTTTCTGGTCAAGGAAACCCCCGGGATCGGAGATTTCGTTGGCCCTGAACGTGCGCCGCAGGCAATGGAACCCCATGAAGTGGATAACATTTTGCAGGATATGAAGGAAACCGAGGAAAGTCCGCAGCTGAAGATCGAGTACAGCGTTGGGGACCGTATCAAGATAAAGGACGGGCCCTTCTCGAACTTCAACGGCATAGTTGATGATGTAAACTCAGCAAAAGGCATGGTTCGGGTGATCGTTACGATCTTTGGTCGCGAGACCCCTGTCGATATGGAGTATTGGCAGGTCGAGCCGGTTTAAGCCCGATCATCTGGAAAACAGGTGATTCGCTGAAAACAGTAGGATACACAGGGCTGGACACAAAGGATGGATCAGCCATCGTATAGGAGTATGCCTGATGGCCAAGCAAGTGATGACCAGAATCAAGCTTCAGATAAATGCCGGACAGGCAACACCCGCTCCGCCTGTGGGGCCTGCGCTTGGCCAGCATGGAGTGAATATCGGACAGTTCGTCAAGGAATACAACGACCGGACAAAAGACAAAGCCGGTACAGTTATTCCCGTTGAGATAATGGTTTATGCGGACAGGACATTTTCCTTTGTTATGAAGACACCACCTGCCGCGGTTCTGTTGAAGAAAGCCGCCGGTATAGCAAAAGGAGCGTCCAACGTCGGAACGGAAACGGTGGGCAAGGTCACCAAAGAGCAGGTCCTTGAAATCGCCAGGACCAAGCTCGAGGATCTTAATGCAAACGACGAGGAGGCCGCAGCCCTTATTATCGAAGGATCTGCACGAAGCATGGGAATAGTTGTCGAGGGCTAGAGCCCCACCGCATATGGGATTGGAACCGGAGCAGCGGTGCGCGGTGGGGTGTCTCGCCGTTGGACAGCAAACCTGCACGAGCAGATGTGATATAGAAACAGCGGATCGGTTTCATGGCTGATCCCGAAACTGCAAAGAGGCAGAGATGGTAAAAAAAAGCAAGCGCCACGCGGCAAATCTGGAAAAGATCGAAAAAGGAAAGCGGCATTCACTGGATGAAGCTGTTGATATCGTCAAAAACAGCTTCAAACCTGTGAAGTTCGATGAAACCGTTGATATCACAATCCGGCTTGGTGTGGACATGAAAAAGTCGGACCAGATAGTACGCGGCGCAGTTTCGCTTCCCCGCGGAATCGGGAAAGAACTCAACGTGATTGTTTTTGTCAAGGAAGACCGTGTTCAGGAAGCATTGGATGCGGGTGCTGTCGAAGCCGGTTCTGACGATCTGGCGAAGAAAATCCAAGACGGGTTCATGGACTTTGATGTTGCCATTGCATCGCCTGACGTGATGTCGGTGGTGGGCAAGCTGGGAAAGATCCTTGGACCTCAGGGCAAGATGCCCTCACCGAAATCAGGCACTGTAACCAAGAACATCGCGGATGCAGTAAAGGAATACAAGGCGGGGAAGATCGAGTTTCGTGCGGATTCAGGCGGTAACGTTCACGCACCGATGGGTAAGCGTTCTTTCCCGAAAGATGCGCTTTTGGAGAATATAAACGTTTTCTATCATTACGTGAAATCGTTGAAGCCTGCCACAACGAAGGGTCAGTACATTTTAAACGTATCATTGAACACATCCATGGGACCGGGAGTGCCCGTGCAAATGGGTTGAGCCGGCTAAGGAGGTGGGACGTCTACCATGGTTAATCTGTTAAAAAAGCAAGTATGCAAAGAGCTCACCGGGCTTTTCCAGGATATCGATGACTGCGTGATGGTCGATTTCAATGGCCTTTCCGTGCAAGAGACCAACACGTTTCGGTCGTCGCTGACTGAAAGCAGTATCCGGATGCAGGTGGTAAAGGCCAGCTTGACCAACATTGTGTTGAAGGAGATGGGCCAAGCCGGATTCGAGGAGCTTTTAAGAGGACCAACCGCTGTCGTGTGGGGCGGGGATGGAATCATTCAGGTTTCCAAATCGATCAATGATTTCGCCAAAAAAACAAAAAGGCAAATGATCAAGGGCGGGATCCTCGATTCAAAGGTCATTGATAAGGACATGGTCAAGAAGCTGACCACGATACCTGATATGCCCATACTCTATGGCTCGATCGCATACGCCATCGCGAGTCCAATCCAGCAGATAGCAACCGGGATCAACAGCATCTTGGGCTCCATAGCCAATCTGGTGGATGCGCTGCATGACAAGAAAAAAGAGGATGGCTGAAAGCAATATCCGGCTTCGGACTTTCCGATCCCGGTGTAATATAAACTGTTGAAACCAAACGAATAAAAAAATATAATGTCTTATCCGAACGGAGGTTGCAATGAGCGATGAAGACAAAGTTACTCAGGTGATCGATATCATCAAGGAGATGACCGCCCTGGAACTGGTGGATTTGAAAAAGGCTTTTGAAGATACCTTCGACGTGACAGCGAGCGCCCCGGTGATTATGGGGGGAGTAGCACCCGCGGCTGACGGTGGAGCTGAGGCCGAAGAGGAAAAAACCAGCTTCGATGTTATTCTGGAGTCTTTTGACAGCGCCAAGAAGATCCCCGTAATCAAGGTTGTGCGGCAGGTGACGAGCCTGGGCCTGAAAGAGGCCAAGGACCTTGTCGAAGGATCTCCGAAGGCTGTAAAGGAAGGGATCTCGAAGGAAGACGCCGAGAAGATCCAGAAGGAACTTCAGGAAGCGGGAGGTTCCGTCGCGATCAAGTAAGCGCGTTTTGTTTAACCGAGTCGTGGTTCTTTACTCTGGCCGGAATTTGTCATTTGGCACCGGCATACGGAAAGTTGGATTCCTTGCTGGATGCCAAGTCGGGCAACGGCTTCGATGATAAACTGATATGGTTGGAAGAACTGTTAACCTTCCCGGACAGTTGTTCCGGTGGAGGCTACATCCGCAAACCTGTTGCCGGCAGAAAAGCCGAAGTACCGGCGGCTGGATAGTAGGGGCATTGGCGGGCCTGCGGATATATTCGAGAAGCCAGTACAGGATTAACGATATCCCCGGTGATGAAGGACTGCAAATCATCCACATCTTCTTTATGAAGCTATTGAAGGTCAGATCCGTAATCGAGCAGGGCCCTTCCTAAGCATCGAGCGGTCTAATCTATGTGGATAATAGGGATCAACCATGGAAATTAGAAATTTCAGTTCATTCAAGTCAAAGATTTCCATTCCTCGTCTCACAGACATTCAGATCAAATCGTACGAGGATTTTCTCCAGCCCAATGTTCCTTTCAACCGCCGTGAAGACAGTGGCCTGGAAGCGATTCTTCGAGAGACGTTTCCTATTTATTCCTATGATAAGACAATGTCCCTCGATTACCTGGGCTACGAACTCGGACGGCCAAGGTACAACCCTGAAGAGTGCAAGATCCTGGGCCTGACCTACGGTATGCCGCTGAAGATCCTTGTGAGGCTGGACAAGCCGGAACCTGTGGAGGAATGGGTCTTTTTGGGTGAAGTACCCATAATGATCGGCGGAGGTGAGTTCATCATAAATGGCTCGGAGCGTGTGATCGTCAGCCAGCTTCACCGTTCACCGGGCGTGGATTTCTCAGTAGAGGTGCATTCCAGCGAAAAGAAGCTTCACTCCTGCTGGATTATTCCTCAGCGCGGGTCCTGGATTGAACTCTCCGTGTCGAAGAAAGACAAGCTGCAGATCAAGATCGATCAGAGCGGAAAGTTCCCCGCAACAACCTTCATGCGTGCGATGTCTGGGAAGTATTCCACTAACGAGGATCTGATCCCTTACTTCTACAACACGAAAACCGTGAAGATCAAAGGGCTGAAAGCGACGGAAAAAGCCCTCGTCGGCAAGCACAGCGTCTCTGAGATCCTGGACTTCAAGACCGGAGAGATTCTGGTGCCTTCCGGAGGTCTCATCACCGCGGAAACGGTTACTGTGATAGTGGAAACGGGAGTCAAGGAAGTGGTGATCATCGAGAACATGGATGATCCTCTAATCCTCAACACATTAGAAGATGATGACACCAGCAGCCACGAAGACGCCTTGTTGAAGATATACCAGCGGCTGAGGCCTGGGAACCCTCCGCACCTGGACAAGGCCAGGGAGCTTTTTACGGAGCGGTTTTTCGATTCGACCCGGTACCGCCTGGGCCCTGTAGGCCGTTTCAGGATCAACAGGAAATACAAGCAGGAGATCTCCGACAAGGAGATGACGATTACCCCCGAGGATATCGCGAGCTCGGTGCAGTACATCATCACCCTCAGAGGAGGAGCGGGGGAGATAGATGATATCGATAATCTCGGCAACCGCCGAGTCAGGACAATAAGTGAGCTGGCTTCCGACGAGTTCAGAAAAGGGTTTTTGAAGCTGAGGCGTACAGCGCAGGAGCGTATGAATCTGGAATCGATCCAGACCGTGACCCCGAGAGCTTTGATCAACTCCAAGACCATCTCTTCGGCCATCGATTACTTTTTCGGAAGGGGAGAGCTTTCCCAGGTGGTGGATCAGACCAACCCCTTGTCACAGCTCACTCACGAGAGGCGGCTCTCTGCTCTCGGGCCTGGCGGCCTGAACCGAAAGCGGGCCGGTTTCGAGGTCAGGGACGTTCATATCAGCCATTACGGAAGGATATGCCCTATCGAGACGCCTGAGGGAACCAACATCGGGTTGATCTCTTCCCTCGGGATATTCGCAACTCTGGACGACTACGGTTTTCTCGTCACACCATACAGGAAAATCAAGAACGGTAAACTGACCGAGGAAGTCCTTCTGTTGCGCGCTGACCAGGAGTTCGAGAGCTGCCTGGCTCCCGCGGACACGAAGATCACCCGGAGCGGAAAGATCGTCAAGGACACCGTACTCGTGCGCTGGCACGGAGAAAGTGCCATGCGTAGGCGGGAAGACGTGGAGTTCATGGATATCTCGCCGCAGCAGCTCGTAGGTGTCTCCGCGAGCCTGATCCCGTTCCTCGAGCATGATGATGCCAACCGGGCTCTAATGGGCTCGAACATGCAACGCCAATCAGTGCCTCTTTTGAAGGTCGAGCCGCCTGTTGTGGCCACGGGCATGGAATGTGAGGTGGCCAGGAACTCGGGAATGCTCGTCATGGCCAGGGAAAAGGGAAAGGTAACGTACGCGGATTCTGAAAAGATCATAATCAACGATGATGACACTTACTACCTCAAGAAGTTCGTGGGCCTCAACGAAAGAACTTGCCTCAATCAGAAACCGATCGTCAGGAAAGGCGATGAGGTCAATGTCGGTGATGTGATAGCTGATGGAGCTGCAACCGAAAAAGGAGAGCTGGCCCTGGGGCGTAACATCCTCGTGGGTTTTATGATCTGGGACGGGTACAACTTCGAGGATGCGATAATTGTTTCCGAGCGCCTCGTGAAGGAGGACCTTTACACGTCGGTTCATATCAACGACTTCGAGATCGAAATCCGTGAAACAAAACTGGGCCGCGAGGAGTTTACACCCGATATTCCCAATGTGTCCGAAAAAGCACTCAGAAACCTCGACGAGAACGGCATTGTAAAGATCGGGACCAAGGTAATGCCCGGGGACATTCTGGTCGGCAAGGTTTCACCCAAGTCGAAAAGTGAACTCACTCCCGAGGAAAAGCTGCTCCATGCGATATTCGGCCGGGCCGGAGAGGACGTTAAGAACGATTCTCTCGAGGTGCCTCCAGGTGTCGAAGGGATCGTTATCGGGGCTGAGAGGTTTTCAAGAAACATCGACACTTCCGAGGAGCAGAGTGCCAAGAACCTGATGGCCATAAGAAAGGCTGAGAGGGCGTTTGTTGGTTTTTTTCGCAGTGAAATGGGCAAGCTATCGGTCGCAATAAAGGAAATCCAGAAGGGAAAAAGCACCGTCAGCACCCTAAAAAAAGCCCTTGTGGTCAACGAGGAAGCCAATTCGGTTGAGCTCAGGAGCCAGATGGAAGTTCTCAGGAAACACTGCATGGAGAACTACAGGAAGGGAGTCGGCGAGAAGCTCTACGCGACCTTCAAGCATCACTCGGACAGGATCGACATGCACGAGAACGAGAAAAACAAGCTCGTGAACAAGCTGTCCCGCGGTGATGAGCTTCCCACGGGAGTGCTCGAGCTGGTCAAGGTGTTCATCGCCACGAAGCGCCCCCTCTCGGTCGGGGACAAGATGGCGGGAAGGCACGGAAACAAGGGAGTAATTTCCAAGATACTCCCGGATGAGGACATGCCTTTTCTGGAGGACGGAACTCCCATGGACATCCTGCTGAACCCGCTGGGTGTGCCATCCCGTATGAACGTTGGCCAGATCATGGAAACACATCTCGGGTGGGCCGCAAAGAAACTGGGTTTTCGTGCGATCTCCCCTGTCTTCGACGGGGCGGATGAAAAGGAGATCAGGGAAAGCCTGAAGGAAGCAAATCTGCCCGAAAACGGGAAATCGATATTGTATGACGGTCGCACCGGCGCTGCTTTCCACCAGGAAGTCACGGTCGGGTACCTGTACATGTTGAAGCTCCACCACCTGGTGGACGACAAAGTGCATGCCCGTGCGACAGGCCCTTACTCGTTGATAACACAGCAACCGTTGGGCGGCAAGGCACGTTTCGGCGGCCAGAGGTTCGGAGAGATGGAGGTGTGGGCGCTCGAGGCTTACGGCGCGGCAAACCTTCTGCAGGAGCTTCTCACGGTGAAGTCTGATGACGTGGAAGGCAGAACCAAGATTTATGAAGCTATGGTGAAGGGGACAAACGTACTGGAGCCCGGAACGCCGGTGTCCTTTGACGTGTTGACCAACGAGATCAGGGGGCTGGCGTTGAACATGGAGCTTCACAAGAAGAAAAGGTTATAAACCACCGCTCAGCCCCGGGCATTTGCGTGGGGCAGGGCATGTATTCAAGGCTTTTAAACGGGAGGCAGGCAATGACGCTCGATTCTTCACACCGGAGGATCAACGAAAACGCATGGGTAACCATCAAGCTTGCATCGCCTGAGGACATCCGAGGCTGGTCCTTTGGCGAGGTTAAAAAGCCTGAAACAATCAACTACAGAACATACCGTCCTGAGAAGGACGGTCTTTTCTGCGAGAAGATTTTCGGGCCGACTAAAGACTGGGAATGCTTCTGCGGCAAATACAAGGGCATCAAGCACAAGAACATCGTTTGCGACAGGTGCGGGGTTCAGGTAACCCATTCAAAGGTGCGTCGCAAGCGGATGGGGCACATAAACCTTGCCGCCCCGGTGGCGCACATCTGGTTTTTCAAGGCAATGCCTTCGCGTATCGGCAACCTGCTCGCGATAAAAGTTGCCAGCCTGGACAAGGTGATCTACTTTCAGGAGTTCATCGTAATCGACGCGGGATCCACACCGCTGAAGCAGTATCAGCTCCTGACCGAGGATGAGTTCCGGCAAGCCAGGGAGAAGTTCGGTGATTCTTTTGATGCTGACATGGGCGCTGAAGCGGTCATGAAGATTCTGAGGCAGCTCGATCTCTCGGAGGTCTCAGCGGAGCTTCGAGAAGAGTTGAAAACGTCACGGTCCAAGCAGAGGCAGCGGGACATCATCAAACGGCTGGAAACGGTGGAGACGTTGATGGAGTCCCCGAACAAGCCCGAGTGGATGATACTGGATGTGATTCCGGTGATTCCGCCTGATCTGAGACCGCTGGTGCTGCTGGAAAGCGGCAACTTCGCCACGTCGGACCTGAACGATCTATACCGCAGGCTTATCAACCGGAACAACCGGTTGAAGAAGCTCCTTGACCTGAACGCGCCCGAGGTCATCATCCGCAACGAAAAAAGAATGCTCCAGCAATCGGTTGACGCCCTTTTTGACAACGGTCGATGCCGCAGGCCCGTACTCGGGGCTTCCAACAGGCCGCTCAAGTCTCTTACCGACATGATAAAGGGGAAACAGGGACGTTTCAGGGAGAACCTGCTTGGAAAGAGAGTGGACTATTCCGCCCGCTCGGTGATAGTTGTGGGCCCTGAACTTAAGCTCAACCAGTGCGGCCTGCCCAAGAAGATCGCTTTGGAGCTTTTTCAGCCATTCATCATACGCCGCCTCAAAGAGCTGGGTTTCGCTGATACGATCAAGAGCGCCAAAAAGATGTTGGAGCGCAAGGACGAGGAGGTTTGGGACATACTCGAAGAGGTGATCCACAAACATCCGGTGCTCCTGAACCGTGCTCCTACACTGCATAGAGTCGGTATTCAGGCGTTCGAACCCGTATTGATCGAAGGAAACGCGATAAAGATACATCCCCTCGTTTGCGCCGGTTTCAATGCGGACTTCGATGGTGACCAGATGGCCGTGCATCTGCCGCTGTCCTTCGAGGCGCAGATAGAGGCAACCACGCTCATGATTTCCACCAACAACATCTTTTCTCCGTCTCACGGCAACCCTGTCATATCTCCATCCCAGGACATCGTGCTTGGGTGCTATTTTTTGACAGTGGAAAAGGACGGTGAAAAGGGCAGCGGTATGACTTTCTCCGACCCGGTGGAGGTGTTCAGGGCTTACGAAGATGGCAAGGTGGGTCTTCATGCCAGGGTCAAGGTCAGACTGCCCGATGGGAAGATTGTCTGCCACAAGGACGGAGAAACCGTTGTGTCGGGCAAACCCGTCGAAACAACGCCGGGAAGGGTCTTGTTCAACGACATAATGGATGTAGAAGCACCGTTTTTCAACGAGGTCCTTAACAAGAAGTCGTTGAACACCCTGATTATGGACTACTACAAACGGTTCGACAAAGAGAAGACCGTCGTGCTTTTGGATGACCTGAAGGATATCGGATTCAAGTCCGCAACAATGTCAGGCATGTCGTTTGCCACTTCCGACCTGAAGATGCCCATGAACAAGGAAAAGATACTGGAAAGAACGGAAAAGAAGGTAGACAAGATAACAAAACAGTACAGGGAAGGGATCATCACCGATGGCGAGCGGTACAACCAGATTATCGACCTCTGGACTCACACCCGCGAGGAGGTGGGAGAGGAGATGATCTATGCTCTGGCTTCGGATACCAGGGATGGGAAGCCTTATTTAAATCCCATTTATATCATGGAAAGGTCCGGGGCGCGGGGATCGATTGAGCAGATTCGCCAGCTAGCAGGGATGAGGGGGCTCATGGCCAAACCTTCAGGGAAGATCATCGAAACTCCGATCAAGGCAAACTTTCGCGAGGGGTTGAGGGCCCTTGAATACTATTCTTCCACACACGGCGCGCGGAAAGGGCTGGCTGATACAGCGCTGAAAACAGCTGATTCCGGTTATCTCACAAGAAAGCTGGCGGATGTTGCGCAGAACGTTGTGATTACCGAACAGGACTGCGGCACGATAAGCGGCATCTCCAAGCAGGCAATGATCACCGGCGACAAGGTGGATGTATCCCTGGTCCAGGCGATCGCAGGCAGGGTGGCGCGCGACTCGATCGTGGATGTGGTGACGGATGAGGTTGTTGTCAAGGAGAACGAGCTTATAACCAAGGAGATCGCGGAAAAGATAGAAGCCCTGGGTTATGAAAAGGTACGGGTCCGCTCTCCATTGACCTGCGAAAGTTCACTTGGGTGCTGCAAGCTTTGTTACGGCATGGATCTTTCTCGGGGCAAGCTGGTTGAAGATGGCCTCGCAGTGGGGATCATGGCTGCACAATCCATCGGCGAGCCAGGAACCCAGCTGACCATGAGGACCTTTCATATCGGTGGTACAGCAAGCCGTGCCCTCGCCGTATCCGAGGTCAAGGCCAAGCGCAGCGGCCGGGTCAAGTTTTCGAAGATGAAAGTGGTGCGAAACAAGGAAGATGAGCTTGTGGTTTTGGACCGGAACGGTGAACTCGTTCTCGTCGACCAGAAGGGGCGCGAGATCGACCATTACTCGGTTCCACTCGGAGCGGTTTTGAAGGTAAAAGAAGGCGAAAAAGTGGAGGTTGACTCCCTTCTTGTCCGGTGGGATCCGCATAACATTCCGATTTTTGCCGACAGGAACGGCTTTGTCCGTTTCGAGGACATAATCGAAGGCAAGACCATGAAAGAGGAAAGGGACAGGAGCGGTGTGGTCAGGAAGCTGATAATTGAACACAAGGGCGACCTTCACCCACAGGTTGTTATTGAGGATGGCGAAGGAACACCGCTCGTCTACTATCCGATTCCTGAAAAGGCCTATATCGAGATCAATGACGGGCAGGAAGTCACCGCTGGTACGTTGATTGCCAAAACTCCGCGCGAAGTCGGCGGCACCCAGGACATCACCGGCGGCCTTCCCAGGGTTACCGAGATCTTTGAGGCCCGCAAACCCAAGGAGCCTTCCATCATGGCAGAGATAGATGGAACGGTTGAACTGGTGAAGGATATGAAGCGGGGCAAGCGGCTGATCCTGGTTAAGAACGAAGGCGGGGATGTTAAAGAGCATCTGGTGCCCCATGGACGGCATCTCAGGGTTCAGAGCGGCGATTTTGTAAGGTCCGGCACACCGCTGATAGGAGGTCCACTGATTCCACATGATATCTTGAGAATCAGCGGTGAAGAGGCTCTCCAGCATTATCTGCTCCGGGAAGTCCAGAACGTCTACAAGTCCCAGGGCGTTTCAATAAACGACAAGCATGTCGAGATCATCATTTCCCAGATGATGCGTAAAGTAAATGTGGTTGATCCCGGAGATTCCGATCTGCTCCCGGGTTTCAAAGTCAGCAAGGCTCAGTTTCGCGCGATCAACAAGAAACTGATCAAGGAAAAGAAAAAACCCGTGAATGCTGAACCGATACTTCTGGGAATCACGAAATCTTCTCTCCAGAGCGACTCGATGATTTCAGCGGCATCGTTTCAGGAAACAACGAAAGTCCTTACTAAGGCGGCAATTGAGGGAAAACATGACGATCTCCTGGGGTTGAAGGAAAACGTGATCCTGGGACATATGGTGCCTACCGGGACCGGTTTCAAGGGCCATTACATGACAAAGGTCGTCAAAGTCGGCGTGGATAAGAATGCTGCTGAAGAAGAAGGCAAGGAAAACGGTGCGGACATTCAGATCGCGGATGCGGACAATGCCGCTTGAGCGAGAACAGCAGTGAATCTAATCTCGAAAGTGGCTTGAATCAGAAAACGGCATTTTGTATACTTTCGGGCTTCTTTTGAAAAAAAACAGATAGACGATCGACGAGTTGGAGAGTTTGATGCCCACGATTAACCAGTTGGTCCGGAAGGGCCGGAAAAAAACCAAGCAGAAGTCCAAAACACCTGTGCTCGACAAGTGCCCCCAGAAGCGGGGAGTTTGCACACAGGTGAAGATCCAGACCCCTAAAAAACCCAATTCCGCGCTTCGGAAGATAGCAAGGGTGAAACTCTCGAACTCGAAAGAGGTTACGGTGTATATTCCAGGAGAGAAACATAACCTCCAGGAGCATTCCATCGTTCTCGTGAGGGGCGGCAGGGTGAGGGATCTGCCTGGTGTCAGGTACCATGTAATCCGTGGAACCCTCGATGCGGGAGGGGTTGAAGACCGCAAGCAGGGACGGTCTCTTTATGGAACGAAGAGACCCAAAAAATAAAGTTCAACCGAATTGGTTTTCTTGAAAGCAAAAAGTTCGAATTGCGGCTTTTACCGCGTATGCGATGTGGGATGTATAGCTTATGCCTCGTAAATATGAATCTACCGCGAAGTTCCTGAGACCGGACCCGAAGTTCAAGAGCTTGTTGGTTTCCAAGTTTATAAACTGCATTATGTGGGATGGGAAAAAGACCACTGCACAAAAGTTTGTTTATGAAGCGATGGACATTTTGGGTTCCAAGGTTTCAGATCAGGAGCCTTTGGAAATTTTCCGTACAAGCATTGATAATGTTAAACCCATGATTGAGGTGAGGTCGAAGCGTGTGGGCGGGGCTACACTTCAGGTGCCACATGAGATCCAGAAAGACAGACAGCAGGCTTTGGCTTTTCGATGGATCATCCAGGCGGCAAGAAAGAAAAAAGGAAAACCCATGGCAAAGCGCTTGGCCAGCGAACTCCTCGATGCCTACAACAAGCAGGGAGCCGCATACACGGTTCGAGAGAACGTTCACAAGATGGCTGAGTCCAACAAGGCTTATGCGCATTTTGCCTGGTAATCCCTGATAAACCGTATACCGGAAAAAGCCCGATCTTTACTTCAGATCCGGGCTTTTTTTATGAAGCGGCCGGGTTTTCGTGCGTTGGCCCGTTTATTTGCGGGCTATCCCAACAAAGAGGATCGTTCCGGATGGTTAAAGATGACAAGGTAAGGAACATAGGCATCATCGCCCACATCGATGCGGGAAAGACGACGCTTACCGAAAGAATCCTGTACTATACAGGCGTTGAACACAAGATGGGCGAGGTCCATGAAGGCTCTGCCAAGATGGATTATCTCGAGGAAGAGCAAAAGCGGGGAATAACCATCACAGCCGCTGCAACGACTTGTTACTGGCGGGATCACCGCATCAACATCATCGATACTCCCGGACATGTGGATTTTACTGCCGAGGTCGAGCGTTCCCTGAGGGTGCTGGACGGAGCTGTTGGAGTGCTCGATGGCGTTGCCGGCGTGGAAGCCCAATCAGAGACCGTGTGGAAGCAGGCGGACCGTTACAACGTGCCCAGAATCGTATTTGTGAACAAGCTCGACCGGATCGGGTCCGATTTTTTCAGGGTGGTGGACAGCGTCAGAAACCGTTTGGGAGCGAAAGCTGTTCCTGTTCAGTTCCCTATTGGTGTCGAAAAACAGTTTTCCGGAGTGGTTGATCTTATTTCGATGAAGGCGATGCGCTACGACGAAGAGAGCTTCGGACGGGATGTTATTGTAGAGGAGATTCCTGAAGATCTGAAGGAAAAAGCCCAAAGGATGCGCACGGAACTCGTGGAGTCGATTGCGGATAATGACGACAGGATCATGGAGAAATTTCTTGGTGACCAGCCTGTAACTCGGGATGAACTGACGAACAGTTTGCGCAAAAGCACCATCGAGTTCGATATCGTCCCTGTGCTATGCGGAGCGGCGTTCAAGAACAAGGGCGTTCAGCAGGTGCTTGATGCCGTGGTGGATTTCCTGCCCTGCCCTTCGGATCGGCCTTTTATTACCGGTATTGACCCTAGAACAAAGAAAATGATCGTTCGGAAAACCGAGCTGTCAGATCCTTTATGCGCCCTGGCGTTCAAGACGGTTTTTGAGCCACATGGCGAGGTGAGTTTCCTCAGGATATATTCCGGATCAATGGAAAAAGGCAAATCGATCTACAACCCCGGCCAGAAAAAAACGGAACGTGTTATGCGTATTTTTCTCATGCACGCCGAGGAAAGGAAGCAGCTGGAAGAAGCTACCGCCGGTGAGATCGTTGCCGTAATGGGGCTTAAATACTGCAGGACCGGGGATACGCTTTGCACCAAGAACAAGCAGATATTGCTCGAAAGAATGGATTTTCCTGAACCGGTGATATCCATGTCCATAGAGCCTGAAAGCAACAAAGAGAAAGACGATCTCATCAGCAGCCTCGAAATCATTGCCAAGGATGATCCGACATTCCTGTGGTACATGGACGATGAAACGGGCCAGACGATCATTTCCGGAATGGGTGAGTTGCATCTCGATGTCCTGAAAAACAAGCTTGTCAACGAGTTTAAGCTGAATGCGCAGATAGGAAAACCCCGAGTGGCATACAAGCAGACCGTTAGCGGCCCTGCTGCAGGGAAAGGCGTTTTTAACAAGGTTGTGGGCGAAAAGGAGATGTATGCCGAAGTTTATCTTTCGGTGGAACCCATGGAGACCGGAAGGGGAGTTGAGTTCGAAAACCAGCTCAATCCGGAAAGTATCCCGAAAATATACTGGCCGAATATCGAAAGCGCTGTGCAGAGCGCCGCGGTATCAGGGCTTTCATTGGGATATTCGATTATAAATGTCAAGGTGATTGCTACGGGCGGGTCCTTCGATCCGCTGCGGTCGAGCGATATCGCTTTTGGAGTGGCCACGGAGATGGCCATGAAGGATGCAATAAAAAGTGGAGGGGAGAACATTCTCGAGCCCATCATGTCTTTTGAGATCAGGTCACCGGTTGAGTACCTGCACGGAATACACCATGATCTCAACAGCCGAAGGGCCCGGATCAATGAGTTGAAAACGGATGAGGAGCCTGCTGTGATCAGAGGTGTTGTACCCCTGGCTGAAGTGTTCGGGTATTCAAGCGTTATCAGGTCGCTCTCAAAAGGCAGAGCCTCTTTTTCGCTGGAGCCGGACAGTTATCAATCGGTTTCTCCTGATAAACTGCGTGGTTTTCATTGAGTTGGAATGTGTTCGACCTATCCGACAAGACAAGAGAGTCAAGCTGCTGTAATTGATCCTTTATCAAGGAGATAGAGCACCTGACATCGGCGAAAAAAGTTTTTCTTACAAAACTGTTTTTATGTTGTTTTTGTATGGTCATGTAACCGCCTGTATGTCAGGGCATTACAGGTGACGGTCATCGGGCGTGCATATAATCGTAAAAAAATCAGGTTGACACTAAATCTTGAAATAGTAAAATTTCCGGTCTTTATGTTGTTGGGTAAACCACTGGCAATTCATGACCTTTACTCTTCTTTCTTTTACCGGGTGAGTATGTCCGGTAGGATTTTGTACCAACCATGGAGGAGGAGGTCTTTGGATTCCGGAGCGATGCATGTTGAATCAGAAAATCATTATCAGGCTTGAAGCGTACGATCACGAAACACTCGATCAGTCCTCTTCGGATATTGTTGAAACAGCCAAGAGGACCGGGGCCAGGGTATCCGGCCCCATACCTCTCCCGACCAGAATCGAGAGGTACACAGTGAACCGCTCACCACACATTGACAAGAAGTCACGCGAGCAGTTCGAGATCCGTACCCACAAGCGGTTGATCTACATTGCAGAACCCACAGCCAAGACAGTTGATTCTATCAGCCGGTTGAATTTACCGGCCGGTGTTGACATTCGAGTCAAAGCGTAACTTTATACGTTTCGGTTTCGAATCCGAAGCACACTGGTCGTTGATCCGGATAGGCTTATAAACAATCCGGAAGGTTTTTGTATTAGAGGATGATCCTGTGACGATGAAATTCATACTGGGCAGGAAGGAAGGGATGACCCAGTTATTCGACGAAGACGGAGCGGTTGTTCCTGTAACCGTTGTGACAGCCGGGCCGTGCTATGTCGCCCAGACGAAGACGAGGGATAATGACGGCTATTCAGCAGTACAGCTGGCGTTTGTGGAGAAGAAGCTTCAGCGTGCCTCGAAACCGTTGAAAGGACATTTTAAAAAAGCGGGTTTGTTCGACGAAGGCTCCGGGGATGACAAGAAGAAGGGCAGCCTTAGGGCTTTCCAATATCTGAGAGAGTTCAGGATCCAGGATTCATCCGAAGAAGAATACAAGCCCGGTGACAAGGTAGATGTGGAGAAGTTTCAGCGAGGGGACCTTTTGGATGTGATCGGCATCAGCAAGGGCAGGGGATTCGCTGGTGTGATGAAGAGGTGGAATTTCGCTGGAGGTCCCCAGACCCACGGAGGCATGTGCAACCGCCGTCCCGGGGCCATCGGGATGCATTCTGACCCAAGCCGCGTTTTCAAAGGCAAGAAGATGGCCGGTCATTTCGGCAACGCGCGTATTACCGTGAAGAACCTGGAAGTCATTGATGTGAACGTGGAGCGGAACATGCTGCTGATAAAAGGGTCCGTGCCGGGCCCTCGAAACGGCTTGCTCTGCATTCGGACCGCAAAAACCGGAACTCCTAAAAAGGTAGACGCAAAAGTCGAGGCTTCGGGGGAGTAGCGGTTGGCAGGTTCTTTATTACGAGATGAAGGGAACGGATCGGCGCTTTTGGTTTGCGTTCGCCGAACCCAAGAAGAGGTAACCTAAATGGTTGAAGTGGTGGCATACAACACGAGCGAGGATCAACTCACTAAGATCGAAGTGGATGAGACTATCTTTGGCGACAAGGTCAAGAAACGTCTGCTGAAGGAGTCGATCCTGATGTATGAGGCCAACAAAAGGCTTGGGACGCATTCTACATTGACCCGTAGCGAGGTTTCTCTCTCCGGCAGAAAACCATACCGTCAAAAGGGAACGGGCTATGCCAGGGCCGGGGATTTCAAATCCCCAATCTGGAGAGGTGGTGGAGTCGCTTTCGGTCCGAAGCCTCGCGATTATTCCTATTCCATGCCCAAGAAGGCAAAGACCGAAGCGTTGCGAACCGCCCTTCTTGCCAAGCTGAAGGACAATGAGGTTTTCTTTATCAAAGGATTGGCCCCCGACAAACCCAGCACGAAAGCCGCCTCAGCAGCCCTTGCCAAGCTACAGATAAAAGGAAGCACACTGGTTGTTTTGCCGGGACACGATCCCGTCCTTTACAAATCTTTTAGGAACATCTCTCGGGTCATGGTGATACCGGCTGGGGATGTGAACTCTTATCATCTGCTTCGAAACCGGAATACGGTTTTGCTGGGCGATGCGTTTGATCGAATGAAAGAGCGTTTAGGCAATGGATAATCCATACAAAATCATAAAAAAACCGTTGATTACGGAAAAGGGAACATATCAGACCGAGAGCGGCAACAGCTATAACTTTCAGGTCGATATCAAGGCTAACAAGCAGGAGATCAAAAAGGTTGTGGAATCCTTGTTCAAGGTAAAAGTGGTTTCCATAAATACCATGATTCGCAAGGGCAAGACCAAGGGGATGCCCGGACGCAGGTACTCCCGGTCGAGCATCAAACGTGCAGTTGTTACATTAAGAGAAGGTGATGCCATCGAGTTCATTTAACGACTCGGTTGTTATTGGTTTTAAAAGGTATCGGTAACGAGCGATGGGCATTAAGAAATACAAACCGACTTCACCCGGACGCAGGTTCGGTTCAGTCTCTGATTTTTCCGAGATTACAAGGAACCACCCAGAAAAATCCCTCCTGAGACCGCTTAAGAAAAGCGGCGGCCGGAACTCGCACGGGCACACGACAGCCAGGTTCCGCGGAGGAGGACACAAGCGAAGGTACAGGGTCATCGATTTCAAACGCGAAAAGGACGGGATACCCGCAAAAGTCGCTTTTATCGAATACGATCCCAACCGTTCCGCGCGCATTGCTCTCCTTCATTATCTGGACGGAGAGAAAAGGTATATTCTGGCCCCTAACAAGCTGAAGGTAGGTGATCGACTCGAATCGGGGGAATCGGCTGAACCAAAAGTGGGCAACAGCATGCCCTTGAAATCGATACCGCTTGGAATGATGGTGCATTGCGTTGAGCTATACCCGGGAGGAGGCGGCCAGATGGGGCGTAGTGCGGGAACCGAAATCCAGCTCGCCGCGCGTGAGGGGAAATATGCCAACCTGCTTTTGCCCTCCGGTGAGATCAGGAAGGTGCCTGTGGAGTGCCGTGCAACGGTAGGCCAGGTAGGCAACCTGGATCACCAGAATATTTCCATCGGGAAAGCCGGACGTATGCGATGGAAGGGGAGAAGACCCCACGTCAGAGGAGTGGCACAGAACCCGGTAAGCCACCCAATGGGTGGAGGCGAAGGACGTTCAGGCGGAGGGCGCCATCCCTGCTCGCCTACGGGTATACTGTCCAAAGGCGGCACTACCAGGAACAAAAAAAAGCCGAGCAACAGTTTTATCGTGCGTAGCAGGAGAAAAAAGAGGAAGTAACAACAGAATACGATTTGGGACCGAAGCCGTAACCTATAGATGTTGATGGGAATGAGATGAGTCGCAGCGTAAAAAAGGGGCCGTATATCGACCCCAAACTGTTGAAAAAAGTGCTTAGCAGAAAAGCAGTAAGCAGCCACGATCCAATTAAGACCTGGTGCCGGGCCTGTACTATCTCTCCCGACTTCGTGGGCTGTAACTTTCTCGTTCATAACGGAAAGAACTTTCTAAAAGTTTTTATAACCGAAGACATGGTCGGTCACAAACTCGGCGAGTTTTCCCCTACAAGGACTTTCAGGGGGCATCAGGGCAGAAAGAGAAAGGTGTGAAGCGATGTCATGTTGTTGTTTTATGACTCGTTTCTTCTTTTTTCCTGATGCTGTTCGTTGGTGCCGGGCCGGTGATTTGGAGCGCCATTAACATGGATTATAATGCCAGTCACATGTATGCAAAGACGACCGCGAGAAAGGCGCGATATGTGGTCGATCTCATCCGCGGAATGCCGGTGAACCAGGCATTGGAGACGTTGAAGTTCGTACACAGGCGAGTCGCCCGCATGGTGGAGAAGATAATCAATTCTGCGCTGGCAAATGCAGAACATGATGTGAACGTGGACGTTAACGATCTGTACGTATCCAAAGCCGTGGTTGATGAGGGTCCGCTTCAGGGATACCGTCCACGGTGGAGACCTGTAGCAAGAGGCAGAGCTGCTCCATATACCAAGCGGTTGAGCCATATTAAGATAACACTGAGTTCACCCGAGGCTGATGAGCCCGCCCAGGGCGAGGAGTAATAGGAGACAGGATGGGACAAAAAGTCAACCCTTTAGGCTTTCGTATAGGAATCACCGAGAACTGGCGTTCTCGCTGGTATGCCACCAAGAAAGAGTTTTCGAAGCTGCTCCTCGAAGACAGCAAGATCAGGAAATACATAAAGAGAGAGTGTTATTCGGCTGCCGTTTCGCGGATCGACATAGAAAGGACGCGGGAGACGGTCATGGTTTTTGTTCACACGGCCCGCCCGGGCATCCTGATAGGAAAGCGCGGTCAGCGGTCCGAGCAACTGAGGGCGGACCTTGAAAAGATTTCTGACCGGCAGGTTAAGATTCAGTTCAAGGAGGAAGACAAGCCGGACCTGTGTTCTCAGCTGGTTGCTGAAAACATTGCCGAACAGCTCGTTAAACGCGCGGCTTTCCGACGTGTTTTGAAAAAGACCGGACAGGCCTCAATACAGCAAGGGGCCGAAGGAATAAAGATAAACATCAGCGGAAGGCTTGCCGGAGCGGAAATGGCACGTCGTGAGAAGTTCAGCATTGGCAAGGTTCCGCTCCACACACTGACAGCGGATGTTGACTATGGTTTCGCCGAGGCCAGGACCAAGGCCGGAACAATCGGCGTAAAGGTGTGGATCTACAAGGGCGAGAAACTGACTAAATGAGGATGACAGCGGCAAAGGCAATCGAAACAATCGAGAAAAGCCGGGAAGCAGGTGAATCATGGTCTTGATGCCGAATAGGCCAAAACATAGAAAGATGCAGCGCGGACGTATTCGCGGTATGGCCAGGCGGGGCAATACCGTAGAGTTCGGTGACTACGGCCTGCAGAGCCTCGAGGGCGGATGGATTTCCGGGAGGCAGATCGAGGCAGGCCGAGTGGCGATATCTCGCGCCGCCAGGGACGCAAAGGTTTTCATCCGCGTCTTCCCACAGAAGCCCATCACCAGTACCGCAGCCGAGACAAGGATGGGAAAAGGGAAGGGAGAGCCCGATTTCTGGGCGGCGGTTGTGAAGCCTGGAACGATTATCTATGAATTGGGCGGAGCTACGGAGGATACCGCTATCCTGGCCTTTAACCGTGCGGCGCACAAGCTGTCCATCAAGGTACGGTTTGTCCATAGGAGAATGAAAGCATGAAAGCCGTAGAGGTCAGATCGAAGGAGGAAAAGGAACTCCGTTTCGATCTTAAAAATCTGACCAAGGAACTTTTCGACCTGAGGTTTCAGTCCGCAAGCGAGAACCTGTCAAACCCGGCCAGGATCAGGCGGATCAGGAAGGATATTGCCAGGATTTATACGGTCCTCAAAGAGTTCGAAATGGGAGCTGTAAAAAAGACTCCTGATAAACCATGAACTGTATGTTCTGTTTTCCCTCCATCGGGGTTCAGATGTGATAAGGTGAGCTGATAGTGAACAATGTCGAAAAAAAACCAGTAGAAAGCCCGGTACAGAGCCCGGTAAAGACCGGAACGGTCACAAGCACCGCGATGAACAAAACAATCGTGGTCCAGATATCCCGATTGGTCAAACATCCCCGCTATAAAAAGTATTTGAAGCGGTTCACGAGCTTGAAGGCTCATGACGAGAACGAAGACGCCAAGCTGGGAGATATCGTCGAGGTGTTTTTTACAAGGCCTCTCAGCAAGACCAAGCGGTGGCGCTTAAGCCGCATTATCCGGAAGAGCGGAGAATGAATCCATGATTCAGATGCAGACCTATCTAAATGTGGCTGACAATACCGGTGTTAAATCGGTGATGTGCATCAAGGTGCTTGGCGGCACCAAGCGGAAATACGCCGGCATCGGAGACATTATTATTGGTTCCGTAAAAAAAACACTGCCCACTTCGGAGATCAGGAAGGGCCAGATAATAAAGGGAGTTATTGTCAGGACCAGGAAAGACATTCAGCGATCGGACGGCTCATGTGTACGGTTCGACCACAATGCCCTGGTTATTCTGGATGATGACAACAACCCGAAGGGAACGCGAATTTTCGGAGCTGTGGCCAGGGAACTGAGGCATAGGAAGTTCATGAAGATAATTTCCTTGGCTTCGGAGGTTGTGTGACCTTTTTGACGCGCATGAGCTTGCAATGAATCCAAGGAGCGTTGGATGAACAGGATAAAAGTAAACGATACTGCCATGGTGATCGCGGGAAACGATGCCGGAAGGACCGGCAAGGTTTTGCGGATTCTGCCTGACAAGAACAAGATCGTTTTGGAAGGTATCAAGCTCGGGTACAAGCACGTGCGCAAGAGCCAGCAGAATCCGCAGGGAGGCAGGATCGAGAAGGAGGCCCCCGTTGCCCTTTCCAATGTTCTCCCTTATTGTGAAAAGTGTGAGAAAGGGATCAAAGTCAAGATAGTTGTGACCAAGAACGGTGCCAAAAGAAGGGCCTGCAAGGCCTGTGATACGCTTCTGCCGTTGTAAGAGAGGCGGCACCGCGAGGCAGGAAGTCAAAGGTAGGAAGTCATGGGTGATGTGAACGACAACAGTGGCTATGTTCCACGGTTGAAGAAAAAATATGAAGAAGAAGTGGCGCCCAAGCTGCGTGAAAAATATGGCCTCAAAAACGTCATGGAGTTGCCCAGGATCGAAAAAATCGTGGTTAACATGGGGATTGGAGGGGCCAGTGAAAACAAGGCAATGCTCGAAGGAGCGGTCAGGGACCTGGGCATCATCACCGGACAGAAGCCTTTGATCACGAAGGCAAGACGATCTGTCGCAGGCTTCAAGATTCGTGATGGGATGGTGGTAGGATGCAAGGTTACCATGAGAGACAGCCGCATGTGGGAGTTTCTGGACAGGCTGATCTCGGTTGCTGTCCCGCGTATCAGGGACTTCCGCGGCTTGTCGCGCAAATCTTTCGACGGACGTGGAAACTGTTCCATAGGTCTTGCCGAACAGATAGTGTTTCCTGAAATCGATCTGGACAGTGTACAGTTCAATCAGGGTATGGATATAGCAATAGTGACTACTTCCCCGGATGATGCCATGGCAGCGGATCTTCTGGAGTGGATGGGCACTCCGTTCGGCAAGTAGCGCTGTTACAGCATGAACTGATGTTGATGTGAAGGTGACAGCAGGTGATAGAAGCGAAGCACGGCTGTAGACTATAGAAACTCACAAGGAGTAGAAGTGGCTAAGACCTGTTTGATAGTTAAGGCAAAGCGTAAGCCGAAGTACTCGACCAGAAGGTACAACCGGTGCAGCCTGTGTGGACGACCGCGTGCCTACTACAGAAAGTTCGGGATATGCCGGATTTGTTTCCGGACACTCGCCCTCAGAGGCGAGATTCCCGGTGTAAGGAAAGCAAGCTGGTAGCGGGTATTTGTAGCGCTGTACCTGATGTGTAGATTTGGCCCAGGTGGGGCCAGAAAGAGACAGACAAGATGACCATGACGGATCCGGTAGCTGACATGCTGACAAGGATCAGGAACGCAAACCTGATTAATAGAGATTCTGTGAAGATTCCTTTATCACGACTGAAGCAAGGGATTGCGGACGCCTTGAAGCGCGAGGGGTTCATCAAGGACTATTCCGTGCACAAGGATGATGAAGAGAAAAAGAAGGATACTCTCACCGTATACCTCAGCTACGGACCCGAAGGGGAAAAGGTGATCAGAGAGATCAAGAGGGTCAGCAAACCGGGAATGAGGGTGTACAGGCCCGCAGATGAGTTGAAGAGGGTTTTGAACGGATTTGGTGCAGAAATTTATACAACCAACCTCGGCGTTTTGTCGGACCGTGAATGCCGCAGCAAACATGTCGGCGGCGAGGTCCTGCTGATGGTCAGGTAAAAAAGAGATGCCAGCTACAGAATAGCGGTTTTATTTGGTGGCTATGAAAAATGTCGCGAATCGGTAAACAGCCGGTTAAGGTTCCAGACGGTGTCAAGATCGTCATGAATGGACGTATCTTGGCCGTTGAGAGTAAAAACGGCCGGCTTGAGCAGTGGATCGACCCTGCGATCAGCGTGGAAATAGATGAAAAAAGCAAGGAGATCCGGTTCACGAGGAAGAGCGCTCAGCGGCGCGTCCGGGCCTTGCACGGCCTTTTCAGGAGCCTGGCCAGTAACATGGTGACTGGTCTCACGAAAGGGTTCGAGAAGACTTTGAACATCATTGGTGTTGGATACAGCGCAAAACTTCAGGGAGACAAGCTCGTTCTTCAGATCGGTTTTTGTCACCTGGTGGAGATGTCGGTTCCCGACGGATTGAAGCTGGATGTGCCGAACCAGACTACCATTGTGGTGAAAGGATCGGACCGGCAGAAAGTGGGCCAGTTTGCCGCGAACATAAGATCGGTGAGGCCTCCTGAACCGTACAAAGGGAAAGGTATCCGTTACTCTGATGAGCATGTAAAACGCAAGGAAAGGAAGACCTTGGGCGCTTGATGATGATGACAGAAACCGTTTCGAGCCCTTTTGTCTCGGGATGACAACCTACGACCGGTGGACAGGATTTTGAACAATGCAGAGGAAACAGAAAGATTTAAAGCGGAAACGCTTGAGGGTTTCAAGAGGTGTGCGGCGGCGCGTGCCGGGTGAGCCTTCAAAACCCAGGCTTTCCGTGTTCAGGAGCAATCGCCAGTTTTACTGTCAGGCGATAGATGACGAGGAGGGGAAAACCGTTGCATCGGTTTCATCCCTGATCCCTGAATACAGGAAGGATGCGAAAGGAAGCAAAAAGGAGAAAGCGGAGTTCCTGGGGCGGGAGATGGCAAAGCGCCTGAAGGACCTCGGCATTGAAAGGGCGGTTCTGGACCGCGGATGGTACAAGTACCATGGCTGTGTCAAGAGCTTTGCCGATGCTGTCAGAGAAGGCGGAATTCGGTTTTGAGCACACAGCTATCGACTGCCTGAGCCTACTGAAAAGGCGTTTGGCGGTTTTGACATGAGGCTAAGTTTATTTAGGTCAGGCAATCGACCAGGTGATTCCGGAGGTTTCAGTTGAACAAAGAGGAGACGGAGTTAAACGGTTCCAATATCCTTGAGGAAACGGTTGTCAAGGTAAACCGTTGTGCCAAGGTGATGAAGGGAGGAAGACGTTTTTCCTTCAGCGCGGTGGTAGTGCTCGGAAACAAGAACGGTCGTGTCGGTGTCGGCTTTGGAAAGGCCAAGGAAGTGCCGAACGCAGTTGAGAAAGCTGTGAAAGATGCCCGGAAAAGCCTGGAAGTGGTGCATCTGAAAGACAACACGATTCACCACTCCGTAACCTGCAGATTCGGTGCCACCAAGGTTCGCTTGATCCCGGCCGCTCCCGGATCGGGCATTATTGCCGGTGCTGCAGTGCGCGCTGTTGTGGAAGCCGCCGGGATCAAGGATCTGCTCACCAAAACATACGGTTCGACCAATCCGGTGAACCTCGTAAAGGCTACTCTTCTTGGCCTCACTTCCATCCGCAGCCGCGAGGAAACGGAAAAACTGAGGGGGGTGAAGATCTGATGGACCTCAAATCAATAAAAAAAACAAACACATCGCGTACGAAAAGGTTCCGTGTCGGGCGTGGTCCCGGCTCAGGCCTTGGAAAGACATGCGGTCGCGGACAGAACGGGTACGGCTCTCGCAGCGGATGCGGCGGGAAGCTAGGATTCGAGGGGGGACAGATGCCTCTGTATCGAAGGCTCCCCAAGAAGGGTTTTTCGAACGCGCTTTTCAAAAAGACCTACTCGATCATAAACCTGAGGGATCTATCGGTGTTCAAGGACGGCGACACCGTGGACCTCGATGCAGCCAAAACCCACAAGCTGGTCAAGGACAACGCAAGCAACCTGAAGGTTCTTGGCTCTGGCGAGATCGACATAAAGCTCACGGTGCGTGCTGACATGTTTTCCAAGTCTGCGCGAAGCAAAATCGAAGCGGCCGGCGGCCAAGTCGAGGAGATCCGATGAATTTCGGCATGATCAACGTTTTCAGAATCCCCGAACTCAGGAAGAAGATCTTCCTGACCCTGGGGCTTTTGTTAATCTACCGGATCGGTTTTCACATCCCTATTCCAGGTGTGGATGTGGACCTGCTTCGCGATTTGGAGCTGGAAAAGGAAGCGGGCGGCATGCAGATGATATTTGGGCTGATGAACACCCTTTCGGGGGCGGCCCTTGGAAGCTGCGCCATCTTTTCGCTGGGAGTCATGCCGTATATCTCCTCATCGATCATCATGTCGCTGCTCGTCAAGGTCGTGCCCGCCCTGGAGAAGATTTCCAAGGAAGGGGCGCAGGGCCAGAAGACCATAAACAAGTACACCCGCTGGGGAACCGTGCCCTTGTGCCTCATCCAGGGGATATTCATCATTCAGGGCTTCATGCGAAGCCTCGTCGATAGTAATCAGATAATCCCGCCGGATCTGTTCTACTCACCGTGGTACCAGATACTGGCCTTGCTGACAATGACAACAGGCACCATATTCATCATGTGGGTTGGTGAACAGATCTCCGAGCACGGCATTGGCAACGGGGTTTCGCTTATCATCATGGGCGGTATCATCGCAAGTATGCCTTCACAGTTTTCGGTTCTGATGTCATCCATCGAGGCCAGCGAGAGGATAACCACGATTGCGACGCTGGTCGGGCTATACATAATGATAGTCATCGGGATCGTCTACATCACGAAGGGGCAGAGGAGGATCCCGGTTCAACAGGCCAGGCTGACAAGGGGACGCAAGGTATACGGCGGCCAGCGCCACTACCTCCCCTTGAAGGTCAACCAGGCCGGGGTCATGCCGATCATCTTCGCGGCGGCGATCTTTATCCTTCCTCCGTTCGTGGACAAGCTGTTTGGAACCTCCTTCTTCGGTCAGATATTCCGCTATGGCGGATTCTGGTACATAGTGTCTTACATCATCCTGATCTTTTTCTTCAGCTTTTTCTGGACCGCCCTGATGTTTCAGCCGACCGAGATCGCGAACAACCTCAAGGAGTATGGCGGTTTCGTGCCCGGGCTCAGGCCCGGCAAGCGTACATCGGATTATCTGGAAAACGTTATGTACAGGGTAACCCTTGCGGGAGCCGCTTTTCTAACCATCATCGCGATCATCCCACAGATAATATCTTCCCAGCTGAAAAACGTTCCAGGCTACATCGCTGTTTTCCTGGGCGGGACGAGCGTGTTGATCGTGGTTGGAGTCGTTCTCGATCTTGTGGACAAGCTGAACTCCCAACTGCTCATGCGAAACTACGACGGTTTTACCGCGGGTGGCGCGTCGAGTTCCTGGGCGCGCGGGAGAAAAAAATAGAATGGTATCTCTTTTTCCCTTACTCCTGTGGACACGCCGTCAACATGAAGAAGGTATAGCTGGTAGCTGACAGATGTCAAAGGAAGAAGCAATAAGGGTTTCCGCGGTGGTTGTCGAAGCGCTGCCAAACGCTGTTTTCAGGGTAGAGCTCGATAGCGGACACAAAATCATAGCCCATGTTTCAGGAAAGATGAGGATGAACTTCATCAGGATTCTTCCGGGAGATGTTGTTACACTAGAGTTGAGCCCTTACGATCTGACCAAAGGAAGGATCGTATACAGAGAGTAGAAAATGAAGGTAAGAGCATCCGTTAAAAGGATCTGCGAGAACTGCAAGATCATCAAGCGCCGCGGCGTTGTGAGGGTCATCTGCAAGAACGGGCGGCACAAGCAGAAGCAAGGAAAGTAATGTTTCTCATGCAGCACTGTTCCCGCATTTCAAGTTCAAATAAAGTTACAAGGAGGTGGGAAACCCACCCCAAGGAGTGACGCATGCCCCGTGTTGTTGGTGTTGATATTCCAAATGATAAGCGCCTGGTAATTGCGCTGACCTATATTTTCGGTGTTGGGCGCACATCTTCAAAACAGATCTGCAAGGAGCTCAACCTGGACGAATCGATTCGTGCCAGGGAGCTCACTGAAGAAGAGGTGGCCCGCCTTGCTTCGTTTATAGAGAAGCGGTACACCATCGAAGGCCAGCTCAGGCGCCAGGTCGGCCAGAACATTCAGCGCTTGAAAGAGGTCGCCTGTTACCGGGGGCTGAGACACCGCAGAGGATTGCCTGTCCGCGGACAACGGACCCAGACGAATGCCCGCACAAGGAAGGGTCCCAAGAAGACCGTCGCTGGAAAAAAGAGCGTAAAACGGATGTAAGCGAATACCGAGGGAGCGGGGCGCTCAAACGCGTGTCCCAGCCCCTTCGAATTGGAGCAGTGAATGGCATCATCAAGGAAGAAAAAAAAGGTAAAAAGATCGATCTCCAGGGCGATCGTGAGCATCAAGGCTACTTTCAACAACACGATCATCAACTTCATCGATTCGAACGGCGATTCGTTGTGCTGGGATTCGGCGGGAACCGCAGGATACAAGGGTTCTAGAAAGTCGACTCCATTTGCCGCGCAGAAGGCGGCTGAAAAGTGCTCCGGCAAAGCCATGAAGATGGGGATCCGAGAGGTCGAGGTGAGAGTTAAGGGGCCGGGATCGGGCAGGGAGTCGGCCATAAGAGCGATTCAGACAGCCGGTATCAAGATCAGAGCAATCGAGGACCGCACCCCGTTGCCGCATAACGGGTGCAGGCCGAGAAAAAAGAGGAGAGTATAAGATGGGTGTTTATGTTGTGTTTGTCTCCGAGACATTTGAGATCGGGGTTTAGGGAATGGCGAAAAAGGACAAGGGTGCCTGCAAGCTTTGCAGGCGGGAAGCTACAAAACTGTATCTGAAAGGCCAGCGTTGCGACACGGCCAAATGTGCGATACAGAACAGAAACTACCAGCCGGGCATGCACACATGGACACGGGGCCGTCCGTCCGAGTACAGGATCAGGCTCAGGGAGAAACAGAAGGCCAAGAGGTACTATGGTGTTCATGACGATCAGTTCCGGATTTACATGAAAAAAGCGGCTCGTATTCGTGGAAATACAGGAGAGGCCCTGCTCGTGATTCTGGAAAGAAGGCTGGACAATGTTGTTTTCAGCCTTGGGCTCACCAGGTCGAGACGTCATGCACGGCAGATGATCGCGCATGGCCATTTTATGCTCAACAAGAAGAAGTGCGACATCCCGTCGGCGTTGGTCAAACCCGGGGACAAGGTAGGCGCGGCGGACAAGGAGGGCACCAGGAAAGCGGTGCAGTCTGCCATAGAGTACAACAAGAACAAGGGCATCCCTCCCTGGCTGGAGCTTGATGAGAGCCAGTTTGGAGGATCGGTCACGGACATGCCCAAGCGTGAGCATGTTACTTTTGAAATAGAAGAGCAGTTGATTGTCGAGTTGATGTCGAGATAATAACCGAAAATCCTGCGGTAACCCGCTTGGGAGGATAGAGCGGATGAGAATAAGGTGGCGTAATTTCGAACTTCCATCATCGGTGGAGATAGATGAAGAAACTTTAACCGCTGAATATGGAAAGTTCATAATCGAGCCTTTTGAGAGAGGCTTTGGGAACACCATAGGCAACGGCCTTCGCCGAGTGCTCCTGTCTTCCATCGAAGGCTATGCCGTTACATCAGTAAAGATTGACGGTGTGTTGCACGAATTCACCACAATTCCCGGTGTTCTGGAAGACATTACGGACATTGTGTTGAACCTGAAGAAGGTCCTGATTAAAGGGCATGGAAACGATCCGATCGGTTTGACGATTGATCGTTCAGGAGAATGTGTGGTGACCGGAAAGGACATTCAAACTCCGGGTGACACGGAAATACTCAACCCCGAAGGAGTGATCGCAACGATTACCGACAAGGACGCTTCCCTCAAGATGGAGATCGAAGCCAAACCGGGTAGAGGTTACGTGACCGCCGAGGAAAACGAAGTCAACGGTCATGAACTTGGAGTTATATCCATCGACGCGAACTTTTCTCCGGTCATGCGGGTAAGGTACAACATCGAGGATACACGAGTCGGCAAGATCACTAATTACGACAAACTTCTCCTGGAGATCTGGACGGACGGCACGATTTCACCGGAAATGGCTTTGGTTGATGCCTCGAAAATATACAGAAAGCACCTGAATCCGTTTGTACACTACAACCGGCTCGATCGTGATGCACCTGCTGACGAGATCGAGGATGAGGAAGAAGCTGAAGAAGATGAGAAGATAAACCATATGGCGGCTCTCCTGTCCAAATCGATCGACGAGCTCGATCTTTCGGTTCGGGCGAAGAACTGTCTGGACGCTGTGGGACTGAAGTCTATCGGCGATCTGGTTAAGCGGTCCGAATCGGATCTGCTAAAGGTAAGAAATTTTGGAAAGACATCCCTCAGGGAGATTAAAAAGAAACTGAGCGATCTTGAAATTTCCCTGGGCATGGACCTGGAAAGTATGAGCTGAGGTTTTTCGATGAGACACAAGATACGCGGGCGTAAACTTGGCAGGAATACATCGCACCGCACCGCCTTGAAAAGAAACCTGCTAACTGCGCTTTTCGACAAGGGCAGAATAGTCACAACCTTGCCAAAGGCTAAGGAGTACCGTCCTCATGCCGAAAAACTGATCACCATGGCAAGAAACAAGTCGCTTCATAACATCCGGAAAGCCGCCAGGACCATACAGGATAAAACGGTTCTGAAAAAGCTTTTCGATGAGATCGGCCCGAGGTACGTGGACCGGAGCGGTGGATACACAAGAATACTCAAGCTTGCAAAGCCTCGGCTTGGTGACAACGGCAAGCAGGCAATATTCGAACTTGTTGGATATGAACAAGAGGAGGGAAGTTCCGGGGGAGGCAAATAGCAGCAAGATCCTGAAAGACAGATGAAATTCAAACCGCGCCATGCTTGTGCGCGGTTTTAATTTTCCAGGTTAACCCGTGTTCATCCGTGGTTCTCTTCCTCTTCTTCTTTCCATCACCACCGAACCCCAACTCTCCCCGGACCCAGAATGTCATCGAACCTTCGGATGGATGCTTCGCTGATTTCGATGTTGAAGCGGGGGCCGGCCTTGACGGAATAGGGCTTTTCACCTTTGCTTTCGAAACAGAAAAGCAGTTTTCCGGAACCACTGAACTCCTCTGCAGCCCTCTTGATTTCGCCTATTAGCTTCTCGCTCACTTCATCGGCCGAGCCGAGCCGGAGGATAAGCATGGAAAAACGCGCTCGTATATATTCATCAAGGGTGTAAACGCATGTGGTTTTGAGAGAAGGTTTGATTCCTTTTTGGCTATTGTCCAGGCTTCCCTCGAAAACGAGGAGATGTTCACCATGCAAGAGCTGTTCGTATTTTTCGTACTCTTTTGAGAAGGCCACGCAGGACATGGTTCCATCCATGGTCCGTATCTTGAACATGGCCATTTTTTTTCTGTTCTTGCGTCCCTTTTTGGGGATGAGCGTTCTGAGGTCTGAAACCGTTCCTCCGAAGACCGCTGTTGTTCCGTCCTTGAGTTCGCATGCTTTCTCAGCGGTCAATGGAACCACGGCCCCAAGAAGCTCCCTGTCTTCTTTCAGGGGGTTAACGGAGATTATAAATCCAAGCGCTTTCTTTTCATGAGCGAGTTTTTCGTTCTCTTCCCACTCCTCGATGTTGTCCGGGATGACAATTTCCATCTCTCCGTTGTTTTTCCCGAACAGGCCTTTCTGCCCTGACAGCCTGTCTGCCTGCACACCAGCCGCCCATCTGATCAGGCCTTCCCCAAGCTGGTAGAGCGCGGCTCTGGGATTCTCGCTCGAATCGAAAGCACCCGCCTTGATCAGCGCTTCGATAGCTGTCTTGTTTACCGCTTTAAGGTCCACTTCCGTGAGCATGTGCTGAATCGACCTGAATCCGCCGCACCTCCGCCTTGAGTCGATTATCGATTCTATGGCTTTGTTGCCGATCCCCTTGATCGCGCTGAGTCCGAAACGGATTGCGCTGCCGCTGATCGAGAAATCATGATCGCTTTCGTTGAAGTCCGGCACAAGGACCTGGATGTCCATCAGTTCGCACTCCTGAATGTATTCCGCAACCTTATCGGAATCGGACGCGTCGCAGGTCATGAGCGAGGCCATATACTGTATGGGGTAGTGTGTCTTGAGATAGGCCGTATGATATGTAATGATGCCGTAAGCAGTGGAGTGGGACTTGTTGAATCCATACCCCGCGAAAAATTCGATCTTGTCGTAGATGTTGGACGCCTTTTCACGCCCGACACCCTTCGACACTGCACCGTCGATGAACATGTCTCGGAAACGGACCATGACCTCAACCTTTTTCTTTCCCATGGCCTTTCTGAGTGAATCAGCATCGTTCATGGAAAAACCGGACAGGATGTTGGCTATCTGCATCACCTGTTCCTGGTATACGATAACACCGTATGTTTCCTCGAGCACCTCCTCAAGAGAAGGGTGAAGGTAGTCGACCCTCTCGATCCCATGCTTTCTGTTCACGTAGCTGTCGACCATTCCGCTGTTGAGAGGGCCGGGTCTGTACAGGGCAAGGAGCGCGATTATGTCCTCGAAGGTGTCGGGCTTGAGCCTCACAATCAGGTTGCTCATACCTTCCGATTCGAGCTGAAAAATACCCAGTGTCCTGCCGCTCTGAAGCAGCTCGTATGTTTTCGGGTCATCAAAAGACAGTTCGGCGAGGTTCACCTTCTGCCCCGTTGTTTCTTTGATGAGAGCAACGGTCTTGTCGAGTATTGTGAGGTTCTTGAGCCCGAGAAAATCCATCTTGAGCAGGCCTATATCTTCCAGCGCTGTCATCTGGTACTGCGTGTTGATCTCGTTCTGAACCCTGCAAAGAGGGACATATTCCACGAGCGGCTTATCGGTTATCACAACGCCTGCCGCGTGCGTCGATGCGTGGCGGTTGAGCCCTTCAATCTTCGAGGATATTTCGAACAGCTTTTTGATTTCCGGTTCGGTGTCGCGGAGCTTTTTCAGCTCCGGATCGTTTTCAAGTGCGTCCTTGAGCTTTGTTCCGGGGATCGACGGGATTTTTTTTGCGATTCCATCCACTTTCTGAAGCTCGATACCCAGCACACGGCCGGCATCGCGGATAGCCGCGCGTGCAGCCATGGTGCCGAAGGTGACTATCTGGCAGACGCTCGATTTCCCGTACTTTTCCTGGACGTATCGGATCACCCGCTCCCTGCCGTTCCTGCAGAAATCGATATCGATGTCGGGCATGGATATCCTGGATGAGTTGAGAAAACGCTCAAAGATCAGGCCGTAATCGAGTGGGTTTACGTTCGTGATTTCGAGGCAGTATGCCACTAGCGATCCGGCGGCGGAGCCTCGTCCCGGCCCCACGGGAACATTGTTGCTTTTTGCGAACTTGATCATATCCCATACGATGAGAAAGTATGAGGCAAATCCCATGGATATGATTACATCGAGCTCCAAATCGAGCCTGTCCCTTATCTCCCGGGACGGTTTATCGAAACGGTTCTTTGCACCCTCGGAACAGAGCTTCCTTAGGTATCCTTCCGGGTTATCCCCGTTTTCGGGTTTGAATTCGGGAAGGTGATACTGGCCGAATTCGAGCTTGAGGTTGCAGCCGTCCGCTATTCGGACGGTGTTTTCGAGGGCTTGCGGGATGTCGTTAAAAAGATCGGCCATCTCTTCCGCTGTGCGAAAGTAGAACTGGTCGGTCTCCATCTTCATCCTTTTCTGATCGCTTAACGTATGGCCTGTGTTGATGCAAAGCATGACATCATGAACCTGGTGGTCGCTTTGTTCCAGGTAGTGAACGTCGTTTGTGGCGACAAGCGGGATATCCGTTTTCCTGCCCAGTTCAATTATGAGTTGGTTGATCTCCTCCTGGCCGGGCAACCCCGTTCTCATGATCTCCAGAAAGAAGTTACCGTCTCCGAACCAGTCCTTGTGCTGAAGAGCCAGTTTTTCGGCGGTGTTCATGTCATTTGCCATGAGCTGCTGCGGGATGGCGCCGCCCAGGCAGCCCGAAAGAGCGATTAGCCCGCCGGAATGCTCGGCCAGGAGCTCGACATCAGCCCTGGGCTTGTAGTAGAAACCCTCGAGAAAGGACTTCGAGGAGAGCCTGATCAGGTTCCTGTACCCTTCCTCGTTCCTGGCAAGCAGGGTGAGATGGTGGTTTTTTACTGTCCTGCCGCTGTGTTTCTTTTCGAACCGTGATCGTTCGGTGACATACGCCTCAATACCGATGATCGGCTTGATACCCGCCCTCTCCGCTTCCTTGTAGAACTCTATCGCTCCGAAAAGGGATCCATGGTCCGTCAATGCCAGCGCGGGCATCCCGAGTGAAGCGGCCTTTTGGACCAGGTTCTTGTGGTGAATACATCCGTCGAGCAATGAGAAGTGGCTATGGACATGAAGATGAACAAAACTCATATCGATGCAACGTTAAACGAGTAGACTGAATACTGTTTTGAAGAGGCTGCGACAATCCTGTACACAACACCGTGGAACCTCGGCCAACAGTGAAAAAGAGCATGCTACTTGTTGGTCCGGAGCAACTGCTCGCAAGAATATAATAATGCTTCTGGCGTGACAACGTGTTAAGATTATTTCTTTGCGGCAGCCTGTTGTCTTGACTGAGCGAGAGCCCTTCGGGTTTTCGCCTGGCGCGGATTTGCCGTGTTTTCTCTTTCTGCTTTTGAGGTTCCGCGCCTGTGCCGGCTGGAGTGTCGAACATGAAGCCTAACGCACCGTTTCTGTTTCTTTTATTGATTGCCGCGGCACTGCTGTTCCTTCAAGCGGGGTGTTCATCTACACCCAGGATCCCTCCCGGGGAAGCGAAATTGCTTCTCAATCGCTGGGAGCTCTACCGCAAACACAGTCCGGACTGGCCGGATGCAAAGGCGGAGTGGGTTGCCCTCGGAGAGAACGAGAGGATGTGCCTGATAGATCTTCTGCTTCTCGATATCAAGGCGAACGCGGCGCGCCCGAGAATGGATAGTTTCGGCAACCCCGAGCCCGGATGGATTCGACCGGCTGAAGAGCTCAAAAGCCTGGGCAGGATTGTTGTGCCTCCCATGCTGCAGCGTATTAAAAAGATGAAGGACGAGACTGTTGTAATCCCATACACGGAGGTTCTGGCGCACACGGCAGTGTTCGAGGATCTAAACGGTTTTTTCGAAAATGAGGGTCCGGGCGAGCATGTTCTTTGTCAGCGAAGAGTTGTGCGGGTGCTTTCGAAGATGGACGATCCAAGATCGCTGGATCTGATTATGATGATCCTGCACGGCGCTTATGAATGGGAGGTTCGGGCGAGCGCAGCGGATGTGCTTGGAAGCTACAGAGGGCCCAGGCGAACGGATGTTGTCCAGGCGTTGAAGATTGCGTGCGATGACAAAGACGTTTCGGTGGCGTACATTGCAAAGAAGTCCCTGGGATTTTTACTGACGGATCAATAAGACGAACTGGAATCGAAAATGGATTGGAACATAGGACGTCCGGGCGAAGAGTGTCACAGATGCCGCAAGCCTTTCGATGACAAGGAAACTTATTTCTCCAGTGTCGAGATAAAGAACACCTCCATCCATAGATCGGATTACTGCCAAGCATGTTTCGAGTCCGATGAGGAAGCCGAAAGCAAGGTCTTTTGGCGGACAAAGATGCCTGAATCCGCACCGGCCAAGAGAACCGTGAATTTCGAGGTGCTGCGCGAGCTTCTTTACAAGATGCTCGATGTGGATGAACAAGAGATCATCGAGCTCGCCTACTTCATCGCGCTTATCCTGATCAGGAAGCGTTATCTGCGCCTCAAGGACTTTGTTACTGAAAAGGGCCAGGATTTCATGGCTGTCCAGGAGAAGAAGGGCACACCTGTTATCATGGTCAAAGCGCCTCTTGTTGAGGACGAGGATATAATCATCCTTCGCGACAAGCTGGGAGGTTTTCTGGATGCCGACCTTGACAGCGGTATGGAAATAAGCGAGCTGCGAGATGTGATTACCAATGCTCAACAAGGCGCCCCGCCGCAAGAACCCTCATGAACTCCGCGGTTTGAAGCCCTGCCGGGGTTAGCCCGCTTATTTCATCTTCTGCTGCGGCACCGTAAACTGCACTGTGGCTGCGTTTCATGCCAGGAGACGATCCTCTGTAAGGGGGGATGGAGCTTCGGTTCAGTTCCGGTATCATTGCGAAATCAGAACGAGAAACGAACAAGCTTTGATGTTTCTCCGGGCAGCACAACAGTTCCAGCACTCGTCTGAAGCAGGATTCCGAGGTTATCGGTGTGATCCAGTATTTTCCCCGTGTATTCGACGTTTTTCCACTCGAAAACCGCCGAAGTTCCAAGCAGAAGGGAGCACTCTCTGAGAGCTTCCACGAGGAAATCGGTTTCTTTCAGGGCAAACCGTTTCAGGATTTCGTCCATGGCGTTCAGGATTTCCGCCAGCAGTGCGGAGCGGTCGACAGGCTTGTTTTCGATATCCCGCAAACAGGCAGGGGCGTGGTCGCCCGCATCAGAAAGGCTTTCGGGGGTGGAGTTCACGTTGATTCCGATCCCCACAACCACCAGCGGACCCTCAGGCATATGAAACGCTTGTGCCAGGACACCGGCAAGCTTTTTCCCGTTTGCGTAGACATCGTTGGGCCACTTCAGGCGCGTTGATCTGCCAAGAAGCCTGTCTACAGCCCAAACGACCGACATGGCGGCGCCCAACGTGATCCAGCCGGGTTTTTTCGGAAACCGGTTTTCGCAAAGGAATGAAAATGTAAGCGACTCGTAGGGGGTGGAATGCCATGAGTGTTCCATGCGGCCCTTGCCCGCTGTCTGTTCTTCAGCGGCGAGAAGAGTCCCGGGGCCGGATGAGCCGTTTTTCGCTGATGACACAAGCCGGGTGTTGGTGGAGTCCACAACATCCAGAACCTGAATTTTCCGGATGAAGTGATCACTGTTCAGGCGTTCCTTAATCTGTTTCGGGTCGAGCCTCTCTTTTTTGTTCATTACCCGGATGGTCCAAAACTGCAGCAGGCAAAGGATCTGTCGTTCGCGCCCATTCTATGCGCGAGAATCCGCTTTTTCTTCAAAAAAGACGGGGCATCCCTTCTATAAAACAACGGGCCCGCTGCCTGGATAAGATCAGAGAAGCAGCTTCTTTTTAATCTTCTCCAGGTGCAGTTTCAGCTTCGACATTATGTTGGAGTGAATCTGGCAGACTCTCGACTCGGTGAGGCTCAGGATGTTGCCGATCTCCCTCATGGTCAGGCCTTCGTAGTAGTACATGATGATGATCAGCTTCTCTTTCCTGGATAAAGAGTTCGTGACCGCGAGCAGGATGTCCTTCTGGTTGAGGTTTTCAACGGGGTTGATGCTGTTCCTGTCCTCGATCATGTCAGCCTTTTCAATGGACTCCTCGCTGTTGTTTTCGTCGCATTTGTCACTGAGCGAGTACATGATCTTCGGGGAGGACTCTTCAAGCATATCGCCGTAATCGTCCATGGAAATCCCGAGCGCTTTTGACATCTCGTAATTCGTGGGCTCGCGGCCATGCTGTTTTTCGAGGGTTTTCAGGGTTTTGTTGATCTGGTGGGCCTTGAGCCTTACAAGACGCGGGACCCAGTCCTGCGATCTGAGTTCATCAAGGATAGATCCGCGAATCCTGGTCGTGCAGTACGTTTTGAACTTGATTCCTCTTTCCAGGTCATAACCGTCAATGGCGTCGATAAGCCCAAAAACCCCCGCCGAGATGAGATCATCGCGCTCGATCGATTTTGGGAGCGTGAGAAGAAGCCTTTCGGAAATATACTTCACGAGGGGCATGTACTTTTCAATGAGGATGTTTCTGAGATTTTCGTCTTTTGTTTTCTTGTAGGTTTGCCAAACCTCATCGAATTTGCTGTCAGAGCTCTTTTTTCCACGCCCCCTTTTTTTTGTTGTTTTGAGGTTTGTTTTCTTATTACTCGTTCTTTTTGGCGCCTTGACAGCTGTGTTCATGATTCTCCTCCTATCTGATCTCCTCGGGTTTCAATATTGTGCGAGACTGGGAACATGTTTCTGGCACTCAGCGTAAACATCCTTTCTGTCAAAATAAAACAAAAGAGCTTAAATGGTAAAGATAGGGAAAGATTATCATGTATTACAAAATAGTCAAGAAGTATAAGCTGGATAAATTAAAAAAATATTGCAGCCAATCCCCCTTGTGTCTGGTGATTCTTGTTATTCGCTGTAAAATAAAGCGTTAGGGTGATTGGCCCTGTCTGCCCCCTGCCCTTTCTGTCTGCGTTTTAATGAAATTTCCGCGAAAAAAGGCTTGCAGCTCTTGTTTTTGAGCTCTTGTTAACACGCTTATTTCATACTCTTCGTCGCGAGGTAGCTGTAAACTGTGATGTGGCAAGGCGCATGTCAGGAGACGACCGCAGGCCTGTTCTTACAGGTTGAGGATCGTCTCCTGGCATGAAACGCAGCCACAGCGCAGGTTACGGTGCCGCAGCAGAAGAGGATGAAATAAGCGGGTTAATACGAAATAAGGGACTCAATATTGTAGCTGTTCAGCTTATCTCTGCCTTGAAGGAATCCTAATTCCACAACAAAAAGGCATGAACTCACCTCTGCACCAAGCGATTCGACCAGCCGGCAGCAAGCTGCCATGGTTCCGCCTGTTGCAAGAAGGTCATCTACAAGCGTAACCCTTTGCCCTTTCACAAGGGCATCTTTGTGGATCTCGATGGAGTCCGTGCCGTATTCGAGTTCGTACGAAGCGCTGATCGTATCGTACGGCAGCTTTCCAGGCTTTCTGACCGGAATGAAGTCGACACCCAGATCAAAGGCCAGGGCCGCACCGAATATAAAACCACGCGACTCGATTCCAATTATCGCTTCACAAGGCCTTTTCACAATCCTTGCTTTTAGCTGTTCAATGGATTCCCTGAACGATGAAGGATTTTTCAGCAGAGGTGTGATGTCTTTGAAAACGATGCCGGGTTTGGGAAAGTCAGGTATGTCTCTGATAAATGTTTTCAAGTCGACCATTTTTGTCTCCTGCATTACAAGCCCGTTGAAAAAGTCAGATCGGCTACAGTCGGCCCTTTTGCCCGATCTCTGCGTTGCGAGATCCTCAACGAATCCATCCAAGATCTGGGATAAACATCGCCTACGGCCTCGTGCCTTGACCTCGGGCAAAATGACTCGGCCTCGCTTCCGAAGCACTTTTTCAACGGACTCTTAAGGAAATCCCTGGATCAGGCCCAGGTGTCCCATTCTTTATAAAGATCGTTTAGTTCCTTGCGAAGCTTGACAGCTTCCTTCTCGAGTTTATCGGATAATGATCGATCCATGTAAACCTCTTCCTTGTAGATTTCCGCGCCGATCTCCTCGATCCGCTCTTCATTGGCAATAATCAAGGCCTCCAGCTCTTCGTATGTGTGCCTCCGTTTTACGCTGTCAACCTGATTGTGGCGCTTCATGCGCGAGGCTCTTGCCGGCCGCTCCGTCCTCTTTTTCCCGTGCGCGTCTCTGGATTCTCTTGAACGGCGGCCAATGTACGAGGAATAGTTGCCGTGGTGAAGGTAAGGCATGGTGTCTCCGAGAATGAGCAGCTTGTCAGCGACTCCGTCAAGGAGACAACGGTCGTGTGAAACGATTATTACCGCTCCCTTGTACCTTTTGAGCGCGCCTTCCAGGGATTCGCGGGCATAGATGTCGAGGTGGTTTGTGGGCTCGTCAAGCAAAAGGAGGTTGGACTCGGCGAAAGAGATCTTGGCAAGCAGTGCTCTGCTCCTCTCTCCTCCGGAAAGGTTGTGCAGATCAGATTCGACCTCTTTGCCGCTGAAGAGGAAGCGTGCGAGATGGTTTCTCAGCTCTTCAGGCGTGGACAGGGGGAAAAGGCGCTGCATTTCGTATAGCAGCGTGTTGGTGCCTGCAATGCTTTCGAGTTGCTGGTCAAAGTAAACCGGCTTGGCCGAGGGGGTGAGCCGGACCATTCCAGAGGAGCATGATATCTGTCCCAGTACGAGCTTGAGAAGCGATGTTTTTCCGGAGCCGTTCGGTCCGACAATGCCCAAGGTCTCGCCCATCTCGAGCTCCAGGTCGATCTTTTCGTAAAGAACCCTGTTTCCAAGCGACAAGGACACCCTTTCGAAATGGACCACATGGTCTCCTGATGTGGACGCCTCCATGAAACGGAACCTGGGTTGTGCCACGGTTAGAGGCGCATCCACGACCTCTATGCGCTCCAGCATCTTTCTTCTCGATCTGGCCTGGCCGGCTTTCTGTCCGTAAATGTTTCGCCGGATGTACTCTTCCTTGTCCGCGATCTCTTTTTCACGGGCCATTCGTTTCTTGGCGAGGGCCTCCCTGCGCCTTTTACGCTCTGCAATGAAAAAGTCGTAGTTTCCGCTGAAGATGTGGATCCGGCCCCCTTCCAGCTCGGCGATCTTGTCTGCGGCACCGTTAAGGAGGTAACGGTCGTGAGATATGATGAGGACAGTGCCCTTGTAGCTCTTCATGAAGCCGGTCAGCCATTCGGTTCCTGAAATGTCCAGGTGGTTTCCCGGCTCATCCAAAAAGAGAACGTCGTATTTTCCCAGGAGAACACAGGCGAGCTGCAGGCGCTTGGCTTCCCCTCCGCTGAGTGCATCGACAGGCTTCGAGAGATCCTCTTTGCCGAACCCGAGGCCCTTGAGCACCGCCCCAACCTTTCCGTGTTTCGAGTATCCACCGACCAGCCTGTACTTTTCCTCCAGCGCGGTGTGGCGCTTGACAAGACGATCGAGCTCGGACGATCCTGCCGCGCTCCTTTCGATCTCAGCGGAGAGGCGCGCCTTCTCCTGTTCGAGCGCGTTTATTTCCTTTAATCCCTTGCCCGCCGCTTGAAAAACCGTTTCAGAACCGCGAATGTCGGTCTTTTGCGACAGGATCCCTATAGTCGGTTTACCGCGGAAGCGTACTGTTCCGGCATCCGGTTCGAGTTTCCCTGCGGCGATTTCCAGAAGCGTCGTCTTTCCGCAGCCGTTTTGCCCGACAAGCCCGGTCTTCTCGCCCTTGTTCAGCGAGATTGAAACGCTCTCGAGAACAGGAGCGCCTCCGTAAGACATTTTTATGTTTTCAAGCTCTATTTCGGCCATTGTACCGTTGACCGGCGTTCAAATGCCGGATCCTGATGTTGGTCCTAGTGCAGCCCCAAAAGGTCATCCAGGGAGTAGCCAAGGATTCCTTCGATTTCATCGATGAACCCCGCGCTGATGCGTTCGTTGTCCCGCAGCCACTGCGAGTCACCGTATCTTTCCCGCGCATCCCTGTACCTTTCCTTCAAGCCGACCAGCATGTCGTGCCTGACCAGGGAGTCAGCCGTTGAGATGATCTTTTCGGAGAGTGTCATTGTGTTAAGATCGAAGGCATGGAAGAGAGCGTCCAACCTGGACGAGTTGAAGTACGGCTCTTTTTCCAGCTCCTTGCGGCTTTTGCCCTTGAGCCAGTGCGAGATGCAAGGCTTGGCAAGGTGGTCGAGTCCCCGCTCGAACAGGAGCTCCATGCCGCAGCGGGGATGCTCGACCCCCTGCGCCCGGCATCGGCCGATGTCGTGTAAAAGGGCTCCCGCTTCCACGGTTTCGGTGTCGATGGGAAGGTGCGGGTCAACCCGAAGCAAGGACGTGGCGATGACAAGAGCCGTTTTTGCGACCTTGATGCAGTGTTTGTCCCAGGTCTCGCCGGGTTGCGAACATTCCTCCAGCAGGCTCCTTGCAACACTCACATCGCCGTGGGAGAGCCCAATTCCGGCGGCAGTGTAGGCGCAATCGAGGACTTCCCTGAGGGTGTCGAACTGCAGCGTTTTTCGCGCGTCGAGCCTGGTTTTCCAGACGAAGCTTGAGTGTTCGGAAGACAGCCGGACCGATTTTTCACCGGATGAGGCAAGAAAATAGGATGTCCTCTTGCGTACGGTTTTCATTGACTTGGGCTCTGGGTAGGAATGCTCCGTTGTCTTGAGGAAGTCGGGGAAAAAAGCGAGGGCTTCCATTCCTGTTTCCTCTCCGCACTCCCTGACCGCACAGGTCTCTAAATCCTCTCCCGGCCCAAGGTGCCCCTTTGGAAAACACCAGGTTCCGTGAAGGGAGTTCTCCAGCAGGAGGAAAAACGGCTCGTTCCTATCGACGCGGTAAATCACCGCGCCCGCGGCTAAAACGCACATGTTCCACGCGGCTCCGGAATTGGCTTTCGCAAGCTCAGCAGACCGGGCAATACGGCTGCTTGCATCGGATTCTTAAAAAAATTACATTTTAACCCAAACGGCCGCGAGTACAATAACAGTTTTGCCGGGGATAAAGGCATACATAGCGATTGAGCTCCGAATGATACGCACCGAGGCATCCATCATCGATACCAGGCCTGCAGGCCCTGACGCATGCATACTGCGTTTCCGCATCCCCTTGTTGAAGGAGCAGCCTGCAGCCGGCAAGTTTTTCCTGGTCAGGCTGCTCAAGGACGGATTCCCGCTTTTCGGCAGGGCCTTTGCCGTGCTGGAATATTCCGAAAGCGGTACGGAAGCCGTGGCGGGATTCCTGATAAAGGAGGCCGGGCGCGGAACAGCAATGCTGCGTGCTGCTGTGCCCGGCGACAAGGCGATCCTGGTGGGCCCGTCCGGGAACGGATTCCCTCCGCTCGAACATGGGAAACGTCATATCTTCGTTGCCGGGGGGACCGGAATCGCCGCGTTCAACCAGCTTATTCGTACCGGTGTACCCCGCGCCAAGACGCCTGGCGGCATGAACCCGCATCTGCTTTACGGAGCCAGTGAAAAATCCATGCTGTACCTTTACGATGAGCTCGATACCTTGCCTGTTGAGCTGATGATCACAACGGAAGACGGGTCCGCTGGAGAGAAAGGCCTGGTCACGGAGCTGCTGGATAAGGTTCTGAATGAGAATGATCCGTCTTCATCCTGTGTCATCTATTCGTGCGGACCGGACATGATGATGAAATCTGTGGCGGGCATCGGCATGAAAAAAGGAGTTGATACCTATCTGTCCCTGGAGGCGCGGATGGCGTGCGGGACAGGGCTTTGCAACGGATGCGTTGTCGAGGTCATAAGGAACGGCATTAAAGGTTACGAGAGAGTCTGCCATGAAGGCCCGGTCTTTCCTGCGCGCGTTCTTCCATCTTTTGCAGGAAACAAGACATGAAGGAAGAAGGCTGAACACCTGACACTTCCGTAGTTAAAATAAGGATTGACCCCGATGTTTACCGGACCTATAATGGCAGTGTTGAGGATTCGTTGGAACATGACAACATGACTGATGACTACATGATCATGTTCCGGATGATGCTGCTGTTGATCATCCCCCTTGCCGGACAAACCTCTTGATAAAAAAACACTGGTAAACATAGATACAAGAAGATCATTCCTTCTACGGAGTTCCATATGGATTTCGAGCTTTTAGAAGAGCAGAAGCTATTGGTACAGACAGTTAGAGAGTTCGCAGCCCAGGAGCTCGAACCTGTGGCTGCTGAAAACGACAGGGAGAGGAAGTACCCGGCTGAAGCGCTGAAAAAGGCAGCGGAACTCGGTTTTATGGGATTGACCATTCCTTCTGAGTTCGGTGGGGTCGAGATGGGCAACCTGGCCACTTCGCTTATGGTGGAGGAGGTAAGCAGAGTATGCGCTGCAACCGGTGTCATCCTTTCCGTTCACAACTCACTTGTCTGTTCGGCAGTGACAAAGTACGCGAATGCAGACCAGAAGAAAAGATATCTTCCAAAGCTGGCTTCCGGTGAATGGCTCGGAGCCTACTCTTTGACCGAGGCTGACGCGGGAACGCACGCTTCGAACCTCAAGTGCAAGGCGGAAAAGAAGGGGGATGTGTATATTCTCAACGGTTCCAAGCTATTCGTGACCAGTGGCAGCCAGGCGGGATTGATCGTGGTTTTTGCGCGGACCTCCCGCGAAGAGAAAGAGTCGAGAGGTATTACATCCTTCCTGGTGGAACCCGGTTTCGAAGGGTTTTCCATCGGAACCAAGGAAGAGAAGATGGGGATACGCGCATCGAGTACTGTTGAGTTGATTTTTGAAAACTGCCCCGTGCCCGTCGGGAACCTGCTTGGCGAGGAGGGGAAGGGATTTCATGTCGCCATGGACGCGCTCGACGGGGGCAGGATAGGGGTTGGAAGCCAGGCTCTCGGAATCGGCCAGGCCTGCCTGGATGCCTCCGTGAAGTACTCGAAGGAGAGGGTTCAGTTCAAAAAACCGATATGCGAGTTCCAGGCCATAAAGTGGAAGCTCGCGGAGATGGCTACTTCCATCGATGCGTCCCGGCTGTTGATCCGGCGTGCAGCGGTCCTGAGAGACAAGGGGCTTCCATGTTCCAGGGAGTCTTCCATGGGCAAGCTCATGGCATCACAGGCATGTGTCAAAGCTGCCGAGGAAGCGGTCCAGATACACGGTGGAGCAGGCTACACCAAGGAGTTTCCGGTTGAGCGGTACTACCGGGACTCGAAGATCACGGAGATCTATGAAGGAACAACCGAGGCTCAGAAGATTGTCATTTCAGGGCACCTTCTCAAGTAGAATGAGCCGGATGAATGCCCGCAGCGATCTGAGATAAGTGGCTGGAGAGAAAGCATGGAGCTGACCGAAGAACAGAAAATGATCAAGGAAACCGTGAGGCGTTTCGCCCTGGATCAGGTCGAACCGCTCGCGATCGAGATAGACAGGGAGCACAGGTTCCCCGAGGAGACCGTTGAAAAGATGGCGGAACTCGGTCTGCTCGGCATATGTATTCCGGAAGAGTACGGCGGCGCGGGCATGGATGATCTCTGCTACTATATCGCGGTGGAGGAGCTGTCCCGTGTCTGTGGGTCGACCGGCCTCACGCTCGCCGCCCACATCTCGCTTTGCACATACCCGATATATGCCTTTGCAAACGAAGAGCAGCGCAAGAAGTACCTTCCGGATCTTGCCTCCGGGAAGCATATGGGGGCGTTCGGGCTCACGGAGCCCAATGCCGGTTCGGACGCGGGTGGTACAGAGGCAACCGCTGTCAAGGATGGAGACGGCTACCTTTTAAACGGCACCAAGGTATTCATAACCAACGCCATGCATGCGGGAACCTTCATCGTGACCGCCAGGACAAGCAAGGAGGAGGGAGTCAAGGGGATCACCGCGTTTATCGTGGAAAGGGATACTCCGGGCTTTACGGTCAACAAGGGCCCGGAAAAACTCGGCATGCGCGGCTCTGACTGGGGTGAGCTCGTATTCGACAACGCCAGGGTGCCGGCAGAGAACATCATGGGCGAGAAGGGGGGAGGGTTCAAGCTTTTCATGCAGACACTCGACGGGGGAAGGATCTCCATCGGGGCGCTGGCGCTTGGAATCGCGCAGGGGGCCCTGGACAAGGCCGTAGCCTACGCAAAAACAAGGATCCAGTTCGGCACACCCATCATCGAGCACCAGGGGATAGGGTTCAAGCTCGCTGAAATGGCCACGAACATCGAGGCGGCCCGTCACATGGTCTACAGCGCCACCCGCAACAAGATGGCTGAAAAACCCCACACGAAGGAATCGGCCATGGCCAAGCTCTTTGCCTCGGAGACCGCGGTTAGGGCGGCATCGGATGCGATTCAGGTTCACGGCGGATACGGCTACGCCGCCGAGTACCACGTGGAACGCTACTGGCGCGACGCCAAGCTCTGCACCATCGGCGAGGGAACGAGCGAAATCCAGAAACTCGTCATCTCGCGCCATCTCGCGAAATAACCCACCCGGAAAAGCGAAAACCTCCTCGATGACGATGGAGGAGGTTTTGCGTTTTCAGATCATGCACCCTCTAATCCGCTTATTTCATACTCTTAGTCGCGAGGTGCCGTAAACTGTGATGTGGCAAGGCGCATGTCAGGAGACGACCGCAGACCTGATTCTTACAGGTCGAGGATCGTCTCCCGGCATGAAACGCAGCATGAGTGCAGGTTACAGTGCCGCAGCAGAAGAGGATGAAAAAAGCGGGTTAATCCGGCCCTGAGCCTTTCGAGGATCTCTGACCTACCTACGATGTCAGTCGCTCCTTTCACCATAGACGATGGTTTCATACTTGGTATACAGGCCGAGAAAGCAAATGGACTTGCAGTCGACGTGATGGATCTTGTTTATTCTTCCCATCTCCATTGCCGTTTTGATTGAAGCATCGCCAAAGGCGACGCCTAAGAAGCCGCTTGCCTCGGACGTGCCGAAATCATCGCATCCCACGTTAGGATCTCCCATGGCCACCGGTCCCTGAACATCAATGGTCACGAGCATGCCGAAAACCGGTGAGCCGAGTGGTGCGGCGCAGCTGCAAAAGAAAGGAAGAGCCAGAACAGCCACCAGCAGAAACAGGGGCTTCCTCATGTCGATTCTCCTTCGATCAAGAAACAAATTCGCGCACGGGACAGCTCCGTGCAAATAAAAAAACATGGAGACTCCAATTTTTTTGTTCGGAACGTTGATCTGACTGATGTTGGAGTCTTTATCTCATGAATATAACTATACTCGAAAGCGTGTCAACCTGAAATGAAAAGGGTTGCAGGCCGGAAGAGCATGTTTTTCCCTGAATATTGATCGATATCCGGGAATCAGCTTTTTCTACCTGTTGATGGCGACGCACAGATACATTACCATGTAGTGTTTTGATGCCGTTTGATCCTGTGAGCGGAGGCGGCACGTCCAGGTCTTTGTTTTTGATCGGAGAGGAAAATGAAAACGGTTGGCGCACTTCCTGGTCTTTTTTTGTTGATGTGGGCGATCTTCGGATCGGATACGTTCGGGAACGAGCAGGAGGATCTGACTGTTTCACTTGATGTCATATCCCCTTATGTCGTTGCCGGGAAGGATGCCCGGTTTCGTGTTACGGTTCATTCCGCTTTCGGGGCGGGCTTGAACGCGGCCATGCTTGACCGGTCCTGTTTCCGGATCTTTCTGGAGAATGGAAAGGAGTTAAAGCCGCAACGCGAGGGGTTGGCGAGACAAACGCTCAAGCTGGGTACGAACGCCGCGATATCGAGAACGGTGGATCTGTGTGCTGTTTTGAAGGGTAAAAATAACCAGTCGATTGAGGTAATGTGGGAGTTCAACGGGTTGCAATCCAGAAAGGTTACTATGAGCATGTATGAGTGGGATCTTAAAGATATCCAGGCTGTGATCAGTACTGACAAGGGAGAGATGGTTGTAGAGTTCTATCCGGATAAAGCGCCCACAACCGTCAAGAATTTCGTGGATCTTTCCTTGAAAGGCTTTTACAACGACCTGAAGTTTCATCGGGTCGTCAAAGGTTTCATGATTCAGGGCGGCTGTCCTCAAGGAGACGGCACCGGAGATCCGGGTTACACCATCAAGGGAGAGTTCTCGGACATCAGCCATGAAAGGGGGGTGATTTCCATGGCCCGGTCTCAGGACCCCGATTCCGCTGGATGCCAGTTTTTCATCATGCACGGCGACAACTCCGGATTGGACGGCAGTTACGCGGCGTTTGGATTGCTTGTTTCCGGTTTAGACACGCTGGACCTGATTGCTGGAGTGGAAACAACCGCTCAGAGGTTCAGCCAGGAGAACTCCAAACCGGTGGTTGCACCCAGGATCAAAGAGATCATAATAAGACCGAAGCCGGAATAGGGGGCTCGATTAGCTCATTAGATCTCGATTGTGTTCAGAGGTTCAGAGGTTCAGAGGTTCAAGGTTGTTGGTAGATATTCTGGGATCGGCGTTTCCGAAGTCCTTGAAGGGAGGTGTTTCATCATGTCCGGAAAGAATTTCCTTATGGAGAGCGATGCGGGTTTGGCAAGAGTGGTCATCAACCGACCCAAGGTTCTTAACGCACTCAACAACGAGACCATCGCCGAGCTGAACGGTCTCTTCATGGAGATCGAGTCGGACGCCTCGATCCGTGGAGTTATCGTCACGGGTGCCGGTGACAAGGCTTTTGTGGCGGGGGCGGATATCAATGAACTGGCCGAGATGTCCCGCCTTGAGGCCAAAAAGATATCAGAGAAGGGCCAGGCTCTATTCGACAAGATAGAGAGCATGGGCAAGCCCGTGGCTGCGGCGATCAACGGTTTTGCCCTGGGTGGAGGGCTCGAGCTTGCCATGGCATGCACCTTCCGGTATGCCTCTGAAAACGCCAAGATGGGGCAGCCGGAGGTCAACCTGGGGCTAATACCGGGCTATGGGGGGACACAAAGGCTTCCGAGGCTCGTTGGAAAAGGGCAGGCCATGGAAATGCTTCTGTCCGGCGGGACGATAGGGGCGGAGGATGCGTTGCGCATCGGGCTGGTGAACAAGGTGTTCCCATCCGGAGAGCTTGCTGCCGGAGTGGAGAAAACCATGAGGAAGATCATAGGAAAAAGCCCGCTCATGGCGCGTTATGTGATCGAAGCTGTAAACGCGGGGCTGGATATGACGCGAAAAGACGGGTTGGCTCTTGAAGCAAACCTGTTCAGCATGTGCGCGGACAGCGAGGATATGAGGGAAGGAACGCAAGCGTTTCTGAACAAGAGGAAGCCCGAGTTCAGGGGTTGCTGATCCTTCTGGTTCCGGTTTTGATCCGCTTGTTGGGCCCGTGTGCCGGATGAAGGGTACTTTTGCCTGATCGGGTGCCTGATCGGGCTTGAAATCATCAAGATCGTTTATGACGGGTCCAAGGAAAACACCTTCATGGGAATGACAATCGCGGAAAAGATCATCGCTTTACGCGCCGGCCTCGACAGCGTCGAACCCGGTCAGAGAGTTACAGTGGAAGTGGACCGGTTTCTGCTGAGTGAGCCCGACCTGTTCGGCGTTCTTTCGCTGGCGCGGTCGATGGGCCGCACCGAGCTGACAAAAGAATCCGCCAGGGTTGTTGCGGCGCTCGATCCGTATATCGGTATGAGCGCTGATGGGAGCGGCGCCCGCGCCGAGGCCATGTGCAGGATCAGGCTTGACTGGAGGAGTTGGGGAATCGGTAAGCTGTACGACTTTGAAAACGGGGGGTTTGGCTCGTTGATTTTTTGCGATGGGGGACATGTGGTTCCAGGTAGTGTTGTTGCCGTGTGCCGCGAACGGTATCGCTCGTTCGGCGCTGTTGGGGCATTGCCGGTTGTGCTTGACGTGCATTCGATTCTCGAGGCCATGGATAGCGGCAAGGCGGCCATAGATGTTCCCGAGACAGTCCGTGTTGTGGTCAACGGTTCTTTGCCACATTGGTCCGGCGGTAAAGATATCGCGCTCCATGCCATCGGTGTCCTCCGGCAGGAGATGGTTCGAGGCCGGGCTGTCGAGTTTTCCGGGGATGCGATCAAAGGGCTTGATCTTCATCAAAGGCTGGCGTTAACCGCGTTTGCCTCCAACCTCTGTGCGCAGCATGTCATTGTCGAGCCGGATCACAAGACGGATGTTTTTATCCGCGCACGCACCGACAGGTATTCCCAGGGCATTCGGTGCGATGAGGACGCACAGTACCATGAAATTATCGAAATCGACGCATCTTCCATCGAACCACAGGTCATGATCCCCCCCAAAGATGGAGTAAGAGTGCTCAAGGTATCGAAGACCAGGGACCTGAAGGTGCATCAGGTGGTTATCGGCACAGGCGGTAACGGGCGGATCGAGGATCTGAGAACAGCTGCAGCTCTGCTGCGCGAATACCAGGTAAGCAACAGGGTCAAACTTGTTCTTGTTCCGGGGAGTCAGCATGTCTATATGCACGCAATGGAAGAAGGTTTGATTCAGATTTTCCTCAGGTCTGGTGCGCATGTTACTCCCCCCTCTGAGCATTATTCCAATCAGTGTCACCTGATGGGCATCATCGAAGGGGAGCGGTGCCTGTCCACATCCGGACGCATTTTTCGAGAAGATGGAAAAGCCGGTTCCAGGGAGATTCTATACTGCAACCCTGCCGTTGCAGCGGCATCAGCCGTGCTTGGTTACACGGTGGAGCCGTTCTCGATGATTCGGGCTGTAAAACGAATGTCCACCGGCTTGATGAGTTGATCGCAGGCTCCGATCGATGAGAAAAACTCAACTGATCCGTAAAAATGGCTAAAGAGGGCCTTTCATTTTCCTATAATCAGTGAGTACGACGCAAAAAAAAAGAAACCTGTTTTCCGGGAAATCATCAAGGGGGACGGGAGAAGATGGGTAGGGGGTTACGGCCTCTCTGGGAAAGAGGGGCCGTACTTTTTTTGGGGTAAACAATTAAGACCAAAACGTTTACATCGAAAAAAGTGACTATCTTGTCGGGCAGGTTGGACATCTATTTACGAGGTGTACTTACCGGAGAACTTCCTGATCAGGGTGAACGATTTTTCCAGCACATCTTCCGGCGGAAGAAACACGACGCGGAAATGTTTTGTCCCTGGAACCTGGCCGAAGCCGCTGCCGGGCACAACAACAACACCTGTTTCCTTGATAAGTTCCTGCACAAAGCAGTTATCGGTTTCCTCGATATCTAGCCGCGGAAAGGCATAGAATGCGCCCTCCGGTTTTTCACACGAGATTCCTGGTATTTCGTTGAGCATCGTGGTGGTGATATCCCGCCTGCGCTCCAGCCTTGCGAGCATGTCCGCAAGGTGGTCCTGGTTGCCTTCCAATGCAGGCTTGATTGAGTACTGCTCGGGATGGTTCGCGCAGAGCCTCGCTCTCAGCAGCTTGTTCATGGCTTCGATATAACCACTCATGGTTTTCTTGTTGCCGCTGACGATTCCCCATCCGATCCTGAAACCCGGTGCAATGTACGATTTGGAGAGCCCGTTGAATGTGATGGCAGGAACATCGGGGTCCAAGGAGGCGATCGAGATGTGCTTTCTTCCGTCGAAAAGGAGCTTGTCGTAGATTTCGTCCGAGAATAGTACAAGGCCGTGTTTTATGGCGAGATCAGCGATCGCCTGAAGGGTTTCGCGCCTGCAAACCGATCCGGTGGGATTGTTGGGATTGATGACCACGATTGCCCGGGTTTTATCATTGATCTTGTTAGATATGTCGTCGACATCAGGCTGCCAGCCGTTGGACTCGTCGAGGTAGTAGGGGTTCTCCACTGCCTTCAGCTTGTTGAGGAGGGCTGTATACAGGGGATACCCCGGGCTTGGGGTAAGCACGTTTTCCCCTTCATCCACGAGGGCGGTCAAGGCCACGTCGATGGCTTCGCTGCCGCCGGTGGTGATGAAAACATCCTGTATGTTGCTGATGCCGTTCCTTCGGGCCTCATTCCCGATCGATTCCAGAGCTTCATCGATCCCCGATGATGGGGAGTATCCGGTATTGTTGGCTTTCATGGCTTCGTATGTTGCTTCGATGATGTGCCGAGGAGTTTGGAAATCGAATATGTTGGGGTCGCCGATGTTCAGGTACAGCATCTCCACACCTGATCTGGCAGTTTCGTTTGCTATGACAACGATATCCCGAACAGCGTATTTGATGTTATTTGTCCGCATTGCGGGCTTAATGTTAACGGGTTTATGCATTTCTAACTCCGCGTTTTGCGCCATCTTTTACACTCCGAACACGAATATCATCCGTTTTTTATCATAATTGAATCCCAGCGGTCAAAATTTTATGTCATAATGTTGATTTCCGCTTTATGGTTTGATAACTTTTCCAAAGAAGCGGGAGTGGAAAGGTGCTGGTGTGCCTCCTGGACTTCAAATCCAGTGTGGGGTTATAAAATGCCCCGGGTGAGTTCGATTCTCATGCACTCCCGCCATTTTTTACCTACCGAAGCAACTGTTTTATTTTATATATCCCAACTCCTTCATCTTCGTTTTCGTGTCCTCGTCCATATCCCCCTCGCTGTTTTTGAAGAAGTCGTTGCTTTTTTTGTTATTAAGCAAAAGGAAGAGCGGACTGGCCGCCTCATGGAACTCGGCGACCTTGTTTTCCGTCTCTCCCGGATCGGTGTTGAGGTCGAAGACAGTGTCGCTGAGCCCGAATACCTTTCCGGTATTGCTGGGTGACACGATCTTGAGGTTTCGCGTTGGTTGTTTGGCGCACGCGGCCATGTTGCAAAACGAGAAAACAGCATCGTTCTCCGGAAGCGTGCCGACCTTACCGCGCAAGAGTTCATCAAGGCTCCTGCCGTCGCCGTTAAACGGTGTTGCCTCGCCTGACAATGCCAGGATTGTCGGGATTATGTCAACGTTTTCCACTGCTGTTTCGATGACAAGGTTTTTTTGTATTCCGGGGCCGGAAAAAATAAGAGGGACGCTGATCAGCTCCTCAAACAGGTGATAGCTGTGGTCCCTGAAAAAAAAAGTGGTCAGGTTTCTCTCCTCCTCCTTGTGCCTTTTTTCAACAGCCCTGGGATAGTGTTCGTGATCCCAGAGACATTCGCCATGATCCGATGTTATAATGACAACGGTCTCGTCGGAAAGGCCTGTTTTTTCAAGAGTACTCAAAACATCCTCAACAGCTTTGTCCACGAACCTGACTTCCCCATCGTAAAGGTCAATCTGACGTCTCATCTCCCTGATATCGTCGATTGCATGTTCCGCAAGCTCCGGGTGTTTCTTCACGAATTCAGTGAAACGGCGTCTCTTTGAGCGGTGGATCGGGTCGTATTTTTTGTCGAACACAGCGAATTCTGGAGGGGGCTCGTAGGGAAAGTGCGGATCCAGGTAGTGCACGTACAAGAAAAACGGCGGCTTCAAAGAGGTGCGCATCCACGGCAGCAGCCTCCTGTTCAGCATCTTGCAAGACCACTGTGGAGTATTATGTTCCCTGATTTCGAAATGGTCGAAACCCTTGGCGAACCCCTCCTTTTCCCCTACAAGCGAGTTGGCCACGAACCCGGCGGTTTGAAAACCTCTTTTTTTCATCATCTGGGGCAGGCTCGGCACATCATCCGGCAGCTTGTGAAGTTTTGAAAATATGTGTCTTCCGGACATCAGTGAGATCATGCTCGGAAGCGTCCAGGAGGATTGGGAAGTGGCGTTCTTGAAAAGGACTCCTCCGGATGCCAGCCTGTCGATATTCGGGGTGGTCTCTCTTTGGTAGCCGAGACACCCCAGGTGATCGCTTCGAAGCGTGTCGATCAGGATGAAGAGGAAAGACGGCGGCCCCGGTTTTTCCCGAGTAACGAAATAGGCTGCTGCGGCAGCACCCGCTAGGACGACGATTCCAAAAAGAAGAACCAGTCTGTTGGATTTTCGTTTCTTTTTTTTCATTGAGCATCCTCTTCGTTCACGGGGGGTTGGCTGTCATTGTCGTTCTGTTGATTCGTTATCTTGTCTCCGCTGCCGCTTTTTTCCGACAGCTTCATGAAACTCTTTATCTGGGATTCGTAATCGTCGGCAGAGAGGGGATCGAGTTTTTTGAGCCGTTCCAAGACAGCGATCGCTTCTTCAACCCTGCCCGCTACGAGAAGCGCATAGTAATGGTTCCGGCAGAACTTCAGATTGTTGGGCTCATGGTTGACAGCGAGTGTCGTCAGCGCCAGAGCCTTGGATATACGCTTTTTATCATTATCCTGCAATTTCAGCAGGATGGATGCAAGCTGGGATGCGATTTCATGATCCCATGGTTCGATTCGCTCGAGATATCGCTTGTAATATGATGCAGACAGTTCCGGCTTGCCTAGAAGAAGATGGATGAACCCGATCCCTTTGAGGCAGTCGGTGTCATCCGGATCGATCTTGAGTTCTTCCGTGAAGTGCTCAAAGGCGGTCGAAATATGCATGAATTTATCACTGCGCTCAACAGATCTTTCGGCTTTTATCACGTGGTATATGCCCAGGATTTTGTGTGCATCAGGGGCTTTCGGATCTATGCGAAGGGCTCCTTCAGCGTTATCGGTGGTGAGGCGGGAGAATTTCTTGAAGTCGTCGCTGTTCCGTTTCGAATTTTCCGTCATCTTCAGAAAGCCATGTGCGATGCTGATCTGCCTGTCGATGTTGTCCGGAGCTGATTCGGGATATTTCCTGAACGCTCTGAAGGCGTCCTCGAACCGGTCGAGCCGCTCATCCAGATCAGGGCAGTAGCGGCCTCCGGTCAGCTCCTTGTACCCAAGCCGCATCTTATCCTTGTACACCTCCGCCTTGGTGAAGTTGCTCTGGGCCGCCAGTTTCCACATGGCCCCGGCGTAGGCCCCCCAGAGCGAGTTGTCAATGGGCTTGTCATGGTCGGTCCAGGACATGAGAAAACAGAGCAGTACGCCGGCGGCCGTTACCGTGGGCAAGCGCATCCTGTACATTTTTTTCAACATCCAGACCGCTGTATAGCCCGCGAAGATCGCGAGCAAGGGTACAACGGGTTGTCTGAACCTGGCCACGATGAAGAACGCTATCGTGCTGGCGGACAGCACAAATGTTAAAAGGTAGAGCTGCCAGATCCGGCGGATCCTTGGCAGGAGCAACAGCATTCCCAAGATTCCCGCTGGTGCGACAATCCAGTAGGAAACCATCCCGAAGGCCAGTGTGCGGGAGACGCTTCGTATCAGATAGTAGTTGGTGTTGTTCGGAATTTCGTAGCTGTTGAAGAAGGCGCTTGTCTTGTCCCAGATGAGTGCCGGATAGGCGAACGGATCGTCCCTGTAGGTTTTCAAGGTTTCCTTGATGGTCTCGAGGAGGTTGTAGTTCGATTCGGTGAGGATGTTGCGCGTCAAGGCGGGTGGCGGGGCCCATTTCGTGCCGCTCAGGCCCTTGGCGTTTCCGTTGATGAACGCGGTGGGGCCTCGTGTCGAGAGCTGAAAGACTGGCGAGCCGACAGCCGCGTTCCTGGCATAAAACGGTGCAAGGGGAAGCAGTACAGCCGCTGCAAAAACAGCCGTGCGAAGGAGCCTTCCCCTGAGCGGCTTGTCTGCGAACAAAAGAAACACAGCAGCCAGGTAGATGGGCACAAGCAGCAATGCATTAGGTTTGGCTGCGATTCCGAGGCCGAGAACGAAGCCGGTGCAAAGGAATAAAGCCATCTTGCGGTGCTTGAACGAAAGCAGCGACAGGAAGACGAAAAGTACTGTCAGGAAGGTGACAAGGCCTTCTCTCAGAATGAAGGCGTCGTAGTAGAAATGAAATCCGCTGAAAGCGAGGATGAGTCCCGCAAAGAGACCGGACGTACGCCCGAAATAGAGGCGAGCGATCAGGAAAACGAACAGGCACGAGGCAGCGCCCATGATGGCCTGGATCATTTTTACATAGAAGGTCTCAAAGCCGAAGAGCGCGTAGATCGAAGCAACGAAGTAAGGGTACAGCGGGCATTGATGATAGACTTTGCTGCCATGATACCACTCGATCCACTTGTTCTCGGGTGCGACAAGCTCGGTCCAATTGTGGTATGGATGAATCTGGTTTTCACAGAGCCAGTCGCCTCGTGCGATGTTTTCGGCCCATAGGTCGAAGGTATGGTTGTCGGTCTGGTCGAACAGGGAGTAGTCGATCTCTATGGAGCGTTCGTACTCGCAGATGTAGCATATCCTCAGAGCAAGGGCTGCTGTGAAGACGATCATACCGATCCAGAAACAGGGCCGCAGAAAGAAGCCCCTGGATGATGGAGGCCCTGCTTCACTGGTGTTTGCCGCATCCACGCTTCTCATCGTTCCCCCTCTTCCTTTTCATCCGGCGGGATGTTCAGATGCGCACGCAGCCGCCGGCGCACGATGGGGACCCGGAAATCAGGGACATCCGTCTCCATTGCCCGGTCGAGGGCTTTGAGTGCGGCGTGAGGCTTGTTGTCAAGGCGGTTCACACGCGCGGCCAGCAGGTATAGCCGCGAATCTTCCGGATTGATTTTGATGGCCTCCTTCAGGATGTTCATGCTGTGGTCGAATTTGTGCTGGTAGCTTTTGATGAGTGCCAGCTCGAGGATGAGCGGAACGTTCGTTCTGTTGTCGAAGACCGCTGTGAACAGCGATTTGACGCGCGCGTCTAAGTCTTCTTCCCTGGCGGCCTTGGCATCCACGATTGAGTTGTAAGCGATGCGAAGGCCTGGCAAATCATCGATCAGATGGCAGCATTCGATTTTAAGCTCCAGCAGCAAAACACTGGCGGGATTATCCTTGAGCGCCAGTTCGAGCAGGCCGGCGGTTCTTTCTGGCATTCCGTTTTTAACGAGGAAATGGTTCTTGAAAACCAAGCGTACAGGGTTGGAGGAGAAAAAATCTGTCGTATTCCAGATCCGGCGAAGCGTTTTTTCACCGGATAGGCCGAGGTCTTCCCTGTAGAGATCAGCCATCTGGTAGGCGCATTTCCGGATAGCATCCTTGATGTCCGGTTGTTCGAGATAGCCTATTTTTTTGAGCGATGCGGATAAAAGTTCGACAATTTCCAGAAGCGATTCCTCGGCCTCGCCAAAGCGACCGCACGCCCTCAGGCTAGATGCAAGGTCCAGTAGGATGTTCACCCGCTCCATCTTGTCTTTGCTGAAAAACAGCCGCATTGACAGCGGTTTTACCTTCTCCTTCAATTCGCCTTTCAGATCGTATGTCTTCATGAGGTTGTCCAGGCCGATTATGAAGTCTTCCTGAAGTGTCTTGTAGTCACGGAATGACGAAATGATCTTTTTCTGCACCTCTATTGCTTCGTCCAGCTTCCCTTCGTCGATGAGCGCTTGTGCGTTTTTGAACTTGAAAAGGGTTTCAGTTTCGGGGATGTTTTTGTCGCTCGATTCAACGGTCCCTGAAATGGAATCTTTGCCCTGTTCCAGATCGCCTTCTTCTCTTGCGATGCCTTCCCGCAGAATCTGGACAGCGTCTTTTTCAAGATCTCCGAAAACCTCCTCGACATCGTCGAGCACATCTAGTGCACGGTCGTAAGCAAAAGCGTTTTTGAAGGCTTGAAACAGTGAAAACCAGTCGAAACGATCCTGAGGCTTACCGCTCTCGTAAGAGGTATACAACTCCTGGTGTAGCTCGTCTAGCAGATCATCGAGATGGATAGATATTCCTTCTTCTCCACCGACATTCAGGAACTGATCGTCCCGGCCGCCTGGAAGGGGCTTGGTCTTCCATTTGATCAGGTTGATTACGGCAATATCCCGGCGGATTGCCGTTTTTAGGTGATCGTTGACCTTGTCGATCCGCCCGCAGCGGATCTCTGTGTTGATCAGGTTTGCGTAGTATCTGTGAAGCTCGTCTGAGCCATGATCCAGTTCGAGCGCTTTTTCGTATTCTGTCGCTGCTCTTTCCTGCTCGTTGGTAATTTCAAAAAGTTTGCCCAGGCTCATGTGGAATGCGGCGTTTTCCGGTTGAAGCCGTGATGCCCTCTCGATCAGATAGTAGGCCTTTTCATGGGAATCGGCGTGTATGTAGCGCCTCATCAGGAAGTCGCACGCCTGGTCGTTCAACGGATCCGTCTCGTGGGCTTTTTCCGCGAGCAGGATGGCTTTATGTGTGTTCCCGTTTGCTTCTATCATGTAGCTGCGCTTCAGCAGAACCCGGCTTTTTATGGGAAAATATGATCCGTATATCGCTGCCATCGTCACAGCAGCTGCCGGGAGAACGGCCAGGAGCCCGTTTAACCTGATAAAGCTCTTCTTATGAGCGACATGCTCGTTGTAGAGCGCAGATACGATTCCAATGAACAACCATAACGGTCCCGGAAAAAGTGTGAGCAAGGATAGCCCGAGATCCGCCAAGCCGCAGAAAAGCAGAACCACAGACGCTGAAACGCAGCCCTTCACAAGCATCCTGAGCGATGAGATCGGTATCTTTCTTATAAGAATCATGCACAGGCGAAGATAGCCGCCCAGCAGCAGAAAAAACGCGACGAGCGCGGGCAAGCCGCAGCTCTGCGCGATGTAAAGCAGCATGTTGTGAGGGTGCGGTGCGTTTTTTTCGTGCGCGAACTTGGATCCCGGTTTGAATTTTTTTACAGACATGAATGTGTCCATGCCTATTCCGTTTAGCTTGTTGTCCTGGATGATCATCAGGCTGTTGGTCCATGCATCGAGGCGGTAGTCCAGCGCACGTCTCAGGCGCGTGCTCTCCCGAATGGCCGATAGGATCGGCTTCGATTGAAAGACAGCAGCGGCGGACAGGACTGCGATGATCACCGTGCATCCTGCAAGCAGCAGATGGCCCCTTTGTCTTCCGGTTGTATTCGACAGCAGCGGGATCCTGGACAGGGCGGCTTTTGCCCAGGCACGGATTGGTAGAGTCAGGGCCAGGAGCGCTAATAAACCGGCCAGAAAGCCGAGATAACCGGCCCTCGAATCGGTCAGCCACAAACATGCAATGACTAGAAGAATAATCGGGATCAGGCAGAGCCGCAGCTTTTTCCTGCCGGAAACGAAGAAAAAAGCGGTACAGAGCACCGCGATCATGGCGAAGTAGGGAGCCAGGAAGTTGGGGTGCTGGAAGAAGATGCTGAGCCGCGTGGTGAAGACGGGTACTGGGCCGATGATCAAGCTGATGTTTACAAGCAGGACGGCCACTGAAACCACGACCACGGCGGACGATAAGATGGTGACACCGATGAGCTTTATCAGATGAGCACATCCTCCCCGGCTCGATACGGTGAGAACGAGTATGGCTGTACAAACCCAGACGTGTGTAAGAGCATGGTTGGACTTTACAGGGTTTAGCGCCATGATTCCCGAAACCGCTGCGAAGATCAAAAACAGAGACAGGGAGATCGTTATCAAGGGCGGTGGCAGGCTTAACCGGCCACGGTTCTCGATGAGCCTTTCCAGGACAGTGAAGCATGCAAAAGCGGAGATGAGGAAGAACTCGGTGTTGAACACGGCTCCGTTCAACGTATGGAAGAAGAGCAGAAGCAGAAGCCCGCGGTCCGCCTGAGATTCGCTTTTTGTAAAGAAAAGCCAGCCCACCAGAATGAAGTGAATGGGTAGAAACAGGGAAGGCAGGAAAGAGGGCATGTCGAGGTGGTTGATGTCGAACCGGGGCGATACGGCGGACAGCGCGTGAAGCGTGAAACCGCAGCAGAATGCCGCCATGCAGAGCGTGAATAGCTTGAGTTTCAGCTGGTAGGATATTCGCAGTTTTCCTGAAATCGAGCGGGTCGGAGTGATCCCTTTCAGGAAAGCGAGAAAAAACGTTCCTCCCCATACAACAAGGAAATAGGAAAACGGCTTCTGCTCGTCCACGAAATTCAGGAAGGCTGTCTTAAAATAGGTCCATTCCACCAGGAAGTAGAACGATGTTATAATCGCTGTCGTTTGTACAAGCTTGAGAAGCCACATTCTATATGGATCTCCTCAAGAGCGGTGTAGCCCGATGATCGTGTACCACTATAGCACCCCAATAAACGCCGGTTTTACGAGAACGCGGTTCGCTGCCGGCAGAAAACGGTCCATATCCGTATTCACCTCATCCTCCTCACGCTTTGGAAGAAACAGGATAAGTTCTTTCCTCTCCTGCTTGAACTCAGCGGTAAAACAAACCGGTCGTGTGCCCTGGACTACCGGCCTGTTTTTGCATGAGCTGCGTTTACCGGAGCGTTATCCTGGAACGATCCATAGATCGAATGTCCTCAACATAACGACCCCGCTGTACGACCTATTTCGACAAAGCTGAGCCTGAGTTTGAATATCATCGAAAAAGTATGATAGCTGACTACAAGAGGGTATCAAGGCTGCTGTGCATCATCAGGCCTTATCATTTTGTGCGGGCGTGCCCTTGCGCGTCCATGGTTTTGTTTCGGAAGCTGGATGTCGCCCGTATACGGCTCTGTCTTTGACAACCGGTGATGTTTGAAATATGATCTTGTTTTACTTCACCTGGGATTGGTCCATGCCCGGTTGTGCCTGAAATGTCGAGGTTTTTCTTAAATGCGTTGTTCTGCCTGTTATAAAGCGGCCCTGGTCGCCGCCCTGATTGTGGAGTTTCTCCTTTTGTGCGGCTGTTCGGGCCTGAAGGATTTTTCATACAAGCCGGAGGTTCCTGAAGCCGCAAGAGAAAAACTTAAGAGCGCCACCGACCGCCTGTCCGTGCATGAACGGGCCGATGCGGTCTCCAGGCTGGAGGAACTGCTCCGGGAATATCCTCTGTATGTGGATGCACATCGCTGTCTCCAGGACATCTACCTGGCGGAAAACAGGTATGGATACCTTGTGAACCGGTACAGGGATCTGCGAGACGGCAGCCCCGGGAGCGCGGTGTTTCATTATCTTTACGGAAGGGTGCTGTCCAACCCGGAGAACCAGATCGAAGCCTTTTCAAAAGCCGTCAACCTGGATCGTTCTTTTTTCTGGGGATACAACGGCCTGGGATTCGCTTTTAGGAAATGTGGCGATTTCGGTGCTTGCGAAGATGCCTATCGAGGTGCGATCCGATCTGCGCCCTGGAAAGCTGAGCCGTATGTCGGGCTCATATCGCTTTTTCTTTCCACAGGGAAGCTCGACCGTGCGGAAAAGCTGCTTTCCAAGGCGCTGAAACTTTTTCCTGAAAACCTGCAGCTTTTCATGCTGCGAGCCAGGTGGATTGCTGATGAGGAGGGCCCGATCGAAGCGCTCGGTGTCCTGCTGTCTGTTGCTCCGGAAACCGAGTTGAACAGCCGGTTCTTCGGATTTCTGCTCGATCTTCTGGACAATGTTCCGGATGACAGGTTTTTGCGCAGGGTTCTTTACAGATTCGGACCCCTTACCGCCGGGCGCGACAACGGATACGGCGTCGTGCTAGACCGGATTCTCGGGGTGTGTTGCCGCAAGCTTGGCGATCTCAGCGGAGCCAGGCGCTATTTTTCCAGGGCATACGAGGCCGCTCCCGCTGATGCGAGAGTTCGCAGGGAGCTTCGCTACATCCATGCCGTTTCAGGAAAGCTCAGCGAGGCGTTCGCCGTTCAGACATCCGCATGTCCTCAAGAGTGGATCGATGGCAGCCGCCTGAAAAGCGTTGAAAGCAAGGTTCTTGCGCTTGTAAACGGCCGGAATGGAGATCTGCAAGCCTCCATTGATCAGGAGAGATTATGTGAGCTCGCTGTGCTTCTCATGGAAATCGGATGGCTGGAAGAGGCGTCTTCCTACCTCTCCAGGATTGCCGACCATCCTTCCGCCACAGGACGGAAAGCCCGCTCTTTGCTGAATGATATCTACAGGCACAAACATTTCGAACTGGCCTTGCGGGAGTTTTTTCTGGCCCAGTACAAGGCTTTTCAGGCGGGTGGGCCGGTTCTTGATCTAGATCAGGCTTTGAAACGACTCGGCGGGATTTCCAGTGAAATCCTTGGAACTGACCTGTTCCAGGCCGCTTCTTTTGTTGACTTCGGCCTTGTCGGTGTACTCATGAACACCTCTGTATGCGAGGGGGGAGTGATTGAGTATTTCAGGAAGTTCAACCGTTTCTTCATCATGGGCCGGAGAGCCGGCGGGCCTGTCGAGGCATACCTGCTGGATGTTTTTGACCGCAGGCCCGGATCTGTCTGTGAAGTGGGCGGCGTGGAGATTGAGTTCGACTTGGTACGCTGCGAAAATCCGCATATCCCTTCGTTTGTCGAGTACATTGGCGGGAATGTCGCGGGTGTTGGTCTGCACTCGATCGTTGCGATAAACATTGACATGATACGCATGATCTCTCACAGGGCTCATGAAACGTACAGGCGCTTTCATGAGAACGAGGCTGTTCTTCTCAGCGACTCTCCTCCCCGCGCATGCGGGCCTGCTTCGGCCCGGGATGTTTCCGAACCGCTCGGCCTTTCCAAGCGGCTCAGCTACGTGTCTTTCCGGGCCGCAGGCGCCCCTGACGGTTTGCCCGCATACATGAAGATGCGGTTCGATGTGGTTCTGACGCACGAGGTGCAGCATCTCGCGGATGCGCGGGAGTTTTTGCCCATATCGAAAAATCTGTTCCGGGCGGCGTGTCGTTTTGTAATGGAGGGGTTCAGCGCATTCAATGTCGAGGCTTGGCTCGAGAAAAGGGCGCAGCTCAACGCGCTTCTTCGGTCACAAGATCCACACGCCGTACTGTCCGAAATAGCGGAGCACATGGATGTGTACTCCAGCAGGACTCCTCACGGGAAGGGCTACCGGCGCCTGATGAAGGATCTCGTCGAAGAGGTTCATTCAAGGCCGGAGGAGTTTGCGGCTATTGACGGAAATTCCAACATTTTGCATCAGCTCCACAAGCTGAGCCGCATTGAGCTTCAAAAGGCCGCGGGAGCGCTAGCTGCCGAGGAGGGGCTTGGCAATGCCGGCGGGAAGGTGGTTACTATTACACCGCACCCTCGCGGCGAATGACCACCTTGACCGTTCTGAACAGAATCATGATGTCCAGGAAGATGGACATGTTCTTGATGTAGTAGAGGTCGTACTGCAGCTTATGAAGAGCATCATCCTTGCTGCTGCCGTACATGTAGTTGATCTGAGCCCAGCCTGTGATGCCGGGCTTGACCACCAGCCGTTCCGTGAAATAGGGTATATGTTCTTTTAGCTCTTCCACGAAGAACGGTCTTTCCGGCCTTGGACCGACAAAGCTCATGTCGTTTTTCAGTACGTTCAACATCTGCGGGATCTCGTCGATCCGCAGTTTTCGTATTATCCTGCCTATCCATGTTATCCTGGAGTCGTTCTGCTTGGCCCACACCGGCCCTGTTGTTTTTTCCGCATCAAAGCACATGGACCTGAACTTGATCAGCGTGAATATCTTTCCTTCCATTCCGACGCGCTTCTGCTTGTGGAATACGGTCCCTTTGCTCGTAAGCTTTATCAGAACGGCTGTCACGACGATGATCGGAAGGGCCAGGATCAGCCCGAATATTGCGAGCCAGATGTCCAGAAACCGCTTGAAGATGTAGGTGAACTTGAACTGGACGAAGCCTTCTGAGAATATCAGGTAGGATGGATGCAGCTTTTCCAGGGCGATTTTTGTGGTGAGCCGTTCGTAAAGCAGCGAGGCATCCTCGACTTGGATCCCCTTGATGCGGCAGTTCAGCAGCCCGTCGATCGGCATGGACTCGTCGTGTTCAGGTATGGAAACGATGATCCTGTTGATTTCCTGCCTTTTTGCAAGGCCGTAGATGTCCGTGAATCCGCCGAGGATCTTGCAACCCGGGTACTCCTTCGAGGGGTCCTGTACGATGTAACCGGCTATCTGGTAGCTTGGATCCTTCCTTTCCTTCAGCTCCTGGGCGATCAGTTTGGTCATGGAGTTGACGCCAACCATGAGAAGCCGGTCAGCGAGCTTCCAGCGGAAAAGAGTCCAGTGGAAGACGATCCGGTAGTAGTATGAGACGATGTATATTATTCCCATGCATGTAATTGCGTTGAGGGGATGGATTCGCAGCAGCCCGAGGTATTCACCTTCCTGTGAGACGATATAGCGGTCTATACCCTGGAAGAGGTAGTAGGATACAGCGATCAGTATGAGAGAATAGGATACCGATTCCAGCAGCCGGATGTAAGTCTTGTTGGGATCTGAAGTGATTTTCCAGTTGTACAGATCATTAACAAAGAAGCACCCCTGGCATATTAAAACGATGAAAATAACACGTAGCGAGAGGAAAACCAGGAGGTTCAAACCGCCAAGGGGCTGCTCGTTTACAATGACCGTTTGGTCGTTGATCAGCTTGATGAACGATCCGAAGTCCGAAATAGGCAGAAGCACCGATGCCAGCAGGATCGTCTCGAAAGTCACCAGGAGGACTTTACGAAGTGAAAAAGTAAGGTTAAAGATTCTGGCCATTTGAACGCAAAAAATCCGACATGGGCAAGCAGCCCCACCAGCTCGTTTTTGACCGGCTGTGTAAGTTGCAGCCCTCCAAACAGTTTATGCTTAAGTTCCTATTATTATCGGCATAATGCAAATCGAATTGAACGCCAATATACATGATGATTCGGGAATTGCAAGGTTCAGAGGGTTAAGGTTCAGAGGGTTGAGGTTCAGAGGATTAAACCGCGTCTTTTATCCACATCTGCTGCGGCACCGTAACCTGCACTCATGCTGCGTTTCATGCTATAAGAACAGGCCTGCGGTCGTCTCCTGACATGCGCCTTGCCACATCACAGTTTACTGCACCTCGCGACGAAGAGTATGAAATAAGCGCGTTAAACATGGGGATTAAAATGGATCTTCAATCGCTTCGATGGAACAAAGGCCGTGTTTTTCATTGGAAATGCAAACGAACAGGACCAGGAACCTGAAGCTCTCGTCTTCCAGCCCGGTATGTTGCATGAAGGATCGGGCTGAAAAACGCAAAGAACTTATTTTCTTGGGTCCTATCGCTTGTTCGAGACCGGATAGAGTTTTGCGACACTTGACTTCGACAAAAACCAAGGATTCCTGGTCGCGCGCCACGATGTCAAGCTCGCCATACCTGCAAAAGTAGTTCGTGGCCACTATCTCGTAGCCCTTTGAAAGGAGATGGTCGCGCGCTACAAGCTCTCCATGCTTTCCCAGATCGCGTGGTTTCATGTGGTTTTACTGCCCGGATGATGTTCCTGATGCCATGACGCATCTTTTGACGAAAAGGAAGGAAGCCGGTTACGGGACCCGTAAAACTTTCCGTGAAACAAGAGCTGTTATGACTGATCAGCCGGTGTAGGTTCCAGAATGGTACCAATGGATGAGCGGGAAAACTTGATCCGGACGTTGTTGCTTTCGTCGACCTTCAGTACCACCTCGTTATCAGAAACCGATGCGACCACCCCGTGGATTCCGCCGTTCGTCACTACTCGATCGTGCTTTTTGATGGCAGCGATCATCTCTTTGCGTCTTTTCTGATCTCTCATCTGGGGCCTGATGAGGAGAAAGTAGAAGATAACGATCATTCCAAGCATGACGAAGAGAAAAGAGCCGCTCCCGCCTGTAGCGCTTCCAGCATCACCGGCCGGCGCTCCGCCTTCCGTCTGCATAGGCAAAACGTACAATAACTTATAGAAATTCATAGATACCTCAGCTTTGGTAAACAACCATTCGAGCCCGGTTGAAACCGGTTGTCACATTCACAAACCTCTCAATAAATAATAAAGCGTTGGTTCGTTCAATAGTCCACAGAGATTTTTATGCAGTAGCTGCATGCTGATTGCCGATATTGAACAGGAAGAGATGTATGCAATCTGATGGGGTGTGTTTTGGGGATTTGCCGTGGATTTGTGCGCCATGCACGACCGTTCCTTGTATGGAGGTTGCTGAAAATGAAGTTCGGTATTATCACTCTCGGTGTGCTTTTTTTGTTTGTTTGCTTTCCGGCTTGCGTGACGGAACGCGTCGAAGGTCCTGGTAACGGCGAACTCTACCTGTCCAGATCGGTAGACAAGATAGTCGCCCGCCTTCCATACGAGACGGGAAATGAGCTCTACGCCGACCTTCAGTTGCTTGTGGCCTATGACAAGTTCGCGGTCGAACAGATGCTTGAATGCCTTGAAAGCGATAATCCCAAACTCAAATGTTCGGCAGCTTATGTTCTCGGACAGCTTAGAGCAAACGAAGCGCTGGATGTTCTCTTGAGCATGACCGACGATCAGAATCGGTATGTCAGGTTCGAGGTGGCACGAGCCGTGTTCGAGATAGGCGCCTGGGACACCATACCGATCATCATCGAAGGTCTCAACGACCCGGAATTGAGCATCAGGCGCGGCTGTTTCGAGGTGCTGAACAGGAAGACGGGCGAGAGTTTCGGGTATTCGTTTGACGGCCCGGAAGAGGAGCGCTTCGCATCGACCAGAAGATGGTTCGACTGGTGGGAGAACAAGAACAGCGACCAATCGTTTACCGGAAACCTCGCGGCACGGTAGAGATTTATCCTGACAGGTTGTTTTGCGGCATCTTGCTTTTGCCGGGCAGGGTGATAATATCGATTTGAATCGTGTACGTTGACAAACCCCGTACAAGATTCAGGTATTACAATTGCAGCATTGCCCTACAAGATGATTCTTTCGGTGGGAGCGTGCCTTGACTGAAGAGCGAGAAACAGAACGGGTAAAGAGCTGCCCGCATTGCGACAGCATGATTCCCTTCGATCTGTCCAAATGCCCGGCCTGCAAGAGCAGCCAGGATACGGTTGGATCATTGAAATGCCCCGCCTGCTCGATTCTGACCAGCAGCGCCGACCTCCTTTGCCCTGGATGTGGAAGTATAACAGTTTCAACGGCAGCAGCCTCTATTTCCGAGACCAGCGAGAGCACGGAGAAAAGCAACGGAATAACACGATACAATGTCCTGGTTTTCGTTGCTGTTGGCCTTGCTTTGCTGTTTCAGCTGTGTCTGATCGTTGATTACTTGGTTTAGCCGGCGGAATCGGTGAAAAAAGCGAATGCTTTTTCGAAAATCTGAATTGCATGGTTTCTTCCTCCATGCATATGATATAAACAAATACAAGGTTATCGTGGGCCCTCGATTCAGAGGTCATACTTTGCCCAGCGGGAGGCGTGATGAAGATTTATTTCTGTGATGAATGCAACGAGAGTATCCCTCTTCAGGATATCAAGGACAACAAGGCCGTTACCTTGAAGGGGAAAATCTACTGCAACAACTGCAACCCTCTGCAGGGAATCAAAGAAAGGCCGGTGTCTCAGCCGGGCGGGGGCATGTTCACTTACCTTTTTTTCGTTGTCATTGTGCTTCTGGGGGTAGTGATCTACCTTATGATTTCAGCGAATTTCAAGAACGAAGAGGTGAAATACGTCACAACCCAGGCTTTTGATTTGTCCCAGGAAGAGATCGCGGGTTTGGGGGGCGCGATTGAGGAATTGAAAGGAGAGGTACGGGAGCTCGGCAAAAAACTTGATGTCTCGGTGACCGGGTTGTCGAACCTCGAATCAGAGGTCCTCGTGATACGTGGTGATCTTCAGGGGCTTGGCGCTGAGACCGATAATATGACCAAGAATTTTCAGTCCGTTACAAATGCCAGGGAGCGCCTGGACAAGTTTGCTCTGAAACAGGACGAGTTTACCGCCACGCTGAGGGCTTTCGAAAAAGGGTTCGGTGCTTTCGCAAAACAGCTCTCAGCGCTCGAGCTCAAGTTCGGGAAGCTGAAAAATCTTATTGACAGCGGGACATCCCTTGTTGCTGAGGGCGGTTTTGGGGCGGGGGGGAGCTTTTCGGAACCCCCAAAAGAGTCTGCCGCACTGCTCAAGATCAAAGATAAGCTGACCTCTGATGATGACGGGGAGCGTTTCGAAGCCGTGTACCAGGTGCTTGATGAGAGGATCAAGGAAGCGCTGCCCCTGGTTCTGCCGTTAATAGAGGATCCGGACCAGTTCGTGCAGGTTGGGGCCATTCAGACCGTGGGGGAGTTTCTGTATTCCGATGCGGTTCCTCATCTCATCAAGGTGCTGAGAGACCCTGATGTTACGGTTCGTGACGAGGCTCTCAGGCAGCTTGTCCGCATGACCGGGCAGAACGATCTTGATTTTGATGTGCGAGGGCCCGTGTCCCAAAGGGAAAAAGCCATCCGCAAATGGGAGAAATGGGTTGCGGAAGGGGGAAAATGAGGATTGAAGATGGGGAGTTCAAAAGCAGCTGTCCCCAGGTCGAACTGAAGACCACGAACCAAGCCCTGTAGTCGCCCGGATCCTCCGTCACGTGATTGACAATACAGTTTGAGGACGGTTGACGGTTTCTTGACCTGCCTGTCCAGGGGCCGGAGATTTCATCGGTCCACTTTCTATTGCCGCAGCTTGTGCTTCGATCCATCCCAGTAGGTCAGCCCAGATGCATGAAAGTAGTTCATCAGAGGCATCATCCATTTACGTTTTACGGGCGTGACACCATCCAATGTCATGTGTGGCCGCCATTCATTGTGTCGGCGGAAGAACACTTTGCATAGACGGGACAAATGGAGGGTCGGGTTCCTTCCCGACCGGAAGGGGCGGCATGGAGGGCGTCGCTTTGTCGACACCGGAAGAGAAGAGGCGGCAAGAGACTGCCGCCCTCCAAACACCGGAAGTTATCCGTGTTTATCCGTGGTTCTCTTTTTCTTTCTTTCTCTTCCTGAATCTTCCTAGAACTTGAAGTACGTTTTCAACACCCTCGCTCCGCCAGGGAGCCCGG